>JBKPDR010000092.1:0-13020 GCA_046727975.1 Actinomycetota bacterium | reverse complement strand
GAGGGAAACTCGAAGCTCGAGATCAGCCGCTCGTCGGCGCAGATCGGAGGCCCCGGATTCGGCGGGCTCCTCGTCGAGATCTTCACGGCGCCGTACGCCATCCTCGTCGACGCCGCGAGCTTCCTCGGCTCCGGCTTCTTCGTCCTCAGGATCGGCAAGCACGAGGAGCGTCCTCAGCCGACGACCGCGGGCGGCGCGAAGTCGAATCTGTGGACCGAGCTGAAGGCAGGGCTGCGGTTCGTCCTCGGCAACCCGAACCTCCGTGCGCAGGCGGGATGCACCGGGACCTCGAACTTCTTCTCGAACGTCTCCTTTGCGATCATCATCGTCTTCCTCGTGCGTGAGCTCGAGCTCTCGCCGGGTGTTATCGGGATCGTGTTCTCGATCGGCGGCGTCGGATCGCTGCTGGCCGCCTTCAGCGCCATGCGCATCTCGCGGCGCTTCGGCATCGGACCGACCACGATCGCGATGGCAGTTCTCTTTGGACCGGCGACATTCCTCATCGCCTTTACTCCAGCCGGCAACTCGGCGATTCCATTCCTCGTCGTCGCGCTGCTCGCAATGGGCTTCTCCATCGCCGTTTACAACATCGTCCAGGTGAGCTACCGGCAGGCGATCTGCCCACCGGACCTCCAGGGCCGTATGAACTCGGTGATGCGCTTCATCGTGTGGGGGACGATCCCCGTGGGCGCGCTCGTCGGCGGGGCGCTCGGCTCCTGGGTCGGACTGCGTGAGACGATCGCGATCGGAGGAGTGGGAGGCAGCCTCGCCGTCCTCTGGATCGTGTTCTCGCCCCAGCGCCACCTGCGCGAGATGCCTGAACCGCTCGAGGAGGAACCGCGCACACCGGAGCTCGGTGCAGCGCTTCCCGCCGTCGCCGATCCGCTTTTCCCGACCGACGGCTCCTAACGTGACCGGGTGGCCCCGCGGCGGCCTGTGGCGGCACCCGGACTTCCTCCGGCTCTGGGGCGCACAGACCGTCAGCCAGCTCGGTTCGCAGATCTCTCTCCTCGCGCTCCCGCTCGCCGCCGTCCTCGTCGTCGATGCGAGCGCATTCCAGGTCGCCTTGCTCAGCGCGGCCATCATGACCCCCTGGCTCGTCTTCGCGCTCCCCGCCGGAGTCTGGGTCGATCGTCTTCCGCGGCAGCCGATCCTGGTCGTGACGGACCTCGGTCGAGCGACCGTTCTCGCGTCGGTCCCTGTCGCGTACGCCTTCGGCGAGCTGACCATGGCACAGCTCTATGCGGTCTCCTTCGTCACGGGAACGCTCACCGTCTTCTTCGACGTGGCGTACCAGTCGTACCTTCCCTCGCTCGTCGAGCGCAGACAGCTCGTCGAGGGCAACTCCAAGCTCGAGTTCAGCCGAGCGGCCGCCGACGTGGCGGGCCCCGGTGTCGGCGGTGCGCTCGTGGGCGCGATCACGGCCCCGTATGCCGTCGCGCTCGACGCGGGGAGCTTCCTCGGCTCGGCGGCGCTCCTGATTCGGATTCGTACTGCAGAGATCCGGCCGGAGCGCTCAACCGGCGGATCTGCCCGCGCCGAGCTCGTCGAGGGGCTCCGCTACGTGTTCGGCGATCCGCGCTGGCGCGCGATGATGGGCTACGTCTCCAGCGTGAACTTCTTCTTCGCCGTCGCGGAGTCGATCTTCATCGTCTACGCAGTCCGCGAGCTCGACCTCTCCGCTCCACTCATCGGCCTGATCTTCACGATCTCCAACCTCGGAGGCATCGCGGGCGCGGTCCTCGCGGGGCGCGCCTCGGGAAGGCTCGGCATCGGGAAGACGCTCGTCGTATCGGGTCTTCTCAGCGGCCCGCCGCTCCTGCTCATCCCGCTCGCACCCCACGACTTCCCGATCCCGTTCATCGTGGCGGGCTGGCTCATCGTGTCGCTGGGCGTCGTTCTCTACAACGTCACCGCGATCTCGCTGATCCAAGCGCTGACGCCCGAGCGCATGCTCGGACGGATGAATGCCTCGCGACGGTTCGTCGTCTGGGGCACCATCCCGCTCGGCTCCTTCGTCAGCGGTGTGCTCGCGAGCACGATCGGATTGCGAGAGACGATCCTCGTCGGCGCCATCGGCGCGTCCTTTTCGTTCGTCTTCCTGGCCCTGTCCCCGCTGCGCACAATCCAGGAGATGCCCGAGTCGCCGCACGAGCTGCCGGAGCCGACCGGTGCCTGAGCTGCCCGAGGTGGAGGCTTGGGTCCGAGAGCTCGACCCGCTCGTGAGCTTCTCTCCGATCGACCGGGCCGGCCCGGCTCACGTCGCGACTTTGAAGACGATCGATCCGCCGCTCTCCGCGCTCGAAGGACGCCGGCTTGCGGGCGCACGGCGCCGCGGCAAGCATCTCCTGTTCCCGACGGAGGACGGCGAGCTCGTGCTCCGAGTGCACCTCATGACCGCCGGGCGCTTGCGCTTCCTGCAGCCGGGGGCGAAGGGACCGAAGACGCCGATGTTTCGGCTTCGGTTCTCGGGCGGCGCCGAGCTCGTCCTCACCGAGGCGGGGAAGAAAAAGCGCGCGGGAGTGTGGCTCACGACCCCCGAGCAGTGCGAGGCCGACCTCGCCCATCTCGGCCCGGACGCGCTCGACCTCGACACCGCATACCTGACCGAGATCCTGAGACGCGAACGGCGGCAGCTTCATCCGCTGCTGCGCGATCAGCGCGTGCTGGTCGGGATCGGCCGGGCACACGCGAACGAGATCCTCCACCGCGCCCGGCTCTCGCCGTTCAAGGTCTCGGCCGACCTCGACGACGACGAGATCCGGCGGCTCGCCGACGCGATGCGAGAAGACCTCTCGCGGGCTCTCGAGCTCCGCGAACGCGGCAAGGGCGACCGGGACGTCTACCGCGTGCACGACAAGCTCGGGGAGCCGTGCCCCGTCTGCGGGACGCCGCTCGCGCGCGTCGACTACGAGGAGCACACGGTCTACTACTGCCCCACATGCCAGACCGGGGGCAAGGTGCTCAAGGACCGCCGGTTGTCGCGGCTCTTGCGCTGACGCACGCTGGTACGGTGAGATCGCGATGAGCGACGTGGTCAAGCTGGAGGAGGACCTCCAGGCGTCGGAACCCGAGATCGCGCTCGCGCTCTCACATGCGGGAGTCAGGGGCGTACAGAAGGCGGTGCGGATTCGCCGCGGCGACGCCGAGACGGTCATGGCCGCGACGATCGATTGCACGGTCGACCTCGCTGCCGACCAGAAGGGCGTGCACATGTCGCGCTTCCCGGAGCTCTTCGAGGAGGCGATCGACATCGTCGTCGGCCGCGAGGCGCTCCAGGTCGAGGTCCTCGCGGAGCACATCGCCAGCCGTGTCGTCCGTCGCCAGCGCGCGCTCGGGGCCGAGGTCTCGATCCGTGCGCAGTGGCCCGTTCACAGGCGAACGCCCGTGACCGGCATCGCGACCCAGGAGATGGTCACGCTTTGCGGGATCGCCGCCGCGTCCGAGCGCGGGACACGCCGCGTCGTCGGAGTCGAAGCGAACGGGATCAACGCCTGCCCGTGTGCGCAGGGCCTCGTCCGCAACCACGCGTCGGAGCGGCTCCTCGAGGCCGGCTTCGACACGGGCGACGTCGAGCGGATCCTCGAGCTCGTCCCGATCGCAACCCACAACCAGCGAGGGCGCGCGTCACTCTTCGTCGGAACGGAGAACGACGTCGACGCGGAGGTGCTGGTCGAGATCGCGGAGCGCTCGATGAGCGCGCCGATCCACGACCTGCTCAAACGACCGGACGAGCTCTTCGTCGTCGAACACGCGCACCTGCAGCCTCGTTTCGTGGAGGACTCGGTGCGCCACGCGCTCCGGGACACGCTCGCAACGCTCCCCGATCTCGAGGACCGTGACTTCGTGCTCTCCCACCAGATCAACTTCGAGACGATCCACGTCCACGACGTGGTGGCCGAGCGCCACGGCACGGTGGGCGAGCTCCGCGCCGAGCTCGACGGCGGCGCGCCCAGCGCACACCAGACCACGCTCGCCGACTGGCTCTCGAGCTGAACGCGCTGCGACTTACCGACCGCTCGGATTCGCCTGGGTGCGGAGGCCGTCGAGCACCTGGTCGACGAGCCCATCCGCGAAGTCCTCGTCCAGAGGCTCCCCGCTCAGAAGCAGGCGATAGAAGACTGCACCGTGGAGCGCGTCCACCGCGAGGTCGAGGTCGGCGTCAGCGCGAATGTCGCCTCGCTCCCGTCCGCGCTCCAAGGCAGCGAGCATCGCGCGGCGACGCGCCGGCACGACGTCCCGGCGAAACCCCTCCGCGAGGTCGGGATCGTGCTGTAGGTCGCCAACCAGCCCGGCGACGACGCGTCCGCCGATCGGCTGCGCGAGCACGGCGGCGAGCCAGCCGAGCAGCGCACGCACGTCTTCACGGGTCGATGTTGACGCTGCTGGAGGAGCGATCGCCTCGGAGCCCGCGAGATAGGCCTCGAGCACGAGTGCGGCTCTCGAAGGCCACCAGCGGTAGATCGTCTGCTTGCCGACACCGGCGCGGGCCGCCACGCCTTCGATCGTCAGCTCGCGGTACCCGCGCTCGACGAGGAGCTCCTGTGTCGCGGAGATGATCGCCGCGTGCGAGCGCTCGCTCCGCCGCCGTCCGCGCTCCGACAATCCACGCATGTCGAGCTCGAGCTCGGCCACGGCGAGTCACCCTATCATCTAGACAAGACGTCTCGTCTCGCGTCAGGCGCGCCGAGGACGCCGGAGGTCGAAGCGGTGCTCGGTCCCGGCGAGCAGGCGGCTGACGTTGTGGCGGTGGAGGAGGACGATCGCGGTCGCACCGGCGCACGCGAACACGAGTACCGGCCACGACGCGCCGTAGAGCCACGCGAAGACGGGAAGCGCGAGGGCGGTCACGATCGAGGCCAGCGAAGCGTAGCGCGTGAGGAAAAACGTCAGTAGCCAGACGCCCACGCACGAAAGCGCAGCGAACGGGGCGAGCGCGAGCGCCGCCCCACCTGCGGTCGCGACCATCTTGCCGCCCTTTCGGAAGCGGAGGAACACGGGGCGGGCGTGGCCGAGCATGGCCGCCGCCCCCGCGAGTACGCCGACGAGCGCTCCACCCGCCCAGAGGCCGAGAAGCGCAGCGGCCAGGCCCTTGGCGACGTCGAGCAGGGCAACGGCGATCCCGAGCCTGCGCCCGTAGAGCCGGAAGACATTCGTGGCGCCCACGTTCCCGCTTCCGCGCGTGCGGATGTCCTCGCCGTGGACGAGGTGGACGAGCCAGTACCCGAACGGCATCGAACCGAGGAGGTACCCGCCCAGAATTGCCAGTACCTCCACCTCAGCGCCCTCAATCGAGTCCTGGCGTTCTGGGACGTCGCTCGCAAAGGAGGCGAGCCCGAGGCGCGCAGGACAGTACATCTCCTACGGGCAAGCGACGAGGGCCACGCATCCTGCAGCGAGCGGCGTCAGGCGTCGGCGGAGCCGGGCTCCGCCCGGCGGGAGCCGGAGCCGGCCAGGACGCCAGGAGCTCGGTCATGGTTAGTCGACGGGGACTCGATACTCCCGCACCCACCCGTTGACGACGCTCCAGTCCAGATTGCGGAGGAAGGCGTCGATGTAGGCGGCGCGGTCTGTCTGGTAGTCGAGGTAGTACGCATGCTCGTAGACGTCGAGTGCGACGAGCGGCGTCGCGTTCCAGACGGGAAACGTGTTCTGAGCGTCACCGACGTACGTGAACAGGCGGCCCTCGTCCCAGTCGAACGCCGTCCATGCCCAGCCGCGGCCGGCCATCCCGGAGGCCTTGAGGTCTTCGCGCCACTTCTCGGCAGACCCGAAGTCCCGCTCGATGAGGGCGCCGATCCGTCCATCCGGGTCGCCTCCCTCTCCACCGAGGTGCTCGAAGTAGAGCTCGTGGTTCTTGATGCCGCCCACCGCGAACGTGAGATCGACCTTGAGCGCCCGCAGCTCGGAGTACACCTGGTTCGCGGCGTCGAGATCCACTTCCTCGAGCCGGCCGAGAATCTCGTTCCGCTTCCCGACGTAAGCCTGGTAGAGACGGTAGTGCGCGTCGATGGTCGTGCGTGAGATGCCGTCCAACTCGCGGAGCGCGGGCTTGAGCTCGCGGGGCCTGATCTCGACGAAGTTCGCCATCTGGACTACTCCTCAAGCGCGGTCGGGAACGCCGCGGAGCATATCCTTCTCCGGAGCCGAGACCGGATCAGAAGAGAGGAGCTGGGAGATGGCCTTCAGCGTCCCACCACTGCCCTACCCGTTCGACGCGCTCGAGCCGCACATCGACGCGCAGACGATGGAGATCCACCACGACAAGCACCACCAGGCCTACGTGGACAACGCGAACAAAGCCCTCGAGGGCACCGAATGGGCCGAGTCGCCGGTCGAGGAAGTCCTCGCGGCGCTGAAGGCCGGCGAGATACCCGAGGACATCCGCGCCGCTGTCAGGAACAACGCGGGCGGTCATGCGAATCACTCGCTCTTCTGGGAGATCATGGGGCCGAACGGCGGGGGGGATCCGAACGGCGCGCTGGCGGAGGCGATCGATTCGACGTTCGGGGGCTTCGACGCTTTCAAGCAGACGATCACCCAGAACGGCGTCACCCGGTTCGGCAGCGGCTGGAGCTGGCTCGTCTGGAACGGGTCGGGCCTGGAGGCGTACTCCACCGCGAACCAGGACTCGCCGCTTCTCGAGGGTCACATCCCGGTCCTCGGAGTCGACGTCTGGGAGCACGCGTACTACCTCCGCTACCAGAACAGGCGCCCCGACTACCTCGCGGCGTGGTGGAGCGTGGTCAACTGGGACGCGGTCGCTGCGCATTTCGGGACCGCCCGATCGTCGTAGGCTTCGGGCGCCGGGCCAAACCGGCGTCCCGCGAGGCTCGTAGCAGGGAGCGATGCCTACGTCGCTCGCCCGCCGCACGGTTTCACTCCACGCCCGAAGGGCAACAATGGTGCTCGTGCACGAGCCGCGCCTGACGGACGGCCAGCTGATCGAGCGCGTCGCGGGCGGCGACCGGCCTGCGTTCGAGGAGTTGTACGGCCGGTATTCGCGAGCCGTGCTCGGGCTGGCGCTGCGGCGGCTCGGCGATCGCGGCCGTGCCGAGGACGCGACCCAGGACGCCTTCGTCGCCATCTGGCGCTCGGCGCGCACCTACGACCGCCAGCGGGGAAGCGGAGCGCCCTGGCTCTACGCGGTCGCGCGGAACGCAATCACCGACGGGCTCCGCCGGGCGCCCGAGCCCGCCGCCGAGCTCGAGGACGGTCCCGGCGGGGGTCCCGACCCCGCCGATCGCGCGGAGGCCGCCTGGACCGCGTGGCAGGTGCATCGAGCGCTCGAAGTACTGCCACCGCACGAGCGGCCTGTGATCGAGCTCGCCTACTGGCGCGGGCTCTCGCAGAGCGAGATCGCCGAGGCGCTCGGGATCCCCCTGGGAACGGTGAAGACCCGGACGAGGAGCGCGCTCTCCCGCCTCGCCGACGCCCTCGAAGGCGAGTTGCGGTGACCCCGAAGCCGAACTTCGACGACCTCGTCGGCACCGACCTCCCGGCCTCGGAGCGCGAGCGGCTGCTCCGCGTGCACGACCTGCTGATCGAGGCAGGGCCACCTCCGGACCTGGTGCGCTCGCCCGCCCCGAGCCCAGGCGAGCGGGAGCTCGGTGTCCCGAGACGGAGACGTCTCGCGCTCGTGGCCGTGGCCGCGGCTCTCGCGATAGCAGCTTTCGGCGTCGGCTACTTCGCCGGAGATCGTGATGGGCCTGGGACCTTCGAGGTGGTCGAAATGGCCGGCACGGGCACAGCCTCGGAGGCTCGTGCCTCGCTCGAAATCTTCGACATCGACGAGGCTGGGAACTGGCCGATGGAGCTCTCGGTCGACGGGCTCGCGCCATCCCCGAGCGGCCGCCCCTATGAGCTCTGGTTGACGAAGGGGAGCCGCCTCGCCACCCTCTGCGGGAGCTTCCTCGTCGAGCCCGACGGCCACACGGTCGTGCCGATGAATGCGCCGTACAAGCTGCGCGACTTCGACAAGTGGGTCGTCGTCGAGGAAGGGACCGAGACGCCGCTTCTCACGACCTAGCCGTGGCATGGAAGCTCTGCCGCCCGTGGCCGGTCTAGTTATCAGATTCACAGAGTCGTAGGCTGGCGAGGAGGCTGATGGGCGGCCCAAGGCTTCACGTCTTGTTAACTGTCGTTGCGCTCGGCAGCGGATTCCTCGTGATGGACGCGCAGCGGGCCGCGCTCGGATCGAGCGCCCGCGCCGAGCAGGGCGGGATCTTCCGCGTGAGCCTCAACGCGGTCTCCGGGATCGACTACCTGGACCCGGCCCTCGCATCCAGCCCGCCCGGCTGGGCTCTGCTGGACACGACCTGCGCGCGCCTCATGGCGTATCCGGACAAGCCGGCGCCAGGGGGATTTCGCCTTCAGCCCGAGGTGGCCGCGGGCTTCCCTGAAGTCTCCGACGACGGGAGGACCTACACGTTCAAGCTGCGTAGCGGCTTTCGGTTCAGCGACGGTACCCCTGTCCGAGCCACTGCGTTCGCACGCGCGATCAACCGCACGCTCGCGCCCGAGATGAACTCGCCGGGCGTTCAGTACGCGCGCGACATCGTCGGCGCTGGGCGCGTGCTGCAGGGCAAGACCGCCGCCGCCAGCGGCGTCGTGGCACGTGGGAACAGGCTCGTCGTCAGGCTCACACGTCCTGCACCCGACTTCCCGCACCGGACGGCCTCGACCTTCTTCTGTGCCGTGCCGCCGTCGCTGCCGATCGATGCCGAAGGAGTCGGCGCCTTCCCGGCTGCCGGCCCCTACTACGTGGTCGACTACCGACGAGGCGAGCGCGTCGTGCTCCGGGAAAACCCGTTCTACGGAGGCCGTCGGCCCCACCATGTCGACGGCTTCGACGTCGATCTCCGCGCTGCCTCGCCCCAGGAGGTGCTCAAGCGTGTCGATCGAGGCGAGGCCGACTGGGGTCACACGCTCGCCGCCATCTACTTCGATCCGGCTCTCGCCCTCGACCAGAAGTACGGGATCAATCGCTCGCAGTTGTTCCTCAAACCTGGGCTCACACTGCGGATGCTCGCCTTCAACTCGTCGCGGCCGCTGTTCCGCAGCGACCCCGGCCTGCGCAGGGCGGTCAACTTCGCCCTCAACCGGCGGGCACTCGTGGGCACCGGCGGGTCGCTCGTGAGTCGCCCGAGCGATCAGTACCTGCCGTCCATCCTGCCGGGATTCAAGGACGCGGACGTCTACCCGCTCGAGCGTCCGGACCTGCAGCGCGCGACGATGCTCGCGAACGGCAACCTGCGTGGCCGGAAGGCCGTCCTCTACGTCAACAGCTCCCCACCCCCCATGGCGATCGGACAGCTGGTCCGGCAGCAGCTCGCGGAGATAGGGCTCGAAGTCGACGTGCGGGGCATCCCGCTCCACAGCGCATCCGCGGCGTACTTCAGGAAGCTCGCGACGCCGGGCGAGCCGTGGGACATCGCGTTGGGTCTCTGGAGCCCCAGCTACATCGATCCGTTCGCGTACATAAACCTGCTCTTCGACCGGCGGTTCGTCGGCGCCACGAACTTCACGCGCTTCGTCTCGACCCCGTACGACCGGCAGATGCGCCGAGCGGCGCGCCTACCCCAAGGCAGCGACCGCAACGACGCATACGCAGCACTCGATGTCCGGCTCGCACGAGACCTCGCGCCGACGGCGGCCGTCGACTTTCTCAACGAGCCGACGCTCGTCTCGAAGCGCGTCGGCTGCGTCGTGCTCAGGCCGGTGCTGGATCTGACAGCTGTCTGCCTCAAGAGATAGCGCGTCGTGTTAAGGCGCCTGCACGGTGACCCACAGGAAGCCGTCCGCCGCAGCGATGCCGGATGGTGCGTTGTCGATCTCGATCGTCGCCACGACCTCGTTCGTATTCGGGTCGATGCGCGAGACGGTGCCGGCGGTGCTGTTCGCCACCCAGACCGCGTCCGAATCGTACGCGACCGCCGAAGGGCCCTCCCCGACGGAAACCTGAAGAGTGGCGGCCGAGCCCGGGTCGATTCGCGTGACCACGTCGTCACCGGAGTTCGCGACCCAGATCGCGCCGTCCGCGTACGTGATCCCAGTCGGCCGCCTGCTGACGTTGAACGTCTGGAGCGGGTCTTGACGGAACGTCTCCGGACTGAAGCGGTGAACCGTCGCGTCACCGGAATTCGTCACCCAGACCGAACCGGCCGCGACGACGATTCCGGCCGGCTGGGAGCCGGCCAGACCCCGTTCGAGAACCTTTCCCGCGGCGTCGATTCGCGCCAGGGTCGAGTCGCCGAAGACGGCCCACACCGAGCCGGCACCGATTGCGACGCTGCCGTTGGGGGAGCCGAACGCAGTCCCAGCCACGGGGATCGACCGCGTCACCTGGCCGAACTGGGGATCGATTCGTGAGACCTGCCCGCGAAGGCCGTGCGCCACCCACACCGCGCCGAGCCCAACGGCGATCCCAGTCGGCGTTCGGTTGTCGAGCGAGATCGTCCCCACGGCAGAGCGTTCAGCCGGGTCGATCCTCGTCAGGTTGCGGTCTTCCAGGTTGCCGACCCATACCGAGCCCGCACCCACGGCAACCGGGCCGGGGCGGATCCCGACCGGAATCTCTGCGACGATCTCGTTCGTCTCGGCGTCGATGACCCCGACGTGGTTCGGCTGGACTCGTGCGAGCCCACCGCCTGAATCCCGCGTGGCGAAGAAAGCCGCAGCAAGCACAGCGACCAGGCCGAGCACAGCCGCGCCGAGAACCGCAGGGCGCCGCCAGAGCGGCATGGGCTGAAGTGCAACCTCGGCGGCCTGCGCGAGCTCCGCTGCGGGGCGGAGCGGCGGGAAGGATGTGGGGAGGCCGTCGGCCGCGGCCTGGTAGAGCCGCACCGGCCGGTCGAGATCCTTCAGTCGCTGCTCGCCGAGGTCGCGCAGGAAGACGTGCAGGTCCTCCTCCTCGTCCTCGAGCAGCGTCTGCGTCGCCTGCGAGACGAGGATCTGCCCGCCGTGCGCGGCGGCGCCGATCCGGGCGGCGCGATGAACCGCGAGCCCCGTGTACCGTCCGCCGGATGCGATCGCCTGGCCGGTGTGCAGCCCCATCCGCACCTTGATCTGCACGCCTTCCGGCCAGGAATGAGACGAGAGTGCGAGCTGGCTTTCGACCGCCGCGAGGAGCGCGTCGCGTGCGCTGGAGAACGCAACAAAGAACGAGTCGCCTTGTGTGTCCACCTCGTATCCGTCGTGCGCTTCGAACGACGCGCGCAGCAGGCGTTGATGCTCGTGGAGCACCTCGCCGTAACGCTCACGAAGCCGCTTGACGAGTCGCGTCGACCCCTCCATATCGGTGAAGAGGAAGGTGACCGCGCCGCTCGGAAAGTCCGCCATGCCGCCGAAGCGTGACCCGTCTCAGGCCTTGTCGCAAGCGGTGCGCAACGGGCGCTGACGCGCTCCGGGCCACCCGCTATCGTCGAGACGCGGTGTCCGCACAGGTCCCCAACTCGATTGTCCGCTCCCAGTACGAGGACTTCATGCGCCACGTCTTCACCACGGGCGTGCCCAAGCACGACCGCACGGGCACGGGAACGGTGAGCGTGTTCGGATACCAGATGCGCTTCGACCTGAGCGAGGGCTTCCCGCTGGTCACCACGAAGAAGGTCCACTTTCCGTCGATCGCCAAGGAGCTGCTCTGGTTCCTGCGCGGCGAGAGCAACGTGCGCTGGCTGCAGGAGCACGGCGTGACGATCTGGGACGAGTGGGCCGACGAGAGCGGCGACCTCGGTCCCGTGTACGGGGTGCAGTGGCGTAGCTGGCCGACCCCGGAAGGGGGGCACATCGACCAGATCGCGAAGGTCGTCCGCCTGCTCCGGGAGGAGCCCGACTCCCGCCGCATCGTCGTGAGCGCGTGGAACGTCGCCGACCTTCCTGAGATGGCGTTGCAGCCGTGCCACGCTCTCTTCCAACTCTACGTCGCGCAGGGCGAACACGAGCCGCAGGGCAGGCTGAGCTGCCAGGTCTACCAGCGAAGCGCCGATGTGTTCCTCGGCGTACCGTTCAACATCGCCAGCTACGCACTCCTCACGCACATGCTCGCGCAGCAATGCGACTTCGACGTGGGCGAGCTCATTTGGACGGGCGGCGACTGCCACATCTACGACAACCACCGAGAGCAGGTTCAGACGCAGCTCGAGCGGGCGCCGTACCCGTATCCGTCACTCCGCCTGCGCCGCCGGCCCGCTTCGGTCTTCGAGTACGTCTTCGAGGACTTCGAGGTGATCGGCTACCGGCATCACCCGGCGATCCGGGCACCGATCGCAGTGTGACCGCTCGCCTTCTGCTCGCGCTCGCGGGGGAAACCATGTTTGCCCAAGCTCGTTCGCGGCCGGGTTTCGCGCGAGCGAATTCCGGTCTTGCGAGGAGGCGGCGTACCCCCTTCTCCGTGAACACCTGGGGAACCTCCCGGTTCCCCACACCCCTCCACCACAGACCAAGCAAGCTTGGTCTGTGAAGCTCTCGCTCGTGGCCGCCGTCGCAAGGGGCGGCGTGATCGGCCGCGGAGGCGGCGTTCCGTGGCAGATCCCGGAGGACATGCGGCGCTTCCGCGCCCTCACCGTGGGTCACCCCGTCGTCATGGGGAGACGGACTTGGGACTCCCTCCCCGACCGCTTCCGCCCACTTCCGGGCCGGCGGAACGTCGTCCTCACGCGCGACCCGGACTGGAGCGCCGCCGGCGCCGAGCGGGCCGGCTCGATCGACGATGCGCTCCGCCTGCTCGGTGAGGCGCCGAAGGTATTCGTGATCGGAGGAGGAGAGGTCTACGCGAGTGCGCTGCCACTCGCCGACGAGCTCTTGCTCACGGAGATCGACGCCGAAGTCGAGGGGGACACTGCGTTCCCGCCCTTCGACCGCAGCGAGTTCGAGGAGACGTCGCGCGAATCGCACGTGTCCCAGAACGGCATGTCGTTCTCGTTCGTCACGTACGCGCGGCGCCGGTGATCAGGGACCGAGCTGCGGCCGCAGGAAGATCGCGGCCAGCGGCGGCAGCGTCAGGACGAGCGAGCGGGGCCG
>JBKPDR010000091.1:0-22144 GCA_046727975.1 Actinomycetota bacterium | reverse complement strand
TGCCGGTGCGGGGTTTCGGCTCCCTTCGGTACGGCTAGTTACGGCTGGGTCCGCCGAGGTCGGTAGAAGATCCGGTAGAAAGATCGCCTCGCGCTTCCTGCCGGTAGGTTTCTCCGCGTTCTGCGGCTTCCCGACCCGATGCTCTCTCGCCCCGGGCCTCTCCCGACGGGTTCCGGCTGCTGTCCTACGAGCTGAAGTGGGACGGGTTGACTGGAGCACATACAGAGCTATGAGGCCGGGGAGGAACAACGTTGCCGCGAGCCAGAAGAGAACCGTATGCGTCGTAAAGGTGCGCGTCGTAACGGTGGAGGCAAAGTCGTCGTAGTCGGCGCCGATGAGAAAGAGGTTCGCAGCGACAAAGAGGACGCCACCAGTCATCGCTGCACCGAGACCCAATCGGATGAGTGTCGTCGGCGAGTTCGGCCTACCCTACAACCCGGCGCGGTCCAATTTTCGCGAAGCTTGAAGCCGCCGCCCCGGTGCCGGGCTAAAAAGCCGGGCACCGGGGCGAGTCTTGTCAAACATCCGTCTTTCTACGTGTTGGACTTCGCAGCGCGCGCGATCATGCGCACCGCGTCGTACGGTCGTCCTCGATCCGGAAGACGGGCGGGTCGGCACTCGGCGCAACGTACGTCACATAGGCCGTCGCCCCATTGGTGCTCGTAGCCTCCACCGCGTGGTCGCCGCCCTCGACGAACACGGCACCGTTCGGAAGATCCGGCCCGTATGTCGTCGAGTTGCAGTGTGAATCCCAGAGGGTCACGGCACCCGACTCCACAGCCACGATGATCATGCCCGGGTGGTGATGCCAGCCGGAGTAGGCGCCCGCAGCAAAGACGAGCCTCTGGACGCGGACGTCGGTCGCATCCTTCGTCTGGAACTTGACCCGGTCGCTGTTCAAGTGGACCGAGTTGTCGAAGTTCGCCGTGACGAGATTCGTCGACGTGATTCCGGAGCCGGGCAATGCGAAAGCCACAGTCGCGAGCGTTCCGATCACCGCAACTCCGAGTGTCGCGGCAATCCACTTCTTCCTCGAACGTAATACGCGCAAAACCTTCTCCTCTCCCCTAGATCCACCCGCTCCTGCGGGCATTCAAATCATGACACTCCTGACTCTGTGCCAACCGAGAAAGCCCGTCAAGTCGGGGACGGCGTTTCATACCGCAGCCGCCTCCTCAGCCCCGTACGCCTTCGCCACGACAACGGCGTGCGTGATGCAGTACGGGACCGGCTGCTCGGTGACGTCGGCCGGAAACCGCATCTCGATCGCCGGCGGCTTGAGACAGCCGAGCGCTGCGCAGCGTGCGATCGTTGGCTCGTGACGATCGCGTCTGACGGCCGTCGAGCTCACGAGAGGTCCTCGAGCTCGGGATGCTCAGCGAGGAACTGACTCCATCGATCCGAGGAGCTCGCCTTCACCTCCTGGTTGAGCCACACGTGACGACACGTGGCTTCTACGGGGTCACGTTGTGTTGACGGCGCCTTGCACGCGGCGGATGATCTTAGGCTTGGCCGACTTGGACGTGATCGCCCACGAGCTGAGCGGCCTTGGCGAGAGGGTTCGCGATCTCGACCGGCGCCTAATCGAGGCGGAGCGGGTGAACGCGCGCCTGGAGCAGGCTGCACTGACCATGTCCAGCGCCCTCCAGGAGATTTCACGTCATTGGGACGCCGTGTATGAGGCCATGCGCCGGGAAGAGGTGATTGACGAGCAAAAGGGCTCGGAGTGAGGCAGGACCGCCTCCGAACCCGCGGTTCTTTGCCCCGAACTTCGGTGAGCGAAACCGTCCCTTTGCAGGCGTATCAGGTCGAGCCGGCTGCGCGCTAGTCGACCTGTGTGGCTGCGATCTGCGGGTTGAAGTTGGCGTCAACGCTGGTCACGCGAGCACGAATCGCGCGGCCGCGGAGGAAGCGGACGACGTGGATGATCTCGCCCTCCTCGGGGAGGTGCTCGCCGCAGTACTTGTAGAAGGGGTCGACCGCGTGGGACGAGTCCTTCGAGACGAGCGAGACGCTGTAAATCCTCGTGTCGTCCATAACGGGACTATGGCAGGTCCGCGGTGATCCAACCCTCTAGTCACCGCGGACGCGCTGAGCTCCGCGCGTCATGCTCTCCGAGGGCCGGGTGCCGAACGGTGGGAGCCGGAGCGTGACGGCGTTCAGCTAGCCGCCCGGCCCCTGACTTACTGGACGCAGCGACGAGACGCGGTGTAGCCGTGCGTGCTCTCGCTGAGACCCCATGCCCGTAGGGTGCTCAACGGAATGTCGACTCCGAGGTACGAGATGCGGCGTGCGACTGCCCCAACGCCGGTGATGAATCCGCCGCCAGTCTTAAAGGCCCGTGCGTCGGCCGCCCAGGTCGCGATCCCAAACCCACGCACCCGCGCCGAGACGAAGTAGGCGCCTGCCGCGAACCCCCGTGGCCCGTTCGTGATCTGAGCGCGCGACTTGACCGCCCGAGGCGTACCGAGCTTGCCGCGCGCCTTCGGTTTCAGACCGGACTTGAGCGAGTTGAGAAGGCCGCTGGAGACCTTGAGACAGGCGTTGCTTCCGATGCGCTCGCGGGAAGCAAGCGTGGCGCGGGTGACGGTTGCCGCCACGATGAGCGCAACGGCAGCGGAAGCGAGGAGGACGGCTAGCTTGGTCATTGGCTCTGGGCGCTTGTCTTGGTGGACTCGCGCCACAACGAGGACACCGGGCCTCAGACGTCCTGATAGCGCTCCTTCTCTGCTTCAACCTGTCTGTCGTGCTCGTCCGAGAACTCCGGCTTTCGCTCCTCTTCGTACTCTTGCTCAGGAGTCTGCTCGGGCTCCTGTGGGCGACGACGAACGCGGTCGGCCAGGTCGCGCAGCCATTTCATGCGGCGAGTGTATGACGCGCGGCTCTCGTACGCCAGCGAAACGGGCGTGAAAGCGCGTCTCGGCCGGACATGACTGTTTCGGCGTCTAGGCGAGCGCGCTCGAGCGCGTCATGCTCTTCGAGGGCCGGGTGCCGATCGGTGGGAGCTGGCGCGCGACGGCGTTGGCAGCCGCCCGGCCCCCCATCGCGGGCGACAATGGGAGAGCAATGTCGCCGCGTGTCGTCATCGATCAGACGTCCCCTGAATGGGATGAGGCTCTTCGACGCGCCATGGACCTCTTGGCGGCGGCGAAAGGAGAGGTGGACCTCCCCGAACTCGAGCGCATCCTGAATGACATCGTCTCATCCGAGAACGGCTTGAATGAACTAGCGAACCTCGTGTTCGCACTAACCCTGATAGCTGCGCTCGCCACAGAGTTTCTGAGCCAGAACGCGGGCGCTGACTTCACGGAGATGCTCAAGAGGATCGAGTGGTTAATCGAGGAAACCCTCGGTCAGGACCGGGGGAAGGAGTGACCCCTGCGCGCCAGTTGCGCGCCAGTGAGCGCCAGTTTCAGCCGGATTTGAGCACCCCTTGGCCGAAGGACGGGTGCCCGGTCACGTCCCGGAACACCCGTTCTAACACGCTGCTAACCGATCACTTTTCGCTCCTACGGAGCGGCGCCGGAGTCGAACCGACCGAGCCGTGGGCTGCACGACCGCACTGGTTTTGAAGACCAGCTGGGCCACCGGGCCCATGCCGCTCCGACAATCAGGCTAGACCAGGTCGGTGACCAATGGGAGGGGCGATTCGATCAGGCGACCGGAGCAAACGGAGACATGGCGTAGATTCGCCTGACACCGTTCTCACGGTGCCAGGCTCCAAAATGGTACGCCGGCGCCCGCTCGGAGGGGAGATGCAAGCCTTTTCTGTCAGGCCGCTCGGCCGGAGGCGCCGAGCCTCGCCGACCGAGGCCCTGACGGGTCGAGGCGGAAGACCATGACCACCTCGGTTCCCCGATCCGGAGCACTCGAGATCGTGAACCGACGCGTCAGGGCGTCCATGATGCGCAGGCCATAGCCGAGCTCTCCTTCTCGGCGGAACTCGCTCAGCCCGTCGCCATGGTCGCGCACGGAAACGGTCAGGTCGTCGGCATCGAGATCGACCGAAAGGTGGATGCGCCCCTTTCGCAAGGTGTACGCGTGCCGCACGATGTTCGTGACCGCTTCACTCGTACACAAGCGGACATCGTCGATGATCGGGCCCTTGGTGCGCGAGAGTGCGATGTGCGCGACTTCCTCCCGCGCCTGGCGAATGCTCTCCGGGATGGCGGGCAACGCGATATCGAGGCGACGTGTCATTACACCTCCGGATACTTCCTTTCCCAGCCGTCGAAACGGAAACGTCCCCGAAAGGGGGTCGCGGGCCGTGGCGAAGTGGTCGAACCGGCCGCGGTACGCTCATCCGCCATGGACGGCGCCCGCTGGCGTTCCCGCAGGACAGTGGCCACGATCGTGCTCGGATCTCTAGCGGGCGGTGTGCTCGCGCTCGTCGCGACCTGGTCCGTCTTCCTACGTGACGTTGCCGAGCCGACCACCGTGGGCGAAGCGGTGACGAACTTCCGCGAGGGCACGGCACAGCGCCCGGCGGTACCGTCGTCCGTTCCCGAAGGCGTCTACGTGTACGCGACCGACGGCGTCGAGAAGACGGACGCGCTCACCGGCATCACGCACCGCTACCCGAGCCGCTCGACCATCACCGTGGCGAAGGCGCCGTGCGGTGTGAGCATGCGCTGGGACGTGCTGAAGGGGCGCTCGACCGTGTGGACCTACTGCGTCGGGTCGAACGGCTGGATGGTCGAGAGCCAGGAGGAGCGCCACACGTTCTTCGGTCGCACCGAGCACACGGACTACTCGTGTCCTCGCGCACTCTTTCGCCCCATGGGCGACCGCCCTGGCACCTCCTTCCTGGTCCTGTGCTCGACGGGGGCGGCGAACGAGCACGGACGAGGACGCGTCGTCGGGCGCCCTGCGATGCGCGTGGCCGGGATCCCCGTCGAGACCGTGCGTCTACGCAAGGTGAGCACGTTCACGGGCGCGATCCGGGGCAAGTCGACGTACGACTTCTGGCTCGCCCGAGCCACGGGAGTTCCGGTTCGGATCAGGATGGTCTCCGAGACGACGAACGACGCGGCGGTCGGCGACGTCCACTACGAGGAGCGGGTGACGCTTGCGCTCACCTCCCTCGAGCCCAGGAAATGAGGAGAGGCGGAGTCAGGGAGCGAATCGGCGCGCTCCGCAGCGCGCCTGACGGCAAGCCACGCCCGGATGCTCCCTTCGGCCGAGGCCCAGCCGCTGCCCGCGTCCTACGCGGAGCGATCAGGGTTGCGAGCGCAGTGGGCGCCGGGCTTCCCGCACCCGTCGCGCACCGTCTGGCGGCGGTGGGCGGGACGATCGAGTGGGCTGTGCGTCCGGCAAAGCGCCGACGGCTCGCGGCGAACCTCTGCCATACGCTCGGGCGTTCTCCGGACGATCCGGAGGTGAAGGGGCTCGTCCGCCGCGAGATGCTGAACGAGGCCCGCAGGTCGGTGGACCTGCTGTGGGCGCTCGGGAAGCCCGACGAGCTGCTCGCGACCACCGAGGTCGTCGGGGTCGAGCACATCGAGCTGGCGCTCGGGCGAGGGCGAGGGCTGCTGCTCGTGAGCCCGCACCTCGGCGGGTGGGAGGTGGCGACGGCGATTCCCGCGAGGGTCGTCCCGGTTCGAACCACCGCCGTGGTGACTGACGACTGGATCGCCTGGGCCGTTGCCGGCTTGCGAGCAGGCGCGGGACTCGGCCTCCTCTACGACACGGAGCCGATCTCGAGGGCCGCGAATCTGCTCCGCAACGGCGAGGCCGTGCTCGTGCTCGGCGAGTACGCGAAGGACTCGATGCGCACCTATCCCGTCCGCCTCCTCGACGCGGTGGCCGAGCTCCCGGCCGGCGCGGCGACTCTCGCGCGGCTCTGCGGCAGTCCGATCGTCCCGTTCACCGTGCTGCCGCTCGGCCCACGCCGCTGGCGGGTGGAGATCGAGCCGCCGCTTCATCCACCTGGCCGCGACGGAGGCACCTCAGCCGAGAAGGCTCTCCTGCAGGAGCTGGCAGACCGCTGGACGGTGACGCTTCGGGAACACGCTGAGCACTGGGCCGCCGTCTACCCGATGACGTGGCGGGCCGAGTGAACCGCTTCACCTTGAAGCGCGAGGCGACCCTGGGGCTCCTCGTCTATGCGCTCTACCTGCTCGTGGCGAGGGTCGTCCTGGGCAGGCATGGTCGCGAGCGTGCGCGCCGGAACGGTGAGCGCATCGTGGCGCTCGAGGAGCGGCTGGGCCTGGCCCTCGAGCCCCGTGCGCAGCAGGCGCTGCTCCGCTTTCCGCGAATGGTGCACGGCCTCAACATCGGCTACGCGGTCTTCAACGTCGGCCTGACCGTGGGCTGGCTGACTCTCCTGTACCGCCGGCGCGATCCCGGCTTTCACCCCCTTCGCCGGGCGTGCCTGCTCGCGCACGTCGGGGCGCAGCCGGCCTTCCTCGTCATGCCCACCTGCCCCCCGCGTGTCCTCGACGGATTCGTGGACACGCTGTCGGAGATCAGCGGCTTCGATCTCGAGCACCGCCTCCTCGTCCGCTTCTACAACCCCGTCGCCGCGATGCCGAGCTTGCACGTCGCGTTCGCCGTCGTCACGGGAGCCGCGATCGCGGAGCGAGCCGGGTCGCGCACGCTCAAGGCCGCCGCGTATGCGTATCCCCCGCTCGTCTCACTCGTCGTCACCGGCACCGGCAACCACTACCTCTTGGATGCGGTGGCAGGGGCTGCGCTGGGTGCGACTGCACGACGGCTCGCATGAGGCGCCCTCCGGAGGAAGCCCCGCGCGTCCCCGGCGGAGCGCGCGCTGCACTCGGGATCGCCGCAACGCTCCTCGTCGCGGTCGGGGTCGGGCTGCTGCTCGCCAAGGCAGCCGGCTTCGGCCGAGTCCGCGATGCGACGAAGGCCGCGGACTCGACCTGGTTCTTCGTCTGCTTCGCCGCGGAGGTCGCCGCCTTCGGCGCGTACGCCGTTGTCGTGCGGGAGGCGCTGCGCTGGCGCGGGGGGCCGAGGACGAGGTTCGGGCTCAGCGTCCACGTCACGCTCGCGAGCCTGGGTGCGACGCGAATCGTTGCCGCCGCCGGCATCGGCGGCCTCGCGGTGACGTACTGGTGCTTCCGGCGGGCACGCCTCTCGTTCGAGGACGCGTTCGTGCGCGTCCTCGGGCTGAACACGCTCGTGTACCTCGTGTTCGCGATCGGAGCCTGGGCTGCCGCGCTGCTCGCGACGCTCGGAATTCTCGGCGAAGCTCCCCTCGCGGTCACGGTGCCGTGGCTCGTCGTCGTTCCTTTCTGCTTCGCCGCGGCGCGGTTCGTCACCGCCCCGGCGCGCGTCGAGCGCCTCGCCGAGCCGAGAGGGTGGATCCTCCGGCGGGCGTTCGCGTATGCGATCGCCGGCGCGGCTTGGGTCCGGGAGGTGATCGGCGAGCGCGAGGGGCTTCGGGCACTCGCTGCTTCTGCCGTCTACTGGGCCGGGGACGTCGCCTGTCTCTGGGCCGCTCTGCACTCCATCGGAGAGCCGCTGCCCGTGGTCGAGCTCGTGCTCGCGTACGCGACCGGGTACGTCGCCATGGTGCTGCCCCTCCCGTTCGGCGGTGTCGGCGGCGTCGATGCCGCGATGACGTTTGCGCTCACGGCGGTCGGGATGGCGCTCGCTCCGGCTCTCGTCGCGGTCGCCGTCTACCGGCTGTTCGGGTTCTGGGTACCGACGATTCCCGCCCTCGCCGCGCTCGTCCTTCTCCCGCGCGCCGGGCGGAGCCTCGAGGAGGCCGCTGTAGCCGCGCGACCGTCTCCCAGCGCGGCGCCGGCGTCCTAACATCGGCTCGTGCGCGCACTTCTCGTGGCGACCGTCGCCGGGCTTGCGCTCGTGTCGTCCGCGACCGCCGCGCCGATCGTGGCGAAGCTGACGACGAGCACGTCGCGCCCGGTCGTCGGTCAGCCGTGGCGCTACACGATCACGGTCAGGAGCGCTTCGGGCGCGCCGCTCGCCGCACGCACGAAGCTCCAGCTCCTCCTGGGCGAGACCGTCGTCGGCTGCTGGAAGGGCGGGGCGATGGTGCAGTGTTTCTCGAATGCCGAGGGCGAGTGGATCACGTTCAGGGGAAAGCGCTCCGGCGTTCTTCGCTTCCCGGCGCAGTCGCTCGGCGTGAAGCTGACGTTCCAGGCGATCGTCAAGGCCCAGCGTCAGACGAGAAGGCTGCGCGCATTCGTGACAGTTCAGCCCGCGCCTTAGCGCGGGGGCCCGTCGACGGTCAGCCTCGCGCCGACGTTCGCCAGCTGGTCACGTCGTAGCGGGCGTTTAGGCGGCGGAGCACCTCGCGAGCGATGAGGTCGCCGGCCGGACGCTCGAAATGCACGCCGTCGTCCGCGCGCATCTTCACGAGTCGACCCGAGGCATCGGAGATGTACTCCGCGTAGCCGCCGTCGTCGCCGGCGAAGAAGAAGTACGTGTCGAGGTACGAGACACGACCCGCGCGCCGCGCAGCCTCCTTCTGAATGAGCGCGTTGATCGCGTCGAAGCGGTCCGTCTGCATCTCGTCGTGCGAGATGGGAAGCCCGATCCAGACGAGATAGGCGCCGCGGCCCGTGATTGTGTCCATGATCCCGCCGACGCGTCGTCCGTACTCGGCGGTCCAGCTCGGGCTGCCGAACGTGCCGACTTCGGTGCCCTCCGGAAGGCCGGTCATGAAGTCGTGGTCGTCGTTGGCGCCGAACATGAGGACGACCGCCTCCGGCCTGCGGGCTCGCATCTCCTCGCGGATGTGGGTGAACCAGTTGAAGACGTCCGGCCGCTCGAGGCCGCTTGCGATCCGTGCGTCGATCCTGCGCGCGGGCTCGATCGCGCGGTTCCCCGCGACGGCGCGGAGAATCGACTCGCCCGGCACGACGACGAGCGAGTCACCCGCGATCCACAGGCGCAGAGGACGCTCCGGTGAGAAGCGGACCCGTTCGGGTGGCGCCGCGGGAGTCTCCGGTTCGCCGTCGTCCGCCTGCTTGTCCGGGAGCGCGACAGCGGTGTCGATCTGGTCGTCGTCCGAGCGGCCGAGCGCGGCTTTCAGGGCTTTGCGCGGGCGGTCGAGAAGCAGCGCATGGCTCACGTCCTCGAGCGGTCCTGCGAATGCAAGTGCAAGGTCGCGCTTCCACCCTTCCGACTGGATCGCCGCGGACTTGTGGATCCCCGGCGCGTTGAGGAGGGCGCCGAGCAGCAGCGCGACGAGCCCGACGATGAACGCCGAGCCTGCCGAGCGCAGGTGCCTCCCGCCTTCGCCGAACCGCTTGGGCGGCCTCCGCTTCCTCCCGCTGCCGTCGCGTGCCACGTCAGAACTGGAAGTAGATGAAGGGTGCGACGCCCTCGGGTCCCATCGAGTGGGTGACGAGAAGCGCGACGGAGAGGACTGCTGCCTGGGCGGGGACCGGAAGCCGCGAGAAGCGGGCCATGAGCGAGAGGGGCACGCGTGACGGGAGATACTGGGATCCGATCCCGACGACGATCGCCACGAGGACGCCGCCGGTTACGAGCGGCGAAGGCTCTCCCCAGGCGGTGAACAGGCGCGCGACGAGGTCCCAGGCGTCGGCGAACGAGTCGGCGCGGAAGAAGATCCATGCGAAGCACACGACCTGGAACGTTGCGAAGCGATGCCATGCGCGCCGAAGGGCCGTCGTCGGGCGCTCGACGAAGCCGGGGCGCTCGCGCCACCAGCGCTCGCCGACGAGCGCGCTGCCGTGGATCGCTCCCCACGCGACGAACGTCCAGCCAGCGCCGTGCCAGAGGCCGCCGATGAGCATGGTCAGCATCAGGTTCCGGTACGTGAACAGGCGTCCCCCGCGGTTGCCGCCGAGCGGGATGTAGACGTAGTCGCGCAGCCAGCGGCTGAGCGTCATGTGCCAGCGCCGCCAGAAGTCCTGGATGGAGACCGCGCTGTACGGCGCGTCGAAGTTCTGTGGAAAGCGGAAGCCGAGCAGGAGCGCGACTCCGATGGCGATGTTCGTGTAGCCAAAGAAGTCGGCGTAGATCTGAACCGCGTAGGCGTAGACGCCGACGAGCACCTCGAGCGACGAGTGCTGGCTCGGGGCGCCGAAGACGTCGTCGACGATGCTCGTCGCCAGGTGATTCGCGATGACCACCTTCATGAAGAGGCCGGTCGCGATGAGGAAGAAGGCGCGCGAGGTGTCGAGATAGCGCGGGTCGCGCGGAGCGTCGAACTGTGGGATGAGCTCGTGGGGGCGCACGATCGGACCCGCGACGAGGTGGGGGAAGAACGAGAGGTAGGTCGCGAACTTCCCGAGGCTCGCGGGCTCCCAGTCGCCGCGGTACGTGTCGACGACGTAGCTGATCGCCATGAACGTGAAGAAGGAGATACCGACCGGAAGGACGATGGAGCGCACCTCGAGAGGCACGTCCACGCCGACGACCGTGAACAGGTTGTGCGTCGACGAGACGAAGAAGTCGTAGTACTTGAAGTACCCGAGGAGCGCGACGTCCCCGGCGATGGCCGTCGCCAGCAGGAGCTTGCGTCTTGTGTCGTCCGTGCTGCGATGGATTGCGACCGCGAACACCTGATTCCAGACGGTCGAGAACGCGAGCAGGAACACGAACCGCCAGTCCCACGCGCTGTAGAACAGGTAGCTCGCCGCGATCATGAATGGCCTCCACCGCTCGCCGCGAGGCATGAGGAGCCACGAGAGCGGAAGGACGACCATGAAGAAGATCGCGAAGGTGGCGGTCGGGAAGAGCACTCCGTGTGCTACTCGCCCGTACAGCGGGTGACAGCCGCGGCGATTGCTGCCGCGCGTGCGCGATAACCGGCCCGAGCGACGTGGACGCCGTCGGCGCCGAGCCAGCGGGTGTGGCTCCGGACCATCCGCACCCAGTCGACGACGACGAGGTTCGCATGATCGGAGTCGGCTCGGGCGAGCGCGCGGTTCAGGCCGTCATACGTCGCTCCGACGGCAGGCGGGCGGACGATCGAGGGCCAGACGACGCAGCGCTCGGACCCGGCGGCCGCGAGTATGCGCGAGACCGATCGGACGAAGGTCGACACGATCCGCGGATCGTCGTTCGTCCCGGCGCTGACCACCAAGACAGAGGGCAGGGACGCGCGCCGGGCGACGACCAGGGCCGCAGCGTCGTACGCGTGCAAGCCGACGTCGTGGACCTCGACGATGGTGAAGCCCTGCAGCCGCTTGCGGAGATACGGCTCGGTCCCGACGCTGAGCGAGTCTCCGAGGTCGAGCACGCTCCGCCCGGTGCCGGCGGCGATCGACGAGGACCCGGCTACTCCGAGGGCGGCGAGCACGGTCACGCCGAGGAGAGTTGCGGCGGCGATCCGCACGCGCGGGAGGGTAGCGCGCTCCCTCGACGGTCTCAGTGAGTCTCTAGTCGTCGGGGGCGGGCAGCCTTGCGCTCGTGTCCTCGTGCTCGGCGACCGGCTCGAGCATCGTGCGCTCCACCGGCGGGGCGAACCAGGAGGGATCCGAGCCGAAGGCTGTACCGAACATGGCGAGCGGGGCGTAGGCGGCTTCGGCCTGTCGCCGCGCGGCTCTGGCGTTCGCCCACTCGATGAGTGCTACGAGCACCCAGGCACCGCCCATGACACCGATGATCGCCACCGTCTCGAGCTCGGCGACGGTGGCCGCGACGGCGACCGCGGCGAGGAATGCGACTTCGAGCAGGAGCCACGGGATCGTCGGCCGTCGCGCGCTGACGCCGTCGAGCGAACGGACCCAGCCGAGGGACGAGCTCGCGCGTCCGCTTCCGTCGTCCCAGCCCGGCGTGTCGGACTGCGCGGCCGGCAGCGGCTGGGCCTGGGTGCGGAGCGAGTGCAGGTCGCCCTGGAGGAGGTCGACCTGTGCCGAAAGCTCGCGCAGCGCGGCGAGCACGTCAGCGGGCTCAGGCTCCGGCGAGTCCGGGATCAACGAAGCGGTCTCGTCGAGCTCGCGCGCACTCGAGGCCGGCGTCGGCTCGGAGCGCTCCACACTTACTCCTCTTTCGGCTCCTGCATCTCGTCGAGCGCGGAGCGGCCTTGCTCGTAGACCGAGGCCCGGCGCTCCTCGACGGACGCGTCGCCGGAAGGTGTTGCCGCCGCGCTCGGCTCCGCAGGGGGCGACTCGTCGTCCGTGCGTGTCTCGGCGAGCTTCCGGCGGAGCTCGTCCGCCGGATCCTCGGTGGGCTCCGTCGGCGGGGGGCTCGCGGGCGCCAAGGGCGCCTCCGCCTCGGAGCGGCGACGGAGCTTGCGAATGAGGGCAGCGATTCCGAGCGTCACGACGATCCAGGCGAACAGCTTTCGCATCCGTCGATGGTACCGCTCCCGGTGGCGGGGCACCTCGCTGGTACACTCGTGCGGCTTCCTGCCTCGCATTGGCCCGCCCGTTCCCGGCGGTGCCGGCTCTGCGCACAAAGAGTGCGAGGCCGCCTGAGACCGAAGGAAGGAGAACGAGGGAACCTGTGACCGAGTACGAAATTCTGCTGCTGCTCGACCCGGACCTGGACGAGGCCCGCCAGAGCGAGATCGTCGCCCGCGTCCGCCAGCTGGTCGAGAAGGCCGGGGGGTCGTGGGATGTCCACGATCCCTGGGGTCGCCGGAAGCTCGCATACGAGATTCGGCACAGGACCGACGGGACCTACCATCTCTTGCAGTTCACCTGCGAGGCCGGGACGCTCGAAGAGATCTCGCGGGTGCTGCGCATCGACGACGGCGTCATGCGGCACATGGCGACACGTCGGATCGAGGGGCGTCCCGCCCGGCCCGTAGCGGTCGGCGCGCCCAAGCGCGACGATGCAGAGATCGCATCCGAGGTCGAAGAAGAGGAGGAATAGCCAATGGCCGCCAACATCAACCGCGTCGTCCTGGTCGGAAACCTCACGCGCGATCCCGAGCTTCGACACACGCCCTCCGGGACGCCTGTCTGCTCGCTGCGCGTTGCGGTCAACACGCGCCGCAAGGACGAGACGGGGCAGTGGGTCGACAAGCCGAACTACTTCGATGTCACCGTCTGGGGCCAACAGGGCGAGAACTGTGCTCAGTACCTGTCCAAAGGCCGTCCCGTCGCGATTGACGGTCGGCTCGAGTGGCGGGAGTGGGAGGCACAGGACGGCTCTAAACGCCAGGCGGTCGAGATCGTCGCCGACAGCGTCCAGTTCCTGGGCGGCCGCATGGAGGGCGAGGCACCCGCCTACGTCCCCGCGGGCGCGGCTGCCGGTGGCGACGACTTTCCGTCCTCGCCGACCGACGACGACATTCCGTTCTAGGAGCGCTCATGGCGAGCAAGAAGTCGAGCACCCAACGCAGGCGACCCGGACCCCCGACCGGAGGCGGCAGGCGCAAGAGCTGCCACTTCTGCCGGGACAAGGTCGACGAGATCGACTACAAGAACATCGCCCAGCTCAGGCGCTACATCTCTGAGAAGGGGAAGATCCGCTCCCGCCGCATCACGGGCGCCTGTCGGCGTCACCAGCTTCAGGTCGCTGCGGCCGTGAAGCGGGCGCGTGAGATGGCGCTGCTGCCGTACGTCGCCTCGTAGCAATGCAGGTCATCCTCCTCAAGGACGTGGAGAAGCTCGGGCTGCGCGGGGAGGTGGTCGATGTCGCCCGCGGCTATGCACGCAACTACCTGCTCCCGCGGCGGCTCGCGGAAGCGGCAACCGCTGCCCGCGTTGCGGAGTTGCAACGAGTCGAGGAGCGGCGTGCCCGGCACGAGGCGCGGGATGCCGAGCAGGCGAATGAGATCGCGGAGGTCCTCGCGAAGACGGTGCTGCGTTTCGAGATGAAGGCGGGCCCGACGGGCGCGCTCTTCGGCTCCGTCACTGCTTCGGACGTCGCCGACGAGATATGGCGTGCGCGGAAGGTCCGCGTCGATCGGCGAAGGGTCGCGCTCGACCCGATCAAGCGCATCGGACGCTACTCGGTGCCAATCGAGATCTTCCAAGACGTCCAGGTCGAGCTGAAGACGCTCGTCGTGCCGGAGGGTGGCGAGCTTCCGCCCGAGGAAGAGCTCGAGGCGTTGGAGGCGGCGGAGGCGCAGGCCGAGGCGGCCGCGGAGGCGGAGGCGGAAGCGGCGCATGTCGAGGCGGAGACGGCGATCGCCGAGGTGATCGCCGAGGAGGAGCCGGAAGCCGAACCGGACGAGGAACCCGGCGACGAAGCGGAGTCCGCCGACTCGGTCGAGCAGTCGTAGCTCGGGGGTCGTCTCCGTTCCGAGACGACCCCCAACGTTCCTCACAGGCCTGTTGAAAGTTTGTGGAACTTCCCGCTGCGAGCGGATGTTTCCGGCTGGACAACTCGGTCTCCACTGTCGACAGGCCGTCCGGCGCAGGGGATAACGTTACGAACACATGTTCCGTTCTACCTGCACATGCGGCACGTACAGCTCCGCCTGGATGCGCTGTGACGCGACTTTGACGCGGCCGTGTCCGGCGGCTTGACTCCCGCCTTCGTGGCTCGGGCTGAATTCGTCGGCGCAGCGGATCGCACACGCGCGATCGTCCCGCCGCAGAACCTCGAGGCGGAGGAGTCCGTCCTCGGCGCGATGCTTCTCTCGCCGGCCGCGGTCGGCACGGTCAGCGAGATCCTCGACGCCTCCGACTTCTATCGCGAGAGCCATGCGCAGATCTTCCTTTCGGCTCTTCGCCTCTGGGCCAAGGGGGAGCCGGTCGATGCGATCACGCTCGCCGACGAGCTCGACGAGCGGGGCCAGCTCGAGGATGTCGGCGGGCAGGCGCGCGTCGCGGAGCTTGCCGCGCTCGTACCGAGCACGTCGAACGTCGAGCACTACGCGCGCATCGTCAAGGAGATGGCGACGCTTCGCGGTCTCGTCCGGGCGGGGCAGGAGATCACGCGGCTCGGCCAGGACCGACCGGGAGAGACGGTCGACCTCGTCGACCGCGCCGAGCAGATCGTCTTCGAGCTCGGGCAGCAGCGGGTCACGAGTGACTTCTCGCACATAGAGGCCCTGCTCAAGGACAGCTTCGAGCGGATCACCCAGCTCTACGAGGCGGGTGCCGACATCACCGGCATCCCGAGCGGTTTCCGCGAGCTCGACCTGTTGACGTCGGGTTTCCAGCCGGGAAACCTCGTCATCCTCGCCGCAAGGCCGTCGATGGGGAAGTCGGCGCTCGGCCTCTGCATCGCCGCGAACCTCGCCGTACGGCACGAGATCCCCGTTGCGCTCTTCACGCTCGAGATGTCGAAGTCCGAGGTGACGCAGCGGATGATGTGCAGCGAGGCCAAGGTCGAATCGCAGCGGCTTCGCAGCGGACGTCTCGCTCCGGACGACTGGCCGCGTCTCACCGCTGCGTGCGACCGGTTGATGAAGGCGCCGATCTACGTCGACGACACCGGCTCGACGACGATCATGGAGGTCCGCTCGAAGGCACGCAGGCTCAAGTCGCGCGAGCCGTCCCTCGGCCTGATCATCGTCGATTACCTGCAGCTCATGACCTCGGGCGCGACCGTGGAGAACAGGGTGCAGGAGGTCTCGCAGATCTCGCGTGCGCTCAAGATCCTCGCCCGCGATCTCGACGTTCCGATCCTCGCGATGTCGCAGCTCTCCCGCGCAGTCGAGCAGCGCCACGACAAGCGGCCGATCCTCTCCGATCTGAGAGAAAGCGGTAGCCTCGAGCAAGACTCGGACCTCGTCTTCTTCGTCTACCGCGACGAGTACTACCTGGGCGAGGAGTCGGAGCAGCAGGGGATCGCCGAGGTCATCCTCTCGAAGCACCGGAACGGTCCGACCGGGCTCGCCAAGCTCTCGTTCCTCCGGCGCTACGCAAAATTTGCCGACCTCGCCTCCGCCTAGCGTCGGCGAGCAAATTCGCCGATCTGGCAGCGGCTTAGCTCGTTGCCAGATGTGCGCGTCGGCCCGGCGCCGCCTGGCAGGCGCTAGCGCACGCGGACTTCCCGCCCACCGGGCTGCGTTCTAATAGCTCGGTGTCTGTGATCGATGCCCCGATGCCGGCGTCTCGATGACGGTCGCCGTTGAGGCGCGAGTCCCCGAGAGTGGCCGGACGATTGCCGGCTACTACGTGCTCGCCGGGCTCTACACGCTCTCCGCCGCCGCGATCTGGGGCGTCAACACGCTATTCCTTCTCGACGCCGGGCTCAACTTCTTCGAGGTCTTCATCGCCAACGCCGCGTACTCGCTCGGAACGGTTCTCTTCGAAGTCCCGACGGGCGTCGTCGCCGACACTCTCGGGCGGCGCATCTCGTTCCTGTTGAGCGTCTCCGTGCTCGCGGCGTCGACCCTCATCTACGTCGGTCTCGCGGAAGTCGATGCCGGAGTGGTTGCTTTCGCGCTCGCGTCTGTCCTGATGGCACTCGGGTTCACGTTCTACTCCGGGGCGATGGAAGCATGGGTTGTGGATGCGCTTGCAGCGACCGGCTTCCGCGGCGTTCTCGATCATGTCTTTGCCCGCGGCCAACAGGTGACGGGAGCCGCGATGCTTGTTGGAACCGTCGGGGGTGGGTTTCTCGGCCAGGTCGACCTGAGCGTCCCCTACCTCCTCCGCTCGGGACTCCTCATCACCGTGTTCGTCGTGGCGTTCGTCGTCATGCACGACATCGGCTTCACTCCGCGTCGAGTTCCGGCGCGTCGGCTTCCTGCGGCGGTTGTCAGGAACGCTCGAGCGGGCGTTGCGTTCGGTTGGGCCCAGCGGCCTATCCGTCTCCTCATGCTCGCTTCGGCAGTCGAGATGGGCTTCCTCATCTGGGCGTTCTATGCGTCGCAGCCGTACCTCCTCGACCTCCTCGACAGCGATGCGATCTGGGTTGCAGGACTCGTTGCTGCAGGGATCGCAGGCTCGACGATCCTCGGCAACGAGGTCGTGGACATCGCGTCGCGATACTGCGGACGCCGCACCACGCTGTTGCTGTGGGCGGGAGCGGTCCAGACCGTCGCTGCAGTCGTCATAGGCGTGACGGGCTCCTTCTGGGTCGCAGTGCCCGCACTACTGATCCTGACGGCCGCTGTCGGCGTCACCGGACCCGTTCGACAGGCGTATCTCCATCAGCTCATCCCGTCGGAGCAACGGGCGACGGTGATCTCGTTCGACTCGATGGTCTCCGGTGGCGGCGGGATCGCAGGCCAGGTCGGACTGGGTGCGCTCGGCGAGGCGCGTTCCGTCGGCACGGCGTTCGTCGTGGGAGGGATCGCGACGGCCTCGGCGCTCCCCTTGTTCGGTGCGGTGCGGGGTATCGGCGGTCCCGCGGATCGGATCGTCGGGCAACGGGCGGGGGTCGACTGCGGCTCCGCTGCCAAGGGGCTGCCGGTGGTGGCCACGGTCGACGCGAAGGCGGTCGCGGACTTGCAGCCGTTGGTCCCGCCTGCCCAGCCCTAGGCCGCGACTTCCGCGTGCAACACTGGGGCACGTGCCAGCGACCGTGATCGTCGGCGCGCAGTGGGGCGACGAGGGAAAGGGCAAGATCGTCGACCTGCTCGCCCAGGACTCCGACCTCGTCTGCCGCTACCAGGGTGGCCCGAACGCCGGCCACACGATCGTGGTCGGCGACGAGACGTACCGCATCCGGCAGATTCCGACCGGGATCATCCGTGGCAAGGCGTGCGCGATCGGCGCGGGATGCGTGGTCGATCCCGCCGTCCTGATCGCCGAGATCGACGAGCTCGAGGCGCGAGGGCACGCAACGGCGGGCCTCGTGTTCGTCTCCGGGAATGCCCACCTGATCATGCCCTGGCACGTCGCGCTCGACGGCGCCCGTGAGCGGAGGCTGGGCCGGTTGCAGATCGGCACCACGCGGCGTGGAATCGGCCCGGCGTACGCGGACAAGGCCACCCGGATCGGGATCCGCGTCCAGGATCTGCTCGACCCGAAGATCCTGCGGGAGAAGATCGAGCTGGCGGTCGCGGAGAAGGACGTGTGGCTCGAGCGCGTCTACGGGATCGAGCCGTTCGACGCAGACGAGGTCCTCGCGACCGCGCTCACTCACGCCCAGCGGCTCGCTCCCTGGATTGCCGACACCTCGCTCCTCGTGGACGGAGTGCTTCACGAGGGTCGCCGGGTCCTCTTCGAAGGAGGGCAGGGCACCCTGCTCGACCTCGATCACGGCACCTACCCCTTCGTCACGTCGTCGAGCCCGATCGCGGCGGGGGCCGCGGTCAGCTTCGGTATCGGACCGAAACGGATAGACGAGGTCCTTGGGGTCGCGAAGGCCTATGTGACCCGCGTGGGCGAAGGCCCGTTTCCGAGTGAGATCGAGGGATCCGCCCAAGATCGCGTGCGCGAGCTCGGGCACGAGTACGGGACCGTGACGGGCAGGGAGCGGCGCTGCGGCTGGCTCGACCTCGTCGCGCTTCGCTTCGCCGTGCGCGTGAACGGGATCACGTCCCTCGCGCTGACGAAGCTCGACGTACTGTCGGCTTTCCCCGAGCTTCCGGTGTGCGTGCGCTACCGGCTACCGGATGGAAGCGAGACCGAGGACTTCCCGGCTCATCAGAGCGACTTCCACCACTGCCGTCCGGTTTTCGAACGACTCCCGGGGTGGGGGGCCGAGCTCGGATCGGACGGCCTGCCGAAGGCGGCACTCGACTATGTGTCGTTCATAGAGCAACGTCTCGGCGTGGCTGTGAGCCTCGTCGGCACGGGGGCGTCGAGAGACCGCGTGCTGACGCTTCGCTGAGCGGTCGTGGCCATCGTACGGGGGCCGAGGGCAGCACTAGACTCGCGACCGTGAGGGTCCTTGTCGTCGGTTCCGGCGGGCGTGAGCATGCGCTGGCGTGGAAGCTGGCTCAATCGGACACGCTTACCGAGCTCCACGCAGCGCCCGGCAGCCCCGGGATCGCGCGCATCGGCGAGTGTCACCCCATTCGTGCCGAGGACGCCGAGGGCCTGCTTGCGCTCGCGCACTCGCTCCCCGTCGATCTCGTGGTCATCGGTCCGGAAGCACCGCTGGTCGCCGGGGTGGCCGACGTCCTTCGCCACGCCGGAATCGCCGTCTTCGGACCCAGCGCCGCTGCCGCCAGGATCGAGGGCTCGAAGTCGTTCGCGAAGGACGTCATGAGCACCGCGGCCGTGCCGACCCCCGCGTCTCTGGCGATCGCGAGGCCTCCGTGCGTCGTCAAGGCGGACGGGCTCGCCGCGGGCAAGGGCGTCCACGTGTGCCGTTCACAGGAGGATCTCGACCGAGCCCTCTCTGCGGTGAGCGCACTCGGCGCGGGAGTCGTTGTCGAGGAACTGCTCGAAGGCCCCGAGCTGTCGCTCTTCGCGGTCTGCGATGGACGGCACGCGGTTCCGCTCGTGCCCGCCCAGGACTTCAAGCGCGCGTACGACGGGGACGCCGGGCCGAACACCGGTGGGATGGGGTCGTACGCCCCGGTGCCTGGCCTCGACGAGCCCGCTGTCGAGGAGCTGGTGGGAACCATCCATCTGCCCGTGCTCGCCGAGCTTCAGCGCCGCGATGCGCCGTTCGTCGGACTCCTCTATGCCGGGCTCATGCTGACGGAGGAAGGCCCGCGTGTCCTCGAGTTCAACTGCCGTTTCGGTGATCCCGAGACCCAATCCGTTCTTCCGCTGGTCGAGGGAGACGTGCTCGAGCCGCTTGCCGCGGCTGCGTCCGGAGAGCTCACGGGCGTCGGCGTGGAGACGGCCCCCGGCGCAGCGGTCACCGTGGTGCTCGCGGCGGCCGACTACCCGGTGCGTGGGGATCGAGGCTCCGCCATCACCGGGGTGTCGGAGGCCGAGGATGCAGGAGCCCTCGTCTTCCACGCGGGAACCGCCCTGCACGGCGAGCGGCTCGTCACCAACGGTGGGCGCATCCTGAACGTGACAGGTCTCGGGGAGACGATCGCCGCTGCACGCGCCGCCGCATACGCGGCGGCCGACATGATCACGTTCGACGGCGTCCGACGAAGGGAAGACGTCGCGCTTGCGGCGGCGGAAGGGCGTACCTTCGCCCTCGACACGTAGCGGGATCCCCGGCGGCCCCTTTGGGGCCACCCCTCGCCTCCTCCCACTTCGAGCCTAACGCTGAGGTGCATACGCGTGTTGAACGGTCCTACGTCGAGACTGCACCATCGGGGCTCGCTGATCCGCCAACTAGAATCGCACCAGTGATTCCCCGCTACTCCCGACCGGCAATGGCGCGCGTCTGGTCGGAGGAGATGAAGCTCGAACACTGGCTCGAGGTCGAGCTGGCGGCGCTCGAGGCCTGGGCACAGGTCGGAACGGTTCCCACGGAAGCCGTCGCGGCGATCAAGGGTCAGGCGCGCGCACCCAGCCCGGACCGTGTTGCCGAGCTCGAACGTGTCACGAATCACGACGTGGCCGCGTTCGTCGACGCGGTTGCGGAGACTCTTGGCGAGGACGGACGCTGGTTTCACTTCGGCCTGACGTCGTCCGACATCGTCGACACGGCCCTTGCGCTCACGGTGCAGGAAGCCGGCGGGCTCGTACTCGACGGTGTCGACCGGGCGTTCGCGCTCGTGTGCAAGCGCGCCGAGGAGCATCGAGACACGGTCACGATCGGTCGTACGCACGGGGTCCACGCGGAGCCGACCACGTTCGGGCTCAAGCTCACGGGCTGGGCCTTCCAGCTCGCACGGGACCGAGGCCGGATCGAGCGGGCCGTCGAGGGGATGCGCATCGGAAAGCTCTCGGGTGTGGTCGGTACGTACGCGGCCACGGATCCGGAGATCGAGCGCATCGCGTGTGACCGGCTCGGGCTGGAGCCCGCGCCGGTCTCGACCCAGGTCCTCCAGCGCGACCGCCATGCCGACCTGCTCACCGCGCTCGCGATCCTCGCTTCCTCGCTGGAGCGCTTCGCCCTCGAGATCAGACATCTGGCGCGCACCGAGCTTCGGGAGGTCGAGGAGCCGTTCGCGCGAGATCAAAAGGGCTCGTCGGCAATGCCACACAAACGCAACCCGATCGTCTCGGAGCGGATCTGCGGGCTCGCGCGCGTCGTTCGCGGCTATGCGGTGGTCGGGCTCGAGAACGTCGCGCTCTGGCACGAACGCGACATCTCGCACTCGTCGGCCGAGCGAATCGCCCTTCCGGACGCGTTCCTCGCGGTTGACTACATGCTCGATCGGTTCGCTTGGCTCATGGAAGGCCTGATCGTGCTGCCTGAACGGATGCGGGCGAACCTCGAGTCGTCCGGCGGCCTGTTCTTCAGCCAGCGTCTGCTCCTCGCGCTCGTCGGGTCCGGTCTTGCTCGCGACGTCGCGTATCGGGCGGTTCAACGTCATGCGATGAGGGCGTGGGACGAAGGCCTCGACTTCCGCGAGCTCGTGCGAGCGGACAACGACATCGCCGGGCGGGTCGATCTCGCCGAGGTCTTCGATCTCGATGCGTACACGCGGCACAGCGAGGTCGTCTTCGGCCGGTTGCGGACGCTCGTCGCCGAGAAGGAGGCCGTTCGTGCATGAGGCCACCCATGTCGCGAGCGGAAAGGTGCGCGAGCTCTACGCACTCGACGATGAGCGGCTCCTCCTCGTCGCCAGTGATCGCATCTCGACGTTCGATGTCGTGCTCCCGACCGAGATTCCGGACAAGGGACGCGTGTTGACGGGGCTCTCGGCGTTCTGGTTCGCGCGCACGTGCGAGCTCGTCCCGAATCACCTCGTCGAGCTGAGGGCCGACGGCCGGGCGATGGTGTGCCGGAAGCTCGAGATGCTTCCGATCGAGTGCGTCGTCCGGGGCTATCTCGCCGGGTCGGGCTGGCGTGACTACCAGGCGAGCGGCGCCGTGTGCGGGCACGCCTTGCCGGACGGGCTTCGCGAGTCGGAGCGCCTTCCGGAGCCGATCGTCACGCCGGCGACCAAGGCGACGGAGGGGCACGACGAGAACATCGACGAGGAGTACGCCACCGCTCTCTGCGGCCCGGAGCGCTACCAAGAGGCGAAAGCAGCCGCGCTCGCCCTGTACGCCTTCGCGGCAACACATGCGGAGGAACGTGGGATCATCCTCGCGGACACGAAGTTCGAGTTCGGCGTTTCTTCCACAGGGCGACTCGTACTGGGTGACGAAGCGCTCACTCCCGACTCCTCGCGCTTCTGGCCCGTTGCCGGCTACGAGCCCGGCAGGCAGCAGCCGTCGTTCGACAAGCAGTTCGTCCGCGACTGGTGCGAGGAGGCCGGATGGGACAAGTCGCCTCCCGGGCCGGAGCTCCCGGACGAGGTCGTGGCCGGCACGCGCTCGAGGTACGTCGAGGCGTTCGAGCGCCTCACGGGCATCGC
>JBKPDR010000090.1:0-13059 GCA_046727975.1 Actinomycetota bacterium | reverse complement strand
GCAAGATTCCCCACTGCTGCCTCCCGTAGGAGTCTGGGCCGTGTCTCAGTCCCAGTGTGGCTGATCGTCCTCTCAGACCAGCTACGGATCGGAGCCTTGGTGAGCCGTTACCTCACCAACAAGCTAATCCGCCGCGGGCTCATCCTCGGCCAGAGGCCAAAGCTACTTTTTCCCGCCGACCCTCGGGTCGGAGGGGCTATCCGGTATTAATCCGGGTTTCCCCGGGCTATCCCGGTGCCGAGGGCAGATTACCCACGTGTTACTCACCCGTTCGCCGCTGTCCCCGGGGCCGAAGCCTCGGTTCTCGCTCGACTTGCATGTGTTAAGCGCGCCGCCAGCGTTCGTCCTGAGCCAGGATCAAACTCTCCGTGAAGAAACCGTTCACCTCTGGCGAGCCCATTCGCCGCCCGACAGTAGCCCCCGAATCGCCTCCCGACAGTAGCCCCGAAGGGCGTACCGCGGAGGGAGGCCGAAACGTTTTGGCGTACCGCGGAGCGTGGCCAGACAAGCAGAGGCAATCTCTTCCTTCGAGCTTGGAGCTCGATGATGTCATCCCCAAAGGGGTTGACAGGTATCTAACCTCACGCAGGTCGTCCCAAAGGACGGGCCCGCGAGAGATCTCGACGTTCGCACGCTGTTGAGTTTTCAAAGACCGGACCGCTGTCGGTGGCAACAAAAAAGCCTCTGACTCGCGCACCAGAGGCCCTCGGGACAGCAGTACGAAGGTCGTATCCGCTCGCTCGAAGGCGCTCCGATCGTCGAGTGACAGGTTTCTTGTGCCTCCCTCTCGGGCGGCTACGGAATGGTAGCACAGCGCTTTCGCCTGTTAACGAAGCCATTTCTGGGCGGTTCAGGGTGCCACGAGACGCACGAAGCGTCGCTTTCCGGCCTGAAGGATCGCGCCCTCGAGGACGCCGCGGCCGAGATCGAGATCGCCGACAGGCTCTCCGTCGATTCTTACGCCGCCCTGCGTAATCAGTCGGCGAGCCTCGCTCGTGGAGAGCCCGAAGCACTCCGCCAGGAGCGCCGGCAGGTGCACCGGGTCACCTGGAGGAAGAGATGCCTCGGGCACCTCCTCCGGGAGCTGCCCCTCGCGGACGACGCGCGTGAAGTGGTGTTCCGCTGCGCGGGCCGCCTCCTCTCCATGGGCGCGCGTGACGACGAAGCGCGCGAGCGCGAGCTTCGCTTCGAGCGGATCGCCCGCGAGCGGATCGACGTCCGACTCCATGACCAGCCGATACCACTGCGGCATGAGCTCGTCGGAAATGCGCATCGCCTTCCCGAACTGCTCCTCCGGAGCTTCCTTGAGCCCGATGTAGTTCCCTCTCGACGCGCTCATACCGTTGCCGTCCCAGCTCACGAGGTACTCGACCGTCAGGGCGACCTGCGGATCGAGGCCGTAGGCCTCCATGACGTCACGCCCGGCCAGCAGGTTGTACAGCTGGTCGGTTCCCCCCAGCTCGACGTCTGCTGCGACGGCGACCGAATCGTAGGCCTGCATCAGCGGATACAGAAGCTCGGAGATCGAGATCGGCTCGCGAGCCCGCTGGCGTTTCGCGAAGTCGTCTCGCTCGAGGATCTGCGCGACCGTGGTCGTGCGGCTCAAGCGCAGGATCTCCGCGAAGTCCAGCTGGGCAAGCCACTCCCCGTTGAAGCGGACCTCGGTCCGAGCGGGGTCGATGATCGTGGACGCCTGCTCGACGAAGCGCTGCGCATTCCGGTCGATCTCCTCGTCCGACAAGATCGGTCTCGTCGCGGACCGCCCCGAAGGGTCTCCGATTCGCGTCGTGTAGTCGCCCACGATCAGCACACCCACGTGTCCCTCACGCTGGAACGCGGCCATACGCTGCAAGGGAATGCCGTTTCCCAGCGTGACGTCGGGCGCGGTGACGTCGATGCCTAGCTTGACCCGAAGCGGCCGCGCCAGCCGGAGCTTGACTTCGAGCGCGCCCTCCGGGAGGACGTGGACTGCATTCCGCGTGAGCTCCGCGAGCCCCATCGCGTCAGACGCGTGCGACGTGTGCGCGGGTGACTTCCGCGGGAGAGCGGCAGCCCAGAAGCGCGAGCGCGTTCTCCGTCTCGTCGCGGAAGATCTCGAGGACCTGCTGGACGCCTTTGGCACCGCCGAAGGCGAGCCCGTACATCGCCGGCCGACCTACGAGCACCGCGCGAGCACCGAGCGCGAGCGCCATCGCGACGTCGGACCCGGTGCGCACGCCACCGTCGACGTACACCTCCGCCCGGTCGCCGACCGCGTCCACCACCTCGGGCAGCGCTTCCAGAGAGGCGATCGCGCCGTCGAGCTGACGGCCTCCGTGATTGGACACCACGACGGCCGACGCGCCGTGCTCACACGCGAGCACCGCGTCCTCCGCAGTGACGAGCCCCTTGACGATCACGGGCGAGCCCCAGCGCTCTCGAAGCTCCGTGACGTAGTCCCACTGCAAGCCGGACTCGAGCAGATGAAGCGCGTGATGCTCGCTGCTCCCCTCTCGCCGGGCACGGGCGGCCGCGATTGCCGGGACGTCCGCCTCGGGAACACCGAACCCCTCCCGGGCCTCGCGGTGCCGGATCCCGTAGACGGGGAGGTCAGCGGTGAGCACGAGGGCCGAGAAGCCCGACCCGAGAGCCTGCTCGATGACCTCGTCGCTCACCTCGCGGTCGCGAAAGACGTAGATCTGCAGCCAGCGCGGCGCGTCCGGTGCCGCCGCCGCGACGTCGGCCGGAGTGGCGGTCGCGACCGTGGAAAGGCACATCAACGTCCCCGCGGCCGCGGCTCCCCGGGCCATGCCGAGCTCGTGCTCCTCGTGGGCGATCGCCTGGAAGGCCATCGGGGCGACGAGAACGGGCATCGACACGGGAGTCCCGAGGACGGTCGTCTCCGTCGAGACGGTGGAAACGTCGATGAGCACCCGTGGACGAAGACGGAACTGCGAAAAGGCCTCCCTGTTCCAGCGCAGCGTTCGCTCGTCTCCGGCGCCTCCGGCGATATACCCCCAGGCATCCGCCGGAACCGCTGCCTCCGCAAGCCGCTCCGCATCGTCGACCGTCAGGAGCTGATCCACGGTCGCTGAGCCTACCGCCCGGAATTAACCCCGAGGTAAGACCCCGGCCCTATCCTCGGTCGCAGGATGCTGGTCCTCCTGGGCATTGCCTTCCTCGCGGGGATCATCACTGCGATCTCGCCCTGCGTGCTTCCCGTACTCCCGATCCTCCTCGCGGGGAGCACGACGACCACGAATCGGCTGCGCCCCTACGCGATCGTCACGGGCCTCGTGATCTCGTTCACGGCTTTCACGCTCGCGGGCGCGGCGCTCCTGAGCGCCCTCGCCCTCCCCGAGGACGTGCTTCGCGACCTTGCCATCGCGGCTCTGGTTCTTCTCGCCGCCACGCTCCTCTGGCCGCGGCTCGGCTGGCTGTTGGAGCGTCCGTTCTTCTTTCTGACCCGCCGGCGAGCATCGGCAGACTCGAACGGGCTGCTGCTCGGGCTCAGCCTCGGGCTCGTCTTCGTTCCCTGCGCGGGCCCGGTGCTCGCCGCGGTCACCGCGCTCGCCGCGAGCGGAGAGGTCGGGGTGCGCGTCGTGCTCGTCACGGGCAGCTACGCGCTCGGAGCGGCGCTGCCCATGCTCGCGATCGCGATCGGGAGCCAGCGATTGACCTCGGGCCTGCACATCTTGCGGACACGCGCAGAGGCAACGCGCCGCATCGCCGGCGTCGTCCTAGGTGCGACTGCGCTCGCGATTGCGTTCGGCGCCGACCAGCGGTTCACGACGGCGCTCCCGGGCTACACGGAGGCGCTGCAGGAGCGGATCGAGCGCAGCTCGACGGCCCGGAAGGAGCTGGACGGGCTGCGCGGATCCGGCGAGGCGGTCGCCGCCAGCCAAGGTGCCCGGCCCCGCGCGCCGGAGTTTCGCGACATCAAGCTCTGGCTCAACACCGCGGGTGGGAAGCCCCGCTCGATAACCGGGCTTCGCGGGAGGGTCGTCCTCGTCGACTTCTGGACGTACTCGTGCATCAACTGTCTGCGTACGCTGCCGCATCTCAAGGCGTGGGACCGCGCGTACCGCAAGGCCGGGCTCACGATCGTCGGCGTCCACAGCCCCGAGTTCGCATTCGAACGAGTTCCGGACAACGTCCGCTCCGCCGTTCGCCGTCTCGGCATCCGCTACCCGGTCGCGCTCGACAACGACTTCGGGACCTGGCGCGCGTACAGCAACGACTACTGGCCGTCCAAGTACCTGATCGACAGGTCTGGGCACATCCGCTACGAGCACTACGGCGAGGGCGCGTACGACGAGACGGAGAGCCTGATCCGGCGTCTTCTCGGCGAGAAGGTGAAGACGGCGCGCACCACGGTCGCCGACGAGACCCCGAACATGATCACGACGCCCGAGTCGTATCTCGGGTACGCGCGGCTCGCGAACTTCGCCGGCACGGTCACGTTCGACGCGGAGGCCGAATACCGCTTCCCCAAGCGGCTGCTCGGGCCTAACGAGCTCGCCTACGCCGGACGGTGGACCGTGGAACCCGAGCGGATCGTGGCCGGGGACAACGCACGCCTTCGCCTGCGGTTCCAAGCGCGGGACGTCTTCCTCGTTCTCGGTGGCGAAGGGCGGGTCTGGGTCATCGTCGACGGCCGTCCGGTGCGTACGGTCGCCGTTTCCGGGCCGCCACGGCTCTTCACCCTGGCCCGCTTCCCGCGGGTGAAGACCGGCGTCCTCGAGCTCCGCTTCGCTCCGGGCCTCGCAGCCTACGCGTTCACGTTCGGCTGAACACGCGCGAGGGCTGGCATCGAGCCGGCGGTTCTCCCAGGCCTCTTGCGTACGAGTCCGCCGCTACCCCTCCATCCCGGCGACGAGCTGCCCGCGCAGCGCCCCTCCCGGGTACCTCGCGTTGTGGATGTTGACGTAGTAGCGGTTCGGGTTCGTCTCGATCGCCTCGATCACGCTCTTCGCGGCCTTCTGGCAGCCCTTGGCCAGGTAGCCGGCGCCGAATGGAATGACGACCGGGCCGGCGACGCCTTTCCGCCCCTTGTGGATGTGCGCGGCGCTCGGCGCGCCGATCTGGGTGACGTTCTTGAACTGCCAGCACGCCTGTCCCCTTGCTGCCTTGAAGGTCACGACCACGAACCCGGTCCCGTTGGGGTCGCCCTTGACGGGCGTCTCGTTCGCCCCCTTGAGCTGCGCCGAGACGATCGGGCTCACGGCCTGCCCGAGGCGAACACGAGCGCCGGGAGCGCGAGCGCAACTGCAAGGACAGTAAGCATCGTTCGCATTGCTCGCTCCTTCTGTCTGGATTTGCCGGAGGTCCCGTCCTCAAGCCATTCGAGCGCGAAAACCTTTCGCGCGTCTTAAAACGGGTAGGGAGCCACGCTCCAGGCGGCCGCCGCATACCAGAGGCCGAAAGCAACACTCGAGAGGCCGATCGCGGGTACTGAGGCCGCGAGTGCTCCCGCGACGGGCCGAAGCGACAGCGTCCAGCCGAATCCCGAGGTCACGATCGTCATGGACACGGCCGTGAAGAGGGCGAGGATGACGAGCGCGACGAGCGCCGCCGTCTGAGACGGAATCGCGGCGAGCAGGAGGACGCCGACGCCAGCACTCCCGCCCATTCCGTGCACGAGCCCGATTCCGAATGCGCCTAGAGGCGTCCGCACCGCATGGCGGTGATCGTGATCGCGGTGCGGGTGCGCGTGCAGGTTGAAGTAGCCATGGCGCCAACGCACGAGGAGCCGCAGCGCGAGGAAGACGATCAACGCCGCAACCCCGGTCTCCGCACCCTGCTGGAGCCGTTCCGGGAGATAGCGGCCGCCGACGAGGATGGGAACGCCGAAGAGGACGAGCGTCACGGCATGCCCGAGTCCCCACCAGGCCCCGAGCCGTGCCGCCGATCGCGTGGCCCGCTCCTTCCCGGATGCGATCAGCGCGGTAACAGCAGCGATGTGGTCCGGATCGGTCGCATGCCGGAGGCCGAGGAGCGTCGCGACGAGGACGACGACCGCGAAGGAAGCCCCGTCCGAGAGCCCCGCGATCCAGTCGTCGAGCCCGAACATGTCCCTTGTTCGCCTCTCGCCGCCTGCCGGTTCAGATGACGCCCGGAAGCGCCTTCGCCGTGATCGCAAGGCCCACGGCGAGGATGAGCGCCGCGCTCACGGCAGGCAGGATCCGGACGCCGGGCCCGTCGAGCGAGAGGCGTCCGAAGGCGCGCCGCGCGAGAACAGCGAGCAGGCCGATGCCGGTGATCGCGGCTGCGAGACCCACGCTGAACGCGACGATCAGCGCCAGCCCGAGCCCGATCCGGTGGAGGGCGATCGCGCTCAGGAGGACGACGAGTGCGGAGGGGCAGGGCAGCAGGCCGGCGGCGATGCCGACCCCGAGGATTCCCCGCGACGTCAGGTCGTGGTCGTGCTCGCCGTGGTGATGATGGTCGTGCACGTGGTGATGATCGTGCTCGTGGTCGTGCGCGTGCTCGTGCCTGCGGCGAAGCCGCTGCCTGAGCACCGAGGCCCCGACGACCACGACGAGTAGCCCGGACACAAGGGTCAGCCAAGGATAGAGGCGCTCGGGCACGATGAACTGGGAGAGGCCGAGCGTCACGATCCCGAGCGCGAACACTCCGGCCGTATGCGCCAGGGTCACCGTGCCGCCGAGCATGAAGGCGTGCCGAGGCGTACCCCGTGTTCCGACGAGGTAGGCGGCGACGAGAGCCTTGCCGTGCCCCGGTGTGAGCGCATGTGCGGCACCCCAGAAAGCGGCGACGAGGAACGTCACGAGCAGGACGCCGAGCGAGGGGTCACCCCGTTCGATGAGAGCCTCGAAGCCGCTGCCCGATCGCCCGGCCGCAGGCGCGGCCATGGACGTCGGGGGCGGCTCGCCCGGCGTCGATCCAGCGATGTACGACGCCGAAGCGCTGCGGATGTCGAGCGGGGAGCGCAGGAGCTCCTTCGGATATGCACGCAGCTCGTCGCTCTCGCTCTGCTCGGCGACCGACGAGTCGATGACCTGCGCTCCGTCCCGCGCGCTGAGGGTGATCTCGCGCCAGCCGATCCGCCCTTCGAACGAGCGGTCGTAGAGCTCGAGCGTTCGCCCGGTGAGCGCGGCTTCGTAGACGACGTCCAGCCGGAGGACCGGAAGGCCACCGGCGCCCTTGCGCGACACGACTTGCCGTTCCACGATCGAGAGCGGCACCCGCTGCCCGTCGATCGTCAGCTCGAGCTCACGCGCGAGTCGCCTTGCGTAGCCTGCTGCCTTGATCTCCGAGCCGTGCTGGAACGTCGGAATCTCCGCCACGTCCAGCGCGTAGTGGACGTACACCGTGCTGCCTGCGAGCTCGATCCCGGCGTAGTGGTTCACGGTGAAGTTGCCGAGCGGGTGTGCAGATGCCGTCGCAGGCACGAGCAGTGCAAGACCGGCGAGCACGGCGACGACGACGAGCTTCACGGGTCTCATTCGCCGAGGCGCGGAGAGCGGTTCGACAGACAGCCAGAGGGTCAGACACGGGGTCTGACCCTTGCTCTAGGCGGTTGGGTGGGGGCCGTCCGAGAGGCAGACCCCCACCCGAACTGCCTTACTCGCCCTTGGTGTTCGCGAATCCGCTCTGCGGATCGGCGGCGTACGGGAACGAACCGAGGGTCTGGCGATCGTCGCCGTCGACACCGTCCCCGAGGGGCACCTTAGTGCCCTTCAGGAACCCCGCGACAGCCTGCTCGGCGACATCGATGACGTCGTCGCCGAGACGACGCCCGTTCGGCCAACCCTGGTTGTCGCCTGCGAGCACGCCGAGACGCTTCGGGTTGGGCGTCACCGGGATCGTCAGGTTCACGCGGAGCAGGTCCGCGAACTTCGAGCCGGTGAAGTTGAGCTTCGGCACACCCGTGAGGAGAACCGCGACGAGGTCGTCACGACCCGTCTCGGGCACGTCGAGCTTGTACAGCTTGTTGATGACCGCGGCCAGGATCGGCGTCTCGTAGTACTTCTTGAACGCCGCCTCGCTCGCGGGCTGCAGGGCGTTCCAGCGGTCCTTGAGGCCGGTCGGGATGATCACTTCGTTGACCAGCGGGTTGGCGAGCCGATTGACCTGCACCCAGCCGCCCGTGTTTCGCGTGGCCGCGCCGCGCCGCGTCACCTTCCGGCGATCGACGGAGGACCAGACGCCGATCGTCCCGTTCTTCGCCTTGAGACCCGAAATCGGGACCTGGACGCCGAACGTGTGGACGCCGTAGCCGGCGAAGAAGTCCCTCCCGCCGCCCATGTTGCCGGTGCCCTTGCGGATCGCGACCAGATCGAAGATCGCCCCGATGTCGCCGAAGAACGGGTCGTCACGCTGGCCGGCGAACGCCTTTGAGCTGCCGCCGCCGAACGAGACGATGGACTTCGTGACGAGCCCGCGGTACCCCGGAGTCGAGCGCGGGCCGATGTTGTTCGGCGGCGTCGTACCGCGGGCGACGACGGTCGACTTCCCGCCGGCGATCCGCGTCACCGTGAACGGCTGCGCGGTGTCACCGAGGAAGAACGGGCCCGTCTTCGTGCGGAACCGGAAGCGGTATGTGACATCAGCGCGAGCGTCGCCCGAGCTGTCGATCTTCAGGTTGTAGCGTGCGTTGGGCGAGAACGTGTACCAGTTCGGGCCCGCAGCGGGATCCTCGCCGGGGATGACGTTGGCGAGGATGGTGACGGTGCTCGGCTTGTCGGGGCTCCGGAACGCGTAGAGGTCCGTGAGGTCGGCCGAGGGATCCTCCGCGATCAGCGGAGCCTCGCGGTGGCTGGACGCCTGGCCTGCCCCGGGTCCGAGCCTTGCGGCTCCGACGACGCCTGCGAGTCCGAGCAAGGCGACGGCGGCGACCGCGGTGATGCCTCTGTGCATTTCTGCTCCTTCCTGGCTTCAGGGGGATTGCGGACTGGCGGTTGTTCGCGTCTCCCCACGAGGCGGTTCGAGTTGGGAGAGAGGTGAACCGAAACCGCTTCCCGCGCGAAGAAAAGCGATGGAGCTCCTTGCCCCGAGCGTGTTAGCGTTGCCCGACCCCGGGGTCTCCTGGTCGATGCGACGGCACCACGCCCACCTCTCGGACGAGGCCCTCGTCGCACTCGTTGCGCGAGGCGACGAGTCCGCGCTCGCGGAGCTCTACGACCGCGTCGGGCGGGTCGCATACGGCCTTGCCTTGCGCGTCGTGCGGGACGAGCGACTCGCCGAGGATGCCGTCCAGGAAGGCTTTCTCGCACTCTGGCGTACTGCTGCGGCGTTCCGGGCCGAACGTGCAAAGGCGAGCACTTGGATCTTGACGCTCGTCCATCGCCGGGCGGTCGACGTCGTGCGCCGCGAGGAGCGGCGGCGCGCCGAGCCGCTCGGCGAGGAGTTGGCGGCGCAGGCTGGAGAATCGGAAACGACCGAGGAGGCCGCGTGGCTCCGCTTCGAGCGCGAGCGTGTCCAGGATGCGCTGCGGCAGCTTCCGGATGTGCAGCGAGAAGCGATCGAGCTCGCCTATTACGGCGGCTTCTCCCAGTCCGAGCTTGCCGAGAGGCTGGGAGTGCCGCTGGGCACTGTCAAGAGCAGGATGTTCGCCGGGCTCTCCCAGCTGCGCGAGCTGCTCGACGAGTCCACCCACGGAGGATCATGGAAGCCGGAATTCACGAGCTGACCGCGGGCTACGCCCTGGACGCGCTCGCTCCCGACGAGCGGCGCGTCTACGAGGCGCATCTCGCCGACTGCGAGCGCTGCAGGGAGGAGCTCGCGTCGTTCTCGAGCGTCACGGAGGCGCTCGCCGTCGTCGCGTCCGGTCCTGTCCCGAGCCCCGACCTTCGGGACCGCATCCTCGTAGCCGCCCGGGCCGAGCCGCCGGTCGTCGCCCCGTTCGAGCCACCACGACGCCGCACGGTCCCGGTGCTCGGGGCGGCGGTCGCCATCGCGGCGGTCGTGGCGCTGGGCATCGGGTTGTGGGGCGTACAGCTGTCGAACGAGCTCGACGACACGAAGTCCGCACTCGAGCGCGAACGGGAAGCGGCGGCGATCGTCGCCGACCCGGACGCGCGCACCATCGCGCTCGAGGCCGGGGACGGTCGTCTCGTCGTGGCGCCGGACGGGCGCGCTGCCCTCGTCCTCGCCGGGCTCGACCCCGCGCCGGCTGGGAAGACGTACGAGATGTGGGTGATCGAAGGCGAAACGCCCTCCCCTGCAGGACTCTTCCCCGGGAGCGAAGGCGCCGAGCTCGTGCCCGTCGAGGGGACGGTGGACGCCGGCGACGTGGTCGCGGTGACGATCGAGGACGAGGGCGGGGCGACGACCCCGCGCCTGCCGCCGATCGTGGCCTCCGAACCGGCCTAAACTCTCTCTCTTGCGACTTCGGAGGGATAAGCGGAAGCCGTCTCGCAGGCGGCGCCGCGTCCGCAAGCTGCGCCTCGCCGCGCTGCTCTGCATCCTCTTCGTCCTCGCCGTCCTGGCGTTCACGTTCGGATTCGTGCGCGCGGCGGCGAGCGAGATCGGGTACCTGGATCCGGCGGCGCAGCACACGGACATCGACACCGTGCTCTATGCCTCGAACGGTCGCTCGGTTCTGGCCGTGCTGGCGGGCGACGAGAGCCGCGTGCTCGTCGAGACCGAGGACATCGCCCCGATCATGCGCCAGGCAATCGTCTCGGTCGAGGACCAGCGCTTCTTCGAGCACAACGGGATCGATCTTCGCGGTGTCTTTCGTGCTCTCTGGGCCGACATCAGGCAAAGATCGATCGTCGAGGGCGGCTCGACGATCACGCAGCAGTTCGTCAAGAACGCCTATATCCGGAACGAGCAGTCGTTCGCGCGAAAGGTGCGCGAGGCGGCTCTCGCGTGGCAGCTCGAGAAGCGCTGGAAGAGCAAGGACCGCATTCTCACCGCCTACCTGAACACCATCTACTTCGGGAACGGTGCGTATGGGATCCAGCGCGCTTCACGGACCTACTTCGGTAAAGGCGCCAAGTTCCTCAACCTCCCCGAAGCTGCCCTGCTTGCCGGCATCCCATCCGACCCCGCACGCTACGACCCGGTCACGAACCCGCGCAGCGCCAGGGAGCGGCGGCGCCACGTCCTGGCCCAGATGCTCGAGCAGGGAAAGATCTCACGCCGCGACTACGAGCAGGCCAATAGAGCGCCTCTGCCCAGCCCGGAGCAGGTGAGGCTTCCCGACAAGCAAGGGCCCGCCCAGTACTTCGTCAACTACGTCAAGGACCAGCTGATCGCGAAGTACGGCGCCGGTCAGGTGTTCGGTGGCGGTCTGCACGTGACGACGACGATCGATCTCGACCTGCAAAAACGGGCGCGCGCCGCCATCGAACGAGTGCTCCGAGACCCTGCCGGCCCGGCGGCGGCCCTTGTCGCGATCGATCCACGGACCGGGGCCGTGAAGGCGATGTTCGGAGGGAGGAACTTCCGCGAGAGCCAGTTCAACCTCGCCGCGCAGGCACAGCGGCAACCCGGCTCGGCGTTCAAGCCGGTCGTGCTCGCGACGGCGATGCGCGAGGGAATCTCACCCCAGACGGAGATCGAGTCGAGGCCGGCCTACATCGACGCGGGGGACCGCATCTGGAGGGTGACGAACTACGACCACACGTACCTGGGACGAGTCAGCCTCGAGGACGCCATCGTCACCTCGGACAACTCCGTGTACGCGAGGCTGACCGACCTCGTCGGCCCGAAGGCGATCGTGAAGACAGCCCACGCGCTCGGGATCAAGAGCCCACTCGACCCGTACTTCTCTATCGGACTCGGCTTCGAGGCAGTCAACCCCCTGGAGATGGCGCGAGCGTATGCGACCTTCGCGAACGGCGGCAGCCGCATCGACAGCTCGCTCTTCGGCGACGTGCCGCGTGTCGTGCAGCAGGTAAAGCACATCCGCAACGGCCGCATCGAGCCGAACGTCCCGAAGCCGGCCCAGGTGCTGGAGCCGGGAGAGGCGGATCTGATGACGGACATCCTGGAGGACGTCGTCCGCTTCGGCACGGGAACGCGCGCGGCGGTACCGGGGATGGAGGTGGCCGGGAAGACCGGGACGACCGACCATTACGGCGATGCATGGTTCGTCGGGTACACGCCCGAGCTGGCGGTCGCGGTCTGGGTCGGCTACCCGGACCGGCTCCGCCCCATGCTCTACGAGTTCAACGGCGAGCCGGTCGCCGGCGGGACGCTCCCCGCGCTGATCTGGAAGGAGTTCGTCTCGAGCCTCGAGGAATCCGACGATGACGCATCCTTCGAGGCTCCTCCGTACCTCGGAGCGGTGCCGACGTGGGTGGTCAAGCGAGGCGGCACCTGGCAACTCGACAACGGCTACTGCCGTGGATCGCAGCTACTCGTCTATTTCGCCGACCATGGACCGGAAGACGAGGCGGACTGCAAGCCGAACGAAGTGGCCGTCCCGCTCGTCGTGGGGATGACCGCGGACACCGCCGTCGCGCGCCTCGCCGACCAGCCCCTCGGCGCGAGCATCGCCTACGTCCCCGCGAAGGCGGGCCGACTCCCGGGCGTCGTCGTCAAGCAGGATCCGCGCGAAGGTGGGCTCTCCGCGAACGACGAGGTGCAGCTGTGGGTTTCGAAGGCGCGGTACGGGCTGCTCCCGAACTTCGTGGGCTCGAGCGTGAAAGACGTCGGCCAGGCCTTGAAGCGGCTGAAGCTCCGCTACGAGGTCTCGACCGCGCCGGGCCCCGTCGGCGTGGTGCTGGAGCAGAGCCCGCGTGCGGGACTGGCCGCCGCGCCGAAGCTCAGAGTGCGCCTCGTGGTGGGGGACGGCTCACGAACGGTGAGCAGTTGAGGACGTAGCGCCAAGGCAGCTCTCCGGCCCGTGAGATTCCGACGCGGGTCGCGGCGGCAACCTCCACGCGCCCTGCCGGGGGGAGCATTCGGAAAGGCGGCCGGTCGAGCCGTAGCCCATCGTGCTCGCGCGCCAGGCCGACGGCCTGCGTCAACCGGCCTGGCCCGGAACAGAGGAGCCGTTCGTCTTCGAGCCCGCGGCGGCGACGCATCTCCTCGAGCCCGTTTGTGGGCTCGAGCGCGCGCAGCAGAACCGCCGCCCCGGTTCCCTCGGGCTCGCAGACGACA
>JBKPDR010000089.1:0-15811 GCA_046727975.1 Actinomycetota bacterium | reverse complement strand
CCCATCGCGAGGGCGCCACCGAGCGTCGCCAGGAGCGGCGGGTCGAGCGACGAGGACACTCCGCCCGCGAGTAGCGCCGCGGCGATCACCCCGACGGCCTTCTGCACGTCATTCGCACCCTGGCTCAAGGCGAGCAGCCCGGAGGTGATCCACTGCATGTCGCGAACCGGCTCGGCGAAATGCCGCGTTGCCCGGCGGAGACCGCGGCGGAACGCTGTGATGACGACAACGGCGACAGCGGCTCCCAGGAACGGCGACACCGCGAGCGCGACGAGCACGCCCCAGACGCCGACGGGACGCCAACCTTGGAAACCGCCCCAGTTCACGGCGTCGACCCCTGCCTCTGCGACCGAGGCGCCGACGAGGCCCCCGACGAGCGCGTGGCTCGAGCTCGAGGGGACGCCTCGGTACCAGGTCGCGATGTTCCAGGTGAGCGCCGCGAGGAGGGCAGCGGTCGTGACCTCGACCATGTGCTCCGCATCGACGTCGGCAATCCCGGCGATCGTGGTCGCCACCGCCGACCCGAGGAGAAAGGGCCCGACGAGGATGCATCCGGTGGCTAACACGAGCGCGCGACCGGGCGCCGCAGCGCGGGTGGCGACGAGCGTCGCGATCGAATTCGCGGCATCGTGAAAGCCGTTCGTGAACGCGAAGACCAGCGCCAGTGCCACAGCGAGGGTGACGCCGGCGTCCATCCCGGGAGCCTAGGCCGCTTGACAGGAGACGGCGGCGGAGCGCCGAATCGAGCAGGGGAGCTACCTCGGAGGTCCTTGCATGGAGCATCCGCTCAGCGCGCGCCTCGCTGCAGAGGTGCTCGGGACGTTCTTCTTCCTCTTTCTCGGCTTCAGCGGCGTCGCGGTCGTCGTCGAGAGCGGCGCCGGAGCGATCGGGCCGCTCGGCGTAGCGGCGGGATACGGGTTCGGTCTCGCGGTCGCGATCACGGCTTTCGGGCACGTCTCCGGCGGCCACTACAACCCCGCGGTCACCGCAGCTCTCGCGACGTCCGGACGCTTCCCGCCACGCGAGATCGTCCCGTACTGGATCGCCCAGCTCGTCGGTGGGCTCGGCGCCGGGGGCATGATGGCGCTCGTCTTCGGCTCCGACGTCACGGACGTGCTCGGCACGGCTCCGGGCGCCGGGGTCGGCGACTGGGGCGCGCTCACGCTCGAAGCGGTCGTGACGGGGCTTCTCGTCACGGTCATCCTCACGGTGGCAACCGATTCGCAGGCGGCCTGGCAGGGCGTGATGGCGCCGCTCCTGATCGGTCTCGTGGTCTTCGCGGGAACGACGGTGGTGGGCCCGACGACAGGCGGCTCGTTCAATCCGGTTCGCTCCTTCGCGCCCATCGTCTACAACGGCGAGTGGGGAGACCTCTGGATCTACGTCGCGGGCCCCTTCGCAGGAGGGATGCTCGGCGGCGCGCTGTGGCTGTTCGCCTGCGCACGGAGACCGGCGCCTGCCTGAGAGATGGGGTCAGACCCCGTGGGGCCTGACCCCATGTGTCGATCGGGGCGGTCGGATCTGAACCGACGACCTCTGCGTCCCAAACGCAGCGCTCTACCAGGCTGAGCTACGCCCCGCCGCACGGTTGAACGTCCGTACAGCATGGCAGTTTGCACAAACAAGGTCGCACTTGGCGATTTCGGCGAGAACCGCGCGTTCGCTGTTCGACTTGCCGATCAAGCTGCTGACCATGGCGCGTTTGGTGACGCCCTAACGATAATCCCACTCCATCGCCGAGTAGTGGAAGACGCCGCCGCAATCTGCGCAGGGCTTTCCGGTCTGAGGCTGCGGTACCACTCGCTGAGACTCAGGCGGTATCGCCGCTTTTGGGCGATCCTGACTTGCCGGGTACGGTGATGGTACGTAGCGTCGTACTCGCGGCGGCAGGTCTTGCACCACGCTTGATGGATCGAGCCTCTCCGGTGGAAATCACTGAGTGCCTTCGTGCGCCCGCATCGACCACAGCATTTCTGCCATGTTTTCAGATTAGACATCGGACCGGACGATAGCGCCGCGTGACATCTGTCAGCCGAGATGGTCCAGGGCGATAGCCTGCCGCGATGGTCGACGCGCCCTTCCTGCCCGCGGAGGAAGGGCGACTCGACGAGCGCACCGGGCTGGGTTACCTCATGGTCGCCGTGGCGGCCACGCTCTTCGCGGTCAACGGGACGGTCTCCAAGGTCGTCCTCGGCTCGGGGCTCTCATCCCTCGAGCTGACCCAGATTCGCTCGAGCGGGGCGGCGCTCGGCTTCCTCGTCTTCCTCCTGCTCTTCGCCCGGCGCCGCCTCCGCGTCGGTCGCCGCGAGTTGCTCTTCCTCGCTGTCTTCGGCATCACCGGCGTCGCATTCGTGCAGTGGCTCTACTTCGTCGCGATCGAGCACCTTCCGGTCGGCATCGCGCTTCTGATCCAGTTCACGGGGCCGCTCGTCGTCGCGCTCTTCGCGCGCTTCGTCTACCACGAGCGCATCAGGCGTCGGGTCTGGCTCGCGCTCGTCTTCTGCCTGACCGGGCTCGCGGTTGTCGTGGAGGCGTGGGCGGGGATCGCATTCAGCACAGTCGGCATTACCGCGGCCTCCGGAGCCGCTTTCGCGCTGGCGGCGTACATTTTGATGGCCGAGCGTGAGCGGCGGCATCGCGACCCTGCGTCCCTCTCCTTCTACGGCTTTCTCTTCGCGGCTCTCTTCTGGGCGATCGTGCAGCCCCTCTGGGAGTTCCCGTGGGACGCGCTTGACGACACGGTGTCGCTCCAAGGCAACCTCGCCGAGCACACGGCGCCCGTGTGGCTGCTGGTCACGTTCGTCGTCCTCGTTGGAACGATGATCACCTTCAGCCTCTTGACAGGAGCGCTGCGTCATATTCCGGCGACGCGCGCCTCGATCGTCGCGACGCTCGAGCCCGTGGTCGCGACCGTCGTTGCCTGGGTCTGGTTGGAAGAGAGCTTCGGAGCCGCACAGCTCGTGGGCGGCGCTGTGGTGCTGGCGGGCATCCTCCTGGCCCAGACGGCCCGCTAGTACCCTGTGGCTGCATGGTGAAGAAGGTTCTTCTTGCTTCTCCGCGCGGCTACTGCGCCGGCGTCGAACGCGCCGTCGAGACCGTCGAGCAGGCGCTCGAGCACTACGGTGCGCCCGTCTACGTCCGAAAGCAGATCGTCCACAATATCCACGTCGTGCGCGATCTCGAGGCACGCGGCGCGATCTTCGTCGACGAGGAGACGGAAGTGCCGGAGGGCGCCACCGTCGTCTACTCCGCCCACGGCGTCGCGCCGACGGTGTACACGAACTCGGCAGAACGCCGCCATAACGTCATCGACGCCACGTGCCCCCTCGTGACGAAGGTGCACGTCCAGGCGCGGAGATATGCGGACGAGGGCTACACGATCGTCCTGATCGGGCACGAGGGCCACGAGGAGGTCGTCGGCACGACGGGTGAGGCGCCCGACGCGACGATCCTCGTCCAAACGGCCGAGGAGGCGGAAGCACTCGAGCTGCCGAGGGACGCGAAGCTCGCCTACGTCACCCAGACGACGCTCTCGGTCGACGAGACGTCGGAGATCATCGGCATCCTCCGCCGTCGGTTCCCGCTGATCCGAGCGCCGCGCAAGGAGGACATCTGCTATGCGACGTCCAATCGCCAATGGGCGGTCAAGGAGATGCTCCCCGAGATCGAGGTACTCCTCGTCATCGGATCGCGCAACTCCTCGAACTCGAACCGACTCGTCGAGACGGCGCGCGCCGGCGGCGTCACTGCCTACCTGATCGACGACGAGACGGAGATCGACGAGGCCTGGGTCGCCGGGGCGGAGACCGTAGGAATCACCTCCGGGGCGTCGGCACCCGAGAAGCTCGTCGGACGCGTCTGCGATTGGTTCCGCGCGCGCGGAGTCACCGATATCCAGGCCTATCGGCTCGTCGAGGAGGACGTGACCTTCCGCCTGCCGGTCGAGCTGCGCCGTGAGCTGACGCTCGCCGCGCGGGATTGAGTGGACATGCGCAAGGCCCTGCTGATCGCGGCAGGGATCGTCGTCCTCGCAGCGGGGCTGGCAGGCGGCTTCGGGCTCGCGGAGATCGCCGAGGAGACGACCACGGTCACGGAGACGACGACGGACACGTTGACGACGACCGCGACAACGGAGACCGCGGCCGGCATCCCGCCCGCCGTGGAGACGACGCGTGCCGCGCTCCTCGCTGCAGCTGAGAGCGGCGACTACGAGGCGCTCCGCCCACTCATTCCCGCGTCTGGGTTCGAGTACACCTTCGGTGGTCCTGTCGAGGGCGGCCCGATCGGCTACTGGCAAGAGCTCGAGCGAACGACCGACGAGCGCCCGCTCGAGACCCTCGCGGAGGTCCTGCAGATGCCGTACACGCTCTCGAACGGCATCTATGTCTGGCCGTTCGCGTACTCACTTACGAGCGTACGCGATCTCACGCCGTACGAGCGCACGCTCCTCGCTCCCCTCGGGGAGCTCGGAACGATCTTCGTGCCCGGGACCGGCTATCTCGGCTGGCGGGCGGGGATCACCCCGGATGGCACGTGGACGTTCTTCATCGCCGGTGATTAGATCGGCGGCCCGTTCGACTGGGGCGAGGAGTCGCGCGTCCGCCGGCTGCTCGAGGGCTCGTTCGAGCTCACGATCGAAGAGCACGTCTCTACCCTCTCGATCGAGTCGGGAGAGGCCTACTGGCAACTGTTCTCGACGAGCTATGGCCCGACGAAGGTTCTGGCCGATTCGCTCGGCGAGCGGCGGGAGGAGTTCCACGAGACGTGCGTCGACTTCTTCCAGCAGAACTACCGGGGCAACGATGGGATCGAGCACGATCGCGAGTACCTGCTCGTGCTCGGCACGCGCCGCTAGCGCACGGGTCTCAGCGCCGAACGAGGGGGCGCAGCTCGTCGACGAGGCGAGGCTTTCGCGTCGGTGGAGCGACGAAAGCCGCCAGCCGCGACGCCTCTATCTCGTCGAGCGAGACCGCGGCCCGGGCCGTGCCCGTCTCGTCCCAGACGCTGAAGCGAACACGCTGCTCCGGCAGGTAGCGGGAGACCCGAAGGGCACGCCCTGCGTCCTGATCGGCACCCAAGAAGAACTCGACGAGCTTGCGCCGCTGTGGAGAGGCACACCACGGGCAGTAGCGGTACTCGGCCTCGGTCTCTCCTCCGCGGTGCGGGCACTGCGCGATGGTCGGAGCATACGACCGCCGGGGCCGTGCTGAAACCCGGTCGTCAGGCCTTTTCGATGCGAATCTCGTCGCCGGCGGCGTCCACGGACACGGCAAGCGTCTCCCGAGCGATCCACTCCGTGTGTGCCAGCAGGTCGCCGTCCCGCTCGGGGATGCTGAGCCGGATGCGATCGGTCAGCTCGAGCCCGGCCTCCTTGCGCATCGAGTTGACCGTGTGGATGAGGTCGTAGACCCGCCCCTCGCGTCCGAGCTCCTCGTCGAGGTGCGTGTCGAGCGCGACGGTGACGCCGTCGGACGACGCGACCGCGAACCCTTCCTTCCCGCGCCGCTCGACGAGCACCTCGTCCGGTGCGAGGTCGCGGCCCGCGGCGCGGAATCTCCCGTCCGGAAGCTCATCGAACTTACCTGCCTCGAGGGCCTCGCGGACGGCCACGAGGTCGCGACCCAGCTTCGGCCCCAGAACGCGCAGGTTCGGCTTCACGCGGAGCTCGCTCGCGTTTACCGAGCCGAACGAGACCTCCTTCACTCGGAGCTCGTCGGCGATCTCTCCCGTATGCGCTCGGGCCAGCGCGGCGCCTTCGACGACAAGGGCGCGAAGCGGCTGCCTGAGCTTGACCCCGGCCTGCGCGCGAGCTTGACGGCCGAGCTCCACGACCCTGCGGACGTCCGCGACCTCGTCGAGAAGCGAGCCGTCGGGCGCCGTCTCCCTCGGCCACCCGGCGAGAAAGACCGAGCTCGGGGCGCCTTCCGCGGGGGACGTGAGCCTCCGCCAGATGTAGTCGGCAAGGAACGGCATGACCGGCGAGATGACCCGCACCCCTTGCACCAGCGCGAACCAGAGGGTGCTGAACGCGGCCTCGTCCCCCTCCCAGAACCTGCGCCGCGAGCGCCGGATGTACCAGTTCGAGACGTCCTCGAGAAACGCGTCGAAGGACCGGACGACGTCGACCGTGAGCCAGCTCTCGTACGCGGCGGTCGTCTCGGCGATGAGAGCCTGCGTGCGCGCCACCAGCCAGCGGTCGAGCGGCTGGAGCTCACCTTTCGGGCCGTCCTCGAGATCACCCAAGGTGGGCGTCCAGCTCTCGATGTTGGCGTAGTCGACCAGAAACCTCGCCGAGTTCCAGAGCGTCAGCAGCCGCCGCTGGATCTCGTGCGCAGGCCCGTACCCGAAGAGAAGGTTCTGGCTCGGTGGCTGCGAGCAGAACTGCCAGCGCATCACATCCGCGCCCATCCGATCGAACGCCTCGTCGACCTCGATCGCATTCCCCCACGAGCGGTGCATCTCCCGCCCGGACTCGTCCAGGAGCTTCTCGTAGGTGAGGACGCGCCGGTACGGCGAGCGGCCGACCAGGGTCACCGCCATGAACGAGATCGAGTAGAACCAGAGCCGAATCTGCTCGCGCATCTCCGAGATCCAGTCCGCCGGGAACCACTGCTCCCAGTACGCGTGATCTGGAAGATCGGCGCCCGAGAGACCCCGTGCGGCCCCGTTGGCGTGGCCCGACGGAACGCGAGTCTCGTTCTTCCAGCCCAGGGTCGCGAGCGGGACGATGCCTGCGTCGAGCCAGGCGTCGCCGACCTCGGGGACACGGCGCACCTCCTCATCACACGCGTCGCAGCGGATGACGACGTCGTCGATCCACGGTCGATGAAGCTCGACGAGACCCTCGAGCCCCCGCACCGCACGCTCCTCGAGCTCCGTGCGCGACCCGACAACGTTCACGCGTCCGCACACGCACGGATAGAACGGAAGCGGGAGGCCGAAGTAGCGTTTGCGGGAGATGTTCCAATCACCCATGTTCCGAAGCCAGTCGTCCATCCGCTTCGAGTAGAAGTCCGGCGTCCACCCGACCGTTGCATTCGCGTCGAGCATCGGCTGACGAATGTCCTCTGCAGAGATGAACCAGTCGTCGACGACACGGAACACGAGCGGCGTTCCGCAGCGCCAACACGTCGGATACCTGTGGACGATGCTCCCCGCCTCGATGAGCAGGCCGCGTCGCTGGAGATCGTCGATGACGGGCTGAGCGACCTCGTCGGTCGATAGGCCGTCGAACCCGAAGCCGGGCACCATTCGGCCGGCCTCGTCGAGGGGGGCGAGGACCGGAAGGCCATGAACGCGCGAGAGCTCGAAGTCCTCCGCTCCTGCGCCGGGCGCGATGTGGACGATGCCGGTGCCCTCGTCGAGGGCGACGTCGTCCCACGGGACCACGCGATGGACGACTCCCTCTTGTGCGGGCAGATGGTCGAAAGGCCCCTCGTATTCGAGCCCGACGAGGTTCTCTCCCGGTTCCCTTCGGACGTATCGCTCATCGGGCTTGACGGCGACGGCCCACCATTCCCCTCCCTCGGTGAGGCCGTACTCGGCATCCGGCTTGACGGCTGCGGCCACGTTTGCCGGCAGGGTCCACGGAGTCGTCGTCCACACCGCGAGACTCTCCGCTTCCCTCTCGACGAGCGGCAAGCGGATGTAGAGCGACGGGTGCTCGAGCTCCTTGTATTCGCCGGCAAAGAGCTCGTGCTGGGAGATCGACGTCCCGCAGCGAGGACACCAGACCGTCGAGCGATGGCCTTGGTAGAGCCAGCCGCGTTCGTGCACGGCCTTCAGGAATCGCCAGATGTACTCGATGTTCGTGTCCGAGAACGTGTAGTAGTCGTTGTCCCAGTCCATCCACATGCCGAGCCTCGTGGATTGCTCGGTGATCACCTCGGAGAACTTCGCGACCCGCTCTTTGCAGCGTTCTGCGAATTCGGCGAGGCCGTACTCTTCGATCTCACGCTTCGAATTGAGGCCGAGCGACTTCTCGACCTCGACCTCGACCCAGAGCCCCTGGCAGTCGAACCCGTTCTGATAGCGCTGATCGAATCCGCGGAGTGCCTTGTAGCGCTGAAATACGTCCTTGAGCGTCCGCCCCCACGCATGATGGACACCCATCGGATTGTTGGCCGTGATAGGCCCGTCGATGAAGCTGAACCGCGGTCCGGAGCGATTCGACTCGCGGAGTTGCGGGAATATTCCTTCTTGCTCCCAGAACTCGAGGATTTCGAGCTCGAGGGCATTGTGGATTGGTTTGTCCGCAAATGGTGAGAAGATGCCAGGCACTGCGGTCAGTCTAGGGAAGAGCCGAACCGCCTCCGGCGTTTTCCTCTAAGGAATTTTCATACCATGTAGAAAGGAACTGATGGCACTAGAGGTGACAGAGGCGACATTCGAGCAGGAGGTCTTGCAGAGCGAGACCCCGGTGCTCGTCGACTTCTGGGCCGAGTGGTGTGGCCCTTGCCACGCCGTCTCCCCAGTCCTCGAGAAGATCGCCGAGGAGCGAAGAGACGAGCTCAAGCTCGTCAAGGTGAACATCGATGTCGAGCAGGCCCTCTCGCTCAAATACGGCGTCATGTCGATTCCCACGATGATTCTGTTCAAGGATGGCGAGCCTGCGGCCGCGGCGATCGGGGCACAGCCGAAGTCCGCGCTCGAGCGCTCGCTCGGGCTCGCCGCCTAGAGGCTTCCCCCTCCCCCTCCCCTAACCGAAGGGCCGGAAGAATCCGGCCCTTCGGGGCCTACTCTCGAACGGCTGCACGTGATGCCGCCCACTCGCGGAAGAACGGAGCGAGCCAGCGGAATGCGAACTCGTGCTCGGCCGGAAGTGCGTTCCCTGTGAACCAGCGGAGCTCCGAGACATCGTCTGCCGCGTTCATCTCCCCGCCCAGCACGTGCGTCTCCCACACGAGGTTGAGGACGTTCGTCGCTCGTGGCCCATCCCCGTAGACGTCCATGTAGGCGCCGAGGAACGTCGTCGGCTCGACCTCCAGCCCGGTCTCTTCGAGAAGCTCCCGCCGTAGGCCCGCACGCGGCTCCTCGCCCTCCTCGAGAAAACCGCCCGGTGTGTCCCACAGCCCGGCATCGGGCTCGAATGCGCGTTTCGCGAGGAGCACGCGGCGGGCATCGTCCAGAACCACCGCCGACACGGCCGGCGCGGAGTGAGCGTAGTACGCGGAGCCACAGGAAGCGCACGTCAGCCGAGACTCGTCGCCGGCCAGCGGGCCCGCGCACCGGGGACAGTGCCGCCAGCCGTCGAACGCGCCCACGCGGATACGGTATCCGCGCGATGTCCCCACGCCATGTTCCAGCCAGCGTGACCGAACTTTCCCGCATCGGTCTTTTCGCAGAGCTTCCGGGCGAGACGCTCGCGAAGCTCGCCGACCGCATGCGGCGCGACGAGGTCACTGCGGGCACGACGATGGTCCGAGAGGGGGACGGCGGCGACCGCTTCTACGTCCTGCTGTCCGGGCTCGCGGCGGTTTCGCAGGAGTCGCTCGGCAGCCGACGAGTGATCCGAGCGGGGGAATTCTTCGGCGAGGTTGCGGTCACGATGGACGTGCCCCGAACCGCGACGGTGACCGCGATGACACCGTGTGTCGTCGCGAGCTGTGATCGGTCGGCCTTCGACGATCTTCTGCGGCCGCTCTTCGCGGACGATTAGGCCGCCTGCTCGGCAAGCACGGCGTCCGAGAGCGCGGGCCACGCCTCCTTCGCCCACTCTCCGAACTCGCGGTCGGTGAGCGCCGCGCAGGCGACGCTCGCCTCCGGATCGACCCAGAGAAAGGTGCCCGAGCCGCCGAAGTGGCCGAACGCGCGGGACGACGCGCGCGTCCCCATCCACGACGGTGGCCGGGTGTTGAGCTGGACGCCGAGGCCCCAGTCGAGTGGGTCGAAGCGCCCGTGGTCCGGCAGGACGCCCGAGAGCCCCGGGAACTGCGCGCTCGTCATCTCCGCGAGGGTCTCCTGCGCGAGGAGCGTGGGCACGAGGAGCTCGGCGCCGAGCGCGAGGGCGTCCCCCAGCGAGGCGTGCATACCCGATGCCGGATCTCCTTCCGGGTCGAGGCCGATCTCGAGGGGCTCGCAGACGGCGGCCCGGACGTAGTCGGCGAAGCGCATCTCCGCTTGCAACGCGAGGTGTGCCGCGAGCACTCGGAAGCCCTCGTTCGAGTAGATGCGGCGTCGGCCGGGCTGTGCGATCGGTGTCTCGCCCTCGAAGGGCAGGCCGGACGTGTGTGCGAGCAGGTGCCGCACCGTCGACCCCGGTGGGCCGGCAGGCTCGTCGAGATCGACCACTCCCTCCTCGGCGGCCACGAGCACGGCGAGTGCGGCAACCGGCTTCGACACCGAGGCGAGCCGCACGACGCGGCCGGCGTCTCCGCGGACCGCAGCGCCTTCGTTGGCCCGGACGACTCCCGCGGCTGCATGCGACACCGGCCAGTCGTCGATCTGGCGGAGTGCCTGCACGCGCGCGATAGTAGTGAGGTCATGGAGCGCCGTTGGATCTCGGGGCACTCGCCGTACGAGGAGATCATGGGCTACGCGCGCGCCGTGGTCGCGGGCGACCGCGTCCACGTCGCGGGGACGGCCCCGATCCCGGCGGACGGCTCTCCGCCTCCCGAGGATCCGTACGAGCAGGCCCACCTTTGCTTCCGGATCATCGGCGAGGCGCTGACGCGGGCGGGATCGGGGCTCGAGCACGTGGTGCGGACCCGCATCTACCTCACCGACCCCGCGCACTTCGAGAGCGTCGCGCGCGCGCACGGCGAGATCTTCCGCAACGTCCGTCCGGTCAATACGACCGTGGTCACGTCACTCATGGACCCGGCTTGGAAGCTCGAGGTCGAGATCGAAGCGGTGCTCCCGTGAACGAGCGCCAGGCCTTCCCGCCTTCGATCACGGGCAAAGGCGCCGTTCGCGTGGGCAGCGTCCTCGACCACGCGTTCGGGAAGGGCGATCCCTACACGCTGGGCGTCGAGGAGGAGTACCAGCTCCTCGACGGTCAATCGTTCGACCTCGTCCAGCACATCGACACGATGCTCGAGGCCGTCAGCGGCCACGAGCTCGAGGCACGGGTGAACGCCGAGCTCATGCAGTCGACGCTCGAGATCACGACACCGATCTGCAGGACCGCGAGCGACGTTATGCAGTGGCTGTCGAAGCTTCGCGGGCTCGTCATCGGCGTCGCGCACGAGCGAGGGATGCGCGTCGGGTCAGCGGGAACCCACCCCTTCAGCCTCTTCGAGCGGCAGCGGATCACTGCCAAGGATCGCTACCGGGCGCTGATCGACCAGATGCAGTACGTCGCCCGTCGGGAGTTGATCTTCGGCCTGCACGTGCACGTCGCGATCGACGATCCCGAGAAGGCGATCCAGGTCGTGAACGGCCTCCTCCCCCAGCTCGGCCCGCTGCTCGCACTCTCGGGGAGCTCGCCGTTTTGGCGTGGGGAGCCTACGGGCCTTGCATCGAGCAGGCAGATGGTGTTCTCGGCGTTTCCCCGCTCGGGCCCGCCGCCTCGCTTCCGCGACTACGCGGACTATGCGGAGGTCGTCGGAGCGCTCGAGCGGTCCGGGTGCATCGCCGACTACACGCACATCTGGTGGGACATCCGGCTCCATCCGCGACTCGGCACCGTCGAGGTCCGGATCTGCGACGCGGTCACCCGCATCGAGGATGCCGTGGCGATCGCCGCGTACTGCCAGGCACTCGTCAAGTTCCTGTGCGAGCGGTACGAGTCAGGGGCGCAGATCCCCACGTTCCACCGGATCCTCACGAGCGAGAACAAGTGGCTTGCGGCGCGCTACGGGCTCGAAGCGCCTGTCATGGATCTCGGCTCCGGGCAGCGGAACCGGGTTCCGATCGCCCGTCTGGTCCGCTGGACGCTGGCCGACATCGAACCGCACGCGCGCGAGCTCGGGTCGGAGCGCGAGCTCGAGGGAATCCACGAGATTCTCGCTCGGGGCTCGAGCTCCGACGCCCAGCTCAGGATCTTCAACGCAAACCGGGACATCGTCGAAGTCGCCCGTGCAATCGCAGAGGCGACCGAGGCGATTCCGGCTCCCGTTAGCTCGTCCTGACCTCGAACGACTTCGTGTTCACCACGGCGACGGTCTTGCTTCCGTTGCGGACGCTCAGGTCGCCGTTCGCCAATGCAAGGCGAAGGCCCATCTGCCTCTGCTGACCGAGGTCGAGCGGCAGGTCGATGCAGAACGCCTGCCTGCGCACGGTGTCGAGCGCGTGCACGAACGGCTCCTTCTTCGTCCGTGCGTAGAGCGTGTACGCCCAGCGCCCGTCTGAGCTGGTCGTACGCGTCACGGGTTGGCCTCGCATGAGCCTCTCGCCGATCTTCCTGTCGACGATCGCGCCCGGGAGCAGGCGGTTGGCCTCGACGTCGAAGGCGCGCACGCGGTAGCTGGCGTTCGGGCCGGTTCCGGCGTACTGGATGAGGAACAGCGTCGTGCCGTCGGGCGAGAGGGCGTCATACGCCCACGAGCCGCGGAGGTTGATCATTGCGCGGAGCGCGAGGTTCCTGGTAAAGAGGATCGGAAAGCGGCTCACGACACCGTCCGACGGCTGGGACGAGGCGGACTTCGAGGGAACCGTGGGGAACGACGCGAGCACGAGTGTCTTCCCGTCTCCCGAAAGGCCTCCCGCGGTCCCGTCGTAGGCGATCAGGGGCGATCCGAACAGCCCGCGGATCGCCCGCCAGCGCAACACGCGCCCGCCGCGGACTTGCACGACCTCGACGAGCGTGTTCCGTCCGTGCCCGATCGTGATGTAGCGAACCTTTCCCTTGGGAGAGAGCACGCCCTCCCAGCCGGTCGTGATGCCCGGCGAGGGGCCTTGCGCACCGTCGGCATTTGCGCCGCCGAGCGCGATTGCCGCGGTCACTGCTGCAAGAGCGAGGACGATCACGGACCTCTTCATGTTGGTACCTCCTTCATGCGACGAGGACGCAGGCGTCGTGTGCAGCTCGGGCGATCTGCCGCACCGCGCGCACGCGCCCACGGGTATCGAGGACGCTGAGCGTGCCCTGGCCGAGCGACGGGGTGACTACAGTCCGCCAGCCGAAGGTCACGTTGTAGGAGCCGATCGGGACGCGGGCCTCGCTCAGCAGACGTCCGCCGATCGCGTGTCGCCTCACCGTGCCGTCGTCTCCGCTTGCCACGAACACGTGGCTCCCCACGAAGGTCACGTGCTGGGGCGGCGCGTCCGTTGAGATCACGCGTAGCAGCCGACGACGCTCGACGCGGTAGATCGCGATCCGGCGCTCGGAGCCGGATGTCACCCAGGCGTGCTTTCCGTCGGGCGCGAACCCTACATCGTGGGCGAGAAACGGCGGCGTGAACGTGCGCGCTAGGCGCGGTCGCCCGGGTTCGTCCGCGAGAAGCACGGCAACGCGATCTGCCTTCGTGCCGAGCGCCGTCCAGATCGTCGCGCCGTCGGGGCTGATCGAGATGTGGCGGGCGGGCCCCGGGACGGCCGTACGCGACAGCACCCGCCGGCGATCGACGTCCAGCGCGACGACCTCCTCACGCGACGAATCCGTCACGTAGGCGATCTGTGGTGCCGTCGCAACCCGGGAAGGGGGCCGCACAGCGGTGTAGCGAGGAGCCTCAAACGCATCGAGCTCGGCGCGAACGCCATACGGCATGACCTCCACGAGCGACACGACGCCGTGGTCGGTGTGGGCGACGACAGCCGTCCGGCCGAGCACGCTCTCGATGCTGCGCGGCCCCGGCCCCGTGCGAATTCGTGCGGTCGTCCTTCTCGTCGTGAGATCGAGCACGACGACATGGCTCTCGAGGTCTGCTGTCACGAATGCGACGGGCGTGCCGCCGGCGGCTCCCCCCAGCGCACGCGGAGCGAGCGAGAGCGCGAAGGGCGCTCCGGCCGCGGCGAGGAGGAAGTCTCGCCTGTCCATGCCCTTGATACGCCGGCGCGGACGAAAGAGGTCCCGGTGACGATCGGACCTCCACAGGGGCCTCGCTCGTATCACGAGCATGGACCTCTCGGGAAGGTTCCGTCGTAGTCTGGACAAGGGATGCGCGCGGGTCGTGACGAGCGCGCCCGCGTGCGCGGGGCGCAGCGGGGATCGGCCTCGGACCTCGAGGCGCTCTTCCGCGCGCACTGGCCTCGTGCCCTGCGGGCGGCGTACCTCGTCACGCACGACTCACAGGCGGCGGAGGACATCGCCCAGGAGTCGTTCCTCGCCGCGATCCGAGCGCTCGATCGCTTCGACCGGCGTCGCCCGTTCGGGCCCTGGCTCCATCGCATCGTCGTCAACCGCGCGATCGACTGGTCGCGCGCCCGGCGCCTGCGTGCCGAGGTGGAGCTCGCAGGGTCGCTCCCGGCGCCTGAGCCGGCGGAGCCGCCGGGAACCGACCTGCTCGTCGCGCTTGCGCGGCTCTCACCGGAGCATCGTGCGGTGGTGGTGATGCGCTACCTCCTCGAGTTCACCCCGGGCGAGATTGCCGACGCGCTCGACCTGCCGCGCGGTACCGTCAACTCCCGTCTCAGGCGTGGGCTGGACGCGCTCGCGGAGGAACTGTGAAGCGCGAGCTCGAGCGGATCGAGGTTCCGGGCGAGCACGAGGCCCGCGACCGTGCCTGGTCCGTCGTGCAAGCCGCGTTCTCGGCCCGCGAGCCTGTATCGCGGCCGCCGCTCAGGCTCCGACCGGCGCTCGTGCTCGCCGTCGCGCTCGCGATTGTCGCAGCTGCCGTGAGCGCGCCCGGGCGGGCCGTGATCGATGAGATCCGGGAGGTCGTAGGTGTCGAACGGGCGCAGCCTGCGCTCTTCTCCCTCCCGACCGGGGGAAGGCTTCTCGTCTCGTCGGACGCCGGCGTGTGGGTCGTGCAGCGGAACGGCTCCCGCCGGCTGCTCGGCAGCTACCGCGAGGCCAGTTGGTCGCCGTTCGGGCGCTTCGTCGTCGCTGCGAACGAGAACGAGCTAGCTGCCCTGGAGCCCGACGGCGGTGTCCGCTGGGCGCTTCCGCGACCCGGCGTCCGGTCACCGCGGTGGGCGGGAACAGAGACCGATACGAGGATCGCGTACGTCGACCGCACCGGCATTCGCGTTGTCGCCGGCGACGGCACGGGGGATCGACTGCTCGTGCCGGGAGCACGCGGCCCGCTCGCGTGGCGTCCCGGCCCAGCACGTGTCCTGGCGTACGCCTCGGGACGCGAGCTGCGTGTGCAGGAGGTCGAGAGCGGGCGGATTCTCCGGCGAAGTGCGCTCGGCCCAGCGAGACCCGTTACCCGGATCGCGTGGTCCTCGGACGGGCGACGGCTGCTCGTTCTCTCGCCACATCATCTCCGCGTGTTCGACGCAGCCGGTCGCCTGGTCGACCGTGAGGCTCCCGCGGAGGGCTGGCCCGACGTCGCCGCCGCTTTTCGCCCCGGCTCGCATGAGCTCGTCGTCGCCCGGGTGCACGGCTCGCAAAGCACCGCGTATGTGCTCGGCGGCCGAACGCTCTTCAATGGGACCGGGGTCTTCAAGGATGTCCAGTGGTCGCCCGACGGGCGCTGGCTGGTGCTGACCTGGCCGACGGCGGACCAGTGGGTCTTCGTGCGCTACGGCGATGGTCGGCGCATTCAGGGCGTGGCCAATGTCAGCGGCCAGTTCCGCTCCGACTCGTTCCCCCGGGTCGAAGGATGGGTGCCTTAGGTGGTCGCCACTAAGCTGAGCCGGTGCTCGGGCGAGGCGACAGCGTGCCGGATGTTCGGGTCTGGACGGCGCCTCGCGAGGAGTCGCGCGCGCTCCGCGAAGTCCTCGGCGACGGGCTCTCGCTGCTCTGCTTCTACCTCTGGGACTGGTC
>JBKPDR010000088.1:0-33131 GCA_046727975.1 Actinomycetota bacterium | reverse complement strand
GTCGCGATCGGCGTGAACGCGGCGACAGGGGTGGCGATGGGGCTCTTCGTCGTGCCTCGGGTGGTGAGCGGCGGCGCCTGGCGCACGATCACGCTTGCCGCGATGTTCGCGAGCTTCGCAGTCGCTCTGAGTCCGCCGGTCCTCACTCGACTCGTCAATCTCGGCCTGCGTGTCGTTCGTCGTCCACCCCTCGAGCGAACCGTCACGTGGCGCGGGATCCTCGGCGCGGTCGGCTGGTCGCTCGCGAGCTTTGCGTGCTACGGCTCGAGCGTCTGGGTGCTTGTCGTGGCGGTGGGCGGCCCGGCCGGCGAGTCGCTGCCACTCTGCCTCGCCGGTGTCGCGCTGGCAATGACCGCCGGAGCCCTCGTCGTTGTCGCGCCTTCGGGGATCGGCGTGCGGGAGGCGGTGATCGTGGCTGCGCTCGCGCCTGTGCTGGAACGGACTGAAGCGCTCGCCGTCGCGCTCGTCGCACGCCTCCTCTTCGTCCTCGCGGACTTGATCGCGGCGGTAGTGGTGCTTCCGGTGCGGCTCGGCACTTCGGACGCCCGCTAGTGGGTGCGTACCTCTCAGGCGCGATGGTCTTACGCCGTCGAACCGGCGCGGAGTGCGGAGGGCACGGAAGACGGCTGCGAGACACGACTTCCCAGCCAGCGTCGATGCCAGAGCTGGAATACGAAGAGCGTCCAGAGCGGCTTTCGATGATCGCGGCGCCCGGACATGTGCTCGGCGATCAAGCGATCTACCGCCGCCGGCTCGAACAGGCCCTGCTCCTTGAGGCGCGCCGGCGAGAGCTCCTCCCGGAGCGGTTCGCGGAGCTCGTTCTTGAACCACTCGGCGACGGGGATGCCAAAACCCTTCTTGGCGCGGGTTGCGATGCCGGGCGGGAGGACGTCCGCCATCGCCCGCTTGAGGAGATGCTTCGTCTCGAAGCGGCGGAGCTTCAGCCGCGGGGGAACGCGCCCGAGGAACTCGACCAGGTCGACGTCGAGGAACGGCGCCCGCACCTCGAGTGAGCAGGCCATGCTCGCGCGGTCGACCTTGACGAGGATGTCGTCCTGCAGATAGGTCTTCGCGTAGACGTAGATCAAGCGCTCGAGCGGGTCCTTCGACGGAGCCTCCCCGAACGGTCGACGTTGTTCCTCGAGCGGATCCGGCGGTGTGTGCGTGAGGAGCGCGTTCTGCTCGGCCGGGGTGAACGAGCCGAGCCAGGCGGCGTGACGGACCTCCGCGGGAGATCCTGCGCCGCGCAGGAAGCGTTTGAGCTTGAAGTCGAGGCTGAAGTTGCTCGTCGACACCGGCAGGCGGTCGGCGAGCGGGACGACCACCCGCTCGTGCAGGAGTCGAGGCATGTGGTAGAGCCGCGCGATGCGGTCGGCCGGGAACGTGGGATAGCCGGCGAGCAGCTCGTCGCTGCCGTCGCCTCCGAGAGCGACGGTGACCGACTCGCGGGTGTAGCGGGAGAGCAGATACGTCGGAAGAAAGGAGGCGTCGGCGAACGGCTCGTCGAGGAAGTCAGCCATGGTCGGGAGGAGATCGAGCATCACCTGCGGTGTGAGGACGTCCTCGTGATGGTCGGTGCCGAGGTGCTCCGCCACTCGCCGCGCGTGCTCGGACTCGTCGAAGCTGCGCTCGCCGAAGCCGATCGTGAAGGTCTTCACCGCGTCGGGAGGAAGCGCCTCGACCATCATCGCGACGACGGAGCTCGAATCGATGCCGCCGCTCAAGAACGCGCCGAGTGGCACGTCGCTGATCAAGCGGCGCCCGACGGCTTCACGAAGCCGCCAGCGGAACTCCTCCACGTACTCGTCGTCGCTGCGTGCTCGAGCATCGTCGGACTCGAGCACGAGGTCCCAGTAGGGCTCGATGGAGGCATGTCCTTCGCGCCAGCGGAGAAAGTGGCCGCCGGCAAGCTTTCGTACGCCTCCGAAGATCGAGTGCGGCGTCGGAACGTACTCGAGGGCCAGGTAGCGGGACAGGCTGTGGAGGTCGAGCTCCCGCGGGCAACGTGGATGCTCGAGCAGCGCCTTGAGCTCGGACCCGAAGAGGATCGAATCTCCGATCTGCGCGTAGTACAAGGGCTTCTTGCCGAAACGGTCCCGCGCCAGGACCAGCTCTCGTCGCGCCTCGTCCCAGAGCGCGAATGCGAACATGCCGTTCAGGCGCTCCACGCAGCGGGGGCCGTGGTCCTCGTAGAGGTGGACGATCACCTCGGTATCGGCGTTCGTCGAGAACCGATGGCCGCGGGCCTCGAGCTCGGACCGCAGCTGGAGAAAGTTGTAGATCTCGCCGTTGAAGACGAGCTGCAGCGAACCGTCCTCGTTCGCGATCGGCTGGTTGCCGGACTCGAGATCGATGATCGAGAGACGGCGGAAGCCGAGCCCGACGCCGAGCCCGTCGTCGTACTCGCGGACCAGGAACCCTTCGTCGTCCGGGCCCCGGTGGTACAGCGTCTTGGTCATACGCGAGAGCACCTCGCGATCGACCCGGTCGGGCCCGACCATCCCACAGATTCCGCACATGGAGGCGGCCGCTACTGGGCCGGTGCATCCTCCTCGAAGTTGCGTCGCTCGCGGACGAGGTACACCGGCTTCGCCTGGGACTCGTGGTGCGTGCGGACGATGAGCTCTGCGAGCAGCCCGAGCAGGATGAGGTTCAGCCCGATTGTGAACAGGAAGACGCCGACGATCAGCGATGGTTGCCGGTACACGTAGATGCCGTGGAAGATCCGCTCGTACGCCGTCCAGGTTACGAAGCCGATTCCGAGAAAACAGAGAATCATCCCGCTGCCTCCGAAGACGTAGCTCGGCTTCGTCGACCAGACGGAGAGGAACTTCACGGTCAGAAGGTCGAGCAGGACCTTCAGCGTCCGGCCGATTCCGTACTTGGACTTCCCCGCCGAGCGGGCGTGGTGCCGCACCGGAATCTCGGTGATCCGCGCGCCTGCCTGATCGGCGAGCGCGGGCAGGAAGCGGTGCATCTCACCGTAGAGGCGCGTCTCGCGCACGACCTCCGCTCGATACGCCTTCAGCGTGCAGCCGTAGTCGTGGAGGCGCACGCCGGTCACGCGTCCGATCAGCCAGTTGGCGATGCGGGACGGGAGACGTCGCATAAACGGATCCTGTCGGTCGCGACGCCAGCCGCTGACCACGTCGTAGCCCTCGTCGATCTTCTCGACCAGCAACGCGATGTCGGCCGGGTCGTTCTGGAGATCGCCGTCCATCGGGACGATGACCTCACCCCCGGCATGGTCGAAGCCGGCGGCCATGGCAGCGGTCTGCCCGTAGTTCCGGCGCAGCTTGACGAGCTTCAGGCGGTCGTCGGTCGCCGCCAGCCGCGCGAGTCGTGCGTAGGTCTCGTCCCGGCTTCCGTCGTCGACGACGACGATCTCGTACGAACGGTCGAGCTCCGAGAGAGCGTTGGTCAGCGCCTCGTACAGCGGCTCGATGTTGTCCTGCTCGTCGTACACGGGCACGACGACCGAGAGCTCGGGGGCTGTCGTACGCGCTGCCGTTGGCGCGAAGACGGCCGACTCGGCAGAGCGCAGGGGATTACGAAGCGCCATCGCGCCGCTCAGTATGACCCGCGTCCCGGTGGCCGTCGTTCCCCCGATCGACGGGGTCGACACTGGTCGGAAGTACCACTGGAGCCTCAGCCGGGGCCGTCGTTAGCGTGTAGCTCGAATGCCTGATACGCCTCCTATCGACATCGACGTGGAGGCCCTGAACGATCGTCTCGCGCGCGAGCACCCGATCGACGACTACTACGAACGGTCGACGTGGGCGATTCGATGGGTCGAACGACGCCGTTTGGAGATCATCCGCAGGTTCATGGGCGACGTCGCCGGGCTCGACGTCGCAGAGGTCGGATCGGGCGGCGGGCACGTTCTCCGCATGTTTCCCGACGCTCGTCTGACGGCGATCGACGTGTCGAGCGTCTACCTCGAGACCGCGAGAAAGAACCTCGCGGGCTACGACGTCCACTTTCTCAAGGGCGAGGTCGACAAGATGGATCTCGCTTCGGCGAGCTTCGACCGCATCATCTGCACAGAGGTGCTCGAGCACGTCGTCGACCCGGACGCGGTGCTCGGCGCGATCGCTCGCCTCCTGCGCCCGTCGGGGGTCGCGGTCGTAACCATCCCCAACGACCCGCTCATTCGACGGCTGAAGAGCGTCATCCGGTGGACGCCGCTGAGATGGCTCGCGGGTGACCGGCTGGAGTGGGGCGGAGGCCTCTACCACCTTCACCACTGGGCTCCGAACGAGTTCGAAGATGTGCTCGGCACGCACCTTCGGATCGTCGAGCGGCGACACGCCCCACTGCGCACGATCCCGCTGCGTGCGTGCTTCAAGTGCGTCCCGCCGCTGGCTGAGGGCGCGGCACCGCGCTAGGAGACGAGCGTGGCGCGAGAAGGGGGCGCGCGCAGCGCGCCGGGAAGCCTGTGGTCGACGCGGAAGACCGCGATCGTCCTCGGCGCGTCCGTCCAGCGCGCCAGCGGCAACCGCTCGAGCCGGTAGAGGTCGAAAAGCCGCCCGAACGGGCTCGTGATCGGGTTCTGGACCGGGGACGGCCAGTCCCGGGAGACGACGATGTAGCTCGGCGCCTCGACGATGCCGTCGCCGAGCCTTGGCAGCCGCACACACGGGAGGTACATGAGGACGTCGGTGAAGACGAGCGAGCGGGAGGCAGGCTCCTCCAATGGATTTCGGAGTTGCTCCGTCGCATAGGTGGCCGGAGCGGTGACCACGACGGGCGTTCCCGGGGTCTCTCCGCTGTGAACCGTCACCCGCACCGCATTCGCGCCGGCCTCGGGCGGCGGGAGCTCGCTGCCCGCCACGAACCACCAGGGGAGGTCCGCTGCTGCCTCGGAGGCGTAGCCCGACGAGATCTCGGCGGCGGCGAGGCTTCGCACTTCGCCACCCTCGCGGCGGCCCCATTCGAGCTCGAGGCGGTCCCCTGAGGCGGGTATCCCGGAGATGAAGAGCCCGATCTGACTCGCTTCCCGGAGCCGGAACCACGGCGAATACGCACGCGACCCCTCGGCGGCAGGGCCGAGCGGGAAGCGCTCGAGGCCCGCGACCGGCGCCGGGGGGACCCAGCCCGGCACGGGAGTGCGTTCACCCTGGCCGATGCGGGCGAGAGCTCGCGCGGAGTCGGGCAAGGCGACAAGCACGTCGTCTGCAAGGCCGCAGCCGACGTCTCCCGTGAACGTGCTCAGGTTTTGCCGCGCAAGCGTCCACGAGTCGGCTTTCACCGAGTCGACGACCAGGATCCCTGCAGTGAAGGCGATCAGCGGCACGGCCAGCACGGGCGCCGTCCAGGAGGCGATGCGCCAGGGAGTCTCCGGCAGGCGCTCTCGCCGGCCCCGCGCGAGCGCGAGCAAAGCCGCGCCCGCGAAGAGGAGAAGCGGGAGCGCTGCGACGACTGTCTGGAGCGAAGGAAGGTCCGGCGTCCACGTCAGCGTTCTGAGCTCGGCGACGCCCCAGGAGCGTCGCGCCGACCAGGACCAGGCTATCGCCGCGCTGGCAGCGACGAGCGCGATGAACGGCCAAATCGTCCAGGTACGAGACCGTGCAGCCTCACCACGGAGGCGTGCGGTCTCCAGGGCCACTGCGACCGCGGCGACGCCGAGCAGAGCTCCGAAGTGCCACGGCAGCTTGCTCGGGGTCACGATGAACAGGACGAGCCCGACTCCGAGCGATGCCGTCGGGAGATCGAAGAGTCTTTGTCGGCCTCGACGAGACCTGAGGAGGAACGCGAGAACCGCGAGCGCAATCAGGGCGACCGAGCCCCGCCGGAGTGGCGGCATGTCCGACAGGACCGCATAGCGCACGATTTCGTCCGTCCAGGCGTGCTGAGTCGTCCCCTGGTTTGAAAACGCCGCGGCATCCAAGCGCCGCTGCTCCAGGTCGGAGCCGACGAACACGAGGACCGCGAGCAGAGCGATGCTCGAGGCGACGATCGTGGACGCCAGGGCGACTCGTGCGCGCGCCCAGCGAAAGAGCATGGGAGCAGCAACGACGAGAGGCGCCAAGGCGGTAACGGCGGCGTGGTGTGCGCTGAGGGCGAGTGGAGTGAGGACCGCCGTTATTGCGAGAGCGCCGACCGTCTCCCGCTCGAGAAAGCGAACCAGGCAAGCCAGTACCGCTGTCACGAAGAGCGCGGATACGGGCTCGGGACGGACCGTCATCCCCCAAGAGAGCGCACCGACGAGGAACGCGCTCGCGAGTGCCCACACCGAAGCCGAGCTCCGACCGCCGGACGCTGCGAGCACGCGGGCCAGGATCCAGCGGCAGAGCACCCACACCGACACGAGGCACAGAAGCGCCGGGATCCGGACAACCAACACCGAGCTCTGGGCGAGCCAGTGTTGCACCCACTCGAGCCAGTAGTCGCTTGGGAGATTCGCCCCGAAGACGGTGTAGTAGTGAGAGAAGCCGCCAGAGGCGGAGAACATCCGCTCTCTCGCGATGACCCACCCGTCGTCGAGCGCGACCGGGGAGAGCACCCACCACACGAGCAGGGCGACCCCGACGACCCCGTCCGCGGGGTGGGCATGCACGCGGGCCGCCCGGAGAGCCTTTGGCACGCTGCTCCTCGGCTGCGGCCGTTGCCCGACTGCGACGAGAGCGAGCGCGCCGAGTCCACAGAGGACGGCCACTATCCAGGCGAGCGTCTGGCGGAGGGTGGGCCGAGCCGCGTGTACGGCCGTTGTGACTCCGATTGCCGGCGCCGGCTTGGTGCGGAGGTCGAGGGCCGAGAAGAGGCCGGAGGTAATCGGCATCGACGCGAGCGCTCCGCCATACGCGACGTCTCCGGAGCTACTCTCGAGCGACCAGCGGCCGCCGCCGAGCTCGAGTTGGTAGAAGCAGTCGCTTCCCGCAGCGCGTACTGGGACACGCTGCAGGACTTCGTCTCCGATCCTGACAACAAACCGGCCGAGCTCGTACGTGACGGCGAGGCCTCCGCTCCGCTCCGGGAAGCGCGCGGTCGCGAGCACGGTGAGCGGCCGCTCGGCGGCGGGGAGCGGAGAGACGGAACACGGCAGCGTGGCGGAGATCGTCTCCGGCCGATGCCGGATCAGGAGGAGTGGCGTGTACCAGACGCGGCTCGGCGTCCCGGCGGGCAACGCCGGAGGCGGCCACGAGTACGTGCTCCGGACCTGGTCCGCGGGGCCGAGCGCACCGACGAGCGCAGCGAGAAGCGCGAGGAAGGCCAGCACCTGGGCGATCTGGAGCCGCCCGGCCGAAATCGGTGGAGCCGGGGTCTCCGTGCGAGCGTCCGAACGTTCCTCGAGCAGAGTCGTCTCGGCCATGGTGAAATCGGGAACGGACGGCGGGCTCAGCCGCTTGGAGCCTCGCATGCGCGTATCGACAGGGCTGTGAGCCCGTCGAACCGAGCCCATTCGACGTCGCAGCTTCGTTCACCGGCCCAGTCGAGCGGGATCTCGTCGGCGAGGTTCGGGTACGTCAGAACGAGCACCGAGCCGGTGCGAAAGGTCAGGCGAGCCAAATCGGACTCGGTGGGCGGCCCGATCGGCGAATCGCCCCAGTCGTAATCGCGGCGGTAGCCGACGAGTTCAGCAGGAAGCGGTGTGTCGTTCCACTCCTCGACGGGGAGGACGCCCTCCACGCGCAACGACCGCGCGTAGTACGCGGCCGCTGGAAGCTGCTCGATCGGGTAGACGACGAGCGGCTCGCCCGGGCTCCTCTGCGCCTCGACCCAGGCGCCGAGGGCACGGAAGTCGTTCGGCGGCGCCGGGGTCAGCAGCGATGCCGTGAGGAGGAGCAAGGCCAGGAGCGCTCCGTAGAAAGCGGCGAGCAGCCTCGGCATGCGGGCGAGAAGTACGGCCAGGAGCAGGGCGAGCGCGGGGATCGTGATTCCGAGATACCTGCCCCAGAACGTCGGTCGCACCTGGGACGCGACGTAGAGGAGCAGCGGCGGGAAGAACGCCCAGGCGAGGAGCGCGTACGAGCTCCAGCGCGGCAACGGCGGCCGCGACCGCGAAACGATCACCCCGCCGACGACGATCCCGATCACCGTCGCGAGGATCGCGAAGGCCAATCCGGCCCCCGCGTCGCCGAAGAAGGCCGGCCCCGCGGCGAGCTCGCCGCCGACACGACGGACGAGCGCGAAGTCGGGCTCCCAGAGCCAGGCGAGCGGATCGCGATAGGTCGATTCGACGTAGAGAAGGAAGAGGAGGGGGAGAGAGCCGACGACAAGAGCGAGCGCAGCACGTGTCCACGGCCGTAATCCATTCCCGTTGCGGATGTGCGCGGCAACCATGAGCGCCTGTACCGGGAGCAGGGTGACGGTCGCGAGGACACTCGAGTACGCCATCGCGAGGGTTGCCAAGACGTAGAAGGCTCTCCAGCGCCCGGTCCGGGCTGACTCGCGGAGCGCGCGTGCCAGGCAGCCGAAGGAGAGGACGGCGAACAGGATCGCGGGGGCGTAGCCGCGCCCGTAGACCGACCAGCCGATCGTCGCCGGGCTCACGGCGACGAGCCCGGCGGCAACGAGAGCAGCGCTTCGCCCGACGAAGGTGCGCCCGGCCCAGTAGACGGCAGGGATCGTCGCCAGCCCGGCGACGACCGCGGGAGCTCTGGACACGGCCTCGTCTTCGGAGATCCGGAGCAGCGGCCACAGCAGGGCCGCGTAGAGGGTCCCGTTCGCCTCGAAGCGGAACGTGGCGAACATGTCGAGGAAGGAGCGCTGGGCGGTAGCGAGCGTGTATGCCTCGTCGAAGGACAGCGATCTCTCGCCGAGGCGAACCAGCCGGAGGGCGACCCCCGCGAACACGAGGCCGCCTACGCCGGCCCACAGCGCCACCCTCTCCACGCTCGAGCGCCGGATGCGCGTGGCGATCCCCACCGGGTGCGGGTGCGCCGGCAACCCGCCTCCGATGCTCATCCGGCTACCGCTCCGTTGCTCGGCGGTAGTAGTCGGTGCCGCCGCGGACACATGCCGCCGCGTACGGGTCGACACGCGTTACCGACCGGCAGTCGGCCGCCCGCTTCGCCGCCGTCGGCCCGTAGAGCGCCATCACCGAGCCGATTCCGTAGTAGCAGCCGATCCGGTACTCGGCGGAGATCGAGTCACAGAGACCCGACGATCGCTCACCGTTCTTGAAGTTGCCCGTCATCGCCATGGCTGCGCCTGTGAGGCAGGTGCCCTCGCCGCCGTGTGGACGTGCGAGAGCGCACAACCTGCGGATCTCGGAGGGGTTCTGATGCGCCTCCCCCGCGGTGTCTCGGCCCAGTGAACGGAAACACGCGGACGCCCAGCCCTTCTCGACCGCAGCACAGGTCTCCGCCGTCTTCTCCCAGCTTCCTCCGTTCGTCCGGAGAATGCGCGAGGTCACGATCTCGTAGCACTTGACCTTGTCCTCCTGGGCCACCCAGTTGCAGGGGTAGACGGGGTCGTCGTCCTTGAGCCAGCGTGACTTGTATCCGTAGAGCGTGGAGATGTTCTCCATGAATGCGCCGCCGTTACACGATGTCGTCTCCCACCGTGTCGAGAGCCGGTCGCAGACCTTGAGCGAGAGGGGCAGCGTGTAGCCCGTCGTGATCATGAGCCCGTGCCCGAGCCCGTGCAGACACTGGTACGAAAGCCACATCGACCTGCGGACACCCGCGTCGTTGCAGAGTCCGTGCACGACGTCCCCGAGGGCGTCGGCGTCGTAGGACTTCACGCTCAGGAGCGAGCGCTCGAGGACGCCGTGGTAGTAGCCGGAGAAGCAGCTCGACGAGCCCTGGGCGAACGTCTTCGCGACGTCGCCCCGGTTCCGCGCGAGCGAGGCCGACCCGATGGCGTGCGCGACCCGGTGGCAGCCGGGGTCCGAGAAGTCGCCGTAGTACCTGTCGAACCGCCTCAGAGCGACCGTGGGACCTTTCGTGAAGGCGATGTTGCCGAACGCCTGCTCCCTGCACCGCTGTCCAGTGCAATCTTCGAGCTTGGTGTCGTCCACCTTGAAGTTCCCGGCGACCGGGTGCATCGGGAGCGCGGTCGCCGCGGTCGCCTTGTCCCCGCCGTTCGAGAAGACCACGATCGCGGCTGTCAGTTCGACGAAGGCCCCGAGCATGAGCACGGCAAGAACCGCTCGACGGCGTGTGAGGTGGACCGGACGCATGTCCTCGACCATTATCGGCAGCGAGTCAGTCGGACCGCACCTGGCCAGACGGCTGGTTCTCACGCGTGCCGAGTGGCCAGTATCGGCGGCCGTCACCCTCCCTAGCATGTGACGTCGTGGTCGTGGCCCACCGGGACGAGCTCGGCCGCCCAGCGGGTCCGCTCGACGACGATGGAAGCGATCAGGACGCGGGAGCGAAGCGGAGAGCGCTCATCGTGGCCGTCTCCGCGTCGGTGCTTGCGCTCGTCGCGTCCGTCGTCGCGGCAGTGGGGCCGGCGGACGCCGAGAGCGACACGTACTCATGGCCGCCACAGATCTCCTCGGTGCCAGCGCCGGACCGCGGCTACTACGCCCCGCTGCCCCTGCTCAATCGTGTGCCGCGGTCGATCGACGTGCTCGTGCCGTGCGACTTGGCCCGGCCGCTGAAGCAGAGCGAGGCGCAAACCGTGCTCGCCACCGCGAGGAGGCCGGAGCTGACGGAGGGCCTGCGGATAACGCAGGCCCGTGACGCGCTTCGGATCGGCGTGGGCGGCCGTCGCGTCACGAGCGTGCCGTGGCCGGAGAGCTGCCCCCTCCGTCTGGCCGTTCGCGACGGCGAGCTCCGGCTTGCGGATCGCACGATCGAGCTTCGCACCGGGGCACTTGACGACATGCCGATCGTGACCGGGCTCTTCACGGATCTCGACGTACGCGCCGGCGAGCCGCCCCGGGTCCTGATACGGACTCGGACCTACGCGACGTCGCAGACGTGGCAACAGACGATCGCCGCGGTGCTTGCGGTCGCCCTCGTGCTCGCTGCGCTTGGCTTCCTCGCGCGTTCCGATCGACGGCCGCAGGTGCCTCGATCCCTGCGACACGGGATCCGTTCGGCCTGGGACGCGCGCCATCCCACCGATGTAGTCGTCGTGGTGACGCTCGTGGTGTGGTGGATCGTCGCGCCCCCCTTCTTCGACGACAGCTTTCGCTGGGTGGCGCACCGCCTCTTCGACGAAGCGGAGTTCAGGTCGTATTTCGGTAACTGGGGTGTGAGCGCACCGCAGGGCTACTGGCTCGAGTTGTTACGACACTGGTCGGTCGGGGGCGCGGAAGGCCTGATCGTGATGCAGCTCCCGACTCTCTTCGCGCTTCTCGCTGCGTGGCCGCTGTGTCGGTGGTGCCTCGCGCGCGTTGTGTCCGGCGAAGCCTCGCAACTCGCACGATGGACGCTCGCCGGCGCGTTCCTCGTCAGTGCGACCGCCTGGGGCATGACCTTGCGGACCGAGCCCTTCGCGTCGCTCCTGGCGCTTGCCTCCCTGACAGCCATGGTCTCGTTCGTGAGAGCTCCGCGCATCGCGCCCCTGCTGGTAGCCGCACCGGCGGCAGTCCTCGCCGTGAATGCGCATCCGGCAGGCGTCGTGGCGATCGCGCCTGTGCTTGCCGCCTCGCCGGAGGTCTTTCGGTGGCTTCGGTCCGCCGCGCGTGCGGTAATCCTCCCAATCGCAGCACTGCTCTTCGCGTCGCTCGCGGTCTTTCTGCTCGTATTCGCCCTCGACGCGGACCTGAGCACTCGACTCGGCGATGCCGGCGTGGTCAGAACCGGAGATCTGCACGATGAGCCCTGGTGGCGCGAGTACATCCGCTACACGACGTTCGACCAAAATGGGGGAGGGACCGCGGTTCGCCGGTTGAGCCTCGCGTTCGTGCTCCTGTGCGTCGTCGCCTGGCTCACGCGTTCCCGCGGCACCGACGCTCGCGTACTCACGCTTCCCGCGCGCGCGACTGCGGTTGCGCTCGCATTGCTGGCTCTGACCCCGAGCAAGTGGCCCTGGCATTTCGGTGCCTTCGGGGCGATGGCCGCAGTGGCCGTTGCAGCCGAGGTCGCTCGCCTCGTCCGCGCAGAGTCGAAGACCGGACGGCTCCCGATCCGATCGCTGTATGCGCTGATCGTCCTCGGTACCGCGGCGATCTGGTCCTGGAGAGCTTCCGGCGGCTGGTCCCGGTTCGACCTGCAGGAGCTGAGGTGGAGCGACGGCTTCGGTGTCACGGGAACGGCGATTGCGGGAGGGCTCGTTGTCGCCGCCGTCGTTATCTCGTCCATCCGACGCACAAAGGGCGGGCGAGAATCCGTGGGTCGATTTCCTGCGAGCGCCGGGTGGGCCGTACCGATCGTTTCGTTTGCCGTGGTCGGCGTGACGATCGTGGTTCTCCTCGTCGATGCAGCAGTCTCTCCGTGGAGCCCAACGCGCCAGAGTCTCGATGCGCTTGCGGGCAGGGACAGCTGTGGGCTTGCTCACCAGCTGCAGGGGGAAGGCGACGTCCGTGCGTCGCTCGAGCGGCCCGGCGCACCGACGCTTCTCATTCCACCTGTGAGTGTGTACTTCCCCTGCGCGAGGGTCTCGTCGATCGCCAACGGTGTTGTCGAGCTCCCGACGTTGATCGTGTACCAGGACTCGCCATGGCCGTTGCGCGAGAGAGACGCGGCCGCCTCGGCAATCGCGGATCTCGACCGGCTCGATGTCGTCGCGCGCGGCCCACGCGGTGTGGAGGTGGCGAGGGCAACCTCGGGCGCTACTGGGTTCGTGCGTCTCGATGCGGTTCGGACCACGGCGGGTTAGGCAGTCGACGGAGCGGGCGGCGCCTGTCGGTTGCCGCAGAGCCACGTGTCAAGCCGCGGCTAGAGTCAGCGCCGATGAAGATCGCCGTCTGCGTCAAGCAGGTGCCCGACGCGACCGTGCACAAGCGGATCGACCCGGCGACGAAGCGGCTCGACAGGTCGGGCGAGGCGGCGCTCAATCCCACCGACGTCAACGCGGTCGAGGAGGCGCTGCGAATCAAAGAGGCGCAGGGCGGGGAGGTGGTCCTCGTCTCGCTCGGCCCGGAGAAGGCGGTCGATTCGCTGCGCAAGGCCCTCGCGATGGGCGCGGACCGCGCGGTTCTCGTCTCGGACGAGGCTGCAGCGGGCTCGGATCTCGTCGGCACGAGCAAAGCCCTCGCCGCCGCGCTCGAGCGCGAAGCCGCCGACCTCATCCTCTTCGGGCAGGCGTCGAGTGACGGCGACGGGTCCGTCCTCTGGGCGGCCGTCGCGGACCGGCTGCGTCGTCCGCTCATCTCGCAGGTGGCGACGCTGACGGTGGAAGCGGACTCGGTCACCGGCAAGCGGCAGACCGAGCACGGCTACGACCTGATCAAGGCGCCGCTGCCGGCGGTCGTCGCCGTCTCCGACGCGATCAACGAGCCGCGCTACCCGTCGCTCAAAGGGATCATGGGCGCGAAGGCCAAGCCGCAGGAGACGCTCTCTCTCGACGCCTTCGGGGTCGACGCGGAGGCGGTGGGCGAATCCGGCTCGAAGACGACGGTGCTGGAGCTCGGGCCGCCTCCTTCGCGAGGCGACCAGGTGAAGATCGAGGACGACGGCAGCGCGGCGCAGAAGATCCTCGACTACCTCGTCGAGAGGCGCCTCGTATGACGTCGACTACCAACTCGAGCGCCCGCGCGCTCCTCGCACGTCGCTCGCAAGGGAGGCGAGCGCGAGGAGCGTGGACAGTACGAAGAGGTACGAACGCGCGACGAGCGCGAAGCATCCTGCAGCGAGCGGCATCAGGCTCCGGCGGAGCCGGGCTCCGCCCGCCTAGAGCCGGAGCCGGCGAGGGGCGCGCGTGAGGTCGCTCGTCTACCTCGAGCACTACCACGGGGAGCTCGAGAAGGGCGGCCTCGGCGTGCTCTCCAAGGCCGCCTCTCTGGGTGAAGCAGTCGGAGTCGTCCTCGGGGCCGGGGTGGGCGAGCTCGCGCCTCGGGCCGGCGCGTTCGGCGCCTCGAAGGTGTACGTGTCCGAGGACGAGGCCTTGGCGGCGCCGCTTCCACAACCGCGGGTCGACGCGCTTGCGGCACTGGTCGAGCAGGCCGAGTTCGACGCGATCCTCTTCGGCGCCTCGGTGCTCTCCGCCGACGTCGCCGCGGGCCTCTCCGCGCGGCTCGACGCGGGCCTCAACTGGGATCTCACCGACCTCGTGGCGAATGACGGAGAGCTGGTCGGCAAGCGGCCCGCGCTCGGCGACACGGTGCTCGTGGACGTCGGCTGGAAGAGCTCGCCGTGCCTCGCGCTCGTGCGGGCGGGAGCACTCGACCCCGTCGAGTCGGGCGGCAACGCCGATGTGGAGACCTTCGAGGCGTCCTTCTCCGACTTCTCGACGCTCGCCGCGCTCCTCGAGCAGACGCAGGAGGAGTCGAGCGGCCCCTCGATCGAGGACGCGGACATCATCGTCGCGGGCGGTCGCGGGCTCGGCTCACCGGAGGCGTTCTCGCTCTGCGAGGAGCTCGCCGCCGCGCTCGGAGGCGCCGTTGGAGCCACGCGGGCGGTAGTCGACGCGGGCTGGTACCCGTACGCGACCCAGGTGGGCCAGACGGGGAAGACCGTGTCGCCCAAGCTCTACGTCGCATGCGGCATCTCCGGCGCGATCCAGCACAAGGTCGGGATGCAGAGCTCGGGCACGATCGTCGCCGTCAACAAGGATCCGAACGCGCCCATCTTCGACTTCTGCGATCTCGGCGTGGTCGGCGACCTGCACCAGATCGTCCCGAAACTGACCGAGCTCGTCCGGGCGAGGCGCGGGTAGTGGCGCGGCCGCTCGACTTCCCGCCGGCGTTCGGCCCGAGCGACGCCATCGGCGTTCCCACCGACCCTCCCGACGCGCGCATCGAGGTCGGCGTCCTCATCGTGGGCGCGGGTCCCGGAGGGCTCGCATGCGCGATCCGGCTCGGGCAGCTCCTCGAGTCGGCCCCGGAGATGCGGGAGCGCCTGGGCGAGGTGCCCGTCGCGGTGCTCGAGAAAGGCAAGCAGCCCGGCTCGCATCTCCTGTCGGGCGCCGTCATACAGCCACGGGCGCTGCGCGAGCTCTTCCGCGGACGGCTGACGCTCGTCGACATCCCGACGTACGGCGAGGTTCCCGGAGAAGCCGTGTACGTCCTCAGCCGTCGCTCCGCCTATCGGATCCCGGCGCCGCCGACGATGCGGAACCACGGGAACGTCATCGTCTCCCTCTCGGAGCTCGGCCGCTTCCTCGCGGAGCAGGCGGAGGCCCTCGGGGTCGCGGTGCTTCCGGAGACACCGGCGACGAAGCTGCTTGTCCAGGAGGGCCGCGTGGTGGGCGTGCGCACGGGAGACCGCGGCCGGGGCCGCGCGGGGGAGCCGCTCCCGACCTTCGAGCCGGGATCCGACCTGGTCGCGGGCGTGACGGTGCTCGCCGAGGGGACGCAGGGCCTGCTGACGAGCGCGGCGATCGAGCGCTTCGGCCTGGAGGGCGAAAATCCGCAGATCTGGGCGCTCGGCGTGAAGGAGGTGTGGCGCGTCCCCCGACCGCTACGGCGGATCATGCACACGATGGGCTGGCCGCTCCGGGCGCTCGGCGGCTACGGCGAGTTCGGCGGCTCCTTCATCTACCCGATGGGGGAGGACCTCGTGTCGATCGGGTTCGTCGCGGGCCTCGAGGCTCGCGACGTCGAGTTCTCGGTCCACGACCTGCTGCAGGAGCTCAAGACCCATCGGCTCATCTGGCCGTTCCTCCGGGGCGGCGAGCGCGTGGCGTGGGGAGCGAAGACGATCACGGAGGGCGGCTACTACTCGCTTCCCAGCCGCTTCAACGCACCGGGCGTGCTCCTCGTAGGCGAGGGCGCGGGGCTCGTGAACGTGCCGCGGCTGAAGGGAGTCCACTACGCGATCGAGTCGGGACGGCTCGCGGCCGAAGCGGCGTTCCGCGCGCTACAGCGGGGAGAAGTCCCCAGTCGTGTGGGCGGGCTCGACTCCTACGACGAGTCGCTACGCGGGAGGAGCCTCTGGAAGGAGCTGTACGAGGTGCGCAACATGCGCCAGGCCTTCGACAAGGGCTTCTTCGTCGGCGGCGCGCTCGCGAGCATGATGACCGTGACGAAAGGCCGCGCCCCGAACGGTCGGTTCCCGACGCATCCGAATGCGTCGGCGCCGCTCGTCAGGACCGGCCGTGCGAGGAGCTACCCCAAGCCGGACGGGCAGTACATCTTCGACAAGCTCTCATCGGTCTTCGCGTCGGGCAACCGGACGCGGGACGACCAGCCGAGCCACCTTCGCGTCGAGACGCGGGTCCGCCGGCCCGTCGCGGAGGCGTGGACGTGGATGTGTCCAGCGCACGTGTACGAGGTCGGGCGTGACCTAGGCGACGGGATGGTGAGCGTCGTCGTCACGCCGTCGAACTGTGTCCAGTGCGGGGCGATCACGGCGAAGGGCGGGCGGCTGACGCCGCCCGAGGGCGGCTCGGGCCCCGAGTACACGCTGACGTAGCGGCTGGGGTCAGACCCGTGGGGTCTGACCCCAACTGGTGAGTCACGGCCCTTCGCGCGCAGCCCACGCCTGCGCCATCGCGACGCGTTGCTCGTGCGTGGGGTGGGTCGAGAGCAGCACGTAGGCCCACGTAGGCGGGCTCGGGTCGCCGAGCGACGCTCGCGAGAACTCGACCATGAGCTTCTCGAGAGATGCGGGATCGTTCGTCGACTGCAGCGCCTTCCAGTCGGCCTCCGCTTCCATGCGCCTCGAGATCCAGTTCTGAGCCGGAGCCGCGGCGAGCTGCGTGAGCGCAACGACGAGAAGCGCGAGTGGCACTGCCTCGGGCATACCCATTCCCCCGCGACCGCGCGTCGCCCGCATGAGGAGCCACGCTCCCGGCAGCGCGAAGATGGCGAACCACGCGAGCCCTTTGGGTATGTGCTCGCTCGAGTGGTGGCCGAGCTCGTGCGCGATGACGACCTTCTGCTCGCCCGGCGTGAAAGGCTCGGCGAGCAGCGTATCCCAGAGCACGACGCGCCTCGAGGGCCCGATCCCGAACGCGAAGGCGTTGGCCTGGTCGGTGTACGTGCTCACTTCCTCGACCCGAAGCGGTATGCGTGGAAGCCCCTGCCGGCGCTCATAGTTCCGCGCGGCCGAGACGAGTGCCTCCTCGCGAAGCGGCTTCGTCCCGTAGTAGAGATAGGGCGCGACGAAGGAGAAGAGAGCGGCGATGGCAACGAAGGCAGCGGCTCCCGGGAGCCACCAGTAGTCACCGAGCCAGCGCGCGAGGGCCATGACGATGAGCAGCGCCAGACAGATCGAGAGGAACTCGGCGGCAAGCACCGCCCAGTCCGCGAACAACCACGAGAGGTAGTCCAGATCGCTTATGTCGTGACGCCGGTCCCACCAGTGCGCCACGAGCCTGAACGGGAGCCGGGCGAGCCAGACGATGGCGAGGCCGAGCATCCCGAGGAGCATCCCGGTGCCGATCGGGCCGGCGGCGGACTCGCGGGTGAAAACGGCTCCACGCCGGGCGTACACCCAGAGCACGGCGATGAGGGCGATCTGCGAGAGCGCCCAGACGACGAGGAGAAAGCGCTCGTAGCGATGCGCGTCCGCGACGAGCTCCGCTCCGAAAACCTTGTCGGCGTCCACACGGCCGAGGGAGAGGTCGTCGGGGACTGCACTGGGAAGGAGGAGCACTGCGCCGAGCGCGAGGAGGCCCCCGACTGCGGCCGCGACCACGGTGCTCCCGAGCCGGCCGTCGCGATTCGCCGGCGCGTTCGTTTCCAGGCCTGTCAAGAACGCGCCGCCTAGAGCTCCTGCGGCAGCGGTGCCGGAGGCTCGAAAGGCGGCGGCGACTCAGCGACACGAGGCTCGGGAGCCGGTTCGGCTCCTTCGAGGACGGGCGAGCCGAAGGGATACCGGTCGGTCAGGAGGAAGAGGTACGCGTCGAGCTGAGCCGTGTACCGGATGCACGAGGCGCCGAGGTTCCGCAGGCCTTCGGGCATCCGCCCCGTGACGAGCGCGTACCACCAGCCGAGGAAGGCCGCGACGAAGAGCGCTCCGCCGAGCGCGCTCGAGACGAGAAGCGCAGGTATGGCGAGGAAGAAGCGGAACAGCGTCTTCCACCGGCTCTGCCGTTCCGCGCCCGCGATCTCCACGTCGATGCCGTAGGAGCCCTGCCGGCCCACGAAGCCAGGGAACCTGCGCCCGACGATCGTGAGGTAAGCCGCAAGGTGCGTCGTGTAACGGACGTAGGCGGCGATGAAGCGGTGGAGCGGTTGGGGCACGCGCCCGAGCACGAGCGCCGCGAACCACGCGGCGACGATCGCGAAGACCGACGCAACGGTCCAGAGCATCAGCCAGACGATGTGCGGTATGGCGAGGAGGAGCCGGAACAACACCGTGAGCCGCGCACGCTCCAGCTCGTCACGCGCGACGATGCGGATCGGGTGCTCGGGCAGCCCCGCGAACGGCCTTGCGAGCACCGGATCCGAGCTCGGGTAGCGATCGGTGAGGAGCAGGAGATAGCCGCTCATCTGGGCGGTGTAACTGAGCGAGTACGCGATCAGGTCGCGCAGGCCACGGGGCGCGCGCCCTTGAACGAGCGCGGCGAACCACACGAGAAACGCGCCGACGGATGCCACCCCGCCGAGCGTCGCCCAGGTGCTCCAGCCGCCGGCGTACTCCGACTCGGTCGATGCGTTGAACTGCCAGCCGCCGCCCGAGGGTGCTCCGCCCAACGCCGTGGCGAGGAGGATCGCCGGAAGCGCCAGGAACAGCCGGAAAAGCGTCTTCCAGCGGCTCTGCCGAGCGGGAGGGTCGACCTCGAGGTCGACGGGATACTCGCGTGACCCCTTGAACCACGGATAGGGGTCGGCCGCAAGGAGCATGTAGGCGATCGCGTGCGACCAGTACCGGAGGTAGCCCGCGACGAAGTCGTGGAGGATCTCCGGCGCTTTGCCCTCGATCAGGATCGCGATCCAGAGGACGAACGCGACCACGAAGGCCGCGATCCCCCAGAGGACTAGCCAGATCAGGACGGGAATGGCGAGAAGCAGCCTGAAGAGGACGGTCAGCCGCGTTCGCCGGAGCTCTCCGGCGTGGACGAGAAGGCGTACCGGGCGCTGGCTGGGGGCGACGGCCACGTTCGCATTGTCACACCGAGGATCAGACCCGTGGGGCCTGACCCCCGGCTGTCCCTCAGTACGATCGCGGCGTGGAGACGCTCCCCGTCGACCGTGAGGACGTCGAGTGCGCGGCCCGCGTGATCGAGGGCCGCCTCCATCGAACCCCGACGCTCTCGTGCCGGACGCTCGGCCCCGACGTCTTCCTCAAGGCCGAGCTCCTGCAGCGGACCGGGTCGTTCAAGCCGCGCGGCGTGCTCACGAAGCTCGCCTCGCTGAGCTCGGAGGAGAAGGAGCGTGGCGTGATCGCGATCTCCGCCGGCAACCATGCGCAGGCGGTCGCCTGGGGCGCCGTGCAGGAAGGGCTGGACGCGCTCGTGGTCATGTACCGCGGCGCGAGCGAGGTGAAGATTACGGCGACACGGAGCTACGGCGCGACCGTCGATCTCCAGGCCTCCAGCCCGCGGGAGGCGTTCGAGCGCCTCGACGTCCTGCTCGAGGAGACGGGTCGCACGCTCATCCACCCCTTCGACGACCCGCTGACCATCGCCGGGCAGGGGACGGTCGGGCTCGAGATCGTCGAAGATGTCCCGCAGGTGGACACCGTCGTCGTGCCCGTCGGCGGCGGCGGGCTGGTCGCTGGAATCGCGGTCGCCGCAGCAGGCCGGGCGCAGGTGATCGGCGTGGAGCCCGAGCTTTCGACCGCAATGCACTCGGCGCTGGCCGCGGGTGAGCGGGTGGAGGTGGCACCCTCGTCGATCGCGGACGGTCTCAGCGCCCCGCACGCCGGGAGGAACGCCCTGGCGATCGTCCAGAAGCATGTGCAGGCGGTCGTGCTCGTCTCGGACGATGAGATCAGGAGCGCGTTCCGCTTCCTCTACGAGCGTGCGAAGCTCGCATGTGAGCCCGCGGGCGCCGCGGCCGTGGCGGCAGTGCTCACGGGGAAGGCGGGAGCTGGGACGACGGTCTGCGTCGTCTCGGGCGGCAACGTCGCCGCCGAGACGGCCGCTGCTATCCTGGCCAGCCGGTGAAAGACGGTATCCACCCCGACTACGTCCTCGCGCATGTGACCTGCTCGTGCGGCAACGAGTTCTGGACCAGGTCCACGAAGCCCGAGCTGCACGTCGAGATCTGTGCCGAGTGCCACCCGTTCTACACGGGCAAGCAGAAGCTCGTGGACACGGGCGGCCGGGTGGAACGCTTCCAGCGCCGGCTCGAGAAGGCCGGCTCGCGCCGCGGCTAGGAGACCCCGTGGCAATCGCATATGGGGGCCAGGCGGTTCTGGAGGGCGTGATGATGCGCAGCCCGTCGAGCTGGGCGGTCGCCGTGCGCACTCCCGAGGGGGACATCACCGAGGTCATTCGCGAGATCACGTCCCCGATGCAGCGGCGCCGTCTCTATCGGCTGCCCGTCATCCGCGGGGTTATCGCGCTCGGTGAGTCGCTCGCGATCGGGTTCCGCGCGCTCGCCATCTCGGCGAACGTGATGACGCAGGAGCGCGACGAGAACGGCGAGATCAAGACGCAGATCGGGAAGGTCCAGCTCGCGATCTCGTTCGCGATCGCAATCGGGTTTGCGCTGATGCTCTTCAAGGTCGGCCCCGCACTTCTGACGAGCTGGCTTCCGATCGAGTCAACTGGTGTCTTCGTCGTCGTCGAAGGGCTGATCCGCGTCTCGGTTTTCATCGCGTACATCGTCCTCGTCTCGTTCCTGCCCGATCTGCGGCGTGTGTTCCAGTACCACGGCGCGGAGCACAAGACGATCAACGCGCTCGAGGCGGGCGCGGAGCTCACGCCGGTGAACGTGCAGAAGTTCAGCTTGCTTCACCCGCGTTGCGGAACGGCATTTTTGCTCTGGGTCATGGTGATCGCGATCTTCGTCTTCGCGTTCGTCGGCCGGCCGGCGCTGCACTGGCTGGTCCTGAGCCGTGTCGCCCTGCTCCCGCTGATCGCGGGCCTCGCCTACGAGGTCATCCGCTTCGCCGGGAAACACCAGGGGAACCGGCTGCTGATGACGCTACTCGCCCCGGGCCTCTGGCTGCAGCGGCTCACGACGCGCGAGCCGACGCTCGACCAGATTCAGGTCTCGATCCAGGCGCTCCAGCGCGTCATCGAGCGGGAGCAGGCCGAGACTCCGGAGGAGCGAAGGCTCGAGACGCGCGTCGAAGTGATGGCCTAGTGCCACGGATCGTCCGCGAGGCAGAGGTCGTCTGGCACGGAAATCTCGCACGCGGGAGCGGAACGATCTCGGCCGCGTCTTCGAGCGCGTTCGTGGAGCTTCCGTTCACGAATGCCTCGCGCATCGCAGACCCTGACGGAAAGACGAGCCCGGAGGAGCTGCTCGCCGCGGCCCATGCCGCCTGCTTCGGGACCTCGTTCGCAGGAGAGCTCGCGCGGGCAGGAACGCCGCCAGAGCGGCTCGACGTGCGGTGCACGATCACGATGGACGAGGTCGAGGGTATGGGACACCGGATCGTCTCGTCCGGAATCGCCGTGCGGGGCGTCGCACCCGGGGCGGACGATGCCTCGTTCGCTCAGGTCGCCGAGGTCGCCGATGCAGGGTGTCCCTTCTCGGCGCTCATCCGCGCGAGCGCTACCGTGACCGTGGAGACGACCTTGGAAGGAGGAACAGATGGCGGCTGAGCGCACTGCCGAGGTGACCTGGAGCGACTCGCTGCTCGAAGGCGAGGGGACGATCGAGCGTGTCGGGAGCGGCTCCTTCGGGCCGCTCGACGTGACGTGGGCGTCGCGCACCGAGGAGCCGCAGGGCCGAACAAGCCCCGAGGAGCTGATCGCCGCGGCGCACGCGGCGTGCTTCTCGATGGCCTTCTCGGGCGGGCTCGCGAAAGCCGGGACGCCCCCCGAGCGGCTCGAGACGTCTGCCACCGTGACCTTCGTCCCCGGCACCGGCATCACCAAGTCCGCGCTCCGGGTGCGCGGCACCGTTCCCGGCATGGACGAAGCGGCGTTCGTCGAGGCTGCCGAGGCGGCCAAGGACGGGTGTCCCGTGTCGAAGGCCCTCGCAGGCGTTCCCGAGATCACGCTGGACGCGGCGCTCGCGTAGGACGTGGGGGTCAGACCCCACAGGTCTGACCCTGTCTACGATCACACGGTATGAGCACGATCGAGCGTCTCGTCGGCGAGCTGGAGCGCTCCTACGCCGAAGCGGAGGAGCGCATGGCCGACCCTGCCGTCTACAGCGACCGGAGCAAGGTCGCGAAGGCGGGCCGGCGCCTGAAGGAGCTCGAGGGCCCGAAGAAGCTCGCCGATGCGTGGCGCGGCGCACAGGCCGATCTCGAAGATGCGCGCGGTGACCCGGAGCTTGCGGGTATGGCAGCCGAGCTCGAGCAGGAGCTCGCGAAGCTCGAGGACGAGCTCAAGCTCGCCCTCGTCGAGAAGGACCCGGCGGACGAGAAGGACGTCATCGTCGAGGTGCGCCAGGGGGTCGGGGGCGACGAAGCCGCGATCTGGGCAGGCGACGTCTACCGCATGCTCACACGCTACGCGGAGCGTCGTGGCTTCCGGACCGAGACCTTGTCAGCCAGCGAGAACGAGGAGGGCGGCTTCAAGGAAGTCGTCTTCGCGGTCAAGGGCCAGGGGGCGTTCTCCGTCTTCAAGTACGAGGGGGGCACGCATCGCGTCCAGCGCGTGCCCGAGACCGAGTCGCAGGGACGAATCCACACGTCCACGGCGACCGTCGCGGTCATGCCCGAGGCGGAGGACGTCGAGGTCTCGATCGAGGAGAAGGACCTGAAAATCGACGTCTTTCGCTCGACCGGGCCAGGAGGCCAGAGCGTGAACACGACCGACTCGGCCGTCCGCATCACGCATTTGCCCACGGGCATCGTGGTCGCGATGCAGGACGAGAAGTCACAGCTCCAGAACAAGAACAAGGCCATGCGCGTCCTGCGCGCGCGCCTCTACGAGGCTGAGCGGGAGAAGCAGCTCTCGGAGGTCGCGGCCGCTCGGCGGGCGCAGATCGGTGGCGGCGAGCGGGCGGAGAAGATCCGCACCTACAACTTCCCCGAGAACCGGCTCACGGATCATCGGATCAAGCTCACCGTGCACCGGCTCGACCAGGTCCTGCAGGGCGAGCTCGACGAGTTCACCCAAGCGCTGCAGGCCGAAGAGCGCCGGCTCGCCCTCACGGCCGACACGGCGTGAGCGGCAGCGTCGCCGCCGCCATCGAGCTGGCGGCGAGACGACTCGAGGCGGCGGGGTGCGAGTCGCCTCGCGTCGACGCCGAGCTCCTTCTCTCCCAGGTCCTGGAGACGACGCGGTCCGGCCTCTACGCCGAGAGCCGGCGTGCGCTCTCGCATGACGAGTCCACGTCGTTCGAGACGCTCGTCGCCAGGCGCGAACGGCGAGAGCCGGTGGCCTACGTGCTCGGTGAGTGGGGGTTCCGGCGCCTGACCCTGCGGGTCGACCCCCGCGTCCTCGTCCCTCGACCCGAGACCGAGGTGGTGGTCGAGCGGTGCCTCGAGCTCCTTCGAGGCCGACCCGACGCGCGCGTGCTCGATGTGGGAACGGGAAGCGGCGCGATCGGGCTCGCGATCGCCGACGAGCACGCCGGCGCGCGGGTCACGGGCATGGACGCCTCGGAAGGCGCGCTCGCCGTCGCGCAGGAGAACCTCGACCGAACCGGCCTTTCCATCGACCTTGTTCGGGCCGACCTCTTCGAGGAGCTTCCACACGGGCCGTGGGATCTCATCGTCTCCAACCCGCCGTACGTGCGTCCCGACGAGGTCGAGAGCCTCCCGGTGGAGGTGCGCGACTGGGAGCCACGCGCCGCTCTCGTCGCGGAGGGCGCGACCGAGGCGATCGCGTCAGGGGCGCAGCCGCTGCTGAGGGAGGGTGGCCTACTCGTGCTGGAGACGGCGGACGGCGACGCCCCGCGGGTGGCCGCCCTTCTGCGCCAGGTCGGCTACCGCGCGGTTCTCATCACGCTCGACCTGGGCGGTCGCGACCGAGTGGTCGAGGGGATGAAGTGAACGAGGTCGACGCAGCGATTGCGGCGATCCGGGACGGCGGTCTCGCCGTCATCCCCACGGACACCGTGTACGGCCTCGCCTGCGATCCGCACCGACCGGAACCCGTTCGCGCGCTCGCCGAGCTCAAGAGTCGGCCGGAACAGCCGATCGCGCTTGTCGCGGCGACGCTCGATTCGCTCTTCGAGTGCGTGCCGGAGCTACGGGGGCCGGCGGCCGTGCTCGCGCACGCGCTTCTTCCAGGCCCGTACACCCTCGTCCTCCGGAACCCTGCGCACCGCTATCCGTGGTTGACGGCCGGACGCCGGGACTCGATCGGGATCCGCGTGCCCGAGCTGACCGGTCCGGGAAAGTGCGTCCTCGACTCGGTGCGCGTCGTCGCGGCGACGAGTGCGAACCTGCACGGAGGTACCGACCCGCGCCGTCTCGAGGACGTACCACGGAGGATTCGCTCGGCCGCGAGCGTCGTGGACGGAGGCGAGCTGCCGGGTGTTCCGTCCACCGTCCTCGACCTGACCGGCGACGAGCCGACAGTGCTCCGCGAAGGTGCCGTCCCTGCCGCTGAAGCGCTCGCGCGCGTCCGTTCCGCAATCCCCGCCGAGTAGCATCCCCTCGATGGCGGTTGCGCCGCTGACCTTCGAAGACCTTCGCGCGGCGACCCTCCTCGACGTCGATCCCGACGTCGCCGAGCTCATCGGGCGAGAGCTGGAACGCCAGCGCGCGGGGATCGAGCTCATCGCATCGGAGAACTTCACCTGGCCGTCGACCCTCGAAGCGGTCGGCAGTGTCCTTACGAACAAGTACTCGGAGGGCTACCCCGGACGCCGCTACTACGGCGGCTGCGAGGTCGTGGACGAGATCGAGCAGCTCGCGATCGACCGCGCGAAGGAGCTCTTCGGCGCCGAGCATGCAAACGTGCAGCCGCACGCGGGGGCGCAGACGAACATGGCCGTGTACTTCGCATGCCTCGAGCCGGGAGACACGATCCTCTCACTCGAGCTCTCGCACGGTGGTCACCTCACGCACGGCCTGAAGGTCAATTTCTCCGGCCGCCTCTACAGGATCGCGCACTACGGCGTCTCGCGGCAGACGAACGTCGTGGACTACGACGAGGTGCTCGCGCTCGCGCGGCAGCATCGGCCGAAGCTGATCGTCTGCGGGGGCTCCGCGTATCCGCGGACGGTCGATGCGGCCCGTTTCCGCGACATCGCCGACGACGTCGGCGCGTATCTCCTCTGCGACATGGCCCACTTCGCCGGGCTGGTCGCGGCCGGCCTCCATCCGAATCCCGTGCCGCACTGCGACTTCGTCACCTCGACCACGCACAAGACGCTCGCCGGGACGCGCTCGGGTTTCGTCCTGTGCAGGGCCGAGCACGCGCAGGCGCTCGACCGCGCGGTCTTCCCGGGCATGCAAGGCGGCCCGCTCGACCACGTGATCGCCGCGAAGGCCACCTGCTTCAAGATCGCCGCCTCGGAGCCGTTCCGCCACTACCAGGGGCAGGTACGGGCGAACGCGGATACGCTGGCCGAGGCGCTCCAGGAGGGCGGCTTGGAGGTGCTCACGGGCGGAACCGACACGCATCTCCTGCAGGTCGACCTCCGCCCGACGGAGTGGACGGGAAAGGAAGCGGAGGAGCGGCTTGCCGAGGTGCTGCTGACGGTCAACCGAAACACCGTTCCCTTCGACGAGCGTCCACCCTCCGTGGCGTCGGGCTTCCGCCTCGGCACGCCCGCGGCCACCATGCGCGGCTTCGACGAGGAGGACTTCCGCGAGGTGGGAAGCATCGTCGGCGAGGCGCTCGGCGCCGACGCCGATCTCGATGCACTGGCGGGCCGCAGCCTCGCGCTCTGCGAAAAACGTCCGCTCTACCACGGATTCCGCGGCTACGGCACCTTCGTGACCGAAGGTGCCTAGAGAAAGGCAATAGCGATGGAAGAGCCCAGTCCACTGGTCACCTCCGTGGCCGCATCGGTCACGGAAGTGACTCACCCGCTCGTTCAGCACAAGCTCGGCCTCCTTCGCGACGTCACGACGACGACCCAGATGTTCCGCCAGCTCGTCAACGAGCTGACGCTTCTCCTGACGTACGAGGCGACGAAGGACCTCGCCGACGAGGAGATCGAGATCGAGACGCCGCTCGAGTGGACGAAGGCGCGCCGGATCACGGGAAAGAAGGTGGCCATCTGCCCGATCCTGCGTGCGGGCGTGGGCATGCTCGACGCGGTGCTGTCGCTCGTGCCGGGCGCGCGCGTCGGGTTCATCGGCCTCTTCCGCGACGAGGAGACGCTGGAGCCGGTCGAGTACTACGTCAAGTTGCCCGGCGACATCGCGAACCGGGACGTCATCCTGCTCGATCCGATGCTCGCCACCGGAAACTCGACCGCGGCAGCGATCGAGACGGTCAAGCGGGTCGGTGCGACCTCGATACGCCTGATCGCGCTGATTGCTGCGCCCGAGGGGATCGCGCGCGTCCATAGGGATCATCCCGAGGTGCCGATCGTCGTGGCCGCTGTCGACCGCGAGCTGAACGACCAGGGCTACATCCTGCCCGGGCTCGGCGACGCAGGCGACCGGCTGTACGGAACGAAGTAGAGCGTCGGTTTGTTCGACGACCTGCGCGCGAATCCGGAGGTCCTCTACGGGGCCGCGATCGCGTTCGTCGTCGTGGTCCTGCTCACGCCTGCCGTCGGAGGGATGGCGCGGCTGCTCGGCGCAGTCGACCGGCCGGACTCGCGTCGCGTCAACCGAAGGCCGATTCCGAGGCTCGGAGGGCTCGCGATCTTCCTCGGCATCATCGTGCCGGCGCTCGCGTTCCTCGACCTCTCGGGAGAGAGCCGTGGTGTCCTGCTCGGGGCGGCCGTGGCGACCGTCGTCGGGGCGGTCGACGATTTCCGCGGGCTGAACCCGACGACGAAGCTGGCGGGGCAGATCGCGGCGTCAGCGATCCCGCCCGCGTTCGGCGTCTGGATCGACCACTTCACGTTCCCGTTCCTGGGCGTCGTCGACCTGCCGGCATGGGTGGGAATCCCCCTCTCGATGCTCTTCATCGTCGCGGTCATGAACATGGTCAACTTCCTCGACGGTCTCGACGGGCTCGCCGCCGGGGTATGCGCGATTGCAGGCGTCACCTTCGCCATCCTCGCGCTGTCGCTCGGAAAGACGGATCCGGCGATCCTGTCGGCGATCGTCGCTGCAGCCTGCGTCGGGTTCCTGCGCCACAACTTCTTCCCGGCGAGGATCTTCATGGGCGACTCGGGTGCGCTGTGCCTCGGCTTCATCCTCGCGGCCGTCTCCATCCAGGGCCTCTTGAAAACGGCGTCCACGGTCGTCCTGGTCCTGCCGCTGCTCGTACTTGCGGTGCCGATCCTCGACACCTCGTTCGTGGTCGCCCGGCGACTCAAGCACAACCGGCCGATCTACGCCGCCGATCGCGGCCATCTCCATCACCGCTTCCTGAACATCGGCTTCTCGCAGCGCCGCGCTGCGGTGACGATGTGGCTCTGGTGCGCGAGTCTCGCCGGCGCGGCGCTCGCGACGCGATTCGTCCCGTTCCGTGAGGGCGGGGACTGGCATGTCTGGCCGAGCGTGGCCGTGCTCGCGATCGCGCTCGTCGCACTCTCCTTCTCGGTGTACGTCGTGTATCTGCTCGAGATCGTGAAGCTCGCGAACCCGCGGATCCGCCGCCGCGAGCGCGAGGACGCGCAGCCCGGCGAGCGCATGACCGCGTAGTTCTCCGAGGCTTGTGACGAACCTAGCCATTTTCGGCTCTATTAGCCGAAAATGACTGTTACAAGCGAGTGGTATTCTCTCGGTCGGATGACGCCTGACGCCGCGGACTCACCGCACTCGCTTGCGACCGCCTCCGGTCTCCTGCTCGGGACTCTCGGAGCGGCCATGGGAATCGGTGCGCTTCTCGGGTGGCCTCTGGGATCGTGGTCCATCGGCCTCCTCGTCGGAGCCGTGGCCGGTATTCCGCTCGCCGTGCTCGTCGTCTACCTCGTCTACTCGCGGCAGGGCGCATGATGAGCTCGGGCCTCTTCTCGACCCCTCGGCCGATCCCGAGCAGGCTGGGCCCGGCGATCGCAGGTGGTGCGCTGATCGCGCTCGCGCTCCCGGTCTTCGCAGTTGCAGGGTGGCCGCTTTCCGGATGGCTGGTAGCGGCGGTGCTCTGGGCCGGGGCTCTCGCGTTCTCGCTGCTACTGGCGCGCCTGCCGGGTGACCCCGGTAACCTCGCCGCCGCAGGCATGCGGGGCATCGGCACGACCTTTCGCGCTCTCCTCGTCGGCATTCCACTCGTCGCGGTGACGGTTTCCGATGAGACGCTCGGCATCTCCGCAGCGATCCTCTATGCCCTGGCGTTCAGCGCCGAGCTCGTCGTGGGCCTCGTGTCCTACTTCGGCGGGGAGGCGCAGACGTGAAGCGGCTCGCGATCCTCGTCCCGAGCCTGCTCCTCGCGTATCCGTCGCTCGCGCTCGCCCAGGAGGGGACACAGGAAGAGAACAAAGGCGCCTTCATCTCGGAGGAGTGGGAGCTCCACGAGTGGATCCCGATCCACCTCGGTCCGCTCGATCTCTCCATCAACAAGGCGGTTGCATACCTGCTCCTCGGCGCGGCGGTCTCGTGCCTCATCGGGATCGTCTTCATGCGCGTCAAGGTGGGAAGAAAGCCAACGCGGCGCCAGGCGCTCGGGGAGCAGATCTACGAGATCGCGCAGATCCAGGTGGCCGAGCAGGGGCTTCCGACGCGCGCGATCGGCCGCTGGTTCCCCTATGTCGCAAGCCTCATGGTGTTCATCTGGACGGTCAACATCCTCGGCTTCATTCCGCTGCCACTGTCGGACGAGAAGGTGACGATCGCAGGCGTCGAGCTGCCGACGCTGGCGATCTTCGCGGCCACCTCGACGTTGTCCGTCACGCTCGCCCTCGCGCTGATGACGTTCGTCTTCACCCACATCGAGGGCATCCGTGCCAACGGCCCCGTCAAGTACTTCAAGAGCTGGATTCCCGAAGTTCCGAAGGTGATGTACCCGCTCATCGTGCCGCTCGAGATTCTCGGTCAGTTCATGCGCCTGATCAGCCTCTCCGTCCGCCTCTACGCGAACATGCTCGCCGGGCACATGCTGATCCTGACGTTCGTCGGGCTCATCATCGTGCTCGAGAACGTCTTCCTCGCGATCGTGGCGGTGCCCGCAGCCGCACTCTTCTACCTCTTCGAAGTGATCATCGTCGTCTCCATCCAGGCGTACATCTTCGCCGCCCTGTCCGCCATCTACATCGGCTCGGCGATCGAGCCCGAGCATTAAGGAGGGACTCGAGATGCTTTCCTCGTTTTTCGTCCTCGCCGCCGCCGAAGACGGCGCCGACGCCGGGAAGGCGATTGCCCTCGCGCTCGGCATCGGCCTCGGCTCGCTCGGCGCCGGGATCGGCATCGGCAACATCTTCGGCTCGATGATCCAGGCGGTGGCCCGTCAGCCCGAGCTTCGTGGCGAGCTCACGGGAATCCAGTGGCTCGGCTTCGCGCTCACCGAGGCCGTCGTCTTCTACGGCCTCATCGGCGGCCTGCTCGCCTACGTCCTCGTTTAAGTGGTCGCCACCGCAAATACGCCCAGTCCGGCCGGCTGCGAACCGTCGTATGCCGGCGTCCCTCGACCCTACCCCAGACGGTGCTTCGCACCTCCTGGGGGCCCCGGAAGTCGCGCCCATATTTCATCCGATATGGATGCTTCCTGCGTCCTTGGCCGCGCGGCCCGACAAGACCGTATATACGGCGGAGACCACTGAGATGTTCTTCCTCGCCCAGGAAGAGAACGGCGGGAGCGGCCTGATCGAGGTCGTTCCCGGCCTCATGATCTGGACGCTCATCGCCTTCGGGATCACGTTCTTCGTCCTCAGGCGGTTCGCGTTCGGCCCCATCCAGCGCACGATCGACGAGCGCCGGGAGCGGATTCGCGCGGCGGTGGAGGAGGCCGACAAGGCCCGCGCCGAGGCCCGGGAGCTCCTCGAGCAGCACCGGCAGCTGATCGCCCAGGCGAAGAGCGAGGCGGGCGAGATCCTCGCCGACGCGCGCAAGGTGGCCGAGGCGCAGATCGAGCGGGTCAAGGAGGAGGCGGAGGTCGAGCGCCAGCGGCGGCTCGAGGAGACGCGCCGCCAGATCGAGGCAGAGACGAAGCGCTCGCTCGACCAGATCCGGTCCGAGGTCGCCGACCTCACGCTCGAGGCGACCGCCCGCGTGACGGGCAAGGTTCTCGACGCCGAGGACCAGCGGCGCCTCATCGACGAGGCGATCGAGGAGCTCGACTTCTCCGCACTCGAAAGGGAGAACGCGTAACCGATGGCCGTCGCCCAGCGCATGTACGCGCGCGCCCTCTTCCAGGCGGCGCGTGACGCCGGCCGGCTCGAGCAGGTCGAGGCCGATCTCTCGGCGCTGGCCGGAGCGATCGAGGACATCCCCGAGCTGGGCGCCTTCCTGCGCAACCCGCAGGTCGAGCCGGAAGGCAAGGCTGCGTTGCTCGAGGAGATCTCCGCCGATGCTGACGAGCTCGTCCGCAACTTCGCGCGCATCGTCGCCGAGAAAGGGCGTGCGGCAGAGCTGCCCGAGATGAGCGCTGAGCTCGAGGCCCTCGTCGCGCGCGAGCAGAACCGCCTCACCGTCGAGCTGACGACCGCGTACGAGCTCTCGGACGAGGAAGCACAATCCATCGTCAAGACGATCGAGGCCGCATCCGGTCGTTCGGTCGATGCAACCAGGAGCGTCGACCCCAGCCTCATCGGCGGGATCGTCCTCAAAGTCGGATCGTTTCTCGCCGACGGCAGCGTGCGCGGCCGCCTCGAGCGCCTCCGACAAGAGCTCGCAACTTCGCACTAAGGAGCATTCGTGAAGCTACGCCCGGAAGAGATCACCGCGATCCTCAAGGACCGGATTCAGCAGTTCGAGGTCGAGACCGACCTGAGCGAGGTCGGCACGGTCCTCCAGGTGGGCGACGGCATCGCCCGCATCCACGGCCTCGAGAACTGCGTCGCCCTCGAGCGGCTCGAGCTCGAGCACGGCGTGGTGGGGATCGCATTCAACCTCGAGGAGGACAACGTCGGCGCCGCGCTCTTCGGGGAGTGGGAGCACGTCATGGAGGGCGAGCCCGTTCGCCGCACCGGCAAGGTCATGAGCGTTCCGGTGGGCGAGGCGCTTCTCGGCCGCGTCATCGATCCGCTCGGGAATCCGCTCGACGGGCAGGGTGAGATCGAGGCGACGGAGCGCCGTCCGCTCGAGTTCAAGGCACCAGGCGTGATCCAGCGTCAGTCGGTGAATGAACCGTTGCTGACAGGCGTCAAGGCGATCGACTCTATGACGCCGATCGGGCGCGGCCAGCGCGAGCTCATCATCGGCGACCGCTCGACGGGGAAGACCGCGATCGCGGTCGACACGATCCTGAATCAGCGTGGCGGGGACGTGATCTGCATCTACGTCGCGATCGGGCAGAAAGGGTCGACCGTGGCGCAGGTCGTCGAACGGTTGCGCGACGCCGGAGCGATGGAGTACACGATCGTCGTCTCGGCACCGGCGCAGGAGGCGGCACCGATCAAGTGGATGGCGCCCTTCGCCGGCTGCGCGATGGGGGAGTACTTCCTCTACAAGGGCCAGCACGCGCTGTTGATCTACGACGACCTCTCGAAGCACGCCGACTCGTACCGGCAGCTCTCGCTGCTCCTTCGCCGTCCGCCCGGCCGCGAGGCGTTCCCCGGGGACGTCTTCTATCTCCACTCGCGGCTCCTCGAGCGGGCCTGCAAGCTCTCCGACGACCTCGGAGGCGGCTCGTTGACCGCCCTGCCGGTGATCGAGACGCAGGCGAACGACGTGGCGGCCTACATCCCGACGAACGTCATCTCGATCACGGACGGTCAGATCTACCTCGAGTCGGGGCTCTTCTTCTCCGGCGTGCGACCTGCGATCAACGTCGGCGTGTCGGTCTCGCGGGTCGGCGGCAACGCACAGACGAGGTCGATGAAGAAAGTCGCAGGCCGTCTCCGCCTCGACCTCGCCCAGTATCGGGAGCTGGAGGCGTTCGCGCAGTTCGGCTCGGAGCTCGACACCGCGACGCAGAACGCCCTGGCCCGCGGCGAGCGGATGGTCGCGACCCTGAACCAGCCTCAGTTCGATCCCTGGCCGCTCGAGGAGCAGGTCGTCGCCCTTTACGCGGGGGCCCATGGTTACCTCGACAAGGTCCCTGTCGGCCAAGTACCTCGCTTCCACCAGGAGCTCCGGGAGCACATGCGCGCCGACGGCTCGGTCCTCGCGGCGATCCGCGAGTCGGGCGACATCCCGGACGAGACGGAGGGCAAGCTGAAGGCGGAGCTCGACCGCTTCCTCCACGGCTTCAACATCGAGGAAGAAAAGGCACTTGTGGGCTAACGCCCACAAGTGCCTAGAAGTGGCCCGGTAGCCCGTGGCTTCGGTCCAGGATCTCAAGCGGCGGATCCACTCGATCCGGAACACGCGCAAGATCACGCGCGCGATGGAGCTCGTCGCGGCGGCGAAGCTGCGGCGCGCCGAGCTGCGGATCAAAGCGCTGCGACCGTACGCGGAGACGATGAACGAGCTCATCGCGGGGGTGGGACGGGCTGCGTCATCCGTCCGGCTCCCGCTGCTCGAGCAGCGGGAGCAGGTCGAAGCGGTTGCCATCGTCCCCCTTACGGGTGACCGCGGCCTCGCCGGGGCGTTCAACGCGCAGATCCTCCGTCGGGCGTTTGCGCTCGAGCGCGGGCTCCAGGGAGAGGGCACGACGGTGCGCTGGGTCGCAGTCGGGAAGAAGGGCCGCTCGACGCTCACGTTCCGCCGGAGGGAGCTCGCGGGCGCCTATATCGGCTTTACGGACCGGCCGGCGTACGCGGATGCCCAGGCCGTGGCGCACCGCGTCGGGGAGCTCTTCACGAGCGGCGAGGTGGACCGCGTCGTCCTCGTCTACAACACGTTCGTGTCCGCGCTCACCCAGCGGGTGACCGAGCAGGACATCCTCCCGATCTCCCGTGACATCCTCGAGGCGGACGAGGAGGAGCGGCGGGCGGACATCTTCCGGGGCGACTTCATCTTCGAGCCCGAGCCCGAGCTCATCCTCGAGCGCCT
>JBKPDR010000087.1:0-18302 GCA_046727975.1 Actinomycetota bacterium | reverse complement strand
TTCGACTGGGCCGAGCCGGACGAGGAGGTGCACACCTTCATCAACGACCTCGAGCGCCCGGTCGGCACCTACCTCCTCGGCCGCCGGATGTACGAGGTGCTGGTCTACTGGGAGACCAGCGCCCTCGCTGACCAGCCGCCCTTCATCCGGGACTTTGCGGAGATATGGAAGGCGGCCGACAAGATCGTGTACTCGAGGACGCTGGAGACGCCATCAAGCGCCAGGACACGGATCGAGCGAGAGTTCGACCCGGAAGCGGTCCGGCAGCTGAAGGCGTCGGCGGGACGTGACCTCACCGTGGGCGGTCCCGAGCTCGCGGCTCACGCGTTCAAAGCCGGGCTGGTCGACGAGTGCCACCTGTTCCTCGCGCCCGTCGTGGTGGGAGGCGGCACACATTCCCTCCCCGACAATGTCCGCCTGGAGCTCGAATTGCTGGACGAACGGCGCTTCGGCAACGGCGTGGTTCACCTCCACTACCGAACCAGGACGTAAGGGGGCCGGCGAGCTCCATCGCCAGTTGCAGGAATACAGGGATTCGCCTGCTGAGAGCGTTCTCGTTCGTCAGCTGGAGACGTTCTGGAGTCCCACGGCGAGTCGCGTCCAGTGGACGTGCGTCTCCCACGGCCGCCGGTACTCGGCAGCGACGAGGAGCGACCTCACCTCGTCGAGCAAGGGCAGCCGATCGATGTCGGGGAGGTCAGCGATCCAGCCCATCGAGGCGAAAAACGCCGCCAGCCCGTCCCGGTCGATCGACTGCGGATTCGGCAGCCGCATCTCCTGGAGCTCCTCGAACGGCGACTCTGCGAATACGAGGCGCCATTCGCCCGATGCGAAGTCGTGTCGAGGTCGAGCGGGTCATAGCCGAGCTCGGCCCTGTCCGGGCCGCGCTGGAGCAGGTGCTCCTCGACGGCCGCAATCGAAGGCTCTGTCGGCCCAGCTGGGAGGTTCCAAGTCAGGACGAGCACGCCCCGCGGCCGCAGTACGCGCGCGATCTCGGCGAGGGCACGCTCGCCGTCGAACCGATGGAAGGCCTCGGCGGCGAAGACCGCGTCGACCGAGGCATTCGGCAGCGGGATCTCTTCGGCGCTTCCGGCAAGCGCCTCGGCTTTGGGGCAGAGCGACACGAGCAGGCGGCGCATCGCCTCGGCCGGCTCGACGGCAACCACACGGCGGAACGTAGGTACGAGTAGACGTGTGAGCTTGCCCGTGCCTGCGCCCAGTTCGAGTACGGTCGCGGTCGACGACAGGCCCGGAATGTCGACGACCTCGGGTGGCCAGCCAGGCCGGCCGCGCTCGTAGTCCTCGGGCCAGCGATCGAGGCTGCCGGCCGGAAGGCTCCAGCCGCTAGCCAACGGCAGCGAAGTGGGGCACGGCGACGAGCTTAGGCCGTGAGAGCGGCCAGCGTATTCGGGCTCGATCTCATTTTCGACGGTCTCGAAAGGCTTCGGAACACTGCCTGACGCCGGCCGAGTTGCCCGTCTCAGGCTGAAGATGGACCACACAACTCGGAGGTGCCCTTCTGCCCGGTTCCTTCTTCAAGAGGTCATCAACCGAGCGATCCAGCAGTGAGAGCCACTCCTGCGGAGGTGGCGAACGCGCTGCCATAGTGCCGGCGCCGTGTCACCCATCCCCGGCAAGCTCGAGGTCCCGCAGGCCTACAACGACGGCTGGCGGGGCTGGCCCGTCCGAGCGCACCACCAGCAGCATCCGATCCGCGGATCGTTTCTCGACCCGCGTCCCGATCCCGAGCGAGGAGCGGTCTACCACGACGGCGTGGACATTGCGGTCCGTGACGACCGGCCCGAGAGAGGGGCGCCGCCGGGTCGGACGCACCGCGTCTACGCCGTGGAAGGCGGACCGGTGTTCGTCACGACTCCCCGCGGCGTTCGTGGCTTCGCCCGCATCGGCCACTTCGGGTACGGACACATCGACTCGCTCGTCGTTACGGGTGAGACGGTCACCCCTGGGCAACACATCGGCTGGACGTGCGAGGGCGACTGGCATGTCCACCTGAGCGAGTTCGTCTTCACCGTCGACGGCGGTCGTCTCGCGGTCAATCCGCTCCGCCCGGCGGGAAAGTTGCGGCCGTACGTCGACCGTTCGCCGCCCGTGATCCAGGAGATCCGCTTCTACACGCCCGCCACACCGCCCTGGGGGCGACGTCCGAATACGAGCGTCGCGCGGCTTCCACAGGCAGGGCGGCGCCTCAATCGGGAGCGGCTGTTCGGCCGCGTAGACGTGCGCGTGCACGTCGCCGACCCGCAGTCCTTCATCGGGTGGTTCCAGGAGCTGCCGTGGCTGGCAGCGCCGCACCATCCCTTCCGCGTCGCGGTGACGATCACCCGACTGGCCACAGGCCGAGTCGTCCGCCGCCGAGAGGTGTTGCGGGCCGAGCAGCTCCTCGACTTGCCTGCCGGCCGCCACTTCGCGCCCGGCACGGAGCAGAACCTTCCCGCCAACGGCTGCATGCGCTTCCATCGCTCGGTCCGCTGCGACGGCGTCTACTGGATCCGGCTCTTTCCACTCGGGTACTGGGATACGAGGCGTCTCCCGGACGGCCGCTACCGCCTGCTCGTCCGTGCCTGGGACGCCGCGGGGAACATGTCCAGGGCGGACGTCGTGGTCAGGCTCGCGAACGGTGGGCTGTAGAGATCACACGTCCCCGGGGAGGAGGCCGAGCCACCGCGCCGCCCCTGGGAGCTGAAGGCGCGCGTAGCTCTGTGCAGTGTGGCTCCACGAGCCCGTTACCTTCTCCACTCGGCCGCGAGGGCGCAGGCCCTGCAGGTCGTTGAAGAACCTCTCCGATTGATTGCGCTGGTCGACCACGATCTCGTCAGCGTCGCTCCACCAGAGCTGAAGCGGTACCGCCGAGCCCGCGACCTCGCGAAGCCAATGCATCGGGCTGCGGCGAACGTAGCCCTCCGGGTTGGTGCGTGGCGTACCCCCGACCTCGATGCGAGCGAGCGCCTGAAGCGCGCGGCCGCGCGGAATCCGCGCGAAGTCGCCGTACCGGCGAGAGAAATCGGTGACGGAGTCGAAGGCGACTGCTCCGGCGAGCAAGCGAGGATGTTGACCGATCAGCAGGAGCGTCTCCTGGCCGCCCATGCTCCCTCCCACCGCATACATGCGACGTTCGTCGATGCGAAGCCAGGGCCGGGTCGATCGCAGGACCGAGGGCATACGGGCAAGGTCGTCGATCTGACCACGCCAGCCCCAGGAGTGGAGCGGCAGGCGCCTGCCCATCCCGCCGGGGCAGATCACCGCGAAGCCGCCCCGCCCGGGCAGGTCGCTCCAGAGACGCGCATTCGTCCGCGCGCGCACGCCGCGGCCATGCGGGGAGATGACGAGGGGCAAGGGTGGTGAGGCATTGCGCGGGCCGTATCCGGCCGGAGCCACGATGACCGCCCAGCGCAGTACACGGTTGTGAGCGGCGTACCGGATACCCCAATGCTTCACGCCATCGCTCACGCCGGCTGTTTACACGAGCGCCGCTGTGCGCGCGCGGGCGACAGTGCTCCCCCCGCGCGCGGACTGGATGGGATGGGCTACTTGCTCATGCCGAGCCCTGGCCGAGGCTCGCCGGCGGGGGACCGGTCTTTCAGGCGTCGCGCGTTCTCGGGTGCGACCAGGGCAGGCGTGGCGCCGAGGTCGCTGTACGTGACCGTGTACCGGTCGGTCGGGGCGGAGGCGATCTGCGTGCGCACCGCATCCGCGGCTGCCTCGACCGACTCCGCGAAGCCGGCTCGCGTCCGCGGGTTGGCCCTTCGCAGGGCCTGGAAGCTCTCAGACGTGTTCATGATCCTCCTTCGCGAACCTGCGTCGTCGTGCGCGGTCTCATGGCAGCCGCCGGACGGAGCCGACTGAAGCTCGTCGATACTTCCGAGGCGACACGCCTCGGCTCCTCGCTCTCCACGCAGGCAACGAGCTCCTCGAAGACGGTGCGAAATCGCGGCACAGCAGCAGAACCTCCCGATCCTGCGGCCCGAGATAGCGAAGCGCTTCGTGCACCAGTGTCCCCTCCCGGTCGAGGGAGGGCGGGTCCTGCGGAACCGACCCGGCTTCAACTACGAGCCGCTCGTGCAACGCGACGCGGGGCGACTCGACCGTCGCTGGTTCGCGATCACTCTCCGCGCTGTCGCGTAGAGCCACGCTCGCGCGGCGTCCCCCTCGGGCAGCTCGTCCAGACGGCGCCATGCCGTCAGGAACACCTCGGCCACCGCATCCTGCGCATCGCTCGTCGAACCAGCCCGCCATGCGCAGTACGCGACGATGTCGCGGCTGTGAGACGCGAACAGCGCATCGAAACGCCGCCTTCGCTCACTCTCGCGTTCCCTCAAGCGCGCAAACTCCTACCGGACCGAGTCAGGGAACCCGGCTCTACCCCGTCCCATGTCCGGCAGGCCCGAGTTCGTTTGGCCCCTATCTTGCTCACCGCCGGCGTCTTGCTCCGGTGCCGATCGTGGAACAGGCCAGGCGAGGCGGCCGCCCGGAGCTTCCGGACAGCCGCCCTTCGACGCTTCAGACGGATGCGGGCGAGCTACGCCGCGTCGGCGAGCTCGTCGGCGCCGGCATCGGCGACGTCCTTGAGCTCCACGGCAAGCCGTGCGAGTGCATCCCGCTCGACCTTGCGGACGCGCTCCCGCGAGATTCGAAGCTCGCGCTCGATCGCCTCGAGCGTCTGCTGCTCGCCGTCGAAGCCGAAGCGAAGCTCGAGCACTCGCCGCTCGAGCTCGGGCAGCTCGCGCAGCGCCGCTCGCACCGCCTCCCTGCGCAGACCGTCGCCCGCCTCCTCGACCGGGTCCGAGGCGGCCGGATCTGAAAAGAGGTCACCGAGCTCGCCGTCACCGTCGTCGCCCACCGCCTGATTGAGCGATACGGACGCCTCGATGACGTCGAGCGCCTCCTCGACGTGTCGGAGCTCCAGCTCCGAAGCCTCGGCGAGCTCCGCAGGCGTGGGCTCGCGTCCCAGTTCGACCTGGAGGCGCTGCCGGACCCGCGCGAGCTTCACTCGACGCTCGTGCACGTGCGCCGGCACGCGGATCGTCCGAGACTGGTTTGCGATCGCCCGCTGACACGCCTGGCGGATCCACCAGGTCGCATACGTCGAGAACTTGAAGCCCCGGCGCCAGTCGAACTTCTCGACCGCGCGATTGAGCCCGATCACTCCCTCCTGGATCAGATCGCCGAGCGGCAGGCCTCGACCCTGGTAGCGCTTGGCGATCGAGACGACGAGCCGGAGATTCGAGTTGATCATCCGCTGCTTCGCCTCGACGTCGCCACGCTCGACCCGCTTGGCGAGCTCGACCTCCTCGGCGGCGGTCAGTAGTCGATGGCGCCCGATCTCGCTCATGAACAGGGTCAGCGAGTCCGGCGTCGCCTCGTGAGCGACGCTCGGCTCGAACGTGTCGTCAGCGGTCGACGGCGTAGACGCCACGTCGACACCGCGCGCCTCGAGCTCCCTCCGGAGAGCCGCGAGCTCCTCCTCGTCGAGCGCGTTGTCGAACGCAAGCGACTCCAGCGCCGTCTCGTCGACGATGCCTCGCTCCTCGGCGCTCTCCAGAAAACTGCTCATTTGTCCTTCGTGGATCACGTTGTTCGTCACTTCGTCCTCTCTGATGCGAATCACGCGGTGGCGGTCGCACGATTACGCCGCCGCTCGAAACGCTCGATGCGGCTGCCGCTCTCGACCGCCCGCTCGACGCCGGTATATGCGGGATGGCAGTTCGAGCAGACGTCGGTCACGATCTCCGCCCGTGTCGAACGGGTCGTGAAGACGTTGCCGCACGCACTGCAGCGTACGGTCGCAAATACGAGCTCAGGGTACGTGCCCTTCACCAGGTTTTCTCCTTTCACAGAAACGTGCGGCGCACCAGGACCACGACAGGCCTTCTGCCAGTGGCTCCAGCACGCGGCAAGAGTTCAAACGAAGAAACCGGCCACGAAATTCCTCGCCCGGAGTGACGCGTTGGAACTGGCATGATCGTCGTTGCTCACGTCAGCCGTCGTTCCCAGTAAAGGACGCCATGTCGGGAAAAACCCGACACCATCGCTCTCATCCACGGCCTCTGGATGACCCCGCGCAGCTGGGAGAACTGGGCTGTCAACTACGATACCCGCGGCTACAAGGTCCTCGCCCCCGCCTGGCCCGGCATGGACGCCGAGCTCGAGGAACCCAACCGCGACCCCTCGCCGATCGCGACACTCGACGTCGAGCAGGTCGTCGACCACTACGAAGGCATCATCCGTTCGCCTTCGCCAACCTCCACTTCCATGCGGCTACCAAGGTGAACTTCGAGAACGACGAGCGGGCGCCGCTGCTCTTCATCGCCTTCGAGAGCGACCACATCGTCCCGCCGAAGGCGAGCCGGCACAACGCCGAGAAGTACCACGAGTCGGAAGGCGATCACGGAGTTCAAGGAGTTCCACGGACGCCCCCACTTCCCGGGAGCGCCCGGCTGGGAAGAGGTTGCCGACCTCGCGCTGACCTGGGCGAAGGAGAACGCGACGTCCGCCAAGGGCGCCGCGCCGGTGGCGGCACGGTAAGCCGCGAGGAGGGAGGCTCGTCCGCCGCCGGCCGGGGCGTGACGCGCCTCCCCGACCAACGCGAAGACAAAAAGAACGTGCCCACGATGAAATGCTGCACCGATGGCCGTCTGTAGCCACCTCGACCGGATCCGGATCACCGTGTTGCCCGCCTCGATCGAAGGCTGCGAGGAGTGCCTGGAGATCGGGAGCTCGTGGGTGCACCTGCGGATGTGCATGACCTGCGGGAAGATCGGTTGCTGCGACTCCTCGCCCAACCGGCACGCGAGCCGGCACGCGCGTGAGGAGGACCATCCGATCGCTCGGTCTGCCGAGCCGGGTGAGGACTGGAGCTGGTGCTTCCTCGACGAGGTGGGCTTCGTCGTCGAGCCGAGCGGAGCTGCCCCCTCGGGCGCTCACGAGGAAGCGCGCCCGTGAGTACGACGAAGAGCACGCGCCTGGAGCTACCCGGGCTCCCTCTGACCGGGTGGGAGGGGACGAAAGAGACGTTGCACCTGTGGGCGCAGATCGTCGGCAAGGTGCGTATGGCCTCCACCGCTCCCCGCAACCACTGGTGGCACGTCCCTCTGTACGTCGACGTGCGTGGTCTGACGACGCGTCGCATGCATGCGGAGGGAGGTGTCGCCTTCGAGATCGACTTCGACTTCGTCGACCACCGCCTCGTCGTCGCGACCAACAGAGGGGAGGTGGAGTCGTTCGAGCTCGTCGACGGGCTCTCCGTCGCCGAGTTCGACGAGAAGCTGCACGCGACCCTCACGGCGCTGGGGATCGACGTCCCGATCCGCGAGCAGCCCTTCCGGCTGCCGACGACGACACCGTTCCCGGACGACCGGGAGCATGCCTCCTACGACCGGGATGCGGTCGAGCGCTTCTGGCGCATTCTCGAGTGGACGGACGAGGTGTTCGAGGAGTTCGCGGGCTGGTACTGCGGCAAGACGAGCCCTGTCCATCTCTTCTGGCACGGGCTCGACCTCGCGCTCACCCGCTTCGGCGGCGCGCGCGCACCGGCATTGCCAGATGATCCCGTGAACCGGGAGGCGTACTCGCACGAGTTGGTCTCGTTCGGCTTCTGGACCGGCGACGAGACCGTGCGCGAGCCGTCGTACTACTCGTACACGGCTCCGGAGCCCGCCGGTCTGCGGGACTCCATATTGAGCCCCGAAGGAGCCTTCTGGAGCGAGTACGGAGGCGGGTTGCTCGCGCGCCTGCCCTACGACGTGGTGCGCACGGCCCGAGACCCGAGGGCGGCGCTGCTCGCCTTCCTCCAGAGCGCGTACCAGGCTGGTTCCGGTGCCGCCGGCTGGGATCAGCACGAGCTCGAGTCTTCCTGGTGTCCGGGCCCGCCGGAGCTGAGCGATCTGCTGTCGCCGAGCGACATGAGAGGAGACTGAGACCATGAGCTTCGTCTCGCGCGGATTCCGCGGGCGCCGACGCGAATCGGACGCCGATCCGAGCCGTGTGCCGCCCGGCCAGTACGTGACCGAGGACTTCCCGGTCCTCTCGGCCGGCCCGACGCCGCACACGCCGCTCGAGGAGTGGACCTTCTCGATCGAGGCAGGCGGCGAGCGCACGACCTGGACCTGGGAGGAGTTCCGCGCGCTCCCGAGCGAGAGGGTCGCGGTCGACATCCACTGCGTCACCCGCTGGTCGAAGCTCGACACCACCTGGGAGGGCGTCTCGCTCGACACCCTACTCGCCGAGGTCGACGAGGAAGCCCCCTACCTGCTCGCCTTCTGCGACGGCGGCTACACCACGAATCTCCCGCTCGAGGACGTGCGCGAGGGGAAGGCCTGGGTCGCCTTCGCTTACGAGGGCGAGCCGCTCGAACCCGAGCACGGCGGGCCGGCGCGGCTGCTCGTTCCCCACCTCTACTTCTGGAAGAGCGCCAAGTGGGTGCGTGGGCTCGCGCTGCGTGAGGAGGACGAGCCCGGCTTCTGGGAGACGTACGGCTATCACCTGTACGGGGATCCGTGGCTGGAGCAGCGCTACGCGGGCGACTGAGCTGGCAGGTCGCCGGCGTCGAGGAGATCGTCGAGGAGACGGCTCGCGTGCGGACGATCGTGCTCGACGTTCCCGAGTGGCCGGGTCATCGGGCGGGCCAGCATCTCGACGTCCGCTTGACGGCCGAGGACGGGTACCGGGCGGAGCGCGAGTACTCGATCGCCTCAGCGCCGGGGGAGCCGGTCGCGATCACCGTCGAGCGGCTCGAGGACGGCGAGGTGTCTCCGTACTTGACCGAAGAGCTGAGGGAGGGCGACTCGCTCGAGCTGCGGGGGCCGATCGGCGGCTACTTCGTCTGGGGACCTGAGGAGGGCGGCCCTTTGCTTCTCGTCGCCGGCGGCTCCGGGATCGTGCCCCTGAGGGCGATGCTGCGCCATCGTCGTCGCAGCCACAGCGACGTCCCCGTTCGCCTTCTCTACTCCTCCCGGTCTCTCGCAGAGCTCATCTTTCGTGACGAGCTCGACGAGCCCACCGACGGCGTCGAGGTGTTTCACACCCTGACCCGCGAGCAGCCTGCGGGCTGGACAGGGTACGCGCGCCGCGTCGACGCGTCGCTGCTGGACGAGGTCGCCTGGTCGGCCGGCGAGGACCCGCTCGCCTTCGTCTGCGGCCCGACGAGCTTCGTCGAGGCCGTCGGGAGCGGGCTCGTCGCGCTCGGCTATCGGCCGGAACGTGTCAAGACCGAGCGGTTCGGAGCAACGGGAGGACCGTGATGGAGGCGCTCGACGGAAACGCGATCGGAGGCTTGCTCAACGACGTCTTCGGTGTCGAGATGACCCTCGCGAGCGGGGTCTGCGCGCATTGCGGCGCGTCCCGGTACGTCGCGGAGTTCGAGGTGTACGTCCAGGCTCCGGGAACGGTCGCCCGCTGCCGGAGCTGTGGCGCCGTCCTCATGGTGCTCGTCGACGTCCGGGGCATCAGGTGCGTCGACCTCCGTGGTCTCAGAGAGCTCGTGAAGTGACTCACCGCCAGCGGCTGACACTGGTCGCCGCGATTCTCGGTTCTGCGATTGCGACCATCGACGGCACCGTCGTCAACGTCGCTCTGCCGGCGATCGAGCGCGATCTGGGGGGCGGCTTGCCGGCGCAACAGTGGGTGTCGAACGCGTACCTGCTCGCGCTCGGCTCCCTGATACTCATCGGAGGGTCACTCGGAGACATCTACGGCGAACGTCGGGTCTTCGCGCTCGGCACGGCGATGTTCGGAGTGTTCTCGATCGGGTGCGCGATAGCTCCCACGATCGGGCTGCTCGTCGCTGCCCGTACCCTGCAGGGAGCGGCCGCGGCGCTGCTGATTCCCAGTTCGCTCGCGATCATCGTTGCCGCTTTCTCGGCCGACGAGCGCGGTGGTGCGATCGGCGCCTGGACCGCGTGGGGAGCGATCGCAGCATTGGTGGGCCCGCTCACCGGGGGCCTCATCGTCGATCAGCTCTCGTGGCGCTGGATCTTCGCGCTCAACGTCCCGCTGGTCGCCTTGACCCTGATGCTCATCTTCGCCGCCGTCCCCCGGACGCGGCAGGCATCCCGACGACGTGTCGACTTCCTGGGCGCCGCCCTCTGCGCGCTCGGGCTCGGCGGATTCGTGTTCGCGCTGATCGAGCAGCCCCGCTTCGGCTGGTCCAGCCCCGTCATCCTCCTGCCGCTCCTCGGCGGCATCGTCGCGTTCGCTTCGTTCCTCGCCTACGAGAGTCGCGCCGCGCACCCGATGTTGACGCTGGACCTGTTCTCACGTCGGAACTTCGCGGTCGGCAACCTCGAGACGCTCGCGATGTATGCCGGCCTGGCGATCCTGTTCTTCTATCTCGTCATCTTCCTGCAGCAGGTCGCCGGCTACAGTGCCCTCGCGAGCGGCTTTGCGACGCTGCCCGTCACGCTCGTCATGTTCGCGCTCTCCCGTCGCTTTGGCGCACTCGCCGATCGCTACGGCCCGCGGCTCTTCATGGGTGCCGGGCCGCTCATCGCCGCCGCCGGCCTCCTCCTCCTGCTTCGCACGGGGACCGACACCTCGTATGTCCGGGACCTCCTTCCTTCGCTCCTCGTCTTCTCCCTCGGCCTTGCGCTGACGGTCGCCCCGCTGACCGCGGCCGTGCTCGCCGACGCAGACGAGACCGATGCTGGGATTGCGTCGGCCGTCAACAACGCGGTCGCTCGTGTCGCGGGGCTCGTGGGGATCTCGGTCGTCGGCGTCGTGGTCGCTGGACAACTTGCAGCCGAAACGTTCGCTGCGGATTCCGAATCCGTTCGAGCGTTCCACGATGCGGTTCTGATCTGCGCCGGGCTTGTCGCTGCCGGCGGCATCGCGGGTGCGATCGGCATCACGAACCCGAGGCGGACGGTCAGGGCGGAGCGATGCCCGGGAGGGCAGCTGGTCGGAATCCCGGAACCTGCTCTCGACCGAGGATGACCATACGTGACAATCAACGAACCACACGAGGAGGAGTGATGGACGACCCCGAGATCCACGGGACGATCGAGCAGCTCGTCGCAGAGGAGCACGAGCTGTGGAATCGAGAGTCGGCTGGGCAGGCAAGCGAAGCCGATCGACAACGGTTGAGAGAGCTGAAGGTCTCGCTCGACCAGTGCTGGGACCTCCTGCGTCAACGGCGTGCCCTGCGCGAATCCGGTCGCGACCCGGATGCGGCCGACGTCAGACGGCCGGAGGTGGTGGAGCACTACGAGCAGTAGCGGCGATTGGGGACGGCGTCAGCGCGCGGTCAGCTATTCGCGCCGTGGCTCGAGCACGTGCCGAATGAGCTCATCGGCCTCACTGGCCACGGTTATGTGGATCGCCGCGGGCTCGCGGACCCAGGCGATCAGGCCTCGTGCCGTGAGGTCGTCGAGCATGAACTGAAACGCCCTCGCTTGTTCACCCGACTCGTACCGCCGCCGAATGTCGAAGGCGTACCCAGTGGTGTGAAGCGAGTACCGGGCGGCAGCCTCGGGATTGTCTGGGCGGACCAACAGTTGATACGCCTCGTCGCGCACGGTGCTCGTGACCTCGAGCGGCCGCGTCGAGCCGCTGAGCTCGTGCACGTGTGCCGCCATGTAGACGAGCAGCGCAAGAGCTTCCGTGCGTAGGCCACGGTACAGCCCCTTCGGCTGGCCGAGCTGCGCCGCGAGCTCGCCCATCGTCTCGTCCACCGAGAACCAGAGCCGATCGGGATCGTTCGGAAGCGGCTGCAGCGTATGGCTCTCCCACGCTCGTTGGAGATCTGCTGCATCGGTGAAGCGCTCGGTCCGGGACGGCGGATGCAGCACTTCCTCGGCGCTCCCCTTGGCGCCGTGCAGGAGATCGAGCTCCTCCAACCGCGCCGCATCGGCCCGGAACAGGCGCATGATCTCCCGAGCGGCGAGCACGCGCCAGTAGTACGTCGGCGAGTCGTCCCCCAACCGCTCGAGCAACCTGTACGCGGCGACGTTCCGCACCGGCGTGCTGTCGAAGAAGATTCGGTCCCACGCGAGATCCTCTTGCTCGACCAGGTCGGCCACCGCCAGCTCCGCACTCGCGCCGGCGTAGGCACGCAGGACGTTCGTCAGGTTGCCGATCCCCATGTGATAGGAGACGACGGCCAACTCATCCCGAGCGAGCACCTCCCGCGCGGCCGTGAGATAGCGGACGGTGCCCGCCAGCGCCTGCTCGGGTTCGAAGCGGGCGTCGACGGCGCGCCGTTGCTCGCGGAGACGCTCGGCACGAGCAACGTTCCCGCGGCGCTCGGCGACGACGATCCTCGCGGTCAATGCCCTGCTGCGCTCCAGATCGACCTCCATGCCGAGGAAGTTCGTCGCCGTCTCGGCCAGGATCTGTGTGAGCCCCGATGCCCGCACCGGGTCGTCGCCGGCGATGACGTCCGGCCGCCCGCCGCTCTCGAGGAAGACGATCGCCTCGACGAGGTCCGCGTCGAACCCGCTCTCGTCGACCGCTCGTTCCACGAGCGGTCGAAACGAGGCGGTGCGAGCGGCGGCTGCGAACACGCCGCCCGGGCTCTTGGTGTAGAGCGGATGGCTCAGGCCGAACGCGGCTGCCTGCTCGAGATCCTCCGCGTGGGCGTCGTCGTACGCCAGAGGGTCGGTCCCGGCAAGCTCGGACCGGGGCACGAACACCTGCGCGGCACTCCCGCCGTCGTCCAGCGAGCGGGCCACCGCGGCGAAGACCGCGCCGACGACCAGGACGGCCGCAGCCGCTACGGCGATGCGCCGACGGCGAAGAACCTTGCGATCAACCCCAGGTGCGGTCAAGGGACCCGTTGAGCCTACGACAGCCGTCGGCGCAGCAGTCCAACGCGCGCGGGCCGGACAGACGTGAGTTCGTCGTCGCCACAGACCCGGTATCGGAGAACAACACCGGCAGCGTGACCACGAACGTCTCGCCGTGAGCTGGCCCGACGTGAGACTGAGGGCTCCGCCCCACCCTCGGCGGAGCCCTTAGTCTCAGGGCATGTCGGTCGCGGAGCGTCGCGCGCGCTTCAGGGAGCTGCACGCCCGGGAGCAGCTGTTCGTCATGCCGAACCCGTGGGACGTCGGCTCGGCCCGGCTGCTCACGTCCCTCGGATTCGAAGCGCTGGCGACGACGAGCGCCGGGTTCGCTTGGTCGCTGGGCAAGCTCGACCAGCGCGTCACCCGCGACGAGCTCGTCGCCCACGTCCGCGCCCTCTCAGGTGCGACCTCGCTGCCGCTGAACGTCGACAGCGAGCGGTGCTACCCGGACGACCAGGGCGGCATCGCCGAGACCGTGTCACTTCTCGCCGACGCGGGAGCGGCCGGCTTCTCGATCGAGGACTACGACCCCGCCACCAGCGCGATCGACGGGGTCGAGGTCGCGTCCGCGCGCGTCGCCGAAGCGGCGGAGACCGCTCATTCGCTCTCCGAGCCGCTCGTGCTCACCGGCCGGGCCGAGAATCACATCCGAGGCGTCGACGACCTCGACGACACCATCGCCCGCCTGCTCGCGTACCGCGACGCGGGCGCCGATGTCGTCTACGCACCGGGTCTGACCGACCTGGATCAGATCGCGGCGGTCGTCGAAGCCGTCGGGATCCCCGTGAACGTGCTCGCGCTGCCGGCCGGTCCGAGCGTCGGGGAGCTCGCGGGTGCAGGCGTGCGCCGCGTATCGACGGGAGGCGCACTCGCCGGGGCGGCCTACGGAGCGTTGCTCGCAGGGGCAACCGAGCTTCTGAGGGAAGGCACGTCGCAGTACACGGAAGGCGGCATCTCGCGCGAGGCGTTGAGCACGGCCTTCGAGGCCGACTGAGTTGCGGCCCGCAAAGGTTCCCCGAGCGATGTCAGCGGTCCGCCTGCACGCACCAGGCGGCCTTGCGGGACTTCGCTACGAGCAGATCGAGACGCCCCAACCCGCGCGGGGGGAGGCGCTCGTTCGAGTTCATGCCGCCGCGGTCACTCGAGACGAGCTCGAGTGGCCGGTCGATCGCTTGCCCGCGATCCCGTCGTACGAGCTGTCCGGCGTCGTCGCCCACATCGGTTCCGACACGGGCGACATCGGTGTCGGTGAATCCGTCTATGCCCTGAGCGGCTTCGAGCGCGACGGCGCGGCCGCCGACTTCGCGATCGTTCCTGTGGAGCGCCTCGCCCCGAAGCCGAGCACGCTGGACCATGTCGAGAGCGCGGCGATTCCACTCGCCGGGCTGAGCGCGTGGCAGGGGCTCTTCGACCACGGCGAGCTGAGGGAAGGCCAGCGCGTCTTGATCCACGGGGCCGCGGGCGGAGTCGGCGGCTTCGCCGTGCAACTTGCCGCCTGCCGAGGGGCCCACGTCATCGGGACTGCATCGACCGAGAACACGGCCTTTGCGCGAGACCTCGGAGCGGCAACGGTGATCGATCAGGCCGAGACTCGCTTCGAGGACGTCGTCAAGCCGGTCGATCTCGTGTTCGACACCGTCGGCGGAGACAGGCTCGCACGGTCGCTCGCCGTGCTGCGCACGGGAGGAACACTCGTCTCGGTGGCCGAAGAGCCTCCGGCGAAGCAAGCCGCCGAGCGCGGGTTCAGGGCGCTCTACTTCGTCGTCGAGCCGAATCGCGAGGAGCTGGTGGAGCTCGCTCGCCTCGCCGACAGCGGCAGCCTGAGACCGACGATCGACCGGGTCTTCCCACTCGCCGACGCTCGAGCAGCGTTCGAGCGCAGCCTCGGCGGGTCACGTCGCGGCAAGATCGTGCTTCGAGTCGCCGACGACGGCTGAGCTCGTGCGACCAATCTCGGATGCGACCGTGCTCGTCACCGGTGCGACCGACGGCCTCGGCAAGGCCGTCGCGACGGAGCTCGCCTCGGCGGGCGCGACCGTCCTCGTCCACGGCCGCGACGACGCGCGCGGCGCGCAGACGCTGACGGAGATCCGCGCACGAACGGGGAGCGAGGCGCTTCGCCGGTACCGCGCGGACCTCGCGTCGCTCCGTGAGGTGCGCGAGCTCGCGAGCCGGGTGCGCCGCGAGCAGGAACGCCTGGACGTGCTCGTGAACAACGCCGGCATCGGCTCGAATCTCCCCGGAGGGGAGCAGCGGCTCCGAAGCGAGGATGGACACGAACTGCGCTTCGCCGTCAACTACCTCGCTCCCTTTCTGCTCACGCGCTTGCTCGAGCCTCTCCTCGTCGCCTCGGCTCCCGCTCGGATCGTGAACGTGACCTCGGCCGGCCAGGCGCCGATCGACTTCGAGGACGTCATGCTCGAGCGCCTGTACAGCGGCGTCCAGGCCTACTGCCAGAGCAAGCTCGCGCTCGTCATGCTCACGCTCGACACGGCCGAGCGATTGCGCGACGCCGACGTCACCGCGAACTGCCTCCACCCGGGGACGTATATGCCGACGAAGATGGTGCGAGCCTCCCGCGCGGGCACCGTCGACTCGTTGGAGACCGGCGTCCAGTCGACGATGCATCTGATCACGGCGCCCGAGGTGGACGGCGTGACCGGCCGCTACTTCGATCGCCTCAGCGAGTCGCGCGCGCTCGGCCAGGCGTACGACGACTCCGCACGTCGTCGTCTCCGCGAGCTGAGCGAGCGGCTCGTCGGCCTCGCGGAATGACTCCACACTCGGGGTTTCGCATACGGCGTCGCGGGCAAATGACCACGCGAGACCGGGAGGTGAGCATCCGTGCACGCAGAGGGCACATTCGAGGTGAAGAGCTGGGACGAGAGCCCGATCCTCGAGACGGGCAACGGGAGGCCCAAGGTCACTCGAGCGTTGGTGACGAAGTCGTTCGAGGGCGACATCGCAGGCGAAGGAAACGTCGAATGGCTGATGGGCTACCAGGATGACGGCACGGCCACGTTCGTGGGTCTCGAGCGCGTGGTCGGGAGGATCGGCGAGCGGGCCGGGAGCTTCGTCCTCCAGCACACCGGCACGTTCGACGGCTCGGTCGCGAAGGGAACGATCGTCGTCGTCCCGGGCTCCGGGACCGAGGACCTTCGCGACCTGAAGGGCGAAGGCAGCTTCGAGGCCGGGATGGGCGCAGACGGCGCCCGTAGCGTCACGCTGGACTACGACGTGTAGTCGACCAGCGCCTCAGGCTCGTCACGCTCGGGGCGACTCGAGAAGCGCTCGGCGCTCCTACGAGACGCCGGCTGGACGTCGGTGCGGTGGGCAGTGCGCGTGCACGAGAATAGCCCGCGATGACGTACGAGCCCGCCGAGGACCGGTACGACCGCATCCCCTACAACCGGTGCGGGCGCAGCGGCCTTCGGCTCCCCGCTCTCTCGCTCGGGCTGTGGTGGAACTTCGGGCACGACCGCCCGTTCGACACGAGCCGCGCGATCGTCCGGCGCGCGTTCGACCTCGGTATCACGCACTTCGATCTCGCGAACAACTACGGGCCGCCATACGGCTCGGCGGAAGAGAACTTCGGGAAGCTGCTGCGTGACGACCTCGCTTCCTACCGGGACGAGCTCGTCGTCTCCACGAAGGCCGGGTACGACATGTGGCCGGGCCCGTACGGCGAATGGGGCTCCAGGAAGTATCTGCTGGCGAGCCTCGATCAGAGCCTGCAGCGGCTCGGTCTCGAGTACGTCGACATCTTCTATTCGCATCGATTCGATCCCGAGACCCCGCTCGAGGAGACGATGGGCGCACTGGACGCGGCCGTCCGCCAGGGTAAGGCCCTCCATGTCGGCGTCTCGTCCTACTCGGCCGAGAAGACGCGGGAGGCCGCGTCGATCCTGCGCGGGCTCGGAACTCCGCTCCTGATCCACCAACCGTCCTACTCGATGCTCAACCGCTGGATCGAGCCGGAGCTCCTGGACGCCCTCGGCGAGGAGGGCATCGGGTGCATCGTCTTCTCCCCGCTCGCACAGGGGATGCTCACGGACAAGTACCTGGACGGCATACCCGAGGGCTCGCGGGCCACCCGCTACGGATCGCTCTCGCCCGACCTCCTCACGGAGCAGGCGCTCGCCAAGATCCGCGCGCTGAACGAGATCGCCTCCCGGAGGGGGCAGTCGCTCGCACAGATGGCCCTCGCGTGGACCCTTCGCGACCCGCGCGTGACGTCGACGCTCGTCGGCGCCAGCAGCGTCGCTCAGCTCGAGATGAACGTCGCCGCCCTCGACCACCTCGACTTCACCGAGGAAGAGCTGGCCGAGATCGACCGCTACGCGACCGAGAGCGACATCAACATCTGGGCAACCTCGACGACCGAGTAGCGCTCATCGAGGGGAAGGCCTTTCGTCGTGGCACGGGAGCGGAGTGGATGAGCGGGGTCGTCTTCTGCCGCACGGCAGCCGGGATGAGACGATGTTGTTCTACAGCGAGAGAGGAGATGGAGCGTGCTCGACTGGCTGCACGATCGACACGTCATCTGGCTGGCCCTGATCGTGTTCGCAGCCACGTTCATCGTCGCGGGGGCGATCTACTGGGTCGTTATCGCTCTCGCCGTCGGCGACCGAGGCCGCGCGTTCAAGCAGGTGTCGCCAGGGATGCTGCCGCCTCTCGGTGTGATCTTCGGTCTCATGGTCGGCTTTCTCGCCGTTCAGGTCTGGGGCGACACGGACCGGGCTCGGCTCGCGGTCGACCGAGAGGCGAGCGCTCTGCGCTCCGTGGTGCTGCTGGCCGAGCGTTTCCCGGGTGACCCGGAAGAACGGTTGCGCGCACTTGTGCGCCGCCATGTTCAGGAGGCGGCAACCAAGGAATGGCCGGCTATGGCCGAGCAGCGCGAGACGCTGAGGACGATCCCCGCATCGCTTGTCGAAGCACAGCGGCTTGTCCTCGCTCTCACGCCGCGAGGCGAAGGCGAGAAGCTGGCGCAGCGGGAGATGGTGACCGCGCTCGAGAACGCGCTCGACGCGCGCCGGCAGCGGATCATCGTCAGCGAGTCGACGGTCAACTGGGTCAAGTGGAGCGGTGTCATCCTCCTCGCGGTTCTCACCCTGCTGGCCATCGCGTTCGTGCACAGCGACAACCGCCTGACCGCGGCGATCGCCATGGCGATCTTCGCCTCGGCCGCTGCGGTGTCGATCTCGATCATCGCGGCACAGGACCGACCGTTCAGCGGACAGCTCGGCGTTCGCCCCGACGTGCTTCTGCAAGTGGTTCCCCAGGATCGCTGACGGACCGGGGAGCGCTCAGGCGAGCGTGACGTCGTCGCCGCGGCGGACGGTCCCGCCTGTGACGACGTCGGCGTACACGCCGACATTCGCCTGATTGTTCTGTGCTGCGGTACGCAGGATGCCGGCATCTTTGGGTACGTCTCCCTGCGCCAGCGTGGTCATGACGCAGCGAGGACACGGGCCCGTGATCCGCAGGCGCACCTCCTCGCCGATC
>JBKPDR010000086.1:0-21539 GCA_046727975.1 Actinomycetota bacterium | reverse complement strand
CCGCTCTGCATGACGCCGATCGACTGGTTCCAGATCTCGTCCGACAGGTCCTGGGTGTGGTCGCCGACGCGGCTGATCCCGGCGCAGTTGACAAGGGCGTCGATGCCACCGAGGTCCGTTTGTACTTTTGCAAACACGTCGTCGACCTCGGTGCTCGAGCTGACGTCGGCGCGGTAGGACCGGGCCTCGGCACCCAGTCCGCGCAGGTGCTCCGCAGATTGGTCCGCGAGCGCCTGGTCGAGGTCGAGCACCGCGACCTTCGCTCCCTCGCGGGCGAAGACCTCGCAGACCGCCGCGCCAATGCCGCCGCCGCCGCCGGTCACGATCGCGACCTTACCGTCGTGCTTGCCCATCGTCGTTACCTCCTTCTTCGAACGGATCACCGGCCAGGGCCAGCGGATTTCCGCGCGCGTCGGCGCTGTGTAGAGTCGCGCCCATCGAGCTGCTGACGATCACCCGGATCGAGACCGTGCCGATCCGCATCCCGCTCGCGCGCACGTACGCGGGAAGCCACTACAGCATGACGCGCCGCTCCACGGTGATCACGCGTGTGCACACCGACGAGGGCGTCGTCGGCGAGGCGTATGCCGGTGATGAGGACGACGGGCTCACCGACATCGTGCGCATCGTCCACGACGAGATCGAGCCGCGCCTCGTCGGCCAGGACGCCTTCGCCGTCGAGCTCTGCTGGGAGCTGGCGCGACCAGCGACCTACGACATCCTGCGCGACCGTCGGCTCGGCCTCGTCGCGTGCGCCGGCGTCGACACGGCGATCTGGGACGCGATCGGCAAGCGACTCGGCCAGCCGCTCTGGCGCCTGTGGGGCGGCTATCGCGACCTCGTGCAGATGATTTCGATCGGCGGCTACTACGGTGCGGGCGACGACGGCATCCGGGCGGAGATCGAGGAGCTGAAGGGTCTCGGGCTCGCCGGGCTGAAGCTCAAGGTCGGGGGCGGCACGCCGGACGAGGACGCGGCCCGCTTCCGCGTCGCGCGTGAGGCGGCCGGGCCCGACTTCGTCCTTGCCGCAGACGCCAACCAGGGCTGGAGTCCGGCCGAGGCGATCCGTTTCGCCCGTCTCGTCGCGGACTTCGACCTGGCGTGGTTCGAGGAACCGTGCCGGTGGACGAACGACCGGCGCGCCATGCGCGACGTGCGCTACGGCGCGGGCGTGCGCGTCTGCGCAGGGCAGAGCGAGTACTCCGCCGGCGGATGCCGCGACCTGATGGCGGAAGGGTCGATCGACATCTGCAACTTCGATGCTTCGTGGTCGGGCGGGCCGACCGAGTGGCGACGGGCGGCCGCAGTTGCGTTCACCTACGACGTCACCATGGGACACCACGAGGAGCCGCAGGTCGCGAGCCACCTGCTCGCGTCGATTCCACACGGCGGCTACGTCGAGTGCTTCCATCCGGACCGCGACCCGATCTGGTGGAACCTTGTTGCGAACCGGCCGCAGCTCTCCGACGGCTGGCTCGGCCTGCCGACGGGGCCCGGCCTCGGCTGGGAGCTCGACCTGGACTACGTGGAGCGCCACCGAATCAGTACGTGACCATTCCACCAGTGACGTTCACCGACTGGCCGGTCATGTACGACGCTGCGTCCGAGAGCAGGAAGACGATCACCTCTGCAACCTCGCGCGGGTCGGCAAGCCGCCCGAGCGGCACGCTCCCGAGCCGGCTGCGTGCGTACTCCTCGTTCTCGATGCCGCGCAGGGGGGCGATCCCCTCGAGCACCGCGTCGTTCATCGGCGTGTCGACGAGGCCCGGGCACACCGCGTTCACGCGGACGCCCTGCCGCGCGTAGGCATGCGCGAAGCTGCGCGTCAGGGAGAGCACCGCCGCCTTCGAGGCGCCGTAGACGGCGGCCTCATGGGTCGAGCCTGTCTTTCCCGCAGAGGAGGCGACATTGACGATCGCGCCGCCCGGCTGCAAACGGGCTGCGAACGCCTGGGTGAGGAAAAAGAGCGCCCTTGCGTTGACCCCCATGATCGCGTCCCAGTCGTCCTCCGTGACGGCGTCGAGCGCGGTGAGCCGGATGATTCCGGCGGCGTTGACGAGGTGGCCGCATGTTGGACCGGCTGTCTCCACGAGCCGCGCCCGGTCGTCGGGCACTGTCACGTCGCAGACGACCGGCTCCGCGCCCGCCTCGGCCACCACGGCGACCCCCGCGTCGTCCCGGTCGGCCGCGACGACACTCGCACCGCGCTCGAGCAGCATGAGCGCCGTCGCTCGCCCGATTCCGCTCGCCGCCCCTGTCACCACTGCGCGAGCGCCTGCAAGCCCCGCGGCCCGGCTCATAGGTGGTCGGCGAGGTCGACGAGGTTGCCCAGCCGCTTCGTCTCGCCGGCGAGGTAGAGCCGCAGGTTCCGGCAGAAGAGCTCGATCGAGCGCGCCCAGCCCTCGGGGCTGCCGCCCGAGATGTGCGGGGTCACGATTACATTAGGGTGCGTCCAGAGCGGGCTTTCCGACGGCAACGGCTCGGGCTCGACGACGTCGAGGAACGCGCCGCCGAGGCGGCCGTCGTCTAGCGCGGAGAGGAGCGCGTCTTGGTCGAGCACGCCTCCGCGAGAGACGTTGACGAGGACGGCGCCGGGCTTGAACGCTCGAAACTCCGCCTTGCCGAGCAGGTGCCGTGTCGTCGCGTTCAGCGACGCGGTCACGACCACGTAGTCGCTCGCGCCAAGCAGCTCGTGGAGCTCTTCGATCGGCAGCAGCCGGTCGAGCGGCTCGCCCGACGTGAGGATCGGCGTGCGCCGCGTGGCCCACACCTCCATCCCCAACGCCTTGCACACCGTCGCGAGGTAGCGCCCGGTGGCGCCGTAGCCGACGATGCCGACCCGCTTGCCGTGGAGCTCCCTGCCCGCGATCGGCTCGTGGCTCCAGCGCTGCTCGTCCTGCCGCACGAACAGGCGGCGGAAATCCCGTGCCATGCAGACCATCCCGGCGAGCGCGAACTCGACCATCGCCGGCGCGTAGACGCCGGAGCTGTTCGTCACGATCACGCCCCGCTCGGCGAGCCCGGGCGATACGAAGCTGTCGATGCCCGCGCCGGTCGAGTGGATCCAGTGCAGGCGCGGCATGCGGTCGGCGAGCTCGCGGAACGAGAGCGGCCCCTCGTAGAGGCCGTACACGGCGATCTCGACGTCGTCGAGGGGCGCCTCGCCCTCCTCGCCGCGGAGCGGGAGCAGGCGAATGCGCCCGCCACCAGCCGCTTCGATCTGCTCGCCATGTTCGTCGGCGAGGCCCCGCGCGATCGCGAGCGTGATCAAGCCGTAGGCCCGTCGCCGGCCGGGAGGGCGCCGACCCGAACGCCCGACGCGGCAGCGCGCTGTGACAGCTCATCGAGCGGGATGTGGCAACGGAGCATGTGCGTGTCGCTCGTCGCCCGCCACGGCGGATCGATCTCGTCGCAGATGGGGCCGACCTTCCACGGGCAACGGTCGGCGAATGGGCACGCGCTCGCGGGGCGGGACGAGGACACGCCCGGATCGCTGCGGACGGCGGGCGAGATCGCGTTCTCGCCGTCTATCTCGGGCACCGCCGAGAGAAGCATGTGCGTGTACGGGTGGTACGGCGGGGCGTACACCTCCTCCGCCATACCGACCTCGCACAACTCGCCCAGGTAGAGCACGCCGACGCGGTGCGAGAGCGAGCGCACCACCGCGAGGTCGTGGGAGATGAACAGGTACGCGATCCCCTGCTCCGCCTGGAGCTCCCGTAGGAGCTCGACGATACTCATCTGAACCGACACGTCCAGGGCAGTCAAGATCTCGTCGCAGAGCATCAGCCGCGGCTTCGCTGCGAGCGCTCGGGCGATGGCGACGCGCTGACGCTCGCCGCCCGAGAGCTCATCCGGGTAGCGGCTCGCGAACCGTGCGTCGAGCCGTACATCCTCGAGCGCCTTCGCCACGCCGGCCCGGCGGGCCTTGCCGCGCAGCCCGAAGAAGAGCTCGAGCGGCCGCCCGACGATCTGGTGCACGCGCTGACGCGGATTGAGCGACGCGTCCGGGTTCTGGAGCACGAGCTGGATCTCCCGACAGACGTGCTTCGACCGTGACTGGACGGTGGCGGCGAGAATGCGGCCCTCGAACGTGATCTGTCCCGTGAGCGGCCCCAGTAGCCCGCCGACGGTGCGCACGATCGTCGACTTGCCACTCCCGGATTCGCCGACGAGCGACAACGTCTCACGCGACCGGAGGTCGAAGGTGACGTCGCGGACGATAACCAGGGGCTCGCTTGACATAAGCCAAAGCCCGCGGCGCCGGTCGTAGGTGATCGAGAGGTCGGCGACGTCGAGCAGCGCATCGTCTGCCGCCGGCACGAGCGGGACGTAGCTCGCCGCCAAGGTGCGCTCGGCGGTGAGCCGCTCCACGTCGTGGACACGACGGCACGCCACCTCGTGCGCCTCCCCGACGTGCTGCAGGACCTGACGCTGCTCGAAGCACGCCTCCTCGGCGAAGTCGCACCGCGGCGCAAAGCGGCATCCTTTCGGCAGGTCGTCGCGCCTGAGCAGCCCGCGCAGGACGATGTCGCGGCTACGGTGCGGCGCCGCGACCGACGGGACGGCGTCGATCAAGCCGCGCGTGTACGGGTGACGTGGGTGTGAGAAGAGCTCGTGCACCGGCGCGTCCTCGACGAGCTCTCCCGCGTACATCACGCCGACGCGGTCGCACACGGCCGCGACGACGCCTAGGTTGTGCGTGACGTAGACCATCGCCATGCCGAGCTCTCCGCGTAGGCGGCGAAGCAGGTCGAGGATCTGTGCCTGCGTCGTCACGTCGAGGCCGGTCGTCGGCTCGTCCAAGACGATCAGCTCCGGGTCGCACGCCAGCGCCATGGCGATGACGACGCGCTGCTGCTGTCCGCCCGAGAGCTGGTGGGGATACTTTCGCGCCGTGCGCTTCGGGTCGGGGAGGCGGACGTGCGCGATCAGCTGGTCGACTCGCCGCCGGCGCTCGCTGCGTGAGCCACCCACACCGTGCACCGACATCGCCTCGACGAGCTGGTCACCGATGCGGAGCCCGGGAGAGAGCGCCGTCGTCGGGTCTTGCGGGACGAGGCTGACCCGTCGTCCACGCACCTTCTGCAGCTCCCGGCGGGACAGGTGCGCCAGGTCTCGTCCCCCGAACTGGATCGAGCCGGAGCGGATCCGGCTGCCTGGTCGCTGGAAGCCGAGCAGCGAGAGTGCGGTCGTCGTCTTGCCGCAGCCGGACTCGCCGACGAGCCCGAACGCTTCGCCGCTCACGAGCGAGAAGGACGCGCCGTTGACGACGTTCTGCCAGCGGTCGTCAGACCAGAAGTCGATTGTCAGGCCCTCGACCTTGACGAGCGGCTCCTGCGCCACACCCCGGCTCACGCCCGGCACGTGAACTGCCGTCACGGCGTCCGCTCCACGGAGCGCCCGAGCGCGCGGGCGATCCCGTCCGTGACGAGGTTCAGACTGATCACGAGGAGCGCGAGCGCCACACACGGTGCGAGCTCCACGATCGGCGCCGTGAAGAGGGCCGTGCGGTTCTCGCTGATCATCAGCCCCCACTCCGGCGAAGGCGGCTGCGAGCCGAAGCCGAGGAATCCGAGCGAGCTGATCAGGATCGGCGCGTATCCGGCGCGGACGCCGAACTCGACGAGGAGCACACCCGCAGCGTTAGGGGTCAGCTCGCGCCAGACGATCGAGCGCACGGACTCACCGCGCGCGCGGGCGACCGTGACGAAGTCGCGCGTCACGAGGTCGACCGCGACCGAACGGGCCATCCGCGCGATGCGCGGCGCGTAGACGAGGACGACGACCCCGATCAGGAGCGAGGTGCTGCCCGAGGCCTGCGGCCCGGCTGCGGCGATCGCGAGCAGTGCCAGCACGAGCAGGGGAATGCTGATGATCGTCTCGAAGACACGCATCAAGAGCTCGTCGACCCAGCCGCTCACGAGACCGCTCGCGAGGCCGATCAGACCGCCGATCACGGTCGCGATGAATGTACTCGTGAGCGCGAGGAAGAGCACGTCGCGCGTGCCGTAGACGACGCGACTGAACACGTCGCGGCCGAGGATGTCGGTGCCGAAGAGGTGCGAGCTGCTCGCGCCCGAGAACGGCAACCCCGTGCCCGTCTCGTACGGGTTGTACGGCGTCCACAGCGGGCCGGTCAGCGCGATCAGGACATACGCGAACAGGAGAAGCGCGGCGAGCCGAGCGCTCAGCGGGAAGCGACGGAGAAACCGGCGAAGGCGGGAGCGCCGGACGGCAACCGGAAGGTCGACTGCGGTGACGCTCATCAAGGCGTCCTGAGGCGCGGGTTCAGCAGCATCGCGAGCACGTCGGCGACCAGGTTGGCGATGATGTAGACGGCCGCGGCAAGCAGCGCAATCGCTTCCACCACCGGCACGTCCCGGACGAAGATCGCATCGACGAGCATCTTGCCCAGCCCGGGATACGAGAAGACCGTCTCGACGACGACGACGCCGCCGATCAGATACGTGAGGTTGAGCGCCGTGACGTTCAGCGCCGGCCCGACTGCGTTCGGCAGCGCATGGCGCACGACCACGCGCCGGCGCGGAACGCCCTTGAGCGTCGCCATCCGGACGTACTCGGAGTCGAGCACATCGATCAGGTTGTCGCGCAGCATCCGGATCGCGTAGACGGCCATGGCTACCATCAGCGTCACGGCGGGAAGCACGGTCGCGTGCAGGCGTGTGGAGAGGTCGTCGCCCGGATTGACGATCGAGAGCGCAGGCGCAACCGAGAGCTGCACCGCGAACACGAAGATGAGCAGCGTACCGAGCACGAACTCGGGCAACGAGAGCCCGATGAGTGTGACCACTGAGATCAGCGAGTCGCTGAGCTTCCCTTTGGAGAGGGCCGCGAGTGTCGCCAGGATGAGCGTGACCGGGAGGTATAGGAGGAATGCGAAGACGCTGAGAAAGAGCGTGTTCTGGGCGCTCGTGCCGATCGTCGCGGTGACGGTCTCGTTGTTCACGAGCGAGCGGCCCAGATCTCCCCGGGCGACGTCGGCGATCCAGACGCCGTACCGCTTCCACACCGGATCGTCCAGGTTGAGGTTCTCGCGGAAGATCTGACGCTGCTCGGCCGAAGACTCGCGTCCGAGCACGCGCTCGGCGATGTCGCCCGGAAGCACGCTCGTGAAGAGGAAGACGAGCGCCGAGACGATGAGCAGCGTGACGGCGGCGAGTGCGAGGCGCTGAGCGATGAGCCTGAGAATCAACAGGTGCTCCTACGAATTTCCGGTCATCGTGTCTCGGTGCGTCGCCCGGGCCGCCCTTCGCGGGCGGCCCGGGCGACTTGGAGGCTCGATCTACCCTCTATGCACTCTCGCTACTTGCACGTGAGGGGCGCGAGATCGAACTGCACGAACTGGATCGACGGCACGTAGCCGCTGCAGTTCGAGCGTTGCGCGGCGACGACCCGTTGGAAGGCGGGGATGATCGCGCCGCCCTGCAGGGTGAGCATCTTCCCGGCCTGCTTGTAGAGCGCGCTGCGTGCGGCCGGGTCCACGGTGGTGTTGGCTTTCGCGATCAGGTTGTCGAAGGCCGGAACCTTCCAGTGCGTCTCCGGGTACGGCGCGTTCCGTAGGTACGCGATCGACAGGGCCAGCCCCGCCGGGCGGGCCGACCAGCCCGAGACCTGGAACGGGTGCTTCAGCCAGACGTTGTCCCAGTACTCGCTGGCCGGGCCGACGATCACGTTGACCTGGATACCGGCCTTGGCCGCCTGCTGCTTGTACAGCTGCGTCATGTTGACGACGCCCGGGATCATGTCGGCGGTGTAGAGGTCGACCTTCAGCGGATTCGACGAGTTGTAGCCGGCCGACGCGAGCAGCTTGATCGCACCCGCGACGTCCGGGCCCGGCACCTTTTTCCTCCACGCGTCCGGCGAGGTCGGCGGAACAGGGTTGTCGTCGCCGACGATGCCGTAGCCGAGCAGGGCGTTCGCCACGATCTGCTTGCGATCGACCACCTTCTTCAGCGCCTGGCGCACGGCGAGCTTGTTGAACGGAGCCGTATCTGTCCACATCGGCATCACCATGGACGTCGAGGCGCCCGTCGTGGTGAGCTTGACGCGAGAGTCGTTCTTCAGGGCCGGAACGACCTCGTAGGCGACCTGCTGCGAGAAGTCCACCTGGCCGGTCCGCAAGGCGGCCAGCATCGAGTTCGCCTCCTGGATCACGTACAGCTGCAGGCACGGCGCCTTGGGGAAGCCCTTCCGCCAGTAGTTGGGATTGCGCTTGAACGTGTGCACCTGCTGAACCGGCTTGAAGTTCACCGGGATGAACGGGCCCGTCCCTGCGCCCTTCGTCCGCAGCGTGGCGGTGCTTGCCCCATTCTGGACGATGAAGGTGTTCTTGTTCGTGATCAGGAGCGGCAGCTCGGCCACCGGCTTCGAGGTGACGAACCTCATCGCGTACTTGCCGACCGCCTGGATGCCGCTCGGCTTGAGAAACGACATCTGGGACTGGCCTTCCGAGCCCGTCTTGGGGTCGATGACGCGGCGGAACGTGTAGACCACGTCGGCCGAGGTGAAAGGCTTACCGGTCCAGAACTTCACCCCCTTGCGGAGCTGGAACGTCCAGACTTTGCCGCCCGCGCTCGGCTTCCACGACGTCGCGAGGGACGGCAGCACCTTCCAGTTGTCATCCACGGTTGTGAGCCGGTCGTAGCTGGCGTTGACGTTCAGCGAGTTCTGGCTCGACGGCTGCTGTGCCGGGTCCATCGAGTTCTTGTTGCCGGTCGACTCGACACCGGCGTACTTGACGCACTTCGCCCCCTGGGTAGCGAAGGCAGGAGCCGACTTCGCGGACCGTGCTTGACCGACGGTCGCAGCCAGCACGATCGCGACCGCCAGCGGAAAGAGGACCATCAGTGGCTTCTTCATTCGTCTTCAGCCCTTTCGACGAGGAGAGTGCTGCCGGGCCGCATAGGCCGGGCCTGTGCGAAGCGGTCGTGCTCCGCACCGGTAGGGAAGGAGGGTGTCCGAGTCATGTCGGCGGCTGAAACAGCTCGATCGTGTAGCCGTCGGGGTCACGCAGGTAAACGGCGGCGCCACCGTTGTTGATGCCGGAGTCGATCTGGACGGGATCGGTGACGCGCCGGCCGCCGGCAGCCTCGGCGCGCGCGAGCGTGGCGGCGACGTCGTCGACGCGGAGACAGATGTGCGAGGAGCCGACGGGCGCCGTGCCGGGCTCGCGCGAGCCGTGATCGCCGACTCGGCGGTACTCCTGCAACTCGATGCGGACGCCGTCTCCGGGCGCCACGACGAACGCCGTGGCGATCTCGAGGCCGTCGTAGCCGGTAAGGGCCAGGTATTCGGCGGCACTCGTCTGGCGAACGGCGACCTCGAGCCCGAGCCCTTCGGTGTAGAAGCGCACCGCGTGTTCGAGGTCGGCGACGGTGATCCCGACGTGCGCAATTCCCCTGGTCACGACGCGATCCGGTCTGCGGCGGCGGCGGGGACGACCCCCACCTCGGCCTCGGCGCGCGCAAGCGCTTGTTCGACGTCGAGCCACGCTTGGACGAGCGCCGAGGAGTCGAAGGCCTCGCGTAGCTCTCGGCGGCCGAACAGGTCGGCGAGGACGGCGCAGTCCAGTGTCGTGACCGGCCGGCTCAGGAGACCGCTCCCGATGCGACTTCCAGCGTCATCGATGCCTCTACCGCGGACCCCCCGGAGCCATTTGGGCGGACGAACGCCCGATTCACGGAACCCCGCCGACCGTACTCCGCTCGCACGAAGGCTGTCAAGGCGCGGGGCGCGGCCGAGCACGCGGGAGGCCCACCGGTCAGTAGCAGTGCCTCGCGAGCCGGCGCGGCGTATCGTCGACCGCGTGGTAGCGGTGGAGTCGGTCGGCGCGACGGTACGGCGTCCCTGGCCCGAGCGGCTCCGACTGGCCCTCCCGGCCGACATCGATCCGCCGCCTCGAGCGCTCTCAATGACCGAGGTTGTTCCGACTATCGGAATTGTGTTCCAATCCTGACGTGAATCTTGTCGCGCCGCGCAAGCGACGTCAACCCGCCGATCCGATGTTCGCGGGCGCCGACCGCGTGCTCGCCGTTCTGTGCAGGCTGGGCGACTACCCGCGCGGCGTCGGGCTCGCGCAACTGGCCCGCGACACGGACATCCCGAAGTCGAGCCTCCATCGCGCGCTCGCCGCGCTCTGCCGGGCGGGGCTCGCGGACCACGACGAGCGCGGCAGCTATCGGCTCGGCCTCGACCTCGTCCGCCTCGCGTTCGCGTACTACGAGCAGCTCGACCGCCGCCAATTGCTCGGGCCTCTGCTGGAGTCGCTCGCCGAGCGGCTCGGGGAGACGGCCCACTACGCCGAGCTCGACGGCGCCGAGGTCGTTTACCTCGCAAAGGTGACCCCGCCCGGGCGGGGCGCCCAGATGAGCTCGATCGTAGGCGGCCGCAACCCCGCTCATTGCACGGGCGTCGGAAAGGCGCTGCTGGCGTACGAGCTTGTCGATCGGGGAGCCGTCGACGCGTACGTCACCGCCCACGGTCCGCTCGCGCGGCGCACGCCGAACACGCTCGTCGACGCGCAAGTACTGGCCGCGAACCTGGAGCTCGTGCGCAGCCGCGGCTACGCGCTCGACGCCGAGGAGAGCGAGGAAGGGGTCAACTGCATCGCCTTTCCCCTGTTCCTCGATCACCCCACCCGGCCGGCGGGGGCGGTGAGCGTGGCCGCGCTCGCCCACCGGACTGCTCTCGCACAGCTCGAGGAAGCCGCCGCGGAGGTGCGCGGGTTGATCGAGCGGACGCTGGGGACGGTGACCCGATGATGATCACCGCCGTCGAGCCGATTGTCCTCCGCGCGGACCGCGTCGACACCACCCGGGCCGACGGCACACAGGACGCTTCCTCGTCCGCATCCACACAACGGATGCGAGTGGACCCATGACCAAGTGAGCGCATGAGCGTCGCGCTCACGATGCCCTATTCCTCGCGCATCAAATAGTGCTCGGCGAGCGGCCGCACCTGAATGTTCATCCACGGGAAGACCGGGAGCGAGCTCAGCAGCTGGTGCAGCTCGGACGCGTCGGCGGCCTCCCAGAGCCCGACGTTGGCTCGCCGGCCCGGAACGCGCCAGATGCGGACAATCGAGCCGGCGTCCCGCAGCTCTCTCCCCCGCTCGGCCTCGGCCGCGAGGATAGCCGTGCGCTCGTCGTCGGGCATCGACGGCGGCAGCTCGATCTCGATCTCGACGAGGAACTCGGCCATCGCGCGATCGTAGAGGCTGCTGGATGGTCGGTCGGTCCTTGGCTTCTGCGAATTGCGATCGATCACCTACCGAACGAGGTCGCGCGCGGCCGCGGCAAAGTGCTCGAGCGCGTCGCGATCGAGGTCGATCCCGAGTCCGGCACGCTGCGGCGGTGCGAGCGTCCCGCCCTCGAACACGAGCTCGTCGCGGGTGAGCTCCTTGCGCAGCCGCGACTCGCAGAGCTCGGCCGGCAGGAACTCGAAGTACGGCATGTGCGGCGTCGCCATCGCGAGGTGCGCGGCGACGGCGACCGAGATCCCGGTCTTCCAGGCGTGCGGAACGACGAGTCGGCCCGCCGCATCCGCGAGCTCGCACACCCGCCGGGCCTCCGTGAGCCCGCCCACGCGCCCGATGTCCGGCTGCACGACGGCGATCCCGGTCGCAATCAGGTCCGCGAACTCGTGCCGCGTCGAGAGCCACTCGCCCTGTGCAATGCGAACGGGCGAGCGCCGCTGTAGCTCGGCGTAGCCGGCGAGGTCGTCGACCCACAGCGGCGTCTCGAGGAAGAAGACGTCGAGCTTCGCGAGCGCGTCGCAACAGCGCGCGGCGCGCTCGACCGAGTCGAAGGCGTACTGCACGTCGACCATGAGCGCCATCTCGGGCCCGACCGCCTCCCGCACCGCGGTCACGACCTCGACCACCTGCGCGTCGTCGCCATGGAGCCCCTTGTGGACGTACGGGCCCGAGAAAGTCGCTTCGCATTTCGCCGCGCGAAAGCCGAGCTCCTTGGCGCGCGTGCCCCAGCCGACCATCGACTCGACATACGCCTCGAACGACGAGACCTCCGGCTGGAGCGATGCGTATGGCGTCAGCGCTTCCGGACCCGCATCCGTCCACAGCTGCCAGCACGGCTTGCTGGCCGCCTGTCCGCAGATGTCCCACAATGCGATGTCGAGCGCGCCGATCGCGTTGACGCCGCCGCCCCGCCTACCGGTCATCGCGGTGCCGACGTAGAGGTCCTCCCAGATCGCCTCCGGGTCGAGCGGGTCGCGGCCGATCAGCTGCTCCTTGAGCCCGCGGTCCATGGTGTGCGTTGCCGGCGCCTCGATAAACGCGCGCGCCACCCAGGCGTTCAGATCGGTCTCGCCGATCCCGACGAGTCCCTCGTCGGTGACCACCTCGACGACGATCGTGTCCTGCGCCGAGCTCGTCGCGCCCGGGTCATATCCCGGATCGAGCAGGACGTGCGTTCTGACGTCGACGACCTTCACGCGACGCGATAGTGCTCGAGGGCCCGCTCGTCCACGTCGACGCCGAGCCCCGGGCGCGCGGGAAGCTCGAAGACGCCGTCGACCACCTTCGGCTCCGGCCCGAACAGCGTCCTCCGCAACTCCTGGTCGGGATAGACCTCGAGCGGGCAGTACTCGCACCACGGCGAGTTGCGCAGCGTGGCGGCGAGATGGATGTCGGCGACGACGGCGAGCGTCGTCGCAACCCAACCATACGGAACGACCGACCTTCCCCGCACCAGCGCGTCCTCGGCGACCCTGCGCGACTCGGTGAATCCCACGCGGGCCACGCACGGCTGGACGATGTCGACGTGACCGCGGTCCATCATCTCGAGGAATTCGTTCCTCGTGACGAAGAGTTCCCCGACCGCTACCGGAACCGCCGACCGGTCGGAGACCTCGCGGTAGCCGTCGATGTCGTCGAGCCATAGCGGCGTCTCGATCATCCCGATGTCGTACTCCTCCAGCTCGCGCAGCACGCGGAGAGCCTCCTTCGAGGTCTGCCAGCGGTGGCCGACGTCGACCAGCAGTTCGATGCCGTCGCCCGCCGCCTCGCGGGCTGCCCGCGCGAGCTCAACGATGTTCCGGTTCGTCGGAGTGCAGTCCTCGAGCGGCTCGATCTTGACGGCGCGGAAACCGAGCCCGCGTGCCTGCTCGATCATCCCCGTCGTGCGCCGCTGCGTGTCGTTCCAGTGGAGGGGCCCCGCATAGACGGTGCAGTACGGGATCACCGGCCTGCCGCTCGCGCCGCCGAGCAGCTCGTAGATCGGCTTCCCCTCCGCCTTCCCCTTGACGTCCCACAACGCGACGTCGATCGCTGCGAGCACGGCGACGAGCAAGCCACGCCGCCCCGACATCGCGGTCGATCGGTATGTCAAATCCCACAGCCGCTCCGGTTGCAGCGGATCCCGACCGACCAGGAGGTCCTTGATCCCCTGGCTCCAGCTGTGTGACCCGGGCGAGTCGACGAGCGCCTTCATGGCTCGCGGCGTGTGGTTGCCCTCGCCGTAGCCGACGATTCCCTCGTCGGTCCGGACGCGAACGATGAACGCATCCTGCATCGCATCGGCCGCCGTCACGTCGATCGACGGCTTCTCGATGACCATCGCCTCGATGTCCGTGATCTTCACGCGAGAACGACCCTACTATCGGCGGGAGTCTCGCCATCGACGCCTACGCTCCGCAGCCGGTGCATGTATGACTACCGCCTGGTGGGATCCGACCTCCGGCACTCCGAGCGGCTGGGCCGCAGGATCAGGACCGGCGACGCCGGATCGCTCGGCATCCCGACCGAGGAGCTGGCGCTGGCCGCGCTCGCTGCCGGTGACCTCGACTCCGCGCAGGAGTACTTCGAGTACTCGATCGAGGAGACGGACCGTGTGCGCACGCTCTTCGCAACGTGGCTCGACGCGCTCCTCGAGTACGGGCGTGCCGAGCTCCCCGGCTTCGATGCGGAGGTGCAGCGGCTGACCGACCTGATCGGCATGCCACCGCCGACGGACGCGGCCGCCGTCGGACGCCCGGACGCGGAGCGGGCGGTCGCGGCACTCGAGCGCGGCGACGAGGCCGAGTTCCAAGCGGCGCTCCACGCGCGGCGCGAGGCTGCGATGACCGTCCACGACGCCCAGGCCGACTGGGCCTGGGGCCTGCTCTCGAGCCTGCGCGACGGGCTCGGCGAAGAGCGGATGGACGAGGTGTTCCGCGTGACGCAGGGAAAGTGGGTCTCCGAGCGGTATGCGGCACTCGGGGAGATGACTCCACAGGAGTCGCTCGAGTTGACGATCGAGGGGATGCGCGGCCATTTCTCCGGCCCCGCGCGGGCGGGCCGGGTCGACGTGAGCGAGGAGGACGACCGCTGGATTCTCAGCTTCGATCCGTGCGGCAGCGGCGGCAGGATGCGGCGCAGCGACCCGAGCCGAGGGCAGACGCCGCGGACGGAGCCGCCGTTCTCGTTCGCGGTCACGGAGGAGGCGCACGACTGGTCGTGGGGCAGGAAAGGCGTCTGCCTCTACTGCGCTCACTGCGCGGTCGTCAACGAGATCCTCCCGATCGAGTCGCTCGGCACGCCGATGCGCATGACCGAGAATCCGGAGAACCCCGACGACCAGTGCCGCTGGACGATCTACAAGTCGGCCGATGCGGTCCCGGACTGGGTGTACGAGCGCGTCGGCAAGCAGCGTCCCGCGCGCGCCTAGCCGGATGCTGACCTACACCGACCTGCCGCTGCTGCCGACGAAGACGCTTGGCAGCCACGCTGTCCCGAGCTGGATGTGGCTGGTGAGGGACGCCGTCGCGAAGGGCGAATTCGGTCCCGCCGATCTCGACGAGGCGCTGCTCGACGGGGTCGAGCTGGCGCTCCGCGAGATGACCGAGGCCGGCCTCGACATCGTCTCGGACGGTGAATTCCTGCGCGCCGACTTCACCTGGAACTTCCATGACCGGATCTCGGGGCTCGAGCCCCTGGCTCCGCAACGACGGCTCGGGTACCCGGGGCCGGATCAGGTGGACGCCTTCCGCTGCGTCGAGCGACTCGCCGTGCCGGACGGCTACGGCCTCGTCCGCGAGGTGGAGCTTCTCCGGACTCGGACGCCGAAGCCGTTCATCGCGCCGCTGCAGGGCCCCGTCACGCAAGCCTTCCGGATCGACCCGGGTGAGGTCTATCAGACGAAGGGCGAGGTCGCCTGGGCGCTTGCGCCGCTCGTCAACGCCGAGCTACGCGCCGCCGTCGCCACGGGCGCGCGCCACGTCCAGATCGACGAGCCCGCCTTCTGGATCATGCCCGGCGGGCTGCCGGAGATGGTCGAGGTGTTCAACGCATGCGTCGAGGCAGTCGAGGCGACGATCGAGCTCCATCTCTGCTTCGGCAACTTCCGAGGCCGCCCGGCCGTCTCAGAGCGCAGCTATGCCACCTTCGCCCCGTACTTCCGCGAGCTGGACGCCGACGTGCTGCACCTCGAGTTCGCCAACCGTGCGATGGCCGAATGCGAGCTCTGGTCCGAGCACGGCGCCGACAAGATCCTGTGCGCCGGCGTCGTGGACGTCAAGGGACGCTCCGTCGAGACACCCGAGGTCGTCGCCGACCGCATCCGCACGCTGCTGCAGTTCGTCCGGCCGGACAAGCTGTGGCTCGCTCCGGACTGCGGCTTCAGCCAGACGGCCCGCATCCTGGCCTGCGGCAAGCTCGCGTCGCTCGTCGCCGGCGCGGCGATCGTCCGGCGCGAGCTCGGCTGAGCCGGGGACAAAACGGGGGGAAAGAGACCCGCGTAACCACTTGTCGTGAGAAGAAAACCCGGATTTACAGGGTTTGAAAGCGGATGAACGGACTCGAACCCTCGACCTTCTGCATGGCAAATGCGGGCGATCGTTCGCTCCCGTTTGCGCTCGTTCGCTCAAACCGGCTGTTTGCAGCGGTTTCCATGCAAGCGAGCGAACAGACCGAACCCGAGCGAACGCCGACCTTGCCATCCTTGCCACGGAGTCGGGCGCCGAACCGGACTCGGCGAGCTTCTCTGCGACCCGCTCACCATCCTCTCGAAGAGCCTCGCGAACGTCGGGCAAAAACACGACGAGGACGCGCCGCGGTTGGTCTAGCCCTCTGGTTCGCTGCGCGCTGGACGTCGCGGCACGAACTCCTTGCAGCTGGCGGAGCCGCTGATCACCCCTCGAACCAGTCGGCACCCGCCGAGCGCGAGCGGCGGGAACATGTACCTGCACTTGTCGCAGCGCACGTCGGGCGTTGGGGCGGGCCCGTAGTTCGCGTCGCGCTTGGAGAGGCCCCAGATCTTCGTCATCCGACCTCCTTCGAGGCCGATCCTACTCCCCGCCGAGTGATCGGGACTCCCGCATCACTTGCAGGGTGTACAAATCGATGCGGTCGTCGTCTGACCGCCTTGTCGGCATCCTCGATCCGCCGGCGGAGCCGCACGGTTTCAGCGTTCCTTGAAGCTACGGCGAGTGCCCGAGTCGACAAGGCATTCCCCCCAACCCGCAGGCCGAGCCAGCGCTAGTAGCCGACTCCTCCACCACCGCCGCCGCCGTACACGGTGACGAGCAGCACCGCAGCGACGCGCTCGAGTGCGGATGCGACGATCGTGATTCCGTTCATCTTCGCGGTCCGGCCGAGATAGCGCGAATCCTCCGGGAGGCTTCTCTCGCTGCGTCTAACCGGCCGCGCTCGTCCGCCACTCGACGAGCGGAGCGGCGACCCACGTCGGGTCCGGCGCCTCGTACAGCGCCGCCGCGTCGGTGTACGTCATGTCGAGGATCGAGCCGTGCAGCTCCCCGCGGAGATAGCGAAAGACGACCCCTGCATCGCGCGCGTCGCTCTTCGCCTCGACGCAGTGCGCGTCGTAGCTGGCGTAGTCGCCGCTACCGAGCAGCGCGATGCCTTCGTCGATCGTCGCTCGGGCGAGCTCGAGCCCACCGTCGTCGGGAGCCAGTGCGCGCTCCGAGGGATCGCCGTAGCCGATCCCGTGATGGAACGGATCGGCGGTGGAGACGATCACCGCGTCCTCGGCGAGCGCGGCGAGCTCCTCGATCCCCGGCAGCCGCTCGGGGTGGCCGCCTGCAAGGTACGGGTACCGCTCGACGACTTCCGGGCCGCGTATCCCGCGCCGCTTCGTCTCCGCCGCCCAGAAGTGCCGGAAGCTGATCAATGCGTGGTCGTCGCGCCACTCGTCTCGCCCCTCCATCTCCGGCCCCTGGATTCCCCAGAACACCCACTCGGAGGGATCTTCCCCGGCCGAGACGCGCGTGCGAGCTTCCTGCATCTCGTCCGTGAACGCGTGCAGGACGCTGATCACGATCACGCGATCGGCGCCGCTGTCGAGACAGCCGTGGACCGCGGCCGCGACCTGATGCCCGCAGTCCAGCACACCGGCATGCGGAAAGACCACGACGCCTCCGGAAGCGAGCGTCGGTGCGAGATCCCATTCGCGCCCGCGCTCCAGGCGTTCGAGCGTTCCGCGCTCTCCCATCTCGTCGTGCTCGGAGCGATAGAGCTCATGGATCCGCTCCTTGAGCTTCTGACGATCGAGAATCACTTCCGCGCGGGCCTCATCGCGAACGCGTCCAGCACACTACTTTGCAAGCACCCGGCGAGGCGTGCCGGACGCTGTGTCACGAGAATGACACTCCGACCGTCGCCTGTGCGAACAACGCGCGACGTGGTGGCTTGTACGGTCCGGCGATCCACCTTCGACGCATGGGGAGGGAGAGATGAGTCGCCTCGTCGTCGTCCTCGGGGTTGTGCGTGCGTGTGGCGCCAGAGCTCGATCTCCCTGCGCACCCGAACGACGCTAGCAGCGAGCATCGCCACTCGCGTCCTGCCGTATCGAGTGCGCGGCGCTACGATCGCCAGGATGCCCACGATCCAGAGCTACGGCTTCGGGCGCGTGACGATCGACGGACGCGAGGAGACACGCGACGTCATCGTGCTTCCGGAGCGCGTGGTGCGCGGCTGGTGGCGCAAGGAAGGGCACGGGCTAGCGCTCGAGGACCTCGACGAGGTGCTTGACGAGCTCCCCGAGCGCCTCCTCGTGGGCACCGGGGCGTACGGGCAGATGCGTCCCGATCCGGGCACTCTCGAGACGCTGCGCGCCCGCGGGATCGACGTCGAAGTGCTCCCGACCGCGGAGGCGGTCCAGCGCTACGCACAGCTCGATCCGCTGAAGACCGCGGCGGCGCTGCACCTGACGTGCTGAGCGTCGCGCTCTCGCGTTCCGAGCTCGAGCGCCGGGCGGCCGAGGCGCACGAGCTACTCGGCGAGCGCTGCGTCGTCTGTCCGCGCGGCTGCAAGGTCGACCGCCGAGCCGACGTCGCGGGCCTGTGCGCGATCGGGCGGCACGCGGTCGTCGCCTCCTACTTCCCGCACTTCGGCGAGGAGGACTGTCTCCGCGGCCGCCGCGGCTCGGGGACGATCTTCTTCTCGGGTTGCAACCTCCGCTGCGTCTTTTGCCAGAACCACGACATCTCGTGGGGGGTACAGGGCGAGGTGGTAACGCCCGAACGCCTCGCCGAGATGATGATCGAGCTGCAGGCGATCGGCTGTCACAACATCAACTGGGTCACGCCCGAGCATGTCGTCCCGCAGATTCTCGAGGCGCTGCCGCATGCGTTCGCGCACGGCCTCGCGCTGCCGATCGTCTACAACACGAGCAGCTACGACTCGCTCGACAGCCTCCGGCTGATGGAGGGCATCGTCGACGTCTACATGCCCGACTTCAAGCTGTGGACGAACGAGGCGGCGCGGCGCTATCTGAAGCGCGCCGACTACCCGGACGTCGCCCGCGAGACGATCGTCGAGATGAACCGCCAGGTCGGCGACCTCGCGCTGGACGAGCGCCGGCTGGCACGGCGCGGCCTCATCGTCAGGCACCTGATCATGCCGGGTCTGCTCGAGGAGACCGAAGCGATTCTGCGCTTCGTCGCCGAGGAACTCGGGACGGGGACATACGTGAACCTCATGGCGCAGTACTACGTCTCGGGCAAGGTCGGCCAGAACGGCCAGTACGACGAGATCGCCCGCGGCATCCACCGCGAAGAGTACGAGCAGGCGCTTGCGCTCGCCCGTGAGCTCGGCCTCCGCCTCGACCCTCGAAGCGTCGGGGAGAGACGTCGCCTGGCCCACGCAATCTAGTGCGGCTCACGAGCGCCAGGTCGCCTTTCTACTGAAGGTGATGAGCTAGTCCTGGAGCCAGAGGGCTCGTATGAGCCTCCGCGAGCCGACGCGTTCGGCCCAGACGACTCGGTTCGTCTCGATCGAGACGCCGACGGGCGCGGCACGCGTCGTCGCGACAGTGCGCGACCGGCCGGTGTAGGCGTTGACGACGCGGATCGAGCGGCCGAGGCCGAAGACGACGCCGTAGGACGACGCGGAGATGCGCTCGACTGATCCCGAGACCCGCGTCGATCCGAGCAGCGCGCCCGTGGCGGCTGACCGGCGCTCGATGCGCCGGCCAGCCGGGCCGTCTACGAGGAGCGCGACGTACGTCGGCGCCAGAGCAAGTGCTTGCACGGTCCCGGCGGGCGCTGAGCGGCTAACGAGGCGGCCGGTCACCGAGTCGCGTACCTCGACCGAGCGTCCGGCCCGCCGGCGGACGAAGACGTCGTCGGCGGCAACGAGCGCGATCCGTCGTTGCCAGGCGGCGAGAAGGTAGCTCGGCGGCGCGTTGGGCACGGCGACCCGCTTCGCGCCGGCGCCCACGACCCGCCACACCCGCCCGCCCTCGACGCGCACGCAGCGGAATCCCTCCGGATCGCAGGTCGCGGGATCGATACCGACGCGGATCGACGAGAACACGAGCGTCGGGCCGTCGCCGGCTGACGCGCCGAGGTGCTCGCCGGTCGAGTCGGCGTTGTCGAAGACGAGCTCGGCGACCCGAGCAGGGCGTCGACCCGGACTCGCAGTGAGTATCACGTTGTAGGTGAAGTTGCCCACGGCCATCGCGTTCCAGAGAGTCCTGCCGGCAGCGAGCGCGAACTGCGGCGAGCCATAGAGGATCCCGGTGCCGCATCGCCCGGCGGACGACGAGCGTCTCGTGCGCAGGCGCCGCACCGTGAACGAGAGCCCGTGACAGAACCTCGCGCGCGCGAGCCACTGTCCGTCCTGCACGACGAGTGCGACTGGCCGGCTGGTCGAGTCGAGCGTCGTCGGGCCTAGTGATGCTGCGGATGCAGTGCAGGCGAGCGCCAACGCGATCGAAGAGATACTCAACGCCGGGAAGGCACGCTGCACACGAGCCAGCTTGCCTCCTCTCCGTTCGTCAATGGTTAGGAGTCTGAGCGCGTTGGGTTAGGAAGAGCGTCCTCTAGCACGCCGAGAAACCCCGCCGCTCTTCGGCGGGTATCGACGACGCTCGTCGCGAGCAACAACTCGATCAGCGACGAGTTCATCAAGCTGCACGCGAACAAGGGTGGCACGTGCTTCGGCGACTCGGGTGGACCCGACTTGCTTGGTGGTACGAACACCGTCCTCGCAGTCACTCCTTCGTCACGAACAGCCTCTGCGCAGGCGTCACATATTCCTACCGGGTGGACACAGAGGCGGCGTTGACCTGGATCACTGAAACCGTCGCACTTTACGACGCAAGTCTCTAACGGGAGACACGACGAGGGTCGAGACTGTTTCGCGCAGGCACGGCCCTCGACCCCATGCCGCACCTCTCGCTCGAGGACGCGCTACAGCTCGTTCATCTCTACGCCGACCGCAGCTCGCCCAAGTTCGAAGCCGCGGCGATGAAATGGCTCCGCCGCTACCTCGATGAAAGCTCGCGAGGCTCGAGAACTTCGCCAAGGTGGTTGTGAGTCTCCGCAAGCTCGAGTCGTGAGCCAGGCTCTTACGTCACGGGTTGGTGACGCGGCTGCAGCTGCCAGTCCCCAGTCCGCACACGGCGGTGATCCCCAGGTGGTCGATCAGTTCCTAAAGGAGGCCGCCTGTTCCCGGACAATCAATCGCCGCGACAGCGCCTTAGCGCATCGCACAGATCCATCAGCTCCCCCACTGCCGCAACGCTGTCGTCCTCCAGTACGTACTCGCATAGGCCCTCGACGTGGCTCATGTCGAGCTCGACGGGTTCGGGTGACGCGCCGGCCGCAAGATCCTCCGCCAGTACGTCCGCCAGTTGGAGGCAGGCACGAGCGTTGTCGTCGACGGCCAAACGCCGCTCATCGACGCATCTCCGCCGGATCGTCTGCTCCAGACGAGCTGCGTCGTCGTCTCCTAGCGGACATTCGGCCGCACCGATGAGCAAGACAATTTCCAGGAGGACCAACGTAGCGCTGGCGCTCTTCGCGGGGCCTAGCCTCTCGGGCTGGATCACGCACGATCTTGGTCGCGTCGTGTCGCCGTCGCTCGAGGACGCGTAATAGACCCTTCTCAGAAGCGAGAGGGGACCCTCCCCCTACGGGCCCTCGTCGCTTTCGGGTGGGGGCCGAACGGGCAGGGCCGGGCGTCCCAACCCGCTGCCGTCAGATGCCGGGAGGCGGGTGCCGACACGAAGAGGAGGCGGGAGTTCGCGCCCGCCCCCCCGCGCGTGTGCCTCTCGTTC
>JBKPDR010000085.1:0-11551 GCA_046727975.1 Actinomycetota bacterium | reverse complement strand
GGACATTCCAATGGAAGGGTCCCGATGGCCAGCTCTGCAACAACTCGATAACGGTTTCCTGAGCGGTCGTCGCGGGCTCCGGCAAGTGCGCGCGCCCGCCCCGGCGACCAGGCCCCGAGCCTTCTATCGCGTTCGAAGGGGTGGGGGTACCCTCGTACCTTCTATTACGCGTGTGCGCGCGTGCGCGCGAGGAGGGGTCGGCTGCGAACCGGGACGGCCCCGACCGCGGGGGGCGCGACTCTCAAAGTCTCTCGTTCGGGGCGAGGCTTCGCGGGGTCGGCCTGATCGGACGCGCTAGACAGTGAAGCGCCAACGAACGTTCCGGCGCAGACGATCCCGACTGTGACCGTGCTTCTCAGAACGTACTTTTGACGAAAGACATCGGCTCCGGTACCACGCATCGATGTTCCGTCGAGGGCGGATCGGCGTCTACGGCTCAAACGGGGGATGCAGCGAGCGTGGCTACCTGAATGGGGTGACGCCGCGGCGCTTACGGATCGGGATCCCCGCCCCGGCTCAACTATCGGCCACGACGTTCATGAGTCGGGTCACGCGGCGGCCGCCCTCCCCCTCGCGAGGCGCTCGATGCTGGGGCCTACTCTCGGGTTAGTCCGTAGCCAGTCCTGGCAACGAACTGGTCAACCCACTGGTCAACTCCTCCTGTCGTGCGACGTGTTGCTCCGCGAGATCGAAGCGAGAGTTCATGCGTTCTCGTCGCGTCACGTAGCGCCCAGAGACCTATCTCGCCTCCTTTGCAAGCCGGAGGTCACCGGTTCGAGCCCGGTACGCTCCATCACCTGCAAACGCGTATGGCGACTGCGTTTGCGGATCTCCGGATATCCGGATCACTGGCCCTCGGACGCCACTTTCGCGCCACTTTGAGCGGCTCTCGCGTCCAGACGCGCCCGGATCGAGTCCTCGGAGTCGCGCACGAGGTGCCCGTAAGCCATGGTCATCACGTATCCCCGACATCGGGTCGCGCTGCGAGCCAGCGTTCGCCGTTCTCCGGCGAGGCGAAGAAGTTCAGCACTGGACAGCAACTGCAACACGAGTCGCCATCCCCGCTTGCGCCGCACACGACCACTGCCTCATCGGGCTGCCAGTGACGTGTGCCGTCGGGCCTCAGGGCGATCTCGATGCGCTCACGGTGACTTGATCTCGCGAGACGACCTCGATCGACCGGTCGAACATCGGTGCCATGCCGAGGGCGTCGATCGCACACATGGCATGCACCTCAATCCCGCCCTCGAAGCGAACGATGCGATCCGTTGTTCGCCCGGAGAATGGGTATGCGACCACGATCTCGCCGTCCCCGCCCGTGTGCACCAGGTCTTCCGTCGCGCGCGTCGCGAGTGCGCTGTCGGCGTCGAGTCCGAAGCCCTCCGCCGTCTCTCGCGTCTCTACGGCAGACGGACGCCCCCGTTCGGCGAAGTGCCGGAGGATCCAGAAGTAAAGGGCACGCTCAGAGTCGGTCAGGCGCGCGTGCCGTCCCGGCCCGACTTTCGACTCTGGAATCGCAGCGGCGTGCAGCGCTGCCCCGACCTCCGGCTTCACGTCGGTGCTCACGAGAGAACCTCCGCCAACGCTTGACGCACCCACCGCTCGTCGGGCTGCCCTGAGAAGCCCCGCTCGCTCTGATTAGGATCTCGACGAGCGGCCGCGTCATGTTCTCGGCTCCTCGATCACGCAGCACGCAGCTACGTGGTCGGCGTTGTCGGCAAGGAGTGCCTCGGCCAGATCGAGGATCTGCGCAACCCGCACGTCGGAGATCCGGTTGTACACGGTGCGACCCTCGCGACGCGCTTCGATGAATCCACACCAGCGCAGACAGGCGAGGTGGTTCGAAACGTTCGGCTGCGGGAGGCCCAACCGACTGACGAGGTCACCGACACTCAGTTCTCCCTCGCCACGGAGAAGTTCGAGGATCCGCAGCCGTATCGGATCACCGAGGCCACGGAAGTACTTCGCAACCAGGTCGGTCGCGACAGGCGTCGTCGGAAGGCGAAAAGGGGAGGCGCTCCCTGCGCTGCTCATCGCCGAAGTTATATCATGCCTTTCTGATATGTCTGCGCACGAGCCACATCCGTACCTCTTGCGCGAGGGCCTGATGACGGTCGGAGAACTCGCGCGTCGAACTGGGATGTCAGCGAAGGCGATCCGCCAGTTCGAGGGTCTCGGGCTGATCTATTCAGCCGGACGCAGCGATAGCAACTACCGACTATTCGACGAGTCGGCGATCTGGTGCGTCCAGGCGATCGGCACCCTCCGTTCACTCGGGCTGACGATCAAGGAGATCCAGCAGCTGGCGTCCGTTTACCTCGACCGGCCTGGCGAGTCTGTTGGCCCTCGCCTGGCAGCCCTGCTCGATCGAGCGGAGCAGCGTATCGAGCGTCGGCGCGAAGAGCTGGACGAGATCGAAGACCGAATCGCTCATTCAGAGCCGCTAACGCCGCAGCACTTGCGGGCGATGGCCGGTCGGACTTCGCCGTCGCAGATCCCCGCCGCGCCTCGGCGGCTTGACCTTCCCCCTAGGGGCAAGGCCTACCCTCGGCGTAAGTGCAACAAGGAGGAAGGATGATGCATCCAAGAACGCGCAGGATCGGGCCAATCGGAACAACTACGCGCGTGCTCGCAGCTGCCGCACTCCTCTACCTCGCATTCTTCGACGGAATGAGGTGGGGCCTGGAGTGGTACGACGTGCTGGTTGGGTTAGCACTCCTGCCCGCAGCCGCACTCGCTTTCGGCCTCGTGGCTCGGCGTCACGCGAGCGGCCCAGTCCGCTTCACAGGCTCAGCCGGAACGACGACGAACTGTCTCGTGATCATCGCGCTCGCCGTCAATCCGTATACGGCTGGTGGTTCTGCGCTCTTCTACGCAACGACGCTTCTCGTCGCTGCGCTACGCGCTCAGCCGGGATGCGAGTTCACAGTGCTCCCGAACTCGATCCTCGGCCGCGACGACCAGGTGGGATGTCCGATCTTCTCGCCGATCGACAAGGTCGAGACGCGGCTACGGGCACGGAATCGCGGGCAAGCGCCCCGGTCAGATGCGGCCTTGGAATCGGCCGACTGCGGATAGATGCCGACGCTCACGGGAGTCTCGCCCGTACTGCTCGTCGCCGACATGGATCGGTCGCTCGGCTTCTACCGAGACGCCCTCGGCTTCGAGTGCGAGGTGTATGGAAATCCCCCAGACTTCACGGCTGCGACTCGCGACGCAGCCGTCATCCTCCTCGCGCTCGCGGCGAGTCCGGAAGGATTGGTTCCACACTGGAAGATCCGCCACAACACGTGGAACGCATACATCCGCGTCGATGATGTGGACGCTATCTACGCCGAGGTACAGGCCCGCGGTGCCCCTATCGACTACACGATCTACAACGCCCCGCACGGGTTCCGGGAGTTCGGGGTTCAAGACCCGGACGGATACGACATCGCGTTTGGGCAGCCGCTGAACCGGTAAGCCGCCGCCCCGGCGATGACAGCTGACTAGCTCGATAACCGGCCCCGGTGACGGGAGTCATCGAAGGGGGAGTGAGTTTCTGAGGAACAGCGCCCCGGATGCGGTTGCGGTTCTCGTCGATCAGCCGTGGAATCGGGAGCAGCTGCAACGAGCGCAGCTGGAAGCAACTGGTCGCTTTAAGATCATCGAAAGCGTGGATCAACTGGAATCGATCCTCAACTCGTAGGGGGAAGTCCTCGCGTGCGTGCGCGTGCGCGGGGGGAGCGCGGTCAGGCTCTCGGATGCAGCGTCTCGGAGGGTTTGGCGAAACGAGGGGCTGGGTTGACGGCTTCTCGGACGCGGCGGATGATTTTGGCTTGGCCGACTTGGACGTGATAGCCGAGGAGCTGAGCAGCCTCGGCGAGAAGGTCCGGAGCCTCGAGCGGCGCGTAGCCGAAACGGAGAGGGTGAACGCGCGCCTGGAGGAGGCGGCACTGACCACCTCCCGAGCCCTACAGGAGATTTCACGTCATTGGGACGCCGTCTATGAGGCCATGCGCCGAGCAGAGCTGGTTGACGACGAAGAAAAACTCGCGTGAGCGCGACTACTCCTGCGAGCAGTACCGGGGATGGGAAGAAGACTTAACCGCCCTCACGCCATCAGAAGAGATAGATTCCTCTGAACTGGCCCTGCACTTAGGTTCGGCCTGAGCCCGCAACCCACCAACGCGCGACGCGCGCGAGGCGAGGAGCTTCAAGGCGAACGGACTTCCTTGCGGGGCCAGCCCTTGCTTTTAAGAGACTGGCTAACGCGGCAGAGAGGCATAGCCCGAGCGCGAGCCGTCCACTCGCGGCGTAAAGCCGCTAGCTCAACCGCCGACGACGTTTCACGGCGAGGGCGATCAGAAGGAGCACGATTCCAACGGCGCCGATGACGTTCGTCAGCCCGGCAAACGCACCCGCGACGTTGCTGGTGTCCGCCCAGATGAGGCCGATAGTCGTCCCCACTACGAGCAGAACGACCATCGCCGCTAGCCAGTAGAGAATACGTCGGGTGGTGATGACCCCGACCATAGTCTCGTCGGGACCTTTCGCCAATCGAGACGCCACGCCCTACCTGGCACGAGAGCGTGATGACCGAGGCGCGCATGTGTCGCCGTCTGTTGGAAGGGCGACGGAGACCTCGGCCCGGCGCGCGCCCATCCGACGACGCCTCAATCAAGATCGCGGCCCTCGATACGCGTGGGCCTGATCCGGACGGTCACCCGTCGCTCGTCCGGCGCACGAAACGGATAGAAGTCCTTCCCGAGGTACTTCTTCGCCAAGCGGTCGATCTGCTCGTCCGCGCCCTCGTCGACGAGCGTCGCCCTTCCGCTTACCGAGAGCCAGCGGTAGGCATTCTCCGGATCAACGACCGTCAACGACACGCGCGGATCAAGCGCGATGTATCTCGGCTTCGCCCGCCCATATGCGGTGTTGAACGAGACGCCATCGTCGTCGGCGTCCACCCACACGACCGTCGTGTGCGGAGAGCCGTCGGGACGGAGATCGGTGATCGTGCCGACGAACGGATTCTGCAGAAACTCGCGCTGTTTTTCGGTCAGCTTCATAAGTCGCCTGATGCGGTGAACGCTAGTGAATCGTCTCCCATGTGCGACACGCTTTGCGACGATGCCCTGCTTTCGAGCGGCACTGTCACCCTTCTGTTCACCGACATCGGGGGGTCGACTGTGCTCGTCAGGCAGCTGGGCCGAAGCTACTCCGATGTGCTCGCTGAGCGCCAACGAATCCTCCGCGAGGCGTTTGCGGCACACGGCGGACATGAAGCCGACACGTAGGTGGACTCCTTCTTCGTCGCCTTCTGTCGGGCGAAGGACGCCGTCGCCGACGGGCGAGAGCCGGAGGCTCTCGTCGCGGTGATTTGGCTCGATCACTGCCGGCAGAGCCCCCGGAACCGTCACTACTCTTCTCTGCCGTGCAGCAGGGTGGGGGGACGAGCGCAGTCGTCGTCCGCAGTCGCCGTCCTCGCGAGACGGCGGCGTGTCCTCCCCTTCAGTGCGGTGGCGGAAGTCAGACATCGGGAGAGGACGGTTGTGCTGCGCGGAACCCGCAGGCTAAGCGAGCGCTCCCCGTTTGCGTGACCTGCAAAACACCTCATTTACAGGAATTTTACGCCGCGACTCGCTCGGGTGCCGATACTTGAACTGGGACAGCGAGTTCCCAGAGAACGCCATTGCAAGGGGGAAACACTGATGCGCAAGCTCATGCTGATCGCAATCGCGATCGTTTCGCTCGCGCTTGCAGGCGCCGCCGGCGCGAAGACCGTGGCGGTCACGATTACGAAGAATGGCTACGTCCCCAAGGCGGTGACCATCCCGGCGGGGGACACGGTTCAGTTCACGAACAGCGATACGGTCGCCCACCAGATCGTGTTCAAGACCACCACGGGCGTGGCCTGTCTGCCCAGTCCGCTCGTTCTGCAGCCGACGCAGAGCGGTACCTGCACGTTCCAGACGGCCGGCAAGTTCGCTTACTCCGACCCCAACGTGAAAGGGAACGCCTTCCGCGGCACGGTCACGGTGAGCGGGGCGCCGCCTGCGGACACGCTGACGCTCGCGGGGAAGCCGAAGCTGGTCATCTATGGGGGCAGAGTCACCCTCTCGGGCACGCTATCGAACCAGAAAGTCGGTGAGAAGGTCGACGTGCTCGGCGAGCCGTGCGGGCAGACCGCGGCAACGAAGATGAGCACGGTGCAGACGACGACTGGTGGTGCCTTCACAGCCGTCGTGCGGCCGCTCAAGAACTCGGTGTACACGGCGAAGGTGAAGAACACGACGAGCCCGACCGTCGCCGTCAAGGTGCGCCCGCGTCTGCGTCTTCGCAAGCTCGCACCCCACCGCTACTCGCTGCGCGTGTTCGCTGCACGGAGCTTCGCCGGCAGATACGCGACCTTTCAGCGCTACAACGGCGCCCTCGGACGCTGGATCAAGGTCAGGCGCGTTCTCCTGCGGGCGAACGCGACGGGTGTCGCACCGACGGTCATCTCCTCGGTGTCGTTCCGCTCGGCGATCAAGCCGAGGTTGAAGGTTCGCGTGGTCTTGCCGCAGCTGCAGGTGGGCAGCTGCTACCGGCCGGGGCGCAGTAACGTGATCCGCAGCTAGTTCACATTCGGCTAGGTGCGGAGGCAGATGAACGTGGTGCGACTCATGGTTGTCGGAAACTCGATGGAGGCAGAGACGATCTGCGGCCTCTTGCGGACGGAAGGAATTGCCTGCGATCACCGCCAGACGGACATGGGTGCAGGTGCCGGCGACGCTGTAGGCGACAGCGGCCCGCGCGAGATCCTCGTGGCGCGGGACGATCTCGAGAGCGCGCAGCGGCTTGTCACCACCGCCGCCTCGCAGGGCGCGCTGTCCTTCTGGCCAACGGCAGCTTCTCCGCGAGGCCGAACCGCTACTGGGGAACGGCTGGTCGCCGCCCCTCATAAGAAGGCCGCGGAAGCGGGCCTTCTTCATCGACACGCTTGCGCCTTCCGCTGGCAAGGCTGCTTCGAAGGGTTGCTAGTGCGAAGCACGGAATGTGATCGTCCGCGGTTGGTGCGTTTACCACGGCGAAGACGCTCCGTCGCGACACTTCCCTGACCCAGTGCTCGCGAGCGTACGAAAGAGGAGTAGACTTGTTGGACTGGCCCTGCGCCAGAACCCCGGCCGAAACCCCGAAGGCCGTCAACGTGCGTTGAGCACGCGAGACGATGGAGCCTCGGCAAACAGAGTTCGAGTGCTGCAGGGCCAGCACCATTGCTACAGGACCCAAGACGCCAAGAGACGGTTCTACGTTTCGGCCGTGCGGCTGGAGTTGAGCCCACAGATCTCTCTTGCAAGCAAGCATTGAGCTAAAGCCACTAGAGGTATTTCAGTCGGGACTAGAGCGTTAGTAGGACGCGCTGCAAGCGCAGTCAGAGCACACGCACCGCCAGCAGCACGCTGAGTAGGAAGTTCGATGCGTCGTTCCGACTACATCTCCTCCCGCCTCGCGTCGGGCACCCGCCAGCTGAGTGGTCGCACCGCTTCTGCGCATCTGAGCCAGCACCAACAGGATCAGGTATAGAACATGCGCTTCCCTCTGCGGCAGACTGTCGTCACAGTGCTCGGTGCGCTCCTCTCGATCGTTGTCTCGGCGTTCCTGATCGGCGCACTCGCCCGGTTCGCACTGCCCGGCCCCGACCCGATGCCCTTCTGGCTCACCGTCCTCCTGGGTCTCGGCGGCTCAGTCATCGGGGGCGGGATCGCAGCCGCCGCCTACGGTGGAAGCCATGTCTTCGACAGCTCGAGTCACGCGTTCGTGACCTTGCTGCTCGAGATCGGTTCCGCGATCGTCCTCCTGGCCCTCTATCGCCGGTACGTGCAGCGGCGGACTCTGACCGGAGCTGACGCCTACGCCTTTCCCACCCGCGGCGTCGGCATCCAACGAATGCGCGCTCGGCTACGTCAGCTCGGCGTCGATCCCGACCGACCGCCCGGCTGGCGCAGGAACACCGCTTCCCCGGTCACGCCGGCTGAGCAGTCCGACGAGCTCGAGAAGCTCCGCGATCTCCACGACAAGGGGAAGCTCAGCGAAGAGGAGTACGAGCGAGCGCGCGACCGGCATCGACGCTATTGAGCCCATGCAGGCGGCCCGGCCACGATTCCCTGCGCTTCGGGCCTAGACTCCGAGCAAGGCCATGCGCGAGCTTCGCCGCGAGATCGACATCGACGCGCCTGCCGCCGCCGTCTGGGCCGTCCTCGCCGACACCCGCTCCTACTCTGAGTGGAATCCGTTCATACCGCACCTTGCAGGCGAGCTGCGCGAAGGAGCCAGACTCGAGGTCCGCATCGAGCCCCCCGGCGGACGGGCCATGACCTTCAAGCCTACGGTTCTTGGCGTAACGCCTGATCGCGAGCTTCGCTGGCTCGGTCGACTCCTCCTCCCGGGCTTTTCGACGGCGAGCACATCCTCCACATAGAGCCCCTGGACGACGCTCGCAGCCGCTTCACTCAGGCAGAGCGCTTCAGCGGCATCCTGGTACGCCTCTTCAGGGGCACGCTCGACAGGACTGAACCCGGTTCGAGCAGATGAACGCTGCGCTCAAGACCCGCGCCGAGAGCCGCTAAGAAGGGTGGTTCCGGTGGCGGAGCCAAAGGGAAACGGGACTCCGACGAGCACCGGTCGACATCGCGATATGCGCGCGCATCATTTCGGCGACTCTGGCGAAGCGCGTTCGGCGGAGGAACTCCGGAGCCTGAATCGCGCGTGCGGCACGACCGAACGTCCCCGACCTACGTGATTGCTCACAAACCGAACCGAATCTCTGACGTACAGAAGGCACTCGCGTGCGGTGCAAACGCGATGATCATCTCCGTCGCCCACCTCGACATGGTCACGTTCTGGCGCCGATTGGAATGAGGTACGGGGCGACCTTCCCTAGCCTGGTGGGCGGCTTGGAGAGCCAGATGCAACAATTCCCCCGTGCGGGACGAGACTGCGGCCGACCGCTGTCCGGGCTGCGGACAACCCGTCAACCCCGGAGAGGATTACGTTCTCGCGCGAGAGCACAGACTGGAGCCTGACGTCGCGCTGCACGCAAAGAGGAACGATCGCTCAGATGGCGTCGAAAGGCGCTTTCACGTCGGCCACTTTCGTGGGCAGCTGGGCAACTGCTTCTACGAGCTCGTGGCGAGCGAGCATCATCGGTCGCAGTAGCGCCGAACGGCATCGCGCAAGTCGGCGAGCAGCCCTCCCCGAGCATCCTCGTCGAGAACGTAGGCGCGCAGCCCTTCAACATGGCTCATCCCAAGCTCGATTGGGCTCGGGGGAGGCCCACGGTGATCCGCTAGATCAGGTGGAACTCATCAGGTGGAACTCGCTGGTTTGCTCTGCGAGTGCTCGAGGCGATCGACTTCACGATCTGAGTTCGGGGGCAGGACGCGGTGAGAGATCGACCTCCTCCGGTCGCTCAACCTTGGCAGGAAGGAACATCGCCGCCGCGAGACCTATGAGCCCGACCACCAGAAGGGCGACCATCGCCAGGGCGTACGAGCGGTTCCCGGTCGCGAGGCTCGACACCAGGATCGTGCCGGCGATCGCGGTGCCGAAAGACGAGCCTAGGTTGGACACGCTCCGCGACAGGCCCGAGATCTCACCCTGCAGCTCCTCGGGGAAGCTGGATTGCACGACGTTCACCGAAGGGGTCAGCATGATTCCCAGACCCGAGCCGACAAGGAACAGTCCGGGCACGAATGCAAGGACGTTGTCCCAGGCCCTGACCAACCCGAGCAAGAGTCCGATGCCGGCCACTGTCATGACGAAGCCCGCCACGATCAAGGTCTTCTGCGTGCGCCTCTTGGCGAATCGTTCCGCACCGAACGACGTAAGCAGAACGCCGAGCGTCGCCGCCGTGAAGATGACGCCGGTCTCGATCGCGTTGTAGCCGCGAACGGTTTGGAGGAAGACCGCAACGACGAACGACGTCCCCATGAGGAGCAGCCACTGGATGTTCTGAGTGACAAGGCCGAGGTTGGAGGTGCGGTTCTTGAACAATCCGGTGGACAGCAGCGGTTCCTTCCCCGCTCGCTCCCGAGAGCGGATGTAGAGGAAGAACCCGATCAGGAAGATGGCCCCGATCGCCATGAACACGGCCATGAGCACCCTGTTGCTGTCGGCCTGCAGGATCCCGACCACGACGAAGAACATGCCGACCGCCGAAAGAATCGCTCCGACTACGTCGAACGGCCGTGTTGGGTCCGGCGCCACGGGATCGACCATCCGGCGGCTCAGCAAGATGATCGTCGCGACGACCGCGGCTTGGAAGATGAACGCGGCCCGCCAACTGACTCCCGTGGTGATGAGACCTCCGATCAACGGTCCTGCGGCGGCGCCAATGCCTCCCAACCCGCTAATCACGCCGAACGCGCGGGCGCGAGACGTCAGATTGCTGAACGCCATCGTCGTGAGGATGTAGACGGGCGGGATCAACAGTGCCGTACCGACCCCTTCGAGGACCGAGTTGCCGAGGATCAGCACGCCGAGACTGGGGGAAAGCGCGCTCAAGAGGGCGCCGATTCCGTACAGCGTGAGGCCTCCAATGAAGCACCGCTTGCGGCCCCAGCGGTCCGTCAACTTGCTGCCGGGGATCATGAGGATCGCCATGATCAGCAAGAACAGCGTGATTGCGAGCTGCACACCCTGAACCGTCGTGTCCAGGTCCTCACTGATGTCGTTGATCATCACGTTCATGTTCGAGCCCGCGAAGCTGCAGATGAATTGGGCAAGAGCGAGCGGGAGGAGGAACTTCCGCCTGGCAGCGCCCACGAGCTCCGGCATCGTGGCCTGACTCTCCGGTGGCGGCTTCTCAGTCACCTGGTTCCAACGCCTGCAACACGTGTCGGTGAAGAACTCCGAGCCCTACTCATCGTGGCGACTTTGGCACACCGAGAAACCAGGCGTGCCTCGGGGCCGCTCAAGCGGCAGCACCCTTCGCGTCCGCTGCAGAAATAGCGGTCGCCGCGCCGATCAGGGTGAGATGGCTGAACGCCTGTGGGAAGTTCCCGACCTGTCGCTGCCGTCTCACGTCGTACTCTTCGGCCAGCAGGCCGAGATCGTTGGTCAGGCCGATGAGCCGCTCAAACAGGGCACGAGCCTCCTCGACGCGGCCGTTGAGTGCGAGCGCGCTGACCAGCCAGAACGAGCAGGCAAGGAACTGTCCTTCGTCGCCGGACAGCCCGTCGTCGGTGTCGGTTGTCGAGTAGCGAGAGACGAAGCCGTCCCGGCCGAGGTCGCGCGAGATCGCGTCGATCGTGCCAGTGACCCGCTCGTCGGTGCCGGGAAGGAACCCCACGAGCGGGATGGTGAGGACGCTCGCGTCGAGCTCCTTGGATCCGTAGTACTGGGTGAAGGTGCGCCGCTCGCGGTCGTAGCCCTGCTCGCAGACCTGCCGGTGGATCTCGTCGCGGGTCTGCTTCCAGCGGTCCAGCGGCGCTTCCAGACCGAACTGCTCGCAGAGTCGAACCGCACGGTCGAACACGACCCAGGCCATGACCTTGGAGTGCGTGAAGTGGCGACGCGGTCCGCGGGT
>JBKPDR010000084.1:0-16464 GCA_046727975.1 Actinomycetota bacterium | reverse complement strand
CCATCATCTCCTGCGCCTCCGGCGTCGGCGGCGCCTGCTGCATCTCCTCGCTGTACTTCGGTCCGCCTTCCTCGACCATCGCGCCGAACTTCCCCATCGCCGCGAAGACGCCCTCGGTGCGGTAGGTCTCGGAGATGTCGTCGAACTGAGAGCGGAACCGAGGTGCGTCGGGCAAAAGCTCCATGAGGAACGTCTCGTGCGCGACGAGCGTGCGCACCAGCTCGGGGTGGCGCGCGACGAGCTCGAGGCCGATGGTGCCGCCGCCGCTGTTTCCGTACACGTACGCAGGCTCGCCGCCGACGGCTGCGAGAATCGCCGCTGCGTCGTCCGCATGCAGCGCTACCGGCATGTCCTTCGGCTCATCGTCGAGCGTGCTGCGCGAGTGGCCTCTCTGGTCGTAGCTCACGACCGTGTATCTGTCGGCCAGTCGGCCGGCCAGGTCGGTGAACATGCCGGCGTCGGTCGGCCCGCCGGAGATGCAGAGGAGAACCGGGCCCGATCCCCGGACCTCGTAGTAGAGCGTCGCGCCCGGGGCCTTCAGCGTCCTTTCCAGCGTTGCTCGCGCTTTCTGCGTGCTCATCTCCCTCCCCCTGTCGATCCGTACTGATTGGACGATCCGCAGCCGCCGAACTCATCGGTCGCCCCTCCGTTGCGGTGTGCGTCGCCGACGTTACCCGCGCCGGGGGGCGCGTACCGGGAATGCGCGGGTGCCGAGCGACTCGGGGCCACGGAACTCGTGCTCGGTTCTTGGCCGCCTTGTCGTACGATCGCTGTCGTGGCCTACGACGAGGAGCTCGCGGATCGCATACGGGAGCTGGTCGACGGCGAACGCGATCTGAGCGAGAAGAAGATGTTCGGCGGGCTCGCCTTTCTCGTCGGCGGCAACATGGCCGTGGCAGCAAGCGGGCAGGGTGGACTCTTGGTTCGCGTGGACCCGGCGGAGTCAGATGCGCTCGTCGCGACGACGAACGCTCGGCTCATGGAGATGCGCGGGCGTCGAATGCAGGGATGGCTACGGGTCGACGCGGAAGATCTTCGGACCAAGGGCCAGCTCGCCAAGTGGGTTGCTCTGGGCACGACGTACGCTCGTTCTCTACCCGCGAAACGATAGAGCTGGGCCAAAGGCTGTCTCGTCGAGTCCGCCGCGTCGCACGGCTCAGCCATTTGCTCCGGAGGCAGCGGCAGCAACGAAGAGGGCCTCCTGGCAGGCTCCTTGGCGATGGAGCTAGCCGGACTCGAACCGGCGACCCCTGGGTGCGATTTCGGCGAAAACCTTCGCCAGGAGTCGCCATTAGCGTCATTGGGCTCAGCCGCGCCATTCGGCAACGAGACGCTCATGAGTAGCTCAGCTGCTCATCCCAGTCGGTCGGTCGCCCCTCCGGTGTGAGGTCGAGCAGGTTCCAGACCGGCTCGAGGGTGCCGACGTGGCGGGGATCCTGTCCGGGGTCGGTCGGAGCGTAGAAGAGCTCCGAGCCCCAAAAATGGCGGATCACGCCGCTGTCGCGCTGGAACACGTTCAGCATTGGCCTCTGCGCTCCCTCGGCCGTCTCAGCGAGGTAGTCGCGGTTGTAGGTGTTGCCGGCCGAGGACAGGAGCCGCAACCGTCGCCAGCCGCGCTCCTCGGCGAAGGTCAGGACTCGCGGGAGCGGAGCCTTCGCGACGACGGCGAGGTTGAGGAGCGGAGTCGCGTGCTCCGCGGCGCCGTCGAGCTGATCGAGGAGGGCGACGCAGGATGGGCATGGACCCTCGGCGAGCTTCAGGAGCGCCGTCCGACCGCTCGTGGGTCCGGGACGCTCGTCGCCTGGGTCGCGGGGGAACATGAAGCTGTAGATCACGAGCGAGTCCTTGCCGGGGGCGAACAGCTCCGACACCCTCACTTCGGTCGGGGTGCCGTCTGTTCCCGCCCCCTCGAAGATGTAGTCCTCGGGGAGGACGCCTCCCGGCGGCAACGCACGCCTCGCGGCGGCCACCGCCTCCATCGCCCGGCGCAGTTCGATCTCCTTGCGGAGCAGCCGCTCACGCGCCGCCCGGTATTCGCGTGACTCTCCTGGAAACGTGATGCCCATGGTGTCTCCTCCCATTGACTCGCTTGCCCTCGCAGCCTGCGGTGGGCACCGGCTCCGTCGATCTCCGAGACGCTTGGCGCGGCACGAGCGTCGAGCGTTCCTCTAGATAGACCCGCAGAGGACCGGGGACTCATCGCAGCCCAGAGAGACATGTCGAGGCAAGCTTCGGTCCGCGGATCGAGCGGCAGCCGATGAGCTGAGCCGCGCGACGTAGTCAGGGGCGGTGAACTTGCGACCTCCGGGTTATGCGATCTGAGATTCGACCTGCGAGATTACGCTCGCGCGGGCGAGAGTTCAGACGTGTCTCGTGAGAGTCAGTGTCACGCTGAAGGTCACGACACGCGTGATGTAACGCTCTCACGTCGTCAGGACTGGCGTCGTCGCGGATCTATCATCGCCTGACTTGCCTCCTCGCACTCTGCGCCTGCCCGCTGCGCTGTTGGCGACCGCGCTCGCCGGCTGGGCCCTGAGCGCGGTCACCATGCAGGGAATGGCAGCGATGGAAGGACCGAGCTCGATCGGTTCGTTCCTCTGGCTGTGGATCGCGATGAGCGCGGCGATGATGCTGCCCTCGGTCGTTCCTGCGGCGCGACTTGCGACGACCGTCGGCAGCTCGGGTACCGCCTTCGTCGGTGGCTACCTACTTGTCTGGGGGGTTGCTGGCGTGATTGCATTCGAGGCTGCCAGCGGCCTTCGGGACAGCAGCAGATGGCTGGCGGTCGCTGCCATCGTCTGCGCCGCGCTGTACCAGCTGACTCCGCTCAAGAATGCGTGCCTTCGTCGCTGCCGCAGTCCACTCGGCCCGCTGCTTCGGAGGGGCTCGGTTCGTGCCGGTCTCGAGCACGGCCTCGTCTGCCTCGGCTGCTGCTGGGCCCTAATGCTTGCACTGCTTGCCCTTGGCGTCGGCAGCATGTTCTGGATGGCTGCAGTTGGCGCCGCGATCTTCGTCGAGAAGGTCACCTCGCTGGGAGCACGTGCTTCCGCACCCGTGGCCGTCGCGCTCCTCGGCGCCGCCGTTTGGATCGCGATATGAGCTTCCGCATTGCCGGCACCTATCTCGAAGCGTGCAACTGCGACGCGATCTGCCCTTGCCGCAGGATCGACGGCGTGTCGGTCGAGCGTTCCACGCACGGGATCTGCTTCGGTGCGCTCAGCTGGAGCGTCGAGGAGGGGGCAGCTCCGGGAGTCGATCTATCAGGAACGGGAGCTGTGATGACTTACTCGTACGACGACGACGAGCCCGGCTCGCCGTGGACACTCGTTCTCTATGTCGACGGCCCGAGCGAGCTCGGGGAGATCCTGCTCGGGCACATTGGCGGTGCGCACATCCGAACGCTGCCGTGGGTGCGCAAGCCCACCACATCGATCGAGGTGCGGAATGCCCGGATCGAGTTCGAGAAGGGTGATGTCCGCATCGGCGAGGCGATCAGGTTGCGCGCGACCACGCCTTTCGAGACGGATTCCAACGTCTCGTGCATCGTTCCAGGACACGATCGCCCGGGGACCGAGTTGATCAACGACGAGGTGGTCGTCAACGACTCACCCTTCGAGTTCGAGCTGCACGGCACTTGCGCTTTCACACGCGACTTTGAGTACACGGGCTGATTCCTGCCTGTGAACGACCCCTGAGCTCGTCGAAGAGGCGAGGTCGCTCCGGCTGTCGTCGGCGGTTAAGGACGGCTACTAGCGCACCTGGCCGGAAGCGCCACGCTGAAGACAAGACTCCATCCTGTCTGCAAGCAGCTTGGCGGACCTCAATAGGATCGCCGCGTGCCCCTCAGCAAAAACGAGAAGGTCGAAGTGCTGAAGCGTACTGCGCTGTTCGCGGAATGCACGAAAGCGGAGCTGATCGAGGTTGCACTGAGCTCGGACGAGCGAGAGGCATCGGAGGGCGACAGGCTGACGGAGGAGGGCCGGCGCGGTCGGGAGTTCTTCGTCCTCGTCGAGGGAGCGGTCGCCGTCAGACGCGGCGGCAGGAAGCTGGCCGACCTCGGTCCCGGAGACTGGTTCGGTGAGATCGCGATCCTCACGTACAAGCCGCGTACGGCAACGGTGACGGCGATCTCACCCGTCCGTCTGCTCGTGATCAGCGACCGTGCGTTCCGACGGGTCGTCGAGACGACGCCGCGGATCGCGCTGAACGTGCTTCGGAGCGTGGCAGAACGCCTCGAGCACGACGCGCGCAGCTAAGGGACGCGATCAGCCACTGAACCGTGTGCCCGGTCGTCCGACCGGGACGTTCCATGCGCCGTCTGTGGAGCTGCCTGTACGTCCAAGCCCGCCGTCCGCGCCGTCGAAGCTCCCGGCAGCTCGCCCCTGCTCGAAGTGCTTCTTCGGCGACGAGTGCGACAATTGGGACGTGTGCGGCGCTCCCGATGAGGTTGCGACCGCGGATATCGAGCAGCTGTGGATCTCGCTGCCCGAGCCGGACTTACAGGCGCGCTTCGAGGCGCTGCAGCGCAAGCTCGTAGCGCAGTGGGAGTTCATCGAGGGGTTTACCGACGAGCCCTACGGGATCGTCGTCGTCCCTTCACTCAGCGGCATCGACTTGCCGCTCGACTCGACGAAGCGCCAGGCGTACGAGGAGCGCTTCCTCTTCCTCCTATTCCTGCTCCGGCAGCCGCGCGCGACTCTCGTGTACGTCACCTCCCAGCCGATCCAGCCGAGCGTGATCGACTACTACCTCGGGCTGCTTCCTGGCGTCGTCGCCAGCCACGCGCGGCGCCGGCTCCACCTCGTCAGCCCGCACGATGGCGGCCCGCCACCGCTATCCGCAAAGCTCCTCGAGCGTCCGCGGCTCCTCGACGAGATCCGCTCGCTTGCAGGAGAACCCGATCGTGCGCACCTCGTCCCCTACAACACGACGCGACTCGAACGCGATCTTGCCCTACGGCTAGGGATGCCGATGTACGGCGCCGACCCGAAGTTCACTGCGCTGGGGTCGAAAAGCGGGGCGCGCGCGCTTTTCGCCGAAGCCGGCGTGCCCCATCCGCAGGGCCGCGAGGGCCTGCGCTTCGTCGACGACGTCGTCGACGCCGTTCTCGAGCTCGTGGCCGAGAAGCCGGGCATCGAGTCAGTGGTGCTGAAGCACGACGAGGGCGTATCTGGATTGGGGAATGCGGTGCTTGACGTGCGCGGGCTCGAGGGGGCGGGACGTGGGCGCGTCGAGACGCGGTTGAGCGAGCTTCGCCCGGAGGACCCGTACTCGAGCGCCGCGCAGTTCCTCGAGCGGCTCGCGGGCGGTGGCATCCTCGAGGAGCTGGTCGTGGGGAATGAGATCCGCAGCCCGAGCGTTCAGATGCGCGCGACGCCGCTCGGGAAGGTGGAGCAGCTCTCGACGCACGACCAGCTGCTCGGCGGCCCGAGCGGGCAGATCTTTCTGGGCTCTGCTTTTCCAGCCAGTGATGCGTATGCGCGCCAGATCGCGGACGAGGCGCTGAAAGTCGGCGAGCTGCTCGCCGGGCGCGGTGTCATCGGCCGCTTCGCAGTCGACTTCCTTACCGTGCGAACAGACGACGGTTGGAGGCCGTACGCGATCGAGCTGAACCTGCGCAAGGGCGGGACGACGCACCCATACCTGACGTTGCAATTCCTCACGGACGGCGCGTACGACACCGAACGTTCCCTCTTCGTAACGCCGACCGGGGAACCGAAGTTCTTTGTCTCAACCGATCGGCTCGAGTCCGAGGCCTACCGAGCCCTCCGACCGGACGACGTCTTCGACCTCGTCGTTCGCAGCGGGCTCCACTTCGATCACACGACGAAGACGGGGACCGTCTTCCACATGATGACGGCGCTCGGCCGACACGGGCTGATCGGCCTCACCGCGGTCGGCGATAGCCGCGAGGAGGCGCGGAACCTGTTCGACCGGACGAGAGACGCCTTCGACCGCGAGGCTCGAGAGGCCTCGAGAGAACAGGAGCTTCCATCCGTCGACTGACCGAAAGATGGAGACGGAGAGTTTGTTTGCGGAGTTCCACAGCGCCTCTCGGTGTTTGCGGGCACGGAGGTGAGACTGCGCGTGCTCCGGCTGTTACTCGAGGCGGTGTAGCGCCACGGCGACTGTCCAGACGGCGTTCAAGTCGCCGGAGGACGGGTGGCCGGCGGCGCGTGCAACCCACCGGGCAACCCGACGGGGTAGCCGAGGCCGCACGAGCGAGGCGGCCGAAGGCCCGCGAACCCGCTCAGGAACGGAGTGGACGGCACGAACCGGTACGACGCGGTACGTAACCCCGGTGCCTTAAAAGCGGGTGTCCCTAGCGATCTTTGACCATTACATGACCAAGACCTCGATCAGTTTCCGCCGCGCAATCAGAAGTGCCTAGTTGCGGCGTTTTCTGTGATGGAGCTAGCCGGACTCGAACCGGCGACCCCCTGGGTGCGATCCAGGTGCTCTCCCAACTGAGCTATAGCCCCGGGAGGCCGATTGTAGCTCGGAAGCGGGCTGAGCCTGCCCAGCTACGGGCCCGGGTTTATGGTCGGCGCGACGTCGGGCTTCTCGGGCTTGCAGATCGCCGGGGCGTCCTCCGACGGCGGAAGGACGCGAGGCATGTCCTGCGCGTGCGGGATCGCGGCTCCTCCGATGAGGATGCCGATCACGACGAGCCAGAGCGCGGCGGTGACGCGGGCCCAGAGTGGGTAGTGGTGCGATTCCTCGGCGCGGCGAGGGGCGGTGACTTCGGCGGGGGCGGCCGCGCGCGGGACCGCGATCCGCTGGGCCCGAGCCGGCCCTGCAACCCGATCGGGCAGCGCGGCGCGTGCCCGCGCGGCGAGCTCGGGGTCGACGAGGGCCAGCTCCGGGCTGAGGAGCTCGCATGCCATGGCTTGGAATTCTCGCTGAAGACGGTCTTCCCTCGCATGCCAACGACGGTCTTGTGTGTGCCGAGTTCGCATCGTGGTGTCCACAGCTGCACGCAACCATGTGCCATCCCACGCCAGGCGTCCGTTTCGGACAACTGGTGAGCCGACGCCGGGTGACTACCAGCCAGGGCGACATCGACGAAGGAGGATGCCTGCATCGACGCACGATCGGACTCGGGCTGGCGCTACTCACGGTTCTCGCCGGGACCGGCGCTCTCGCGGCCGGAGCAACGAACTCGCAAGACGAGGGCGCGATCGTCGCCTGCCAGAAGCGGGGCGGCGGGTTTTTGCGAGTCGTCCGCGACGCATCGCAATGCCGGCAAGGGGAACGGGTTATCGCCTGGAACAAACAGGGCCCTCCGGGGCGCCGGGCCCGGCCGGGCCGCCAGGAGCGAACGGCGAGCCCGAGCCCGCCGGTCCGCAAGGTCCTCGTGGTCCGCCTCCGCGTCCTCACTCGGTGAGGACGCCCGATGGCACTCCTGATACCCCCCTGAGTCCGCAAACCCAGCATTGAAGCCAAATCCGTCAGGAGAGCGCGCGCTCGAGGACACCCTGGGGATACCCGGAGTCGCCGCAAACCCAGCATTCAAGCCAGATCTGGGCAGAGGGTGCGCTCAGGACACCCTAGGATACCCGTCCTGACGTGCCGCAAACCCAGTGTTCAAGCCAAATTTTGAGGGGTGTTCACGCGCCCGTTGGGTGTCTTCAGCAGAACTGTGCCTCTCTCAGCTGGCAGAGCACGCCCTCGTATGGGCCGAGTCGAGGGTTCGAGTCCCTCTCCCGGCTTTCGTCAATACCCCTTCCGGGCGTTGTGACTCCGTGACCGCCACGATGCACTGGATGCTCATCGATGCGACGCTCCCCGGCAGCCATGCACGGCGGAGCGAGAGCCCCGGTAATCCAGATGGCCGAACGTCCTTCCCTAGAACCCCCGCCGGGGCCTCTCGCTGAAGATCCTTACGTCGCGCAGGCCGTAGAGGATCTCGACGTCGTGATGATCCGACTCGCGGGGTTGACGCGGGAGGCCCGGGAGCTGATCGAGCGCCTCGAAGCGCGCCGCCGCGAGTCTGTGCTCGAACGCAGCGCGTACGCCGGTGTGCAGCTTGCCGGGTATGGCCTGGCTGTCTACGCACTCATGTTCGATCAACTGCAGAACATCGCACTGATCGTCGCGGCTCTCGGGCTCATCTTCTTCAAGCGGATCGTCGGGGGTAGGCGGTGGCGCGTGTAGCCGCCTACCTGCTTTCCGTGACGGCGCTGGGGCTCCTCGCGCAGGACCTGATCGGTGACCGGCTCCACAATGCAATCTGGGAGCCCGCTACCCCCTCGAGCGGGGAGCCGCAGCAGCCGACGGTCACGGAGACTCAGACTGTGCCGGGGCCAACCCGGACGGCACCAGGTCGACTCGTGCCCGGGCCGGTCGTGCGCGCTCCAGGACGTACAAAGCCTGTGCCCGGCCCGACTGAAACCGTGACCGTTCCGGGGCAGACAGTGACGGTGCCTCGCCCGACCGAGACCGTGTCCGGCCCGACTGAAACCGTGACGGTTCCGGGGCCGACAGTGACGGTGCCTCGCCCGACCGAGACCGTGCCCGGCCGCACGGAGACCGTGGTCGAGGAGACGACCGTGACCGAAACCGTGCCCGGTCCCCCAGTGACGCAGACAGTGCCCGGTTCCACGGTGACGGAGCCTGGCCCGACGGTGACGGTGACCGAAACCACGCCGGGCGGCACAGCGCCTCCGCCCGCGTGCCAGCCGCCTCCCCATCCGCCTGACCCTCCCTGTCCGCCCGGGCACAACAAATAGGCCCCCTGAGTCTTTCCCGTGTGGTCGGAAAGCCCAGGGGGCCTTTTCGTGCCTAGCGGTGTCCGCTGAAGCCGATGCGAGGTCATCGCTGGTGTCGCCCTCTCGCAGATGCTCGTGTGACTCCTAAAAGGGGCCGACGGGGGTCGCGACTCCAACCCCGAGACCCTCAGATCGATCCGGCTCGTGACCACCATCAGCGCCTGCTCACTCGCTACAACGTCGAGCGCTCCGAGCTCTCGAGGACGCCGCCCTCAGGACACCCCTGAGGACACCCCTGAGGACACCCCTAAAGCGCGCGGAACCCCAGTATTCAAGCCAGATCCACACAGAGGTGCGCGAAGGACACCCCATGACACCCCTCCGAGAGGCCTCAAAGTCAGCATTCAAGCCAAATCTCGGGGGTGTCTCATTGCCCGTTGGGTGTCGTCAGCGGAAGCGTCCGCTTTTAACTCGAGCGCCGATTTGGGACTCCCAAAAGGGGACGATGGAGGTCGTGCCACGGGCCGCTTCCCAAGCTCGTGTCGCCGGGCGCGGCCGTGGGGGCCTGCTGGCGCGTTAGACGAAACCGTGCAAGCACGTCAGACGAAATAAAACGTCAGCGCGCATGCAGACGCTGTAGCCCGTCGTAAGCTGCGTACTTGTACGCCTCGCTTTCGGTGGGCACGTTGAAGGTGCTGTGGATGAAGTAGTCGATGGTCCCGCCGTAGTTGAGCACTGCTTGCCCCTGGTGGACAAGTTCGGCGGCGTGGTCGCCGAGGACATGGACTCCAAGCAGCTTCCGGTCTTCCCGTTGGAACACGAGCTTCACGAGTCCGTCTGCGGCCCCAGCGATGGTGGCCCGAGTGTTGCCTGCAAACCACCCTCGCCCGACCTCGTAGTCGATCCCCCGTGCAGCGGCATCTTCCTCGGTGAGCCCGACCATCGCCGCCTCCGGAACCGAGTAGACGCCGAACGGCGGCATCGGGTCGACAGTCTCCTTGAAAGGGATCCCCAATGCGTGGCAAGCGGCGACTCGACCCTGCTCCATGGACACTGAGGCCAACGCTGGCGGTCCGATGACGTCCCCGGCCGCGTAGATCGACTCCGCCGTTGTCTGGAACTTCTCATCCACGACGATGCGATTCCGAGCGTCGACCTGGACCCCGGCCTCCTCGAGACCGAGGCCCTCGGTGTTCCCCACCCGTCCGGACGCGAACAGCACCTTGTCCGGCCTGATTTCCTCGCCGCTCGCGAGCGTGCACTTCAGCCCGTTGTCATCGCGCCCGACTGCAGCCCTGCTACCGCCGAGCACGAGCCGCATCCCCATCCCGGAAAAGACCCGAGCAAGGAGTTGCGAGATCTCGCCGTCGAGGAAGGAAAGGATGCGCTCCCCTGAGTCGACGAGTGTCACTTTGACGCCGAGCGCGGTGAAGATCGAGGCGTACTCGCATCCCACAGCCCCTCCCCCCACCACGACCAGGCTCGTGAACGGACGATCGATGTCGAGCACCGTCTCTGAGTCGTGGACGTCGGGATCATCGAAGGGGATGCTCTGGGGACGGAACGGTCGCGATCCCGTGGCGATCAGTACCACGTCACTCTGGAGGGCACGCTCCTTACCGGCATCCAAGGTCACGTAGACGGTTCGGTCGGGGCCGAGCCTCGCGCTTCCGGGTACGAACTCGATGGCGTGACGCTCGAGGTTTCGGCGCACCGCGTCCGTCATGGTCTCGATCACCTGGGCCGTGCGGGCCCTGAGCTGAGCCACTGTGGCTTCGGGATCGAGCGTGAGGCCCAACCCGTACACATCGCGCCGATGGAAGCCGGTGATGTAAAGGGCTGTTTCCCGCAGTGTCTTGCTTGGGATCTCGGCGTTTCTGACAACCGCTCCGCCGGGCGAACGGGACCGCTCCACGACGGCAACGCGCTTGCCGAAGTAGGCCGCTTGCGCCGCGGCCTTCTCACCGGCCGGCCCGGAGCCGATCACCACCATGTCGAAGCGATTGTCTGATATACGCCGGCTTCCTTCAGCCCGAGTCCGTGGACGAAGTCACGAGATCGTCGCCGCCCCCGTGAAAGTCGCGAAGAACGCGCTGCAACTTCCCCCGCTCCGGACGCCGAAATGGCTTAGTACCCCGCCGAAACTCCCGTTCACGAGCACGCCGGCGACCGCGAAGCCTTGCGTGCAGAAGAAGCTGCCGACCACCGGGCCCGCCTGAAGCTGACCGCTCGTGATGTTTCCGGTGATCGTTGGCGCACCGAACGGCGAGATCGAGAACGCGCCGCCCGTGATCGAGGTCGTCCCGCCGGGCGTCGCGTTTAGCGCGCCGTGCAGGACGACGGCCTGCCACGTTCCCGGCTGGCCGACGAGAACCCCAACGAACGTTGCCGGATCTGGGTCCACCTCGATCCCTTTGAGGTTGTAGGTCGTCTGCGCGGCTGCGCTGGCTGGGAAAAGCAGGAAGACGACCGCCGCGCCGACAGCAAGGAGGTAACGAATTGGCGAGGGCGTCACGATGGCCTCCTCTCTCGCTCGACGAAGCGAGTTTCACACCTTGGGCGACTGAGAGCAACACAGCTCTGCAGCGGTCCTCTTGCTCAGCGCCCGCCCGGCGAGCCTCACACATGGGCTCGAGCCGTCGAGCGAGTACACGCTTGGACACCGTTTGGACACCCTAAGGACACCCGGGGGCTCCACAAACACCCGTGTTCAAGCCATATCTGCTGGCAAGGGTGCGCTGAGGACACCTGGTACACCCCTCGTAAGCCGCAAACCCAGCGTTCACGCCAAATCTCAGGGGTGTCCTCCACCTGCTCGTTGGGTGTCCTCGCGAGAAGCGCTGTCCTCCTCACTGTTTCGACGTGGGACTCCGGAGGGGCCGACGGGTCGCGTTCCCTTTGCGGGAATCCGATAGATAGATAAGAACTTTGATTGTCGCCGGCGTGTCCAGCCAGGGCGGCAATGCCCGCTAGTGGGCGTCGCCCGATCGCACACGCGCTTATACACTGACGCGCGCCAACCACGGTCCGACCGGACCTGCCGTCGATTCAAAGGGGGGACACATAGTGAGACGAACAACGATTGCAGCGCTTGCGCTGCTCGCCGCGTTGTTCTTCACGAGCGCGGGGGCACTTTCGGCCCCCGGCTCGAACGGCTACCTCATCGCGAGCGCAGGACCGCTGAGCGCGACTCAGGTCGAGCAGCTCCGCGCCGCTGGAGCGAACGTGAAGTACGTCTACAAGAATTTCGGCGGAGCTGCGGCTTCCATGAGCGACAACGCCGCTGCCAACGTCAGGGCGTTGTCGTTCGTGACCTCGGTAAGCAAGGACACACTTCGGGAGCTGGACGCGATGAGTGTCGCGACGGCTTCAGCGCTGCCGGGGACGCCGTATTGGCTCGATCTGATCGACGCGGAGAAGAACACGAGCTACAACGGGAGCGGCGTTTGGGTGGCGGTACTCGACTCCGGCTTCTACCCGAACTGGCGCGACTACTTCGACGTGTCGAAGATTCTCACGCAATACGCGGCTGCGTTCAACGCTGTGGGCGCAAACGAGAACCTGAATCAGTGGGACGTGGGCAGCGACCCGCATGCAATGGCCGTCGCGGGGACGATCGTCGGCCACACGTTCGTGGACGACACGAACGAAGGCGGCTGGGGCGAGGGCTTCGCTACCGGTGCCGCCGGCACGTACTCGGTGCCGGGGGTGGCGTCGGGCGCGAAGGTCATCCCGATCAAGGTGTGCGAGCCGATCGGTTGCTTCGGAAGTGCGATCAATGCCGGCCTCGACTATGTCACTAGCCTCAAGAAGGCGAACCCCAACCAGCCGATCGTGATCAACGAGAGCCTCGGTGGCGGTGCGCTCGATGCCACGGAGAAGGCCGCGCTCGACGCGGCGATCAAGAGCGGTGTCGTGATCGTGGCCTCGGCGGGGAACAGCGGGAACGCCGGCATGGGCTTTCCCGGCGCCTATGAGCCCGTGGTCTCGGTGGGAGCGGGCGGTTGGCGTGACCAGTGGAACGAGTACCCGGACAAGACCTGGTGGCTCGACGACGTTCCGGAGAGCGGGGTCGACGAGGTGTTCGTCGCAGATTTCTCGAGCCGACAGCTCGCCGGGCAGTACTTGGACGTCGTCTCCACGGGCCGCTTCCTCCTCCTGCCTTACCCGTGCGCCCAGCTGTATCAGGACGGGCAGGTGTCGGCCGCGACGAATGTGCGCACCTGCGCCAGCAAGGCGACGCCCGACAATGCGAGTGCTGCTCCTTTCCAGTACCTGTTCATGAGCGGAACGAGCTTCTCGGCGCCGACGATCGCAGGAGTCGTGGCCCTGATGCTCGACAAGAACGGCAGTCTCAACAACGCGAACGCCACGTTTGGCACGCTGGCCAATCCCGCCTCGTGGGGACCCGGCGCCCTCGAGGTGCTGCTCGAAAACGCGGCGACCCCTATCCCACCAGACCGTGTTGTGACGACCTTCCGCACGGGCGTTCCGGACGAAGAGTGCTGGGAGATGGGAACGTCCGGGTGTACGCTCGAGGCGACAGGTCACGGCTGGGTGTTTGTCGATGACACACTGAGAGCAGTGCGTTAACGACACGAAGTAGGTGAACGAGCTTTAAGGGCCGCCTTCGGGCGGCCCTTCTGAGTCTGGGAGTCGGTGCAGTCGAGACCCACCGTCTATCGGCACCTGAGAGACGAGTCGTTGGGACTCCCAAGTGGGTCGGCTGGCGGTCGCGCTTCGGATCTTCGGCTTTAGGATCGGGGCCGGCGCAAGGGGAGACCAAAACGCCGACTATCTGACGACTACGTCGCGATCGGAGGCACGGTTTGATCCACCGTCGACATCAGAGGCGGCCGCCGTCCGCGTCAATTCGACCGCCTGCAATCGGATACATTCCGCCGTGCTCGATGCCTGCATCCGTTGCGAGGAGTGCGGTCGGAAAGTCGACGAGTTCACGGCGATCAAGGAACGGTGGGGCTTCTGGTCCGACGTCTGCGGCGAGCTCCTGCCCTTCTGCCCCGAGTGCGCAAGACGCGAGTTCGCGTCCGAAATGCCTCGGCCCTCTAGTGCACGGCCTTGACGGCGTATGGCGTGTCCGTCGTGAGAGCGGCCTCTTGCCGCCGCTCTTCGGCGTTCGCAAAATCGTGGCGGGCGACCGCGGTTGGACGACGCTGGGCCCCATTCGCGCAGCCTTTGATGTTGTCGGGAACGAACTGCGGTATCGCCGCCTCCTGAGGGGCTTCGTCGACGTGCTCGAGCAGGACGGGAAGGACTGGAAAGGCCGTGCGCTCGTCGGAGGCCGCGAATACGCCCGCTTCCGACTTACGGCTCCATAACGGGAGACGCGCTCCTACCGCTCCGTCACGCTCGATGCAGCGGCGCTGGCGACGTACGCTGCGCGCGTGCGGGCAGTTGTCGTCGGAGCGGGTATCGGCGGACTGGCGGCCGCGATCGCGCTCGAGCGCGCTGGCAGCGAGTCGATCGTGCTCGAGCGCGCGCCAGAGCTTCGCGAGGCGGGATTCGGCCTTGTCATCTCTGCAAACGCGGTCACCGCGCTTGGGTTCCTGGGGCTTCGTGACGGTGTCGAAGCGCACGGAGCGAGGGTCAGGCAGGCCGAGATCCGGAATCCACGGGGCGAGCTGCTGACGCGAATCGACTACGAGGCGCACGGATGGGAGACGTACGGGATGCTGCGCTCGTCGCTGCAAAACGTGATGCTGGCGGCTGTTCCCATCGAGCGCCTGCGCCTCGACACAGCTTGCGTAGGCGCGAACGAGGATGGTCGAGCGTTCATCGACGGCGCCGAGCCAATCACCGGCGACATCGTCGTCGGTGCGGACGGGATCAAGTCAGCCGTTCGGACATCGCTCTTCGGCGAGGAGCCACCGCGCTACGGCGGGCATCGCGCCTGGCGCGCAGGGACTTCGTTCAACGAGGCTGTGATCGGCGACCGCTTCGTCGAGGTCTGGGGTGTCGGCGGCGGCTTTGGCTTCGGCCCTGCCGGACACGGCCGCATCTACTGGTACTGCTTCGAGAGCGTGCCCGAAGGGGCGCCGGCGCCCGCGCGACCGCGTGAGGAGTTCCTGCGCCGCTACGGCACCTGGTTCGACCCGATCCCGGCTTTGATCGACGCGACCGAACCGGAGGCGATCGAGCCGACCTTTACCTACGATCGGCGACCACGCCGCAGCTGGGGCCGCGGTCGCGTGACGCTGCTCGGCGATGCCGCCCACCCGATGAAGCCGAACATCGGTCAGGGCGCCGCGCAGGCGCTCGAGGATGCGGTCGTGCTCGGCCTCTGCGCCGCCGAGAGGCGCGAACCGGAGGAGACCCTTCGCGAGTACGAGCGGAGGCGGATCCGGAGGGCGAACGCGGCGGTTCGCGCGTCTCGCCGCTCGGGTCGCACGGCCGAAGTCCGTTCTCGGACGGCTGCACGGCTACGCGACGCAGCGATGAAGACGCTTCCCGACAGCCTGACCGTCGCACAACTCCGTGGCATGTTCGAGTTCAACCCCCGTGCGTCGCCATAACGAGATGAGCCCGACGTTGGCCCGATGGAGCGTTAATGGAGCCGAGCGGTCGCAACGAGTCGCAGCCGGTGGCAATCCGGGCGGCGTGATAACCGGCGCCGATCCGACGCCTCAGCACGGCTCTGCGCGCGAACGAGCGTAGCGGCTCACTGGCGACCTCGCCCGCCTGCTGTCTTTCGGCACCCCGACGGCCTTTCGCACCTCAGAGGTCGCGAACCCAGCATCAAGCGGAATCTGCGCAAGTGTGCCGTCATCGGCACCCTTGGTGTTTGGCACCCTGTTTTCGCTTAATCAAGCCAGACTCGGGTTTCGCATCCCGTGGCACCCTGATAACCCCTGAGTCCGCAAGCCCAGCATTGAAGCCAAATCGGTCTGGAGCGGACGCCCGAGTCGCCGCAAAACCAGTGTTCAAGCGAGACTCCGGAGGGCCGACGGGTCGCGTTCCTTTTGCGGGAATCCGATGGTTAGATCAAGACATTGATTTAGTCGCCGCGAAGCGACTGACCGAACAAACTGAGACGGGGGCAGCTACCTAGAGAGGCGTCCCCGGCCAAAGTAGCCAAGGAGGGCCAACACAACGATGACGACTATGACGATCCAAAGCCAGGTCGGCACGTGATCCTTTCGTCAGGAACATGCCGATTCTACGGCGAGCCGACCGGTATGTGCAACGCGCCGGCTCCACCATCGGCACCCGGCCTCGCATAAAGCGCTCCCAAACGACACGCTGGCTAGTTGTCTGCTTGGGGGCCTGACCCAGCGGTCCCACCTACCTCGGGAGCAATGCCCGGCGATCCTCCATGACTCGCGCTCCGATGGGGCCCTACGGGACACTCTCTGCAGCACGAGCTCTGTCATCGCGCCCGTCCCGCGAGCCTGACTTGTAAACGGCTATGCGCACGCGTACGAGTAGCGTCCCCGCTCGTGGTGTACAAGCGCTCCGACGTCAGCTCCGTCGCCGGCTCGCGGCTCCTTCGTGAAGCGAGCGAGAGCCGAAGAAGGTCGAAAAGCTCCGCTTCGAGCCGGCGCACGCATAGCGGCGGCATCGCCCGCGTGACTTGTGTCATGCATCACGAAGTTCTAAGCTAGAAGCTGTTGCGCGACGCAGGGTCGGGGGAGTGATGTCTTAGACCCGCGACGCGATGCGGCAAGAGAGAGGGGAGAGGAATGAGACGACTTTTGATCGTGCTCGTGGCTGTCGCGGCAACCGCCCTCTGGGC
>JBKPDR010000083.1:0-15725 GCA_046727975.1 Actinomycetota bacterium | reverse complement strand
CTCTCGTCGCCCAGGGAGCCTTCTCGGGCTACTGGGCGAGCGACCTGCGGGCGGTCGGTGGCTGGCCCGATGCGATCGGCGAGGACATCGTGCTCACCTGGGCGATGCTCGGATCTCGGGGAATCGTGCAGTACGAGCCACTCGCGCTCGGCTTCACCGTCGTCCCCGAGAAGCTCGACCGGCTGCTGAGCCAACGCTCGCGCTGGGCACGGGGCATGCTCGAGGGCCTGCGCACGCATCCGCCGCCGCAGCAACCCCGCGTTCTCGCAAAGCTCGTCGCCGGGATCGACTACCTCGTACCCTTCCTCGACATCGGGATCGTCTTCTTCTGGGTGCCGGGAGTCATTCTGTTCCTCTTCGGCTACCCGCTGATCGTCGGCTGGTGGTCGATGCTGCTCCTCCCGATGACCCTCGCGGTGTTCGGTCTCATGCAGAGTGTGGCAGGCACGCCACGTCTTTCGCACTCTGGACATCCATCCTCAACCCGACAAGGGCGGTTTCCTCGGCTACCTCTTCGCCTACCAGGCGTTGACCTCGGCAGCGGCACTTCGGGGCTACGGGCAGTACCTCGCTGGATCCGGTCGTCGCTGGCGGTAGACGGGGGAGTGTCGCTCAGACGCGCCGAAGGCAAGTTCATGCGATCTTGTTGCGCTACGTCAGAGATGTGCCTCTCCTGATTGCCAGCCGGAGCCACCAGCCCGAGCCCGGATGCTTCATAAAAGTCCTGCAATTCTCCATATTCTGTTGTCTCCACGGACGAGACTTCTGTTCCAACTGCATGTTCGTGGCTTGAGCCGTTGTCTTCTCGGATCGTGTTCCTGCACCTGCAGTGACCAACCCCACTGGGCCGGCCACTGCGCATATGCTCCGCGAGTCCAACGAGGAAGGGAGCTGGCATGCTGGGAGGAAAGGACGCTGCAGCCACGCTCGCGGTGAGCGATCTGCAACGGGCACGGGACTTCTACGAAAATACCCTCGGTCTAACGCCCGTTCAGGAGCCTCCGGGGGGCATCCTCTACAAGAGTGGGAACTCGGTGGTGCTGGTCTACCCGTCTGAGTACGCGGGCACTAACCAGGCCACCGCCGCTTCCTGGGCAGTCGGCGATGACTTCGACGCAGTCGTCGAGGAGCTCAAATCGAAGGGTGTCACATTCGAGCACTACGGGGACCTGCCGGACACGACGCTTGAGGGCGATGTGCACTTGTCGGGCGAGTTCAAGGCCGTGTGGTTCAAAGATCCTGACGGCAACATCCTCAACCTGATCAATGAAACGATGTAGCCACGAGCTGCCAATGTGCGTCGGGCAAGTGCGGCAGGATGAGTACCACCTCCGGCGACGAAGAGCTTTCCCTCGGTCGTCGTTGCAGCAATAGTTGAGGCGTATGCCTCCGGAGACGCGGTACGCCAAGAGCGGTGACGTCAACATCGCGTACCAGGTCGTCGGCGAGGGCCCGCTCGATCTCGTCCTCGTCCACGGGTGGGTGCAGAGCTTCGACGCAGGCTGGGAGATCGAGCCGATCAGGCGGTTCTATCTGCGACTCGCTTCGTTCTCCCGCTTGATCCTGTTCGACAAGCGGGGGACGGGGCTCTCGGACCGTGTCCTGCCCGACGACCTTCCGACACTCGAGACGCGGATGGACGACGTGCGGGCCGTGATGGACGTCGTGGGGGCGAAGCGAGCCGCGCTGCTCGGCCACTCCGAAGGGGGAGCGATGTGCGCGCTCTTCGCGGCTACGTACCCCGAGCGGACGCAGGCTCTCGTGATGGCGGGCAGCGCGCCGAGGACGAGGTGGGCCCCGGACTATCCGCTCGGAGCAACCGACGACGTCATCGAAGAGCTTGAGAGGTCGATCCTCGAGGGTTGGGGGGTCGAGCTCATTCGCGCGCTGCTGCAGCAGCTGGGCCCGTCGATCGCGGACGACGAGGAGCTCGTGCAGGCGCACACACGGGCCGCTCTTCGCGCCGCCAGCCCCGCCGCGGCCGCAGCGCTGACGCGTATGAGCGCGATGATCGACATTCGGCACGTGCTGCCGGCGATTCGAGTTCCGACCCTGGTGCTGCATCGCGCCGACGAGGTCCTGGCGGAGGCAAGCCGGTACGTGGGCGAGCGGATCCCGGGCGCGAAGATCGTCGAGCTGCCGGGCAGCGATCACATGCCCTGGCTCGGCGATCAGGATGCGGCCCTCGACGAGATCGAGGAGTTCCTGACCGGCGTGCGGCCCCATCCGGCACTCGACCGCGTCCTCGCGACGGTGCTTTTCACCGACATCGTCGGCTCCACCGAGCTCGCTGCGGACCTCGGTGACCGTCGTTGGCGGGAGCTGCTCGAGCAGCACAACTCACTCGTGCGTCGTGAGCTCGGCCGCTTTCGAGGCCGCGAGCTGAGCACCGCCGGCGACGGCTTTCTGGCCACGTTCGACGGCCCCGCTCGCGCAGTCGCGTGCGCTGTCTCGATTCGGGAGGGAGCACGGTCGCTCGGCCTCCAGATTCGGTTCGGCCTCCATACGGGAGAGCTCGAGCTGGCCGGATCGGAGATCCGCGGAATCGCCGTTCACACGGGCGCGCGCGTGGCAGCGAAGGCCGGACCCGGCGAGGTCCTGGCCTCGAGCACCGTCAAGGACCTGGTCGCAGGCTCCGGCCTCGAGTTCGAAGACCGTGGTTCGCACGAGCTCAAGGGAGTGCCGGGAGAATGGCGCCTGTACGCCGTTGCCGGCGCCTGAGGCGCTGATCGTCAGCCGGTGACGTTTCCTCGCCTAGGGCAGTCCGCCGCGCTCGTGGTCGGTTCGCTCGCGATGCTCGCCGGCGCCGGGACGGCCGCCGTGGATTCGGTCGGTCCTCATTCGGCGAGGCAGCGCCCTGAGGTCCAGGTCCCGCTTGCCGGCGTCCGAGAGCACCTCGCGGCGCTTCAGGCGATCGCCGAGCGCCACGGCGGTAATCGCCTCGCGGGAACGGCAGGCTACGACGCGTCCGCGCGCTACGTCGCAGCGCGCATGCGCGCCGCCGGCTACGGCGTCCGTCTCCAGGAGTTCGTGATTCCGCTGGTAGTCGACCGCTCACCTCCCACGCTGCGCCCAGTCGGCGCTGCCGCGTGGAGGTACCGGGCGGAGCGCGACTATTCCACCCTCGCTTACTCCGGGAGCGACCAGATCGAGGCGCCCGTGGCCGCGGTCGACCTGCTCGTGCCGAGCCCGAGGCCGAACGCCTCGACGAGCGGTTGCGAGACCTCGGACTTCGCGGGCTTCACCAAGGGAGCCGTCGCGCTCGTGCAACGGGGGGCCTGCACGTTCAGGCGGAAGGTGACGAACGCGCTCGCGGCGGGCGCGAGCGCCGTTGTCGTGTTCAACGAAGGGAACGAGAACCGGCGCGGGCCCTTCTCCGGGACGCTCGGGCCGCCCCAGGTCGCCCTCCCGGTCCTCGGGGCGAGCTTCGCGCTAGGGAATGCCCTTCGGAATGGGCTCCGCGCGGGGTTGACCGAAGTCACGGTGAGGCTGACGACGGACATGATCGCCGAGCGTCGGAAGACGCGGAACGTGATCGCCGAGAGCCGCGCGGGCAAACCGGGCAACGTCGTCGTCGTCGGAGCGCACCTCGACAGCGTCCACCGTGGGCCGGGGATCAACGACAACGGGAGTGGGTCCTCTGTCATCCTCGAAGTCGCCGAGCAGCTGGCGGAGGAGAAGCCCCGGAACAGGCTCCGCTTCACCTGGTGGGGTGCGGAGGAGCTCGGTCTCCTGGGCTCGAGCTACTACCTCCGGCACCTCTCGGGGGGCGCGCGGCGGCGGATCGCGCTCTACCTCAACTTCGACATGGTCGGGTCGCCGAACTTCGTCCGTTTCGTCTACGACGGCGACGGTTCGGCATCGTCGCGCGGTCGGTCAAGGCTCCCCGCAGGATCCGGGGCCATCGAACGGGTCTTCACCCAGTACTTCGTCGCGCGGAAGCTGCCCTACCGGGAGATTCGCGGCGGCGGCTCCGATCACGTTCCGTTCGTGCGCGCGGGCATCCCTGTCGGCGGTCTGTTCAGCGGCGCGGCGGGTCTGAAGTCGGCCGCCCAGGCTGCAGTTTTCGGCGGCCGCGCAGGGCAACCATACGACGCCTGCTATCACCGTCCGTGCGACACGCTCTCCAACGTCAGCGCCACCGCCCTCGACCAACTCGGCGACGCGGTCGCCAACGCCGTCGCGAAGTTCGCACGGGACACCTCGAGCGTACACGGACGATAGTCGACGCCCGCCCCCGAAGCGGCGGGGGTCCTTCCCGATGCCAGACGTGGACCGCTTGATTGTGAACTGCGCTGTTCAGGCGGTGTCGAGGCCGACAGGCGCTCGCGTCAGAACCTCTGGCCCTGAGGCCGTGACCACGAGGTCGTCCTCGATGCGGACGCCCCCGTAGCCCGGGAGGTAGACCCCGGGCTCGACGGTGATCACGGCACCCTCGGGGAGTTTTTCGTCGTTCCGCGCGTGCAGGGAGGGCGGCTCATGCACCTCGAGCCCGAGGCCGTGGCCGGTGCGATGCACGAAGTTCGCGCCGAACCCGGCGGCCTCGATCACCGAGCGGGCTGCGCGGTCGACCTCCCGGCACGGCGTGCCCGACTTGGCGGCGGCGATTCCGGCTCTTTGGGCGTCGCGCACGATCTCGAAAAGCTCACGCTGGCGTGGGTCCGGCTCGCCCCCGACGACGTAGGTGCGCGTGATGTCGGCGTGGTAGCCGCCCACCGCGGCGCCGATGTCCACTATCAGCAGGTCGCCCGAGGCGAGCTCGCGGTTCCCGGGAGAGCCATGCGGTAACGCCGAGTTCTCACCCGCCAGCACAGCGGGGGCGAACCCCACCTCGTCGGCGCCCTCCGCACGCAGGATCTGCGTGAGAGAAGAGACGAGGCTCGCTTCCGTTCTGCCCGGTCCGATCTCCGCTCCGAGACGGGCGAGGGCGCGGTCGACGACGGCCGCTGCGCGCCGATGGAGCTCGAGCTCGTCGGCATCCTTGGTCATGCGCAGTCGCGCGATGAGGGCGTCGCAGCCGTCGAGCCGGACCCCCGGATGGGACGAGACAAGCTCGACGTACTGCACGGTCAGATGCGCCTTCTCGATGCCGACGCGCAAGCCCGGCCGCTCGAAGGCGGCCGTGAGAGCAGCCGCTGGGCCCTCCTCGTCGCGCCACACGTGGAGCTGGGTCTCGGCGTCGGTCGCGGCGCGCGCCGCCTCCTCTTCGAGCGAGGGGACGACCAGGCGTACGGGCCCGTCCGCGGGGACCAGGGCGGCGATCAACCGCTCGTACGGCTTCGCGTGGAAGCCGGACGTGTACGCGACGCTCGGGGGCGACGTGAGGAGGAGACAGTCGAAGCCCTCCTCCGCGGTGGCTCGTTGCACGCGTGCGCACCTTTCGTTCATCGCGTCATCCTTTCTCGCCGATCCCGGCGGTGGTGCCGACGTCCAGCCCTCCCGGCTCCGGAACGCGCCCACTGAACCAGCCCGTGCAGCGCGCGCTGTGGCGCGTGTCGGTCTCCCGCAAGGCGACTGGAGCCAGGCATTCCTCCGCTGCCCACGGGCAGCGGCCGGCGAAGCGGCAACCGGGCGCGGGATCGATCGGAGCGTAGGGCTCCCCGCGGGGCAGGGGTCGCTCTGCGCGCTGCGCAGGTGAGTCCACGGGCACGGCCTCGAGCAGCGCACGCGTGTACGGATGCACGGGACGCTCGAACAGCCGCTCGGTCCGCGCCGCCTCGACGATCTGGCCGGCGTAGAGGACGAGCACGCGGTCGGCGATATAGCGAACGACACCGAGATCGTGCGTGATGAAGAGATACGAGAGGCGCAACTTGCCCTGGAGCTCGTTGAGCAGGTTGAGCAGCTTCGCCTGAACCGATACGTCGAGTGCCGACGTCGGCTCGTCGAGCACGACGAGCAAGGGATCGGTGACGAGCGCTCGCGCGATGCCCACGCGCTGGCGCTGGCCACCCGACAGTTGGTGCGGGTAGTTCCGAGCGACGTCGGGTTGGAGCCCGACGAGCTCGAGGATCTCGCCGACCCGGCGCCGCGCGTCGACCCCGCTCGCGATTTCGTGCACCTTCAGCGGCTCGCCGACGGTCGCACCGACAGTCCGGCGAGGGTTCAGGGAATCGGTCGGGTCTTGGAAGACGATCTGGAGGCGCCGGCGAATCTCACGCAGGCGGCTTCGCGGAGCCGTCGTCACGTCCTCGCCCTCGAACGTGACCGCGCCGGATGTGGCTCGCTCCAGCCGCAGGATGCAGTGCGCCGCGGTCGACTTGCCGCTGCCGCTCTCACCGACGAGCGCGACGGTCTCACCGGGAAGGATCTCGAAGGACACTCCGTCGAGAGCGTGCAGCGTGGCACGCCGGCCGCCGATGCGGACGGGGTAATGCTTCGTCAGCTCTTCGACGGCGAGCAACGCTTCGGTCACGCCGCTGCATCCTCCAGGCGCTCGGCAAAGTGGCAACGCGAGCGGTGGCCGGGCCGGAGCACGCGAAGCGCCGGAGCCTCTTCGGAGCAGACCTTCTCGGCCATGAAGCAGCGCGGCGAGAATCGACAACCGGTGGGAGGATCGAGCAGATCGGGTACTCGTCCTGGGATGTCCGCGAGCCGCTCACCGCGGACGATCGTCGGACGCGCTCGGAGCAATGACACGGTGTACGGGTGCCGAGGCCGCTCGAAGATCTCCGTCGAGGGGCCGAGCTCGACGATCTCGCCGGCGTACATGACTGCAACGTCGTCGCAGACCTCGGCGACGACGTTGAGGTTGTGGGTGATGAGGATGATCGTCAGCCCGAATTGCTCGCGCAGATTCGCGAGCAGGCGGATGATCTGAATCTGGATCGTGACGTCGAGCGCAGTCGTCGGCTCGTCCGCGATGAGGAGCTCCGGGGAGCACGCGAGCGCGAGCGCGATCATGGCCCGCTGGGCCATCCCGCCCGATAGCTCGTGTGGGTACGAGCGCATCACGCGCTCCGGGGCAGGGAGCCCGACCGTGCTCACCATCTCGAGAGCCCGTGCTCTCGCCCGCTTCCGAGAAACCCCCTCGTGAGTCCGGTAGATCTCGGCCAGGAGTGAGCCGACTCGGGTGACCGGGTCGAGAAAGCCGCGTGGGTCCTGGAAGATCATGCTGATCTCCTTCCCCCGCACCTTCCGCATCTCCGGCTCGCGCAGCGCGAGCAAGTCTCGCCCCGCAAAGCGGATCTCGCCCCCGGCGATCCGACCCGGAGGTCGTACCAGGCGCATGATCGAGTACGCAGTCACGGACTTGCCCGAGCCCGACTCGCCGACCAGGCCGAGGATGCGTCCGCGCCCGACCTCCAGGTCGAGCCCGTCGAGAACTTTCACCGTGCCCTCCGGAGTGTCGAAGTAGGTTCGCACGGCTCGGAGCTCGAGCAGAGACTCTCCGGGCCGGCTCATCTGCGTTTGGGGTCGAGCAGGTCCTGCAGGCCGTCGCCGATCAGGTTGAAGCCCATCACCGTGACGGCGATGGCCATCCCCGGGAAGAAGCTGATCCACCACTCGCCGGAGATCACGTACTGAAGGCCCATGTTGACCATCACGCCCCACTCTGCGGTGGGAACCCGGACGCCGAGGCCGATGAAGGAGAGACCTGCCGCCTCGAGGATCGCGTACCCGGCCTGCAGTGTCGACTGAACGAAGATCGGCGCCATCGAGTTCGGCAGGACGTGCGCGAACATGAGCCGCCTCCGAGAGCAGCCGATTGCCGTCGCTGCGCGCACGTACTGCGCCTCGCGGACGCTGAGCATTCGTGCGCGCAGCAGCCGCGCGTACACCGGCACGTTGACCAGGGCGATGGCGAAGATGAGATTCGGGATGGTGGCTCCGAGGGCGGCGACGACGCCGAGCGCGAGGATGAAGCTCGGGAAGGCGGAAAGCATGTCGCAGCCGCGCATGATCACCTCGTCGGTAAAGCGCCCGAAGAACCCGGCCACGGCCCCGAGCAGGCAGCCGGCGAGCAAAGCGATCCCGACCGCACCCAGTGCGATGCCGAGGTCGAGACGTGCCGCGTGGAGGACCCGCGAGAAGATGTCGAAGCCGATCGCGTCGGTCCCGAACGGGTGGTCCCAGGACGGGGGCTGCAGCGTCGCGTCGGGATTGCCCTCGGTCGCACCGTACGGTGCGATGAGGGGAGCGAGTAGGCCGAGCAGTGCGACAGTGAGGACGATGAGGAGACCGGCCAGCGTGACCGGGTTTCGGAGCAGGCGCCGCGCCACCGTCGTGAGAAGGCCTTCCGGAGCTCGTGGCGAAACCGGGAGGCTGACGTCGACCATCAGTACTTCACCCGGGGGTCGAGGGCGAGATACAGCAGGTCGAGCACGAGGAACACGACGACGTACATCGTCGTGGCGTAGAGGATGAAGCCCTGGACGGCGGGGAAGTCGCTCGAAGAGATCGAGTTGTAGACGTAGAGGCCCATGCCCGGCCACGAGAAGATCGTCTCGACGAGCACCGAGCCGCCGAGCAGGTAGCCGTAGACGATGGCCACCATCGTCGTCACCGGCAGCATGGCGTTCTTCAGGCAGTGCCGGATCACACTCGCACGGCGGGCTCCGAGCGCCCGCAGCGCGGTTGCCGGCGCCGAGTCGAGTGCCTCGATCATTCCCTGGCGGATGATCCGCATCACGGGCGCCATCACCGAGAAGCCGAGGACAAACGCGGGCAGCCAGATTGCCTGGAGGGATGACCAGAACGCCTCCCAGTTCCAGGTCAGGATCGAGTCGACCAGGTAGAGCCCGGTGACGTGGTCGGGAGGCTCCACCTGCGGATCGATGCGGCCGAACGGCGGAGCCGCGACCTCCCACTTGTAGAAGAGGAGGTACGAGAGCATGATCCCCGCCCAGAAGACCGGGATGGAGATGCCGGCGGTGCCGAGAATCCGGGCTGCGCCGTCCACCCACGTGTCTTTTTTGAGCGCGGCGAGGAGGCCGAGGGGGATGGCGAGCGCGAGCGCGATCAGCAGCGCGAACGTGGTCAGCTCGAAAGTCGCGGCCAACCGCCGTGAGAGCTCGCTTTGCACAGAGATGCCCGAGACGAGCGACGTCCCGAGATCCCCGTGCAGGAGGTCTCGGACGTAGTCGATGTACTGGACGTAGAAGGGGTCGTCGAGGTGGTACTCCCGGCGGATCTCGGCCTTCCGCTCCGGGCTGACGTACGGACCGGCGATCAACGCCACGGGATCGCCGGGGATGATCCGCGTCAGGGCAAAGGTGATGAACGTGACGCCGAGGAGCACCGGGACCAGCAGCAGAACGCGCCGGGCGACGTAGAAGCCCAGCTTCATCCTGCTGCCTGGTCGCGCGTCGTACCCGGTTCGCTCTGCGCCCGCGGCCTCCTTACGCCTTGACCAGATCCGCGTACCGGATGAACTGGTCGGTCGAGTAGTAGGCGAAGCCCTTCACGTTCTTTCGCATCGCAGCGATCCACGGCGGCTGAAACATGAAGACCCAGGGAGCGTCATTGACGATGATCCGCTGCGCCTCGTTCACGGCCCGGATTCGCGCCGGGTCGTTAAGCGGCCGGTTCACGAACTTGTTGACGAGCGAGACGATCCTCGGGTTTTGGTACTTGCCGTACGTGCAGCAGTCCTGTGCGAAGAGCCAGTACAGGTGGTAGAGGGGATCGTTGTTGATCGAGATCCAGGACTGCGACGAGAACCAGAACTTGTGCTTCTTCCCTTGGAGCTGGCCGGTGAACGCCGCGGCGGGCTGCTTGTTGATCGAGACGTCGATCCCGGCCTTCTGCAGGCCCTGCTGAATCCAGGCGGCCGTCTGCTCGTCGACCGGGTTGCCGGCCGGGATGTCGAGCTGGACAGAGAATCCCTTCTGGTACCCGGCCTTCGCCAACAGCGACTTTGCCTTGTCGTAGTCCGTGTCGTAGTGCCAGTAGCGGAAGTTCGAGTTCGGCGTTCCCATCGGAATCGGGCTCTTCAGCTGCACGCCCTGGCCGCGCATGACCTCGCGCATGATCGTGTCGTAGGGGATCGCGTAGAGGACCGCCTGCCGCACGAGCCTGTTGTCGAACGGCTTCGCCGTGACGTCGAAGCCCGCCCAGGCAACGGCGCGCGACGGGACGCTCAGCACCTTCAGGTTCGCGTCTCGTCTGAGCCTCGCAACGTCCTTGAGAGGGATGCCGAGTGCCATGTCCACTCTGCCCGAGCGGATCAGGAGTTCGCGCTGCTGCGCGTCCGGGATCACCTGGAACCGGATCTCCTTCGTGCGCGTCCGCTCCCAGAACTCCGGGTTGGCCGCGAGGGTCCAGCCCGATCCGACGTCCCAGTCGTCGAGCGTGTACCAGCCGCTCTCCGCCGCATGCGTCTTCAGCCAGGCCTGCGCGTGGGGATCCGCCGTCTTCGCGTTCTCCTTGACGATCTTGGGATTGAGGAGGGCCGAGCCGTAGAACATGGCCATGTTCCCGAACAGCAGGCTCGAGGGCTTCGGAAGGATGATCTTGAAGCGGCGGCTGTCGAGCACCTCGAACTGGTCCGGCTTCGTGACGCCGATCATCCCGAAGAGAAACGAGCCGACGGCTGCCACGCCGAGGCAGCGGTCGAGGCTGAACTTGATCGCCTCCGCGTCGAGCGGCGTCCCGTCCGGGAACTGCAGCCCCCTCCGCACGGTGAACGTGATCTCGGTGCGCTTCCTGTTCCACTTCCACCCCTGGACCGCCTGGCCGCGGAACTTGTTCGGATCGGCGTAGCGGATCCCGCCCCTGCCGAGCCGAGCGGGCACCTGGAAGGTGACGGGAATCGCGTAGAGATTCGTGAGGATGTCGCCGGTCACCGTGTCGGCGCTCGACGTGTGCGGGTCGAGGTTCTGCATGTCTCCGTAGTTGGCGACAAACAGGGTCTTGCTCTGCGAGCGGCGGCCGACGCGCGCAACCGCGCGAGGCGCGGCGGCCACCTGGCTCGCCAGCGCGCCGGACGCAGCCAGGGCGCCGCCGACTGCTGCCGTCTTCACGAGGAGCTCGCGGCGGTCGAGCGGGCTTTCCCAGACCTCGGACGCGACCCCTTTGGGCCGCTCTTCTTTGCTCATCACCTTCTCCTTTCGAGCCGCACGACCTGGAGCGTGTCGGGCTCGAGCACGACTCCGTAGTCACGCTCCGCGTGGGCGAGGGTCACGTACTCGTCCCTGACGTCGTCTATCACCTCCTCCACCGGGCGCTCGTGAGGCGGCCCCCAACCGCCGCCAGTTGCTGTGATCAGCCGAGCGACCTCGCCCTTTTCGAGCCGGTACCGGGCACACTTGCCGAGGACGACCTCCCTGCCGTCCTTGTGGAAGATGCGCACCTCGTTGCGCGAACCAGGGAGCCCGCCGGCGACGCCCCACGGCGCGAACTTGTGGCGACCGAACGTCGCCGTCAGAAACACCTCCTCGGCGACCGCTCGGTAGTCCCGGATACAGCCGCGGCCCCCGCGATGCCTGCCCGCGCCGCCTTCCGCTTCTGTGTCGAGCGCGTACTGGTCGACGAGGATTCCGTACCGCGCCTCGGCAACCTCGATCGGAATCACGTAGGTTTCGCCGTCGCCCACGCACATGAGCCCTTGTTCGCCGCCGCGTTCCTCGGCCGCACCCCAACCGCCCGCCTGGGGCTCCACAAGGAGGAACAGGTCATTCGTGTCGGGGTGAAGCCCCGCTACCACGACCCCGCAGACCGAGAGGAAGTGCCCCGCGGGCAGCCGGTGAGGCACGACCGGCGCGAGTGCCTTCCAGACGAGATCGGTGACGTACTCCATCGTCTCCCAGTAGGTCGAAACGGGCGCCGGCCGTTCCGCGGTGAAGATCGTGCCGGGCGGGCAGATCAATTGGAGCGGCCGGAAGCAGCCCTCGTTGACGGGGATCTGGGGTCCCGTGATCGCCTTGAAGATCGTCCGGACCCCGGAGTGGAGCCCGGTGAGCGTGCAGTTGACGGGGCCCGGCACCTGTGGGTGCGTGCCGGTGAAGTCGCACACGAACTCGTCCTCGGTGATGGTCACCTTCACACGGACCGGGAAGGGGCCGTTACCGATCCCGTCGTCGTCGATCATGTCCTCGGCCTCGTAGACACCCTCCGGCAATTTCTGCAGCTCGAGGCGCGTGAGCTTCTCGCCGTAGTCGAGGAGTGCCTCGATCGAACCGAGCACGACGTCGAGGCCGTACTTGTCGCAGAGCTCGACGAAGCGTCGCTCGCCGAGCCGGAGGGACGCCGCCTGCGCGTGCATGTCGCCGAGGGTCATGTCCGGCAGCCGCACGTTCGCCTCGATCAGGTCGATCAAGCTCTCTACCGGACGACCGCCTTCGTAGAGCTTTACGCACGGGAACTGCAGCCCCTCCTGGAAGACCTCGGTCGCATCTGTCGTCCACGATCCGGGGTCCTTGCCCCCCACCTCCGTCCAGTGTGCCTTGGAGGCCGAAAAGGCGACCAGCTCTCCGTCGTGGAAGATCGGGACCACGAGCGAGACGTCCGAGAGGTGCGTGCCGCCACCCGTGTACGGGTCGTTCGTGATGACGACATCGCCCGGCTGCAGCCCGTCGGCGCCGAACTTCTCCAGCGTGTACGTCACGGCGAAGGTCAGCGTGCCGAGGAACCCCGTGACGCCGTTCCCCTGCGTGATCAGCTGCCCCTTTGCGTCGGTGAGTCCCGTGGCGAAGTCGAGGACCTCGTAGATGATCGTGCTCTTCGAGGTGCGCTGAAGCGCGATGAACATCTCGTCGCCGATCGCGATCATCCCGTCCTTCAGGATCTCGACGGTGAAGGGATCGATGTCCCTCGCCGGTGCGACCGCCATCATGCGACCTCCGTCTCGATGATGAGGTTCCCGTACTCGTCGACACGCAGTCTCTGGCCGGGGAAGACGACCGTCGAGGCGGCTGGCTCCTCGATCACGGCAGGCCCTTCGAGCTCGGTGCCCGCCCCTAGGCGGGACCGTTCGAAGATCCGCGACTCCTGCCTGCCGAGCTCGTCGAAGTCGACGTCGCGCGTGCCCTTCAACGCTGCCTGGGCATCTCCGTTCGTTGATATCCGGGGGAGCTCCGGCTTCCGCACCGCGCCGAAGGCAGTCAGCCGAAAGTTGACGAACTCGATCGGCGAAGTAAGGCGGAACGTGTAGAGCTGATCGTGCAGCTCGTGAAACCGCCGCTCGACCTCTTCGCTGCCGCCGTTCTTTCCATCCGAGATGGGGACGTTGACCGTGTGCTCCTGGCCCGCGTAGCGCATGTCGGCGGAGCGCACGAACGTCACCTGCTCGGCGTCCAATCCCTCCTCTGCGAACGTGGCGAGGAGCCGCTCCTCGAGGGTTCGCCAGAGCCCGGCCAGCTCGTCCGCCTGAAGCGCATCGGAGCGCGTGAAGCGAGTCTGCACGGCATCGTGGCGTAGGTCGCTCGCCAACATGCCCCAGGCCGAGAAGTGCCCGGGGTACGGCGGAACGATCACCCGTGGGACCCTCAGCTCCGCGGCGAGAGCACAGGCGTGCATCGAGCCTCCGCCCCCGAACGCGACGATCGCGAACTCCCTGGGGTCGCGCCCGCGGCGGACCGAGACGAGCTTGAGGAGATGGATCATGTTGGCGTTCGCGATCCGGATCACTCCGAGCGCCGCGTCCTCGTGATCGACGCCGAGCGACTCTGCGAGGGGCGCGAGGGCGGCCCGCGCACGCTCGACGTCGAGCTTGATCCGCCCGCCGAGGAAGTAGTCCGGGTTGATCCGGTGGGCGATCACGTTTGCGTCCGTCACCGTCGCCTCCGTCCCGCCCCACCCGTAGCAGGCCGGCCCCGGGTCGGCGCCTGCGCTCTGCGGTCCGACCTTGAGCGCCCCGGCCGGATCGATCCATGCGATCGAGCCGCCTCCCGCTCCGATCTCGACGATGTCGACCACCGGAATCTTGATCGGGTAGCCGGCGAACACGGGCGTGCGCTCGAAGTGGTAGTCGCCGGTGAGCCGGACGGTGCCGCGCTCGACGAGTGATGCCTTGGCGGTCGTGCCGCCGATGTCGAGCGTGATCAGGTTGTCTTCGCCGATCAGCTCGCCAATGGCCGCAGCGCCGATCACGCCGCCAACGGGCCCGGACTCGACGAGGTTGATCGGCGTCTGGGCGGCAACCTCGAAGCGCGAGACGCCCCCGTTCGACTGCATCGCGTAGCGGGCCCGAGCGGGAACCTGCGCTCCCTCGAGCCGGTCCGCGAGCGCGGCGAGATACTTGCCCGCCACCGGCTTGACGTACGCGTCGAGCACCACGGTCGAAGTCCGGTCGTACTCACGCCACTCGTTCGTGAGTTCGTGGGAGGCCGTAACCGCCGCCTCTGGCCACTCCTCGCGCACGATCTCGGCGGCGCGGCGCTCGTGGACGGGGTTAGCGTAGGAGTGCAGGAAACAGATCGCGACCGCCTCCGCGCCTTGGCGACGCGCTTCAGCGACGGCGCGGCGTAGATCCTCCTCGTCGAGCGGCGTCAGGACCTCGCCCTTGTAGCTCACGCGTTCCGTGACCTCGAGCCTCAGCCGTCGGGCCACGAACGGCCGCGGTTTCTCGTAGAGAAGGTTGTAGAGGTCGGGACGGTTCGCCTTCTGGATCTCGAGGACGTCGCGGAAGCCTCGTGTCGTGATCAGCGCGGTCGTCGCCCCCTTGCGCTCGGTGAGTGCGTTGATGATCACGGTCGTTCCGTGAGCGAGAAACGCGACGCCGTCGAGCTCGGCCTCCGCGATCGCCTCCATGACTCCGTCCTCGAAGCGGCCGGGCGTCGTTGATGCCTTCGCCAGCCCGACCTCCCCGGTCCCCTCTTCGAGATGGACGAGATCGGTGAACGTACCGCCGATGTCGACCGCGGCCCGCGTGGCCATCGCTAGATCAGCCTCGGGGTGAGCACCCACAGCACGCGCGCTGGCTCTCCGGTGTCGTTGTGGATTGCGTGCGGCACGGTGGCCGGGAAGTAGATGCTGTCGCCGGGCCTGAGACGATGTGGCGTACCGGCGACAATGCAGAGCAGCTCGCCGGAAAGGACATAGGCGAACTCCTCGCCGTCGTGGCTGTAGGGCTCCTCCACACTCTCGGTCGGCTGCACCGTGACGAGCAGCGGTTCGAGCACACGATCCGGCGCTCGGTTCGAGAGGAGCTGGTACGTGCGGTTGGAGCCTGCAATCGAGATCTTGGTGTGCTCGCCCGCGCGCGTTACGTGCGGCGGGGGATGCTCCGCGGGGACTCCGCCGTTAGGCTGGAAGAAGTCGGCAACCTCGCTGTCGAGCGCCTTGGCAACTTTGTACAGCGACGTGAGCGCGAGAGACGACTGACCCCGCTCGACGAGGGAGAGGAAGCCGATCGAGAAGCCGGTGAGCCGGGACAGCTCGCGGAGAGACAGACCCCGCCGGCGCCTGCGGGAGCGGATGGCGGCGCCGACCGCCGCTACCTCTTCCGCCTGAACAGGCGCTCTCTCGTTCGCCGCGGCTTCCTGGGTTTCCGCTCTCACGCTAAACCCCGCACGCCCTTTTTACCACACTGAACAGCGCCGTTCGAAGAGCCGCTCCTTACCGATTCGTGCGTTTAGTGAGGGTAAAGCGCCAGCGCGGTGGCGGCGCCGCTCAGACCCGCGGAGCCACACCCAGATCAGCACTCGCGGACGACGACGACTGCCTCGATCTCCGATTGGAAATCGAGCTCCGCAGAATGCGTGCGCACGACCTCGCCGGGCCGGTGCAACGTTGGCGTCGCGTCCTCGCCTGCGGGCTGCGGCTCGGCGGTCGCGTGCTAGACA
>JBKPDR010000082.1:0-22685 GCA_046727975.1 Actinomycetota bacterium | reverse complement strand
ACGGCCTTGCGCTCGACGAGCCGGCTCATGATGAACGGCTTGAAGAGCTCGAGCGCCATCAGCTTCGGCAGGCCGCACTGGTGCAGCTTCAGGTTCGGCCCTGCGACGATGACCGAGCGCCCCGAGTAGTCGACGCGCTTGCCCAGCAGGTTCTGGCGGAAACGCCCCTGCTTCCCCTTCAGCATGTCGGAGAGCGACTTCAGCGGCCGGTTCCCCGGACCGGTCACGGCGCGTCCACGGCGGCCGTTGTCGAAGAGCGCGTCGACGGCCTCCTGGAGCATCCGCTTCTCGTTGTTGACGATGATCTCGGGCGCACCGAGGTCGAGCAGCCGCTTCAGGCGGTTGTTGCGGTTGATCACCCGCCGGTAGAGGTCGTTGAGGTCGCTGGTGGCGAAGCGGCCGCCGTCGAGCTGCACCATCGGCCGCAGCTCCGGCGGGATGACCGGGACCGCCTCGAGGATCATCCACTCCGGCTTGTTGCCGGACTTGATGAAGGCCTCGACGACCTTGAGGCGCTTGATCGCCCGCTGCTGCTTCTGCCCCTTCGAGGTTCGGATGATCTCCCGCAGCGACTGTGACTCCTCCTCGAGACCGAGGTCGCGCAGCAGGTCGCGCACCGCTTCGGCGCCCATCCCGCCCCGGAAGTAGATACCGAAGCCATACGGAGAACCGAAGCGGTCCTTCAGCTCGCGGAAGATCTGCTCGTCGCCCACGATCATCTTCGGCTCCAGCTCCTTGAAGAGGAGCCAGGTCTGCTCGAGCCTGCGGACGGCATCGACCGCCGCCTCGCGAGTGTCCTCGCGACGGACGTCGATGTCGGCGACCATCTCGCGGATCTTGAGCGCCCACTGGGTGACGGCGTCCAGATCCTCCTTGCGGGTGCCCTCGACCAAGCAGAGGTCGTACGCGAGCTCGCGTACGGTCGCCGCCTCCGCCTCGGGGTCGACGGCTTCAAGCACGTCGCCGAGCAGGCCGTTGCCGACCTCCCGGGCGCGCTCGAGGTTCTTCTTGTCGACCGAGGTGACGAGCTCTGCGTCCTCGCCGGTGAGCTCCCCGCCCTGAAGCAGAGCGTCCTGCAGTCGGTTCATGTGCTTCGTGACCGCGCCCTTCTTGGAGCCCGAGGACTTCTCGAGATCGGCGCGGAGCGGCGCGAGCGCGCCCACGATCTGCAGCGCGGCCGCCGCCACCGACTCCACCTCGCGTGGCGCGACGCGACGGTCGTCCCGCGTCGCCGTTTGGCGGACCAGCTCCCGTACGCGTCGTGGATCTTCCGTCGTGATCTTCTTGGCGAGCTCGACGAACACGCCGCCGCCGAGCGCGCGGACCTCGTCGAGGGGCGGGAGCGCCGACTCCTCGGCCCAGTTCGAGAGGCCGCGGACCCAGAAGTCGTCGTCCTCGTCGAAGTTCCGCTCCTTGCCGGCCGCGAAGTAGTCGCGGCGGCGTGCGAGGCGGTCGTCGAGCGCCGAAAGCGCTTCGTCGCGGTCGAGGTAGATGCGCTCGGTCTCGCCGGCGACCTTGTCCTCGAGGTCGGCGAGGTCCTCCTGGCGCTTCTCACGGTCGACCGAGGTCACGATCGAGGCGGCGAAGTACAGGACCTTCTCGAGCTCGCGCGGCGCGATGTCGAGCAGGTAGCCGATGCGGCTCGGGACGCCCTTGAAGAACCAGATGTGCGAGACCGGCGCCGCCAGGTCGATGTGGCCCATGCGCTCGCGGCGAACCTTCTGGCGCGTCACCTCGACGCCGCAGCGCTCGCAGATGATGCCCTTGTAGCGGACGCGCTTGTACTTGCCGCAGTAGCACTCCCAATCCTTCGTCGGGCCGAAGATGCGCTCGCAGAAGAGCCCGTCCCGCTCGGGCTTCAGGGTGCGATAGTTGATCGTCTCCGGCTTCGTGACCTCGCCGGACGACCAGTCGCGGATCTGCTTGCTCGACGCGAGCCCGATTCGGATCGCGTCGAAATCATTGATATCGATCACGTGTGTCAGCGCCTCATTTCTTCTGTAGGGGCGAGGCTTGCCTCGCCCTAATCCTCGACCTCGACGTCGGCAATCTCTTCCAAGGCGACCTCGAGACCCTCTTCGCCTTCGATACCGCCGAGCTCCTCGTCAGCCGCGACCACGAGCTCGCCTTCCTCGTCGCTGCGCTCGCCGCCCTCCTCGACTTCCTCGGCCGTCGGCTGGCGTGCGGCCGCGCGGAGCGAACCTGGTGAGAGATCGATGCCCAACTCCTCTGCCGCGCGGAGCAGCTCGTCGTCCTCCTCGCGCACCTCGACTTCCCGGCCCTCGTCGGAGAGCACCTGGACGTCGAGGGCGAGGGACTGCATCTCCTTGAGCAGCACCTTGAAGGACTCGGGGATCGACGGCTCGGCGATGTTCTCGCCCTTGACGATCGCCTCGTAGGCCTTGACACGCCCGATCGTGTCGTCGGACTTGATCGTGAGCATCTCCTGCAGCGTGTACGCGGACCCGTAGGCCTCCAGCGCCCAGACCTCCATCTCACCGAACCGCTGACCCCCGAACTGCGCCTTGCCCCCGAGCGGCTGCTGTGTGACGAGGGAATACGGGCCGGTCGAGCGCGCGTGGATCTTGTCGTCCACGAGGTGGAGGAGCTTCATGATGTACATGAAGCCGACGGTCACCTGCTGTGTGAACGGCTCTCCGCTCTTGCCGTCGAAGAGCGTCACCTTGCCCGAGCAGCGCTCGCCGCGCGGCGCCTTCTCGTCGACGGTCATCGCGACGGAGTCCTCGGACGCGCGCGCCCACTCGACGAGCGCGTCGTCGACGTCCTCGGGCGTAGCGCCGTCGAACACCGCCGTCGCGACGGCCCTTGGGTTCGGGGCGTTGATCGGCGCGCGGGTGTTCACCGGCCCGCCGTCGGGGAAGACCCCATGGGCGGCCGCCCACCCGAGATGCGTCTCGAGAATCTGGCCGATGTTCATCCGGCTCGGCACGCCGAGCGGATTGAGCACGACGTCGACCGGACGACCGTCCTCCAGGAACGGCATGTCCTCTTCAGGGACGATCTTCGCGATCACGCCCTTGTTGCCGTGCCGGCCTGCGAGCTTGTCGCCCTCCGCGATCTTGCGCTTCTTGGCGACGTACACCCGGACGAGCTCGTTCACGCCCGGCGGCAAGTCGTCGCCGCCGTCGCGCGAGAACGTCTTGACCCCGATCACCTTGCCGCCCTCGCCGTGCGGGACCTTGAGCGAGGTGTCGCGCACCTCTCGCGCCTTCTCCTTGAAGATCGCGCGGATCAGCTTCTCCTCGGCCGTGAGCTCGGTCTCGCCCTTCGGCGTGACCTTGCCGACGAGCAGGTCGCCGGACCCGACTTCGGCGCCGATGCGAACGACGCCGCGCTCGTCGAGATTGGCGAGCGACTCCTCGGACCGGTTGGGGATGTCCCGAGTGATCTCCTCGTCGCCCAGCTTTGTCGAGCGCGCGTCGATCTCGTACTCGTGGATGTGGATCGAGCTGAGCACGTCGTCGCGGACGAGCCGCTCCGAGATGACGATCGCGTCCTCGAAGTTGAAGCCCTCCCAGGGCATGAACGCGACGAGCAGGTTCGCGCCGAGGGCGAGCTCGCCCCCGTCCGTCGAGCTCCCGTCGGCGAGCACCTCGCCCTTCTTCACCCGGTCGCCCAGGCGCACGACGGGCTTCTGGTGGATGAGCGTGCCCTGGTTCGACCGCATGAACTTGGTCAGCGGGTACTCGTCTCGTGAGCCGCGGCCCTCGACCACGATCCGCTCGGCGTCGACATCGATGACCGCGCCGTCGCTACGCGAGAGAACCACGTCGCCGGTGTCGACGGCGGCCCGGAACTCTATCCCCGTGCCGACGATGGGCGCCTGCGGGATCATCAGCGGCACCGCCTGGCGCTGCATGTTCGCGCCCATCAGCGCGCGGTTCGCGTCGTTGTGCTCGAGGAACGGGATGAGCGCCGTCGCGACGGAGACGATCTGCGCCGGCGCCACGTCCATGTACTCGATGACCTTCGGAGAGGCCATCACGGCCTCGCCCTCGCGCGAGCGGCAGAGGACCTGGTCGTGCACGAACCTTCCGGTCTTCGGGTCGACCGGCTCCGAGGCCTGGGCGATCGTGAACTGGCGCTCTTCGGCGGCGTCCAGATAGACGATCTCGTCCGTCACCTTGCCGCCCTTGACGACGCGGTACGGGGTCTGGATGAAGCCGAACTCGGACACCGTCGCGAACGAGGCGAGCGAGCCCATGAGGCCGATGTTCGGGCCCTCGGGAGTCTCGATCGGGCACATGCGCCCGTAGTGCGTCGGGTGCACGTCGCGCACCTCGATCGGGGCGCGCTCGCGTGTGAGCCCACCCGCTCCGAGCGCCGACAGGCGTCGGCGGTGCGTGAGCCCTGCAAGCGAGTTCGTCTGGTCCATGAACTGCGAGAGCTGCGAGGAGCCGAAGAACTCCTTCAGCGCCGCGACGACGGGACGGATGTTGATGATCGTCTGCGGCGTGATGGTGTCGACGTCCTCGGTCGTCATCCGCTCGCGGACGACGCGCTCCATCCGGTAGAGGCCGACCCGGAACGCCTCCTGGATCAGCTCACCTGTCGTGCGCAGCCGGCGATTGCCGAAGTCCTCGTACTCGTCGAGCTCGCCCCGGATCGGGTCGCGCGAGAGCTGCGCGCCGTCCGCGGCGTAGTCCTTGGAGTCCTCGGGGACGCCGAGCATCGTCGGGAGTCCGACGAGCCGCTTGACGAGCGCGACGATGTCCTCCGTCGTGAGAACCCGGAGGTCGTCCGGCACCGACACGCCGAGCCGCTGGTTCAGCTTGTAGCGGCCGACGCGCGTCAGGTCGTAGCGCTTTGGGTCGAAGAACAGCGCGCGCAGCAGGTTGCGCGCGTTCTCGAGGGTCGGCGGCTCGCCGGGCCGCTGCTTCTTGAAGACCTCGATCAGGGCTTCCTCTTCGCGTGTCGAGGGGTCCTTCTCGAGCGTGTTCGCAATGTAGACCGAGCCGTCGAAGAGCTCGAGGATCTTCTCGTTGGAGCTCAGGTCGAGCTGGAAGCCGGTCGTCGGATCCTCGGCGGGCAAGGCCCGGAGCAAGGTCGTGATCGGGAGCTTCCGCTTACGGTCGATGCGGGCGTAGACGATGCCCTTCTTGTCGATCTCGACCTCGAGCCACGAGCCGCGGGACGGCATGAGGTTGGCCATGAAGACCTGCTTGGTCGCGTCCTTCGGTTCCATCAGGTACGCGCCCGGGCTGCGGACGAGCTGCGTCACGATGACGCGCTCGGTGCCGTTGATGATGAACGTGCCCCACGGCGTCATCATCGGGAAGTCGCCCATGAAGACCCGCTGCTCGCGGATCTCCCCGGTCTCCTTGTTGACGAAACGGACCGTGATCGAGAGCGGGACCTGGTAGGTCAGGTCCTTCTCACGGCACTCCTGGATCGAGAACTGCGGATCCCCGAACTCGTACTCGCCGAACTCGACGGCGAGCGTCCCCGTGTAATCCTCGATCGGCGAGATGTCGTCGATGGTCTCGCGCAGGCCGGCTTCCATGAACCACTGGAAGGACGCCTTCTGGATGTCGATGAGGTTGGGGAGGTCGAGGACGTGCTTCAGGCGCGAAAAACTCTTGCGCGCGCGCGGCGCGACAGCAACGCTGCTCAAATGTGGAAGCCTCCCTTAACTGCGTGCAGGGTTGGACGGGCGAAGCCTCGGCGGAACCCCGAAGGATAGCGCACGAGCGCACTCCACCGCAACCGCCTCGGAGCGGATGGAGCATTGCGTGAAAGTAGTGTAGCAAGGCGCTTCCCGGCTGCTGCCGGAAGGTGCCTAGATGTCCACGAAACCTGAGTTCTAGGCGCTTTTCGCGACGCGGCAAGTGCCTATTTGAGCTCGACGGTCGCGCCTGCCTCTTCCAATTGCGCCTTGATGGAGTCCGCCTCCTCCTTCGGCACGCCCTCCTTCACCGGGTTCGGAGCGCCGTCGACCAGGTCCTTCGCCTCCTTCAAGCCAAGGCTCGTCACGGCCCGGACGACCTTGATCACCTGGATCTTCTTGTCGCCGGCAGCTGTCAGGACGACGTCGAACGTGTCCTTCTCCTCCTCGGCCGGGGCTGCGCCGTCACCGCCCGCGGGCGCACCGGCCGGCGCGACCGCGACCGGAGCGGCGGCGGTGACGCCCCACTCGTCCTCGATCGCCTTCTTCAGCTCGACGAGCTCGAGCACGGTCATCTTGCCGAGCGTGTCGAGCACCTTCGAAACGTCGGTTGCCATTACTCCTCCTCTTCGGGCAATTCTGTTGGCGCAGAATCGCCCAGGTCCGATTCATCTGTTTTCGTATCAGCTCCAGCGTGGGCTTCGGCGGCCGTCGATTCCGCGTCGTCTTCGCCTAGCGCTTCCGCGTCAGCGGAGGCGCCTTCTGCGTCACCGGAAGCGCCTTCCAGCTGCTTGATCCGCGCGTCGATGAGACCGTGCAGGTCGCGGAGCGGCGCCGAGACGAGCGCCACCAGCTGCGTGAGCGGAGCGGCGACGACTCCTACGAGCTGACCGCGCAGGACGTCCATCGGCGGCAGCGTGGCGAGCCGGTCGACCTCCTCGCCCGTCAGCGTCTTCCCCTCGAGGATCCCGCCGCGCAGCGTGAGCACATTCGTCTCCTTCGCGGTGGCCGCAAGCGCCTTGGCAACGGCCGCCGGGTCGCCGCCGGACTCGATGAACGCGATCGCAGTCGGCCCTTCGAGCAATACGAGCAGCGCCTCCGCCCCGGCCTGCTCGGCTGCCCGGCGGGTGAGCGTGTTCTTGACGATGCGGAACCGGGCGCCGTGCTCGAGCAGAACGTCGCGCAGCTTCTCGAGTTGCTTGTTCGAGAGCCCGCGGTAGTCGGCGACGATGAGCGTCTCCGCCGATCCGAGATCGGCGGCCAACTCGGCGACGATTCGTTCCTTGTCCGTCTTCAGCATTGTCATTCCTCCGCAGAGCCATTTTCTCCGGAAATGACTAGGACTCGCCGCAGGCGAGTCCTTGGGGAAAGAGTCCCTCGGACCGCCTCGGCTGGACCTCTGCCCGTTCGGGCCGCCAGCTGTCTTGGGCGACGAGCGTCTAGTCGACGATCTACGCCGAGGCTACCTCCCTCGCGGAATCGGCGCCAGCCGATTCTGCAGCCAACTCCTCGGCGATATCGCGCGTCTTGGTCGTGTCGACGTGGACGCCCGGGCCCATGGTCGTCGTCAACGTGATTTGCTTGATGTAGCGACCTTTCGCCGCAGAGGGTCTCGCACGGACGATCTCGTCGACGAGCGCGGCGTAGTTCTCGAGCAGCGCGCGCTCGTCGAAGCTCTTCTTCCCGATCGGCAGGTGGACGTTGCCGCCGCGGTCGGTCCTGTACTCGAGCTTTCCGGCCTTCGCGTCCTGGACCGCCTTCGCGATGTCGAACGTCACCGTGCCCGTCTTCGGGTTGGGCATGAGGCCTCTGGGGCCGAGCACGCGGCCGAGCTTCCCGACCACGCCCATCATGTCCGGGGTCGCGATCGCGACGTCGAAGTCGAGAAAGCCCTCCTCGACGCGAGTCGCGAGATCCGCGGCGCCTACGACGTCGGCGCCGGCCTGCTCCGCCTCCCGGGCCTTCTCACCCTCGGCGAACACGGCGACGCGAACGGACTTGCCGATCCCGTTCGGGAGCATGATCGTCCCGCGCAGCTGCTGGTCGGCGTGGCGGACGTTCAAGCCGAGGCGGAAGTGCGCCTCGACCGTCTCGTCGAACTTCGCGCCCTCGAAGCCTTTGAGCAGACGTACCGCATCGAGCGGCGAGTACGCCTGCTCGCGGTCGAACTGCTCCCGCGAGTTGCGATACCGCTTCCCGTGAACGCTCATAGATCAGTCTCCACGCCCATGCTCCGCGCAGTTCCGGCGATGACCTTCATCGCCTCGTCGACGTCGCGGGCGTTCAGGTCCGGCATCTTCGTCTCCGCGATCGAGCGCAGCTGCGCCTGAGAGAGCCTTCCGACCTTGTTGCGGTTCGGCTCGCCGGAGCCCGACTCGAGCCCGAGCGCCTCCTTGATGAGGACTGCGGCGGGGGGCGTCTTCGTGATGAATGTGAACGAGCGGTCCTCGAAGACCGTGATCTCGACGGGGGTGATGCGCCCGTTCTCCTGGGCCGTCTGGGCGTTGAACGCCTTGCAGAACTCCATGATGTTGACCCCGTGCTGACCCAGGGCGGGGCCGACCGGCGGCGCCGGGTTCGCCTGCCCACCGGGGATCTGGAGCTTGATCAGCGTGAGAATCTTCTTGGCCATCAGTCGATCTTCTTGACCTGGTCGAAGGAAAGCTCGACCGGGACCTGCCGCTCGAAGATGTCCACGAGCACTTTCAGCTTCTGCTGGTCCGGGTTGACGTCGACAATCTCGCCGTCGAAGTCGGACAGCGGTCCTGACGTCACCTTCACCGACTCGCCGAGTGAGAACTCGACCTGCGCCTTCTGCGCCTGCCCTCCGCCGGGAGCGCCGGCGTGGAGGATGCGGTCGACCTCGGGCTGTGACAGAGGCACGGGCTTCGAGCCGGCGCCGACAAAGCCGGTGACGCCCGGCGTCCCTTTGACGACCGTCCAGCTCTCGTCGTTCATGGCCATGTTCACGAGCACGTAGCCGGGAAGGACCCGCTTCTCCGTCTGCACCTTCTGGCCGTCTTTCGTCTCGATCACCTGCTCGGTCGGGACGACCACCCTCCGGAAGGCGGGCTGCTGATTCATCGAGACGATCCGATGCTCGAGATTGGCCTTCACCTTGTTCTCGTGCCCGGAGTAGGTGTTGATCACGTACCAGTGGAACATCGGAGCTCTCCTACAGCAAGACGCGGTCGACGAGTGGGCGGATGATCTGGTCGAGGCCCCAGAGATAAAAGCCCACGATCGCGCAGGCAATGATGACGACCACGACGCCCTGGAAAGTCTGCGCGCGACTCGGCCAGTCGACCTTCTTCAGCTCGGCGGCGGACTCGCGCACGAACTGGCCGCGCTGGCGAGCCTCACGCCGTCCGGTCTGCTGCTTGACGGGCTGCTGCGCGGGACGGACTTGCGCCTGACGGCCGCGGCGCGTCGTAGCGCCGTCGCCCGAAGCCGCCCGCGCGGCGCGCCGCTGCCTCCGGGTCTCGCGTGCCATCAGCGGGTCTCCCGGTGCGCCGTGTGCTTCCCGCACCAGCGGCAGTACTTACGGAACTCGACCCGATCGGGCGAGTTCCGCTTCGACTTCTGCGTCTGATAGTTCCGCCGCTTGCACTCGGTGCATGCAAGCGTGATCGCGACTCGGACTCCGGTTGCCATTCTTTCTGCCTGGTTCGGGTTGGGACGAAAGAGAAAAAGAAGGTGCGAGTAGCGGCGGTAGGACTCGAACCTACGACACGCGGATTATGATTCCGCTGCTCTAACCAACTGAGCTACGCCGCCGCGCGCGCATGAGTGTAGCAGCGCGCCAGGGCCGAAATCCTGGGTCTACGCAGCAGCGGTCGCGAGCGAATCGACGTCCGCGCTCTGCCCGACGGCGACACGTGCGAGCTCGAATGCGACGTCGGCGAAGATATCGCCGGACGGCGCGTACTCGTGCGTGAACTCGACGGCGCCGTTGATCTCGACGACCGTCCAGTCCCCGTGCCCGTGCGGAAGGAGATCGACGCCGACCAGCGTCGCGCCCGAGGCGTGGGCGGCCGCGAGAGCGATCGCACACGCCTCGCGCGGGAGCTCCGAGACCGGGCGGCGAGCCCCGCCCAGCGAGATGTTCGTCCGCCACTCTCCCTCGGCGGCGACGCGGAACACGGCCCCGACCGTGCGCTCTCCGGCGACGAGGATCCGCAAGTCGTAGCCCTGCGGCGGAACGAGCTCCTGCACGAGAGCGCCCTGGCGGCGGAACCAGGGCGCGTCGTGAAGCTCCCCGAGAGTCAGCATCAGCGACGCGTCGTCGTCGCAGCGCCGGACGTCGGCGCCCCAGCTGCCAAAACGCGGCTTGACCACGACCGGCGTCCGGACGGCGGGGAACGGTCGGTCGGATCGCACGTGCAGCGTCCGCGGATGCGGGATCCCCGAGCGGCGGAGAAGTCGCGCCGTGAGCAGCTTGTCGTGCGCGCCGAGCAGAGCGGCGGGCTCGTTCAGGACGGTGACCCCACGCGCAGCGAGCGCGCCGAGCGCCCACAGCCCGTCGTCCACCCCGTCGAGCGTCGGCAGGACGTCGAGGCGCCCGAGTGCGGCGTCGCCCGGCCTCAGTTCCTCGAGGGCTTCCTCGGGCGCCATCGTCTCCCAGCGACCGTCGCTCAGGCGCACCGCCGCGAGAGCGTCGTTCGTCGGAGTCGAGCGGCGGGCGACCAGGGCGAAGCGCATCGAACATGAGTTTCTCCCGCGGGACCACTCACTCAAACCTCCGTTCACCGTGCCGTTACCAGATGTAGGCCGGTCCGGTCGTTCCGGCCGACCAGGCTGCTGCCACGAGCCGCGCTGGACGCCGAGCGGGAGGCGGCCTGACGACCGTCAGCGCCTACTGACCGCACCCGCGATCGCGGCGACCGCGAACGCCGATGCCGCAACGAGGACGATCGTTCCTCCGGGAGGGAGGTCGGCGTAGTACGAGACCGTCAGCCCGACGAGCGCAGAGCCGAGGCCGATCGCCATCGCGAGCACGAGCGTCGAACGCATGCTCCACGCGATGCGGCTCGCGGCGCTCACCGGAAGCACCATCAACGCCGCGACCAGCAGGATGCCGACGACGCGCATCGACAGCGCTACGGTGACCGCGGCCAGGGTCGCGACAGCGACGTTGAGTGCTCCGATCGGCACGCCCGCAACGCGGGCGCCTTCCTCGTCGACCACGGCCGCGACGAGTGCGCGGTAGAGCAGGGCGACGGTCGCGAGCCCCACCGCGCCGAGCGTCGCGATGACGACGAGGTCCGTGCGTGTCACGGTGAGAATCGAGCCGAAGAGGTATTGGAAGAGGTTGACGTTCAGCGCGCCTGCAGTCGAGACGAGCACGACTCCGAGCGCGAGCCCCGTATAGAAGACGAGTGCGAGGGCCTGGTCTCCAGCTGCCCCGCCGCGTGAGCGCAGGAGCTCGACGGCGACCCCTCCGAGGACGGCCGCCACGAGCGCGGTGAGCACCGGCGAGACGTCGAGAAGGATCCCGACAGCCACCCCGGCGAAGGCCACATGCCCGATCCCGTCGCCGATCAGGGACTGCCGCCGCTGGACGAGGAAGAACCCGACGGCCGGCGCAAGGACGCCGACGACGGCGCCGGCGCCGAGCGCCAGGCGCATGAACTCAGACTGGAGCATGAGTGTGCGAGGGGTCGTGCCAGACACCCGGCAGCTCACTCGGCGGCCCGTCGAAGACGACGGTCCGCCGAACGAGGACGAGACGCTGGACGAAGCGCTCGACCGCACCGAACTCGTGCGAGACGTACAGGATCGTGACTCCGAGATCGGAGTGGAGCCTGTCGAGCAACCCCGCAAGCGACTCCTGTGACTCTGCGTCGACGCCCGTCGTGGGCTCGTCGAGCACGAGGAGCGCCGGCTCTCCGGCCAGTGCCTTCGCGATGAACGCGCGCTGCTGCATCCCGCCCGAGAGTGTCCGCACCGGCACGTCCGCAACCGAATCGAGCCCCACACGTGAGACCGCCTCCGCCACGAGCTCACGGTCGCGCCTACGCATCGGTCCGATGAGCCCTCCTGCTGCGAGCCGACCTGCAGAGACGATCTCGCGCACCGTGGCGGGAGCGTCGCCGCCGAGCTCCGAGCGCTGCGCCAGGTAGCCGAGGGTGCGACGGCGGGAGAAGCGATGGGCCGTCTCGCCGAAGAGAAGCGCTTTCCCGGCCGTCGGACGCTCGAGCCCGAGCAGCACCCGGACGAGCGTCGTCTTCCCGCCGCCGTTCGGCCCGGCCACGGCGACGAATTCCCCTTCGTCGATCCCCAGGCTGATGTCCTCGAGCACGCGCTGCAAGGACCGGTAACCGAACGAGACGCCGCGGAGCTCGGCCGCTAGCGACACCCGAGCGCCTTGCGCAGCGCCGCGAGGTTGCGGCGCATCACGGACATGTAGTCGTCGCCGGCGGCGAGGGCCTCGGGTGTGAGCCCCTCGAGAGGATCGAGGACAGCGGTCTCCGCCCCGGCTTCACGCGCCACGGTTTGGGCGAGCCTTGGAGACACGAGGGTCTCGAAGAAGACCGTGGTCGCATCGCTCTTCTCGACCTCCTCGATCAGTCTCTCCAGGTCCCCGGGGCTCGGCTCCGCCTCGGGCGAAATCCCCGTGAGTGCGATCTGCTCGAGGCCGTAGCGTCGCGCGAGGTACCCGAAGGCCGCGTGACTCGTGACGATCTCATGCCGTGCGCACGACGCGAGCCTGGCCTCGAGCTCCTCGTCGAGTGCACGAAGGCGCGCCGCGAGCCGGTCCCCCGCGCCCTCCCGGTCGAGCTGCGTGCCGATCGCGCTCGCCATCGCGGCGAAGCGAGAGGGATCGAGCCATACGTGGGGGTCGAACGGCAGCTCCTCTTCCCCCTCCGGCGCCGAAGCAAGTTCCCTGCCGGAAAGAAGGTCGATCGAGGCACCACTTCGGTCTTCGAGTGCCCGCTCCAGCGCCGGTTGAAAGCCGCGGTCGAGGAAGAGGACGACATCGGCGTCGCGAATCTCTTCGACGTCGCGTGGAGTGAGCTCGAGGTCGTGGGGCTCCGCTCCCGGAGGCGTCAGGTTGACCACGTCGAGTTCGTCGCCGCCGATCTCCTCGGCGGCCCACGCGAGAGGATAGAAGGCGGCGACGACTGTCTCACGGTCGTCGCTCTGGCTGCCGCCGCAGCCGGCGAGCGCGACGGACATCAGGAAGACGAGACCGAGGCTCCGCATCGAGGCGCAAGATAGCACGTCTTTGAGAACGGGTATCATTATCGTCTATGCCTGGAACATGGACCGGAGATGCTCTTGCGCGCCTCCGAGCCGCGAGCGGAAGGAGCGGCAACGCCCGCAGGGTCGTCGTCGAGTTCCTCGACCGCCAGGGATGCTGCGTGTCGGCACAGGAGATCCACGACGGGTTGCGCGCCGAGGACGCCCGCGTCGGCATCGCCAGCATCTATCGCGCTCTCGAGGGCCTCGATCAGCTCGGGCTCATCCAGCGGATCGACCTGGGCGACGGCGTGGCCCGCTTCGAGCCCGCCCGCTCGGGCGGAGAGCATCACCACCACCTCGTGTGCGAGGACTGTGGAAAGGTCGAGCCTTTCGAGGACTCCGCTCTCGAGGCTGCGCTCGAGCGGGTCGCAGGCGGACGCGGGTTCGCAGTCGGCGGCCATGACGTCCTCCTGCGCGGCGCCTGTGGCGACTGCCGACCGACAGGATTAGTGCCTTAGAAGGCGTTCCGTAATGCCAACTGACACCTTGTCACTTGGCGATTGACGAGATGCACTCCCTCACTATGTTCCGACAATGCGGCGTTCGGGGAGGCGATGGGCGGGACTCAGCATGCTCGTGGGGCTGCTCCCCACCGGAGTCGCCGCCGCGACAGGGCCGGGACTGCAGTTCGATCCGTACCAGGCGATCGACGTCGGCTCCTCGCCGGCGGCGGTCGACGTGGGCGACGTGACGGGGGACGGGCTCGACGACGTCGTGCTGACGACGAACTTCGATTTCGATGCAGCAAGCGACTTCCGGCTCTGGGTGTTTGCCCAGACATCGAGCGGAGACCTCGCTGCGCCCGTGTCGTACGCGACCGCGGGCGGCTATGGCAACTGGCTCGACTCGGCCGGGATCGGCGATCTCGACGGGGACGGTCTCGCCGACGTCGCGCTCGGCGTGAACGGGATTGGGGTCCAGGTCTTTCCTCAGCTCGTTTCGGGCGGTCTCGGTGCCCCGGTCATGTATCCGACGAGCGACGGCCGGCAGGTCCAACTCGGGCACCTCACCGACGACACTCGACTCGACGTCGCGGCAGTTGGCTGGGGCAGCTACACGGTGAGTGTCCTTCTGAACGACGGAGCGGGCGGTCTTCTGCCCCCGGTGGAGTACGCCGCTCGACACGACGGCTACGACGATCTCGAGGTGGGCGACGTGACGGGCGACGCGCGAGACGACCTGGTCGTGATGTCCGGACAGGGGCTCTCCCCGAATCTGAGCGTGCTCGCACAGCTCCCCGGCGGAGGCTTCGGAGCCGCCTCCGAGTACTCGGTCGAGGAGAACGAGCTGACCCACGGAATCGCGCTCGGAGACGTGACGGGCGACGGCCGCACCGACGTCGTCGCGAGCAACGGCGGCAACCGGCCGAACTCGCACCTTGCGGTCTTCCCGCAAACCGTGTCCGGCACCCTCGCGCCGCCAATCAGCTACGCGAGCTACGACATACCGGAACCGGTCGAGGTGGCGGACTTCGATCTGGACGGACGGGAGGACGTCGTCACGGTCCACGGCGGGTGGAACAGGGCAGGGCTCTACCGCCAGCAGTCGGACGGAGGCCTCGCCGTCGAGGAGCCCTACTCCATCCCCTACGCCAGCCACTACGAGCCGCACGGGCTTGCGGTCGGCGATCTCTCGGGCGACGGCTCTCCAGATATTGCGCTTGCGGACTACAACAATGGGCTCGTCGTGCTGCGAAACGTCGATACCCGCCCGCCACCTCCGCCTCCTTCCGCCGACGTCGGCGTCTCACTGACCGCATCCGATACGAGGGTGAAGCCGAAGAAGAGCTTCTGGATCGACGCACGGGTGCAGAACGCCGGGCCGGACCCGAGCTCGGCCTCGCTCACGGTGCAACTCGCGGGCTCTCCAAACAAGCTGTACGAGAACAGCACGGCGTGCACCCTGCAGGGAACCACCGTCTCGTGCTCCTTCGCAGCGCTTGCGGCAGGTGAGTCGACGACCTTTCGCATCAGCGGCCTCGCACCCGCCGGGAGGGGTGCGGTCACGGCGTCGGCCGTCGTCGACGGGGCTCTCGCCGACCCCAACCCGTCGAACGACCAGGCGAGTGTCTCGATCCAAGTGCGCTGACGATCAGCCCATTCGCGCGATTCGAAGCCTGGAGATCGCCGACCCGAACTCACGCCACTCCTCTCCGATCATCCGCGTTTCGGCGAGGTAGATCGAGAAGCCAACCGTGCCGGCTCGCGCGAGGAGGCGGGCATAACCGGCGGCTCGGAGCGAGCGTTTCACTCCGGGATACATGCCGACCGTCGGATGAATGCTCGTGAGGGGGAAGTGCCGGGAGGAGCCGCCTACACAGATCTCGGGAGCGGCCGCAGCGCCGAAGTCGTTGACGTAGGCCTGCGGGAGGAAGACGAACTTCGCCTCACGCCATGCGTTCCAGTCGAGGTCGTGTGCATCCGTCCGGCAATACGAGGAGAGGCCCGCTGGAAGGCTCGGCAGCCGCCGGCGGAACGTCGCGACGAACCGTTGTGATCGCGCGAACCGTTCTGGGTCGGCCCCGGCAATGTCGCTGTATGCGTAGTCGGCCTCTGCGTTCGCGATGAAGAAGTCGAGCCCGTAGCGCTCGACCAGCCCCGCCGAGAGCAACGCCTCCTCGACGGGCCGGGCACGAAGCACGCTCCAGCCTCCGATTGGTAGTCCGCTCGCGCGGCGGAAGCGGGTCACCCAGTCATCTTCGACCGGGTCCTCCACCAGGCCGTCGGAGAGGAACACGGCAACCCAGCCGAACCCGTTCGTCATGAGCTCGTGGGCAAGCTGCTCGGGAGACACGTCCGTCTCGTGCCATACGAAGGCACCGGCGGCCTCCCATGACATGGAGCGCTCGAGCGTTGGTGGAGGAAGAGGAGTAGTGGTGGTACCGGGCAGCGGAGGCGCTGCCGTGTCCGTCGGGGGAGGGGCCTCTTGCGTTGACGCATCATCGGTGTTCCCGCCACAGGCCGTCGCGGCCAAGACGAGGCCGAGAAGCGGCACGACCAAGGCCCGAACCACTCGATCACTGTACGCACCGCTCAGATCGCAACCGCCGAGCGCCTCGTTCCGAGGGGCGGGCGGACGCTGGTTACAGTCGTGCGCTCACGAGTGCGGACATCTTCGACGTCGTCAGGACCTCGTTCGCGCGGAGGCACGGGTGGCCGAGGACCCATTCGCGAATGGGATCGGCGCCGGGCCTGTCCGGAGTCATGTCGTCCAAGACGAGAAAGCCGCCGGGCTCGAGCAGGCTGACGACGAGATCGCCGTACTCGTCCGGGGCTCGCTTGAAGTTCCCCGCGTCGTGGAACAGAAGCCCGTACGGGCCGCGCGATGGAAGGAGCTCCTCCCACTCGCCGACGAGCAGCGCGACATTCGAGAACGGCGCGAGCCGGTCGGCGGCGATCGCGGCCCGCTCCGGATCACGCTCCACGGTGACAACGCTCCTCGCGGTCTCCGCCATGGCGGCCGCTCCCTCGCCGAACGCCGTACCGGCCTCACCGACTCGCCGTCCGGTCGCGAGCACCGCGAGCAGACGCTGAACCTCCGGGATCGACGAGCCGCCCCCCGTCACGCGGCGGACGCTACTGCACGAGCTGCAACAGCTTGGCCATCGGCACGTACATCGCGATGACGATCACGCCGACGATCGCGCCCACGCCGAGCATCAACAGCGGCTCGACGATCGACGTCAGGGCCTGAATCGAGGTGTCGACCTCGTCTCGTAGAAGTCCGCGATCTTGTCTGATCTGGACCGCTTCCTGGTCGAGCACCGTCCAGGATTCCCGCCGCCTCGCCGGCCTCGACCATTGCGATGTAGAGGGTCACGGGACCGACGGGCTCCTCGAAGTCGACCACCCTCGCGGCCATGGTCGACGAGGTCAACCGGTCGAAGCCGCATCACGTCCTCACGGATCGAGGACCCGATCGAGCTTGAGCTAACCGACACTGCACCGGGCCGTCGGACGAGAGTCCCTCGTTGCCTCACCCGCAAATCACCCAAATCGGGGTACGGGCTTCCCCCCGGTTCTCCGATGCCTGTCCGGCATCCGCACCTCAACCCTTACCTGCGGAAGGAGCAATCACATGCTCAAGCGGATCCGGCAGCGTCTCGATGGGAACAACGAGAAGGGCTTCACCCTGATCGAGCTCCTCGTCGTGATCATCATCATCGGCATCCTGCTCGCCGTTGCAGTTCCGTCCTATCTCGGCTTCCGGGATCGGGCGGCGAACAATACGGCCAAGGCGAACCTGCGGGCCGCACTGCCTGCCGCCAAGGCCTACTACTCGGACAACGGCGCGTACACCGGGATGGACGCGACCGACCTCGCCGCGATCGACTCGGGCATCTCCGCGAGCCTGACCGTCGCATCGGTGACCGCAACGACGTACTGCCTCACCGACACCGTGAGCAGCCACACGTGGAGCGTCGCGGGCCCCGACCCTGCAAGCACCAACTTTCACGAGAGCGCCAACTGCACGTAACGGGCCGTCGAGCCTGAGTGCCGAGGGGGGCGCGGGCCACCGCGCCCCTTCGCTTTCAAGACCCCGATAACCCACCCGTGACCGTGACCATAAGCCCGCCGATGCGCGTGTTCGCCGCCGTGGGGGCCAACGGGCTATGCTGGGCCGCGTCGGCCGCCACCCCGACGTTCGGGAGGTCGACGAGCGGGAGGTGGTGGCGCGCGGCGAGCATGCGAGCGACGCCGTCCGACGCCGCCACATCCTGGTCGATCAAGGCCTGGGTCACGGAAAAAGCCTTCGACGGCACGTCCACGCACGAGCGCGAGCACGTCGCGGCGACGAGCTCCGAGCGCGCGAGCAGATCGAGCACGAGCTCCGCGGTCTCGTTGACCGCGAAGGACGAGCCGAGCGAATGTCCGTGCGTCGACTCGGGCGCGTCGGTCTCGTGCTCGTGCACGCTCGCTCAGCGCTCGAAGTTCATCACCGATCCCTCGAACGGGTTATCGGCACGCCGGGCCGCGCCTTGTCCCGTCTCCCCCTCGGACGTGACTCAGAAGTGGCCGAGATACGCGTCGAGAACCGCCTGCCCGAAGAAGAGCGCAACGACCGAGCCGAGCGCGAGGAACGGGACGAGCGGCACCGCCATCTTGCGCGCTGCGGCACCGCGCCGCGCGAGGAGCACCACGGACGGGACGAGGGCGGCGAGGAAGCCCAGCATGAGCGCGACGGACACGGTCGCGCCGAGCATGGCGCCGAGCAAGAGCGCGAGCTTGACGTCTCCCATCCCGAGGCCTTTGGGGTAGGCGAGGATGGCGAGGAGGAGGAAGCCCGAAGCGCCGACGGCCCCGAGGAGCCACGCCAGGCTCGGATCGAGTGCGGTGTGCAGGAGGAGCATCGCGGCGGCCGCCGGAAGCACGATCCGGTTCGGCACGATCCGGTGCCGGGCGTCGATGACCGACAGGGTCACGAGCAGCGCGCAAAAGGCTGCCGCGAGCCCCGCGTAGGGCGTCGGGCCGTACACGGCCACGCAGGAGACGAACAGCGCCGCGGTGCCTGCCTCGACCAACGGATAGACGGGGGAGATCGGCGCGCCGCAGTGCCGGCAGCGGCCGTGCAGGAGAAGGAAGGAGAGGATCGGAATGTTGTCGCGCCCCCCGATCTCGTGCCCGCAGCTCCCGCAGGAGGACGGCGGCCGCACGAGCGAGCGTCGCGCAGGGACTCGAGCTACGACGACGTTCAGGAAGCTCCCGAGCGCGAGCGCCGGGGCGAGAGCGAAAGCGGCAGCGGCAGCGTTCATTTCACGCTAGCCGGCGTAGCTGCCCTCGACGTGCTCGGCCTGGGTCGTGGTGATCGCTTCCCCAGGCGATCGTGCTCGGGATCACCCTGAAAAGCGAACGAGATTGCGCCCGTTGCCGAAATCCGTTCACGCGGAAGCGCGGGAGCCCGGGCTCCGAGTACGCGATGTCGAGCTCGCCGCTCTCGTGAAAGAGCTCGAGCCGACGCGGAACTGCGGCCGTGACCCGTTCGAGAACCGCTTGCAGGTTCGCGTCCTCTCGAGTGCGCGCCGGAGCACGGCATTCAGATCCATGGACATGGACGGCTCGTGCATCGGCAGGGCCGCGAGGCGGCTTTAGTGCGAGCCGAGGCGGGCGAGGCGGGAGAGCGCGCGAAGCGGCGGCCGCGCGAGACGACGGGCCTCGCTCGGGTGCGTGAGGTCCCCTCCGAGGAGGCCGGCCACCGCGTCGAACACCCCGGGGGAGCGAGCCGCCCAGAAGCAGGCCCACGGGAACCGGTCGGCGACGCGCTTCGCCGCCCACGAGGCCGAGGCGTGCATGTCGAGGGCCGCCGCGAGGGACGGCTCGTAGCCGTCGAGTCGACCGCTGAGAAGAGCGTCCGCGGCCAGCCGGGCGGACACGAACGCCTCGTAGATCCCGTCCCCGGAGAGAGGGTCGACGAGCCCGGCCGCGTCGCCGACGAGGAGGGCACGGCCGCGGGACGCAGGGGCACCGAGCCTGCGCATCGGGAGCCGGTGCCCTCGCACCTGCTGGAGCGCTGTCGAGTCCAGCCCGTGGACCCGTGCGAGCCGGTCCAGGTGTGCGCGCAGCCTGGGCCCCTCGCTCAACCAGCCGCCGACACCGACGTTCCCGTGGTCCCCCTTCGGGAACACCCAGCCGTACCCGCCCGGGACGACGCCGAGCTCGACCCAGGCAGTCTCCCGGTACGGCTCCGCGTCGAGGGCGCCCCACGGTGCGTTTCCCTCGAGTGCGACTCCGCAGACGATTCCGTCTCCCAGACCGGCCTCCTTGGCCACGACCCCGTTGGCACCGTCGGCTCCGACGAGATACGAGGCGTGCACGCCTGAGCCGTCGACGGCCGCTGTCACCCCGTTCGGCCCGATCGAGAGCCGCCCTACGCGCACTCCGTCGCGAAACTCGGCTCCGGCGGCGGCCGCCTGTTCGACGAGGTGGGCGTCGAGCCGCCGCCGCTGGGTCATGAGAATCAGAGGGCCGCCGCTCCGCCTCGCGAAACGGCGGCGGTATCCGAGGCGCATGACCATGCGATCGACGACGTGCTCGACGACCGGCGAGACATCACACGGCGCATGCCGGAGCGCCCGCCCCGTGAGTCCGCCGCCGCACGGCTTGTCCCGAGGAAAGCGTGCGCGGTCGGCGAGGAGCACGCGCGCGCCGGCGCGGGCGAGGTGGATCGCGGCCGCCGACCCCGCGGGCCCGGCACCGACCACGAGGACGTCGAAGCGCTCCACGGCTCGGAATCGTACGGCCGGTCCCGGGTCTCCGGGCAGCGAGCAGCTTCCGATAATGAGTCGGTGAGCGAGCGCCCACGCCTGCCTCTCGCCGTGCTCGCCACCCTGATCGCACTCGCGTTTGCCGGTTGCGATTCGGAGGACTCGAGAGAAGAGTCGACACGGCCCGCCAGCTCAGGTGACGACCGAGACGATCCCGAGACCGGTCAGGGCCGTTGGGGGTCATGTCCGGCCGACACGACCCTCGACGAGCGCGAGGTCGTCGACGCGTAAGTCGAAGCCCTCGACGAGCGAGACGGAGCTCGGTTCTGCAGCATGGTGGCGCCATGGATCTCCGGGTGTTTCGACATCGGCGGCACCGATCCCGACGCGCCGCTTTCGTATCCCGTGCGCTGCGTAGAGTTCGTCGCGGGCTTCATCGGCTACATCGAGGACTGCTGCTCGCCGAAGTTCGTCGGCGCGTCGGTCGCGGCCGAGGTCGTGGCCGCCGAGAGACGGCTGCGCGAACGCGAGGAGGCGTATCGCGAGGTCGAGTGCTTCGCGGTCGAGAGTCCAGGCTTCGATCACAGGGACGAGGTCGAGCTCCGGCACGACGGCGGTGCGCGCGTCTCGAGCGGCAGAGACAACCAGGGACGCTCGCTCTCGGTCCCGGCCAGGGTGGGGCTTGGACGGCAGCAGGCTCATGCTCGTCGTCGATCGCAGGTCGTTCGCCAGGTGGGCGCCCCTTCGCGGGGAGCCGCGATTCCTCTTCGCCGTTCGAGCGATTCATGTCCCGAGGGGATGTGACGGGCGTCCTCGACGAGAAGCGTTACCTGCACGACGATCTCCGGCCAGGTCCGCCCGAGGGGGGTTCTGCGCTTCCCTATCCGCCTTCCTAGACCCGGCCGCTGAAGGTGTCGCAGCTCTGCGGGCCGGAGCCTTCGATCCCGCGTACGAACCAGCTCCGCCGTTGCTCCGACGAGCCGTGCGTCCACGACTCGGGTATGACGCGTCCCTGTGTGCGCTCCTGGATCCGGTCGTCACCCACGGCCGCTGCCGCGTCCAGCGCGTCGGCGATGTCCCGGCGCGTGATGTCCTCGACGAAGCCCGTCTCGAGCGCGCGACCGACCCAGAGCCCGGCGAAGCAGTCCGCCTGCAGCTCGACGCGTACCTGGTCTCCCTGGGGGCCCGTGTCGTTGCCTGCGCGGGCGAGGACGCCGGTCAGGTTCTGGATGTGGTGGCCGTATTCGTGCGCGAGCACGTACGCCTCGGCGAGCGGGCCGCCACGCGCACCGAGCTGGGACTGGAGCTGGTCGAAGAAGCCGAGATCGATGTAGACGTGCCGGTCGCGGGGACAGTAGAACGGCCCGACCGCAGAGGATGCCTGGCCGCAGCCGGTGTCGATGACCCCGTCGAAGAATCGCGTCGTCGCCGGGTCGTAGTTCCGAAGCGTCTTGGACCAGTAGGCCTGGACGCTGTTGACGACAGCGAGGATACGGCAGTCCTCGAACTGGTTCGCATCGGCTCCGGTCTGGCAGTGACTGAGCACGGCTCCCGGAGCCTGGGTGCCGACCGATTGGCCCGCGAGGTCGCTCAAAGGTCCGGCGCCGTTGCCGAGTGGGTTGCCGCCGAGGAGGACGATCGCGAGCAGGATGATGAGCGTCACGAGCCCTCCTCCGCCGAGCGCGACCGGAGTGCCGGGCATGCGGGCGCCACGTCCACGGTAGTCCTCGACCTGGGATGGATCAAGCCTCGCGCCCTTTCTGAACCTCACGACGTCCTCTCTACCCGGATTTCCGGATGCCTATGCGCCGGCGGCTTCGGCGAAGTGGAGATGCGGATGACCGCGGCTACACTTGCCCCTCCGGCAGGGGTTCCCGAGTGGCCAAAGGGGGCGGGCTGTAAACCCGCTGGCTCAGCCTTCAGAGGTTCGAATCCTCTCCCCTGCATCGCCATGCGTTTCGGATCTCGATTGCGAAAGACCGGGAAGGTCGGACGAGTGACCTCCGAGCAGGAGAGCGTGCTCGAGCGCCTGGAGCGAGGCGAGATCACGCCCGAGCATGCAACCGAGCAGCTCGGAGGCAAGGTCCGCACGTGGGAGCTCGAACTCGGCGACGAGCCGGCAGCGCAACACCAGCCGAACGCGTCCGTCGCAGGACGCAGGAGCGCACTCGGAGTCTCCGGAGGACGCCAAGGCACGTGAGCTCGTCGAGCGCATCGGCGCCAGGTGGACGCCGAGAGCCGCGGCTAGACTGGCTCTCTCGCCCTCTTAGCTCAGTCGGTAGAGCACCTCCATGGTAAGGAGGGGGTCGACGGTTCGAGTCCGTCAGAGGGCTTTGCCAAAGTCGCTGCATACCGGCCACTTCCGTTTGCTATTCGGACGATGAATTGATGCTCGACGTCCACCGAACGTCCACCCAGCTCTGCAAACGACCGGTCGATCGCGGCCTAAACCAGTACCTAACTGCCTTATGGCTCCCCGTCGCGGCGTCCACCGAACGTCCACGCGGCGGTCGCGGTTTCCTCTGCGGCGAGTGAGTCGAGAAGCGCGGCGGCGTGCTCGTGCCCGTCGCGGGCGAGGTGGCCGTAGTGGCGGTCGATCATCGTCAGGCTCGC
>JBKPDR010000081.1:0-35246 GCA_046727975.1 Actinomycetota bacterium | reverse complement strand
CGAGCTGCGCGGTCTAACGGATCGCGACGGCATCGCACTGCCGGACGCGCTCGCGGAGCACGACGTCGACCTCGACCGCGCGCGCGAGGCCCGGAGTCAGCTCGAGTCGGCGGCCGCCTACCTCGAGCTGCACATCGAGCAGGGGCCGGTTCTCGAGTCGCTCGCTCTTCCGCTCGGCGTCGTCCTCGGGACGTTCGGCGTCGAACGGCACCGCATCACCTGGCACGGTCAGGCCGCGCACGCCGGCTCGACCCCGATGGACCAGAGGCGGGATGCGCTCGCGGGCGCGGCAAAGCTCGCGCTCGAGATCCGCGACATCGCGAAGCGCACAGGCGACGGCGCGGTCTGCACGTCCGGCGGAGTCGTGTGCCGCCCGGGGATCGTGACGTCGGTGGTCGAGACGGCGGAGCAGCTCCTCGACCAAAGGCACCTCGATGCGGGGAAGCTCGCTTCGATGCTCGAGCAGGCGAAGGAGGCCGCCGCGCGATTCGCCGAAGACGAGCGGATCGACGTCGAGTTCGAGCGCATCTGGTCGATCGAGCCGATCCTCTTCGACGACACGCTCCTCGGCTTCTGCGAGGAGGCTGTGCGCGAAGTCGCGGGCACTGCGCATCGCCTGCCCTCGGGCCCGCTGCACGATGCGGCCGAGGTCTCTCGGGCCGGCGTCCCGACCGTGATGCTGTTCGTCCAGAGCCTCCGCGGCCTCTCGCACACGAAGCTCGAGGACACGAAGGAGGAGCACCTCGAGCTCGCGGTCGCCGCGCTCGACCGCCTCGCTACGAAGACGATCGACTGGGTCGGCGGCGGCGGCGGCCGTTGAACGGGGTCAGACCCCACGGGTCTGACCGCCATCGAACACTCGCCGTCATAGCAGGCCTCGCCGTCGGCGCCGGCCTGACCTGGAACGTCTCCAACATCGGCGCGGCCGCCGATCCGTTGGCCGACGTCTACGGCGTCTCTCTCGCGTCGGTGGGACTCCTCACGACCGCCCTGTTCGTGACCGCCCTGGCGGCGCAGCTGCCGGCGGGTCGAGGGGCGGACCGCTTCGGGGCACAGGCGGTCGCGCTCGTCGCGATCGGTGCCTCTCTGGCCGGGAACGCGCTCCTCCTGCTGGACGACTCCTTTCCACTGGCCCTGGTGGGACGTGCCGTCGTGGGAGTCGGAGCAGGGGCCGGGTTCGTCGCCGGACTCGACCTCGTGCGGGTAGGCGGCGGTGGCCCCGTGCTGCACGGTTTCTACGGCGGCGGGACCATGGTCGGCGGGGGGCTCGCACTGATGATCGTGCCACCGCTGACCGATGCAGCCGGCTGGCGAACGCCCTACTGGAGCGCCGCGGCCCTCGCTCTCGCCGCAGCGGCCCCGACCCTCCTCGTGAGCGGTTTGCCGCGGGTCGGACACAAAGGAGAAGGCGTGCTCCGCGACCCGCGGCTCCTCCCTCTCGGTGTCGTCCAAGCGGCCACCTTCGGGCTCGCCGTCGTCGCCGGAAACTGGGTCGTGCCGCTCCTCGAACGGCAAGGAACCGGCTCCGCTGCCGCCGGCCTCGCCGGCGGTCTGGTGCTGTTCGCGGGAATCGTGACGAGGCCCGCGGGCGGCGTGGTCGCGGGCAGCGAGGGCCGCCGGCACATCGTGGCGCTCGCACTCGTCGCCGTCGCCGGTGGCGCGGCGCTCCTCGCGCTCGGCGGCCCGCTTGGTCTCTCGACCGCGGGCGCGCTCCTTCTCGGTCTCGGCGCCGGTCTCCCGTTCGCGATCGTCTTCGCTGCGGCCCAGCGGCTGCGCCCCGACAGCCCCGCTGCCGCGGTCGGCGTCGTGAACGGTGCCGCGCTCACTGCCATCCTCGCGTGCACTCCGCTTGCAGGCCTCGCCTTCGAGTTGCCGGGCGATGGACGGCTCGCGTTCGCGGCCATCGCGGCGCTCGCGGCGTCGGCACTGCTCGCGCTTCGCACGGCGCGCCTGTAGCGCGATAATCGCGTCTTCGCAACGAGAGGAGATACATGCCCCTGAGCTTCGGCGTCACCGTCCTCCCCGACCCCCCGGCGTCGCGACTCGTCGAGCTGATGCAGCTCGCGGAGTCACGCGGCTTCGAGCACGGCTGGACGTACGACTCGCACGTCCTCTGGCAGGAGTCCTTCCCGCTTCTCACGCTGGCTGCCCAGGCGACCTCGACGTTGAAGCTCGGCCACTGCGTGACGAACCCCGGCACGCGCGAGCCCACAGTCCTCGCGAGCGCGTACGCGACGCTGCACGACGTCTCGAACGGCCGCATGGTCATGGGAATCGGCCGCGGGGACTCCGCGCGCCGCTACATCGGCCAGCAGCCCGTGAAGGTGGCGGAGTTCGAGCGCCGCTGCGCGATGATCCGCGACTTCATGAACGGCCGAGCCGTCCAGTGGAACGACAAGGAGCTGCAGCTCAAGTGGGTTCGCCCGGAGCTGCCCGAGATCCCGATGTGGGTCGCCGGCTACGGCCCGAAGGCGCTCGCGGTCGCTGGGCGCGTCGGGGACGGCGTCATCATCCAGCTCGCCGACCCCGCGATCATCCAGTGGATCATGGACACCGCCCGCGCAGCGGCCGCCGAGGCGGGGCGCGATCCCGCGGGGCTCAAGTGCATCGTCAGCGCGCCGAGCCACATCTCCGAGGACATCGCAGACGGCCGCGACCAGGTGCGCTGGTTCCCGGCCATGGTCTCGAACCATGTGATGGACCTGATCGAGCGCTACGGCTTCGAGTCGGAGATCCCTAAGGAGCTGACCGAATTCGTGCGTGCGCGGAAGTTCTACGACTACGACGAGCACTCACGCGTGGGTGCCAAGCACGGCGAGTTCGTCACGGACGAGATCTGCGACCGCTTCTGCGTCCTCGGCTCCTCCGGGCAGGCCACGGCGAAGCTGAAGGAGCTCGAGTCGATCGGCGTCGACCAGTTCAACATCTACCTCATGACCGAGGGCCAGGAGGCGACGCTCGCCGCCTACGGAGAGGACATCATCCCGCAGTTCGCGGGCGTCGCCGCGTAGCGTCGGCTAGCGATCGGCGAAGGCGGGCTCGGGTGGGAAGACGAGCACCCGCCAGCTCATGCCCTTGCCTTCGTACTGTGCGAGATCCGGCTGCAGGAGTGGAAGCGCGAGCAGAGCGACGAGCCCCGCCTTGAGGCTCATGCCCACCCAGAATGCGGTCGGTCTCCAAGCCGCAACACCCACCTGCTCCCCCGGCACGCCGACAGTGTGCCACGTGAGAAAACGCTCACCTCAGGCTCAGAGGATGGTCTTTCCGAGTGCGCTCGCGACGAGCTCGACGGCGGTGAGCGCGGTCGTGTTCTCGCGGTCGAGGATGGGTTTGACCTCGACCACCCCGAGCGAGCCGGCGAGCCCCGACTCCGCGACGAGCTCGAGCAGGAGGTGCGCCTCGCGGTAGCTGAGGCCACCGCGAATCGGCGTCCCGACGCCCGGAGCGAGGTCGGGGTCGAGGGCGTCCATGTCGAGGGAGACGTGGACGAACCCCGGGCCCGCCACGCGGTCGAGCGCCTCCCGCACGGCGCGCTCGATCCCGATCCGGTCGATCTCGGTCATCGTGAAGACGCGCACGTCGGCCTGACGTAGGAGCCGCCGCTCGCCCTCGTCCGTCTGCCGGAGACCGAGGAGCGCCACGCGTTTGGGATCGACCGCCGGAAGCGGCCAGGCCATGCTCTCGAAGCGGGCTCCCGCGAGCCCGAGAGCGGCGGCCAGCGGCATGCCGTGCACGTTTCCCGACGGGCTCGTGTCAGGAGTGTTGATGTCCGGATGCGCATCGACCCACAGGACGCCCCCGGGCCCATGCACGGACGCAAGACCACCGAGCGTGCCGAGCGCGACCGAATGGTCGCCGCCGAGAACGAGCGGGATCGCGCCGGCGTTAACCTCCTCCACGACCTTGGCGGCGATCCGCTCGCACGTCGCGACGATCTCGGGGAGGAAGCGAGCCCGCTCGTCGCAGAGTGCGGTCGCCTCCGGTACGGCCGTCTCGACGTTGCCGTGGTCGCGGACGCGGTAACCGAGGCTCGTGAGCCGTTCCTCGAGGCCCGCGTAGCGGATCGCCGACGGGCCCATGTCGACCCCGCGCCGCCCTTGGCCGAGGTCGAGCGGGGCGCCGATGATCGCGATCTCGCGCTCGTCGTCGGCGGCCACGGCGCGGAACCCTAACGACTGCGGCAGCGTCGGTACCGTGACCGGTCAAAGCGCCGAAGGACCGGTGGGCTCGAGCATCTGCCGAAAGCTCGCTATCCGCCCAACGCAGCCAGGCACTCCTCGACGCTTCCGGCGTGCTCGTGCGCGCCGGCCGCATCGAAGAAGCCAGGCGGTATGCCCGCGTCCTTGAAGGCGTCGTGGAACTCGCGCGTCAGCTCGGCAACGACGCCGGGCTGTCCGGCGAGAGACGACACGAGGATCCCGTTGCACGATGCGTTCGGGCTGGCCGCCGGGGCGCTGCTCGCCGCGACGCTCAGTACACCCACAAGGGCAAGTGCCGCGACGCACACTGGTCTACGCATGTTCCCCTCCCGAGTCCGTGAAGTCTCCGCAGTATCACGCGCGAGAGCTCCGCGGACAAACGCTCGGTCGGTGGAGCCACCAGTCGCCTCCGGCCACGAAACCGACCTTCCTGCATGGCCGGCTAGACTGCGGTGCCGCGGCGAGGTAGCTCAGTCGGTAGAGCACACGGCTGAAAACCGTGGTGTCGCCGGTTCGATTCCGGCCCTCGCCATGATCGACGTTGTGCATACTGCGGCCGCCCGTCACCGCAGACGAAGAGCGTAGATTCCGCCCGTGAGCTTCGCTGTCGGGGCCGATGCGTACGACCGATTCATGGGCAGGTACTCGGCGCCACTCGCGGCCCAGTTCGCCGACTACGCCGCGATCACCGCTGGCCAGCGAGTGCTGGATGTCGGCTGCGGCCCGGGGGCACTCACCGCGGAGTTGGTCAAGCGGCTGGGGCCGGCCCCCGTCTGGGCCGTCGATCCTTCGGAACCTTTCGTCGCAGCCGCTCGAGAGCGCCACCCCGGGGTCAGCGTGCAACGCGCTTCAGCGGAGCAGCTGCCGTTCGAGGATCGGACATTCGACGCGGCCTTGGCACAGCTCGTCGTTCACTTCATGGCGGACCCCGTCCTGGGACTTCGCGAGATGGGGCGGGTGACGCGGAAGCAGGGTGGGGTGGCTGCGTGCGTCTGGGATCACGCCGGCGGGCACGGACCGCTCAGCCCGTTCTGGGACGCGGTTCACGAGCTCGACCCCGACGTCGAGGACGAATCCCAGCTCGCGGGTTCACGCGAAGGCCACCTTGCGGAGCTGTTCCAGGCGGCCGAACTGCACGAGATCGAGGAAGGCGCTCTTTCGGTTCATTTCGAGCATCCGAGCTTCGAGGACTGGTGGGAGCCGTTCACGCTCGGCGTCGGCCCCGCCGGAAGCTACGCGGCCGGCCTCGACGCCAAGCGGCAAGCCCGGCTCCGCGAGCTCTGTCGCGAGATGCTGCCGACCGCGCCCTTCGTGCTGACGGCCCGAGCGTGGGTAGCACGAGGAATCGTCTAGCACCACGCCCAGGGCACAGTTGACCGCGGACGCAGGAGCCTTTGGGGTCCTCCGTTCTGCGCGAACGCCCCCGACGTCACCCACATGAACCGCTGGCACGTCTCTCCAGCGCGCCTGCGCTGCACGGACGACGACGTAGGCGATGAAGCCGATGCCATCTGCGAGAAGGTGAAAGGCATGACGATGATCGTCAGCGCCGCGGCAAGGCCGACCCCCAGGCCGCTGAAGTCGATGCCGGCGAGCTTCCTGCAAGACACGTTCGACTGGATTTGGCCGAGAGCTCTGAGCCTGTACGGTCGCCGGATGGAGCTCGCGTTCCTTCCGGCGACGGAGCAGGCACAGCTCGTTCGGACCGGACAGATCTCCTCGACCGAGTTCGTCGAGCTTCACCTCACACGCATCGCGCAGCTCGATCCGGAGCTCGGCGCGTTCGTCACGATTCCTGCCGAGCAAGCGCTCGCCGCCGCACGCGCGATCGACGAGACGGAGGGAGATGCCCCGTTTCGCGGGGTCCCCATCGGCGTGAAGGACCTGACGGCAACCCGGGGTATCCGGACGACCTACTCCTCCCGTGCCTACGCCGACCACGTTCCGGACTTCGACACGGCCGTCGTCCGTCGTCTGCGCGAAGCCGGCTTCGTGATCGTCGGCAAGACGAACACCTCCGAGTTCGGGACGACCGCGTTCACGGAGTCCGATCTCAACGGCGCGACGAGGAACCCGTGGAGCAGGGAGCGCACGCCGGGTGGCTCGAGTGGAGGAGCGGCCGCGGCGGTCGCGGCAGGGCTCGTGCCGCTCGCTCATGGAACGGACGGGGGCGGGTCGATCCGGATCCCTGCATCGTGCTGCGGCCTGCTCGGCCTCAAGCCCTCTCGCGGGCGGGTCTCGGCAGCACCATTTACGTCGCTCGAGGGGCTGTCGACCGCGGGGACGATCACCCGAACCGTCATGGACGCAGCCGTGCTCCTCGACGTGCTTGCCGGCTACGAACCGGGCGACCCCTGGTGGACGCCGCCGCCGGACCGTTCTTTCGCGGAGGAGGCTCGAGAGCCGCCGGACCGTCTACGCGTCGCGGTGACGTCGTCGCCCCCGGTCCGAACGCCGGTCGACCCGTCCTGTCGGGATGCCCTCGCCTCCGCGGCAGCGCTCGTCGACGAGCTCGGCCACGACGTCACCGAGGGCACGCCTCCATGGACGGAGGAGGAGATCTTCGACGTCTTCATCACCGTCTGGCAAGTCGGACCGGCGCTGTACGCGCCCGAGGATCTGTCGCTCCTCACCTCGCTCAACCGAGAGCTCGTGGAGTCGGCGCGGAAAACGTCGGCCGCCGACTACAGCCGCGCGGTCGCCCGCCTGCAGGCGCTCGCTCGACGGATCGCCGGATACTGGCAGGAGGTCGACGTCGTTCTCACACCGACCCTCGCGCTCCCTCCGGTCCCGATCGGCTGGCAGGAGGCAGTCGAAGGCGCGATCGAGCAGCTCCGGCGCTCGGTCGCGTTCAGTCCGTTCACCGCCGTTGCGAACGTCACGGGGCTTCCCGCGGTGTCACTCCCGCTCCACTGGAGTGCGGAAGGCCTTCCGGTTGGCGTCCAGGCCATCGGGCCTCCAGCGGGCGACGCGCTCCTGATCCGGCTCGCCGCACAGATCGAAGCGGCGCGGCCGTGGGCACACATGCGCCCTGCGCCTTGCTGATGCGCAAGAGCAGAATCTGCGAGCGCAGATTCCGCTCGCGCGAAAACCCCTAAAGACGGCCGCTTCGCGGCCTTGTGCTTCCGATTTCTACAGCAAGCCTTTTGGCCCACACAAAGGAACGTCCGGACCGCCTGAGCGCGTCACGGACGTTCCCTCGGACCCGAGATTAGCGAACCGTGCGCAGAGGTCAAACCGCAGGCACGATCCGGATCCGCTGCCCCGGCGACGCGTGCAGCATTCGGGCGGCGCTTCCGCGCGAGATGGCCACCGAGACGTTCCCGTAGCTGTCCTCGTAGAGGATGACGTCGCCGGGACGTGCATCGGCAAACGTGCGTGCCATGACCGCGTAGTAGCGCTCGCCGGCGAGCTCGAGCTCGACCCTGGTGCCGGAAACGATCCCGATCTGCTCGACGTCTTCGCGTGTCAGGTTGAGCATGATGTTTCCGAAACTGTCAACGTAGAGGAGTGTCGCAAGCGCAGTTCCGTCGGAGAACTGTGGCTCCGGAAGATCGAGGTCGACCAGCCCGTCGGTCGCGAGTGGCGGCCCGAGTTCCTCGAGCGGCACCCCCCGCGCGAGGTGCGCGGCAGCTGGGGCGAAGAGGTCGCGCGCGTGAAAGGTCCGCGAGATCGTCTCGAGTGCATACGCCGGGTTGGCAAGCTCGTGCGCGGCGCTGACGCCCGCTTTGTGCGCAGCGGGCAGCAGCAGCCCGTTGTCCGGTCCGACGTACAGCCTGCCTTCGGCGTCGCGGAGCGCCAGAGGACGCCGCGGACCGCCGACTCCCGGGTCGACGACCGCGAGATGTACACCGATCGGCATGTAGCCGATCGTGTTTGCGAGCACGAGCGCGCCCTGCAAGACGGACTGCGCGGGAATCCCGTGCGTGATGTCGATGATCTCCGTCCCGGGCGCGATCCGCTTCATCACGCCGTGACACGTTCCGACGAAGTCGTCCTTGAGCCCGAAGTCGCTCAGGAACGTGATGAACACACGCGGAGCCTAATGGAGCCGGAGCGCGGGGCCTACGCGCGCGACAAGCGCCGTACCTGCCCGCACGCCGGGCGCCCGGCGCGCATCTCCCCGCAGAGCTTCAAACCGCGCGGGCGGATGCGGACGAATGCGGTCGGGACCTGCAGAGGAAGCGGTCTTCCCACGCGCTGCGGCCGCGTCGCCGACACGAGGCCCAGGATAGCCAGGCGGGCGGATCACGCTTCGCGCGCCAGCTCGCGTGGGACCGTCTCGGTCCGCGGCTGACGCCGTCTCGCGAGCTCGAGGAGCTCGGCGGTCTGCCGCTGCAGGCGCGCAAGCTTCGCAGCGATGATCGCGACGTACGCGAGCACGACGACGAAGACGACACCGTACGCTGCCGCCACATATTGACCCTGCGTCACCGAAGCGCCTCGCGGAGCTCTCGAAGGTCGGCGTCGACTCGCTTGCCCAGCAACTCGAGTCGATACAGCACGTATGCGAGCAAGGTCACCGCCGCCCACGCGACGCAGAACGTCGCGAACATGGACGCGCTCATCTGCGGTCCCTCACGGTTGAAGACCGTCGGATGGATGAAGTCCTCGGCGAGTCGGATGGCGAGGAAGCTGACGGGGATGAGGACGACGCCGAAGAGCGCGTACACCGCGGACGAGCGTGCGCGCACCGGTCCTTCCTCGAGCGAGAAGCGCAGCATGAAGTACGCGCAGTAGAAGAGGAAGAGAACGAGGAACAACACGAGCTGATTCGAGCTCCACGCCCACCATACGCCCCAGGACGCCTTCGCCCAGATCGAGCCGGTGACCAGGGTGAGCGACCCGAAGATCGTCCCCTGGTGAATTGCCACATAGCTCTCGAGGTCGTAGCGCTCGTCATTCCGCCAGAGAAGGAGCAGAGCCTTCCAGGCGCCGAGGCCGAAGCAGAAGTACGAGGTCAGTGCGATCGGGACATGGATGTAGAAGATGCGCTGCGAGACGCCCTGGTCGGCGTCCTCGGAAACGACGATCAGCGCGAGGACGATCGCGAGGCCCATCAACCCGGCGGCGAGAGCGGCGAGCCCGGGAAGGCTACGGATCGCAGAGGAAACGGTCAGCGGACTCTGCCTACTCGGTGACGACGTACTCGAAGGACGCCCACGAGAGTACCGCGAAGACGCCATCGTACAGGCCGAGAAACAGCAGATACCTTTCCGGCTCCGGGGAGATCGCCGCGCCGGCGCCTCCGACCACGAGTGGGATCGCGAGCGGCAGCAGGAGAAGGGGGAGGAGCACCTCGCGGGCACGGCCGGCCGCTGCCATCGCCGAGAGGAGTGAGCCGACCGCGCAGATCCCGACGTCGGCGAGGAGGACGCCCACGATCGCTGAGGCATCGAGCGGAGCGAAGAAGAGGGCGAAGGCGGGCAAGGCGACGACCTGCGCGGCGAGGAGGAAGGCGAGTGTGGCAATGGTCTTCCCGAGCCAGATCGCGCTGCGGTCACAGGGCGCGAGCACGAGCCCGTCGAGCACCCGATGCTCGTGCTCCGGGACCCAGGCCCGGGTCAGGCCGACAAGTGCGGTGAACACGATCGCCACCCAGAGCAAGCCGTATGCAGCATCGTCGCCCGTGTCCGCCGGAAGCGCGAAGTGGAAGACGACGAGCGTCGCGAGCACGAAGAGGAGCATCGCGGGCAGCGTCTCGCGGGCGCGCATCTCGACCTTGAGGTCCTTGCGCGCGAGCGCGGCAACATCGGCCAAGTAGCTCACGCCAGCGCAAGCTCGGCAGTCGCAAGTGGGGAGACCCGTGCCGGGTCATGGGTCGAGACAACGAGGGCGCGCCCTGCGCTGAGCTCCGCGAGCTCCCGCTCGAGGAGTACGGCCCCACTCTCGTCGAGCGCGGAGAACGGCTCGTCGAGCACGACGAGGTCCGGGTCGTGGAGCAACGTTCGGCAGAGCGCGAGGCGCTGCACCATCCCGCGCGAGTACGAAGCGACGCGCTCGGCGCGGACGTCCCAGAGACCGAAGCGCTCGAGCAACATGCCGATCCGCTCGCGGCGCTCAGGCACGCGGTAGAGCCGGCCGAAGAGATCGAGGTTCTCGAGCGCCGTCAGCTCGCGATAGACGAGCGGCTCGTGGGCGAGGAACCCGATGCGGCTTCGGTCGGGCGCGATCTCGAGCGTCCCGCGCGTCGGGGCCGTGAGACCGGCGAGGATCCGGAGGAGCGTTGTCTTCCCAGAGCCGTTGGGCCCCGTCACGAGGAGGAAGCCGTCCTTGGAGAGGTCGAGAGAGATGCCGTCGAGGACTCGTCTTCGTCCGTAGCGCTTCTCGATCCCGCGTGCGCGGATCATCGAGGCGGCGACCACTAGAGAACGTCCAGCGCTACGAAGCACGCGAACACGATGCTGATCACGCCGTTGACGGTGAAGAATGCGGAGTCGAGACGACGGAGATCTCCCGGCCGCACAATCGCGTGCTCGTATGCGAGGAGCGCTGCGACCGAAGCGACTCCGACCCAGTACAGCGGGCCGACATCGAGGCCCGCTCCTGCGAGCGCGAGGAGGACGACCGTTCCGGCATGAAACACCCGAGCGCCCGTGAACGCGCCGCGCTCCCCGAAGCGGACCGCCCACGAGTGCAGACCCTCACGCCGATCGTGCTCGAGGTCGTAGAGCGAGTAGAAGAGGTCGAAGCCGGCGACCCAGAAGAGCACAGCGGCTCCCAGCGTCCAGGCCTCCCACGGCGCCGAGCCCGAGACGGCCAGCCACGCGCCTACCGGCGCGAGTCCCAGGCAGGCTCCGAGCCAGAGATGGCACAGCCAGGTGATCCGCTTGAGATACGGGTAGACGAAGAACATCGCGACCGGGATCGGCCACAGCCACCGTACACTGTCGTCCAATTGGAAAACAGCGAGGAGGAACAGGGCCAGCGACGCCGCGCAGAGAGCCAGCACCTGAGCCCGGGAAAGCGCACCGGTGGGAAGCTCGCGCCCCGCGGTGCGCGGGTTCCGCGCGTCCAGTTCGGCGTCGACGAGCCGATTCAGCGCCATCGCAAGTGTTCGAGCTCCGACCATCGCGACCGTCACCCACAGAACGTCGCTCCACCCGGGCCAGCCCTCCACCGCGAGGAATGCGCCGACGTACGCGAACGGGAGCGCGAAGACGGTGTGCTCGATGCGCACGAGCGACGCCAGTCGGCGAGGCAGAGTCGCGGTCGCGGTACTCACGTCTGCTCGTGCCCTGAGGTCACGCCGGACGCCAGCTCGAGCCCGTGCCGGAGCGCGGGCCGGAGCACGGCAAATCCGTCCCTGCAGCCGCCCGGCGAGCCCGGGAGATTGACCACGAGCGTCGCTCCCCGCAGGCCGGCGACGCCCCGCGAGAGAAGTGCGTGGGGTGTCCGCGAGATCGCATCGGCCCGTATCGCCTCGGCGATCCCGGGAGCTTCTCGATCGAGGAGGGGCCGAGTCGCTTCCGGGGTCACGTCGCGGGGCGCAAAGCCGGTCCCGCCGGTTGTGAGAAGAACGGCGGCCTGTCGCGCGAGCTCGTCGATCGCCGAAGCGATCGCGTCGTGCTCGTCGGGCACGACGCGTCGTTCGACGTCGAATCCCTCCGCGCGCAGCAGGTCTTCGAGCGTGTCTCCGCTCGTATCGTCTCGCTCGCCCGCGTGAACGCCGTCCGAGATCGTGAGCACAGCGGCCTTCACACATGTCCTCCAGAGCTCTCTTCAGAATGAGCGGCCATGTCAAGATGCGGCGCTGGGCACCGCCATCATCCGCCTCTCGACGGGCGATCATCCTGAACCGAGCTCTTCGTCTTCTCGACGAGCCGAACGTCGCCGATCTCCATACCCTTGTCGATCGCCTTTGCCATGTCGTAGACCGTCAGCGCTGCGACGGTCGCCGCGACGAGCGCCTCCATCTCGACGCCGGTCTGCGCGGTCGTCGCGGCGGAGCTCTCGATCTCGACGGCCTCGTTGCCGACCTCGAGCCTCACCTCGACGTGCGTCAGCGGCAGCGGGTGGCAAAGAGGGATCAGCTCGGAGGTGCGCTTCGCAGCCATGACGCCCGCGAGCTGAGCAGTAACGAGGGCGTCGCCCTTGGGCAGGTCACGAAGTCGCGCGGCGGTCTCGGGCGCGATGCGCACGGTCGCGCGGGCAACCGCGCGCCGTCGCATGAGCGGCTTCTGGCCCACGTCGACCATCCGCACGTCGCCGGACTCTCCCACGTGCGACAAGTCGCCCATCCCGGGATCGTAGACCGGCGCTGGAAGCGAGCTACGAGGTCACGAGCGTTTACTGGTTTTCACGTGAAAACGCCGCAGCCGCGACCGGCGGCCGGTCGGGAGCCGTCTCGCCGTCAAGTTCGAGCGTGAACACGGTCTTCCCAGGCTTCGACTCGAGCCGCACCGACCCGTCCATGAGCCGTGCGAGCTCCCTGGCGATCGCCAGCCCGAGTCCGCTTCCGGAGGCCACGCCGCCCTCGGCTCGGTAGAACCGCTCGAACACCGGGTCCTGCTGCGCTTCGGAGATCCCCGGGCCGTCGTCCTCCACCGAGAGCTCGGCCCGCTCGCCCCGCCGACGGGCGCGCACGAGGACACGCGTCCCCGCAGGCGTGTGCACGATCGCGTTCACGACCAGCGCGCGACCCACTTGCAGGACGCGCTCCTCGTCGGCGACACACCACACGTCGCCCTCGATCGCCGTCTCGAGCGTGTGGCCGGAAGCCGCTGCGAGATGCTCGAGTTCCGTCGCCAACGAGCGTACGACGTCGCCGAGATCCACCGACTCGCGAAGAACCCGCAGCTGACCGGCATCGACGCGAGAGAGATCGAGGAGATCGGCCGACAGCTTCGCCAGGCGCTCGACCTGCCCCTGCATCGTCGCAAGGAAGCCTCGCCGCGTCTCCTCGTCCAGCTCCTCGTCCGTCAGCAGCTCGAGGAAGCCGCCGAGCGAGAACAGCGGAGTTCGCAGCTCGTGGGACGCATTCGCGACGAACTCCTTGCGTGCCGTGTCGAGCTGGGCCAGCTGCACGCGCATGCGATCGAACGCGCTGGCGAGCTCCCCGATCTCGTCGTCGCCGCGATCGACGACGGGAACGCCGAAGTTCCCGCCCGCGATGCGCCCAGCCGCGGTCTCCAGACGACGGAGGCGGCGCGCGAGCATTCCGGCCGCGAACAGGCCGAGCGCAAGCGCGAGAACGAGCGCGAATCCCGTCGCGAGCAGAAATCGGCGTTCGACCAGGCGCACCGTTGCGAGCGAGTCCGAGAGGTTCGTCTGAAAGAGGAGCACCGGGCCCCAATCGAGCGGCACCGCCACGTTCCCGAAGTCCCCGCGGGACCTCGTCACTCGGCCACGCTCGACTTTGCCGCTGACGAGTGCCCGAAGCGCGATCGGATCCTTGGCCACATCGCGGGAGCTCGTCCTCCGCGAGTCCGCGAAGACGGCGAGCGCAGGCGGATTCGTTTCGAGGACGTTGAACGCGACGACCCGGGCGTTCGTCGCCGCCGCGAATCGCTCGACGGCGTCGCGCCACTTGAAGCGGCTCTGCGGCAGCTCTTCCGCCAAGGGCACTGCCTGCGTCTGCAGCTCGTCGAGCCTCGCGTCGACGAGCCTCTTCTCCAGCGACGGCACGACGACGACATACGCCGACACGAGCGCCCCCGCGACGATCGCCATCAGCGCGATCGCGATGCGGACGCGGATGCCGCCCGGGATCCTCACGCGTGCGTCACTCGGGCTTGAAGCGGTAGCCCGCGCCGCGGAGCGTGAGGATCAGCTCCGGGTTTGCAGGGTCGCGCTCGATCTTTTCGCGCAGATGACGCACATGCACGTCGATCGTGCGCGGCTCGCGGTAGTCCGCGCTGCCGCGAAGCCGCTCCAAGAGCTCGCGCCGCGAGAAGACGACACCGGGGCTCGAAGCAAGGAGCACGAGGAGCTCGAACTCGATGAAGGTCAGCTGGACCGGCGTACCGCGAACATCCACCGTTCGGCGCGGGACGTCGATCTTGAGGTCGCCCCGCTCGATCGTCGCCTCGCGTTCCCGCCCCATGTACGGCGTCACGGCCCTGCGCAGGAGCGCCCGTACACGGCTTCGGAACTCACGGATCGAGAACGGCTTGGTGATGTAGTCGTCGGCGCCGAGCTCGAGCCCGAGAACCTTGTCGAGCTCGTCCCCGCGGGCGGTGAGCATGATGATCGGAACGGTGCTCTCCCCACGCAATCGCTTGCAGACCTCGAGCCCGTCGAGCTTGGGCAGCATCACGTCGAGAACGACGAGATCGACCTCCTCCTCTGCGAAGCGCCGCAGCGCTTCCTCACCGTCGCGCGCTTGCACGACCCGATAGCCGTCCCGCTCGAGCGGGTACGTCAACAAGGTCTGGATCGAGTCCTCGTCGTCGACGAGGAGGATGGTCGAGGCATTCTGCATAGGAGCGTTCGCGGAGGGCGCGCGGCTGCCTGCCCGCCTACTATAGCCCCGCGATGGAAGCGGCTCGGCCCGGGGGGCGGAGGCGGCGGCCCCGCCGCGGCACCGTCGAAAGACCGCTCAACGCACGCCTCGTGCGAGTTGCCTTCGTCGTCGTCGCGCCGGCCTTTCTCGCACTTCTGTTCTCTATCTCGAAAACGGGAACTCTCCCTCCTCCCAGCCTGGAGCCGCTCTTCGACAGCGCGGCGGCGTCCTCGCTGGCATCCCAGCTGACAACAGAACACCCGTCACGCATTCCGGGAACGTTCGACGCCGAGAACGCGGCTCGCTGGTACGAGGAGACGATCGCGAGCTTCGGCTTCACCACCGAGGAGGACTTGTGGCGCGAAGAGATCCCCGACCTCGGCACGGTCGAGCTCCGCAATCTTGTGACCGTCGTCCCCGGCCGCTCGGACGAGGCGATCGTGGTCGTTGCTCATCGAGACAACGCAGGCGCAGACCGACCGCTGGGCGACAACGCGTCCGGCACCGCCGCGCTCATCGAGCTCGCGCGCGGGTTCGCCCCCCAGGAGACGGCGCCCGCTCCACGTCCCCGACGGACCCTCGTCCTCGTGTCGACCGACGGCGGCGCCTACGGTGGCGCCGGCGCCGCGCGATTCGTGGCGGCCTCTCCGTACGCGGACAACGCGATCGCCGCCATCGTCCTCGACGGGGTGGGAGGTCAGGGCCGTCCCAGGATCGCGATCGCCGGCGACAGCCCTCGGTCACCCGCTCCGGCACTCGTCCGCACCGCCGTCGTGAGAGTGCGCGAGCAGACAGGCCTCACGCCGGCTCTCCCGCCGGTCCCGACGCAGCTCGTCGATCTGGGAATCCCATTCGCCGCAGGCGAGCAAGGACGGTTCCTCGCCAAAGGTATCGCCTCGATCACCTTGACGACCTCGGAGCGGAGCGACCCCAGGGTTCCCGTAGGCGATCCCAACGCAGCGTTATCGGTGCGTCGCCTCGGCGAGCTCGGCCGTGCGACCGAGGCTCTGGTGGGCTCGATCGACGCGTACGTGGGCGCCGCATTCCGGACTCCGGACAGCGTGTTCTTCCGAGATCGAGTGGCGAGCGGCTGGGCGGCGCGTCTGACGCTCGTCGTCGCAACGGTTCCCTTCGCGCTCGGCGTCCTCGACCTGCTCGTACGCATACGCAACAGACGGTTGCCGCTCGCGCCGGCAGTTCGTGCGCTTCGAGCACGCGTTCTCCTATGGCTCTTTGCCGGGCTCTTGCTGTGGGTCGGAGCGACCGCGGGCGTCTTCCCGACCGGAGCCGCACTGCCGCCGCCTTCGTATGCCGACTCCGTCGCGGACTGGCCGGTCGCCGGTATCTTGCTCCTGGCGGTGGCGCTCATGGTCGGGTGGCTCGTCGGGAGGCGGCGCCTCGTCCCGGTCTCGCATCCGACCGCGGAGGACCGACTCGCGGGCTTCGCCGTCGCGCTCACCTGGCTCGCCGGCGTCGCATTCGTCGTCGGCCTCGCGACCCCGTACGCACTCGTCTTCGTCCTCCCGTCGCTCTACGCCTGGTTCTGGCTCCCCTTGCAGACCGCGCTCTGGACGCGGATCGGTCTCTACGTGCTGGGGTTCGCAGGACCCGTCGGCGCGCTCCTCTTCCTCGCCCACGAGCTCGACCTCTCCGTCCCGGACACCGCGCTGTACGTCACCGGCCTCGCAAGCGTCGGGTACGTCTCATTGTTCTCGGTCCTTCTGGTGCTTGCCTGGGGTGCGGCGGCGGCTCAGCTCGGTGCACTCGCCTTCGGCCGTTACGCCCCCTACGCGGGCGGCCTCGAGCCTCCGCCGCCGGGTTTCGTCCGAGGCGGCGTCGCCGAGCTCGCCCGCCGAGCACACCGCAGGACTACACGAGCGTGATGTAGCGCACCGCCTCGCCCGCGGCGATCTCGCCCTCGCCTCGCGGGACGTGGACGATGGCGTCCGCCGAAGCCGCCCGCACGATCATGTGCGACTCCTGGCCGGCCACTGGGTCGAGTGAGACACCGCGGCCATCGGTCCGGCGGCGCGCGCGAAGAAACTCGTCCCTGTGCGCGTTCTGCCGAAGCGCAGTGCCGGCCCACCCGGTGTCGTAGTGCGGTCCAGGATCGACGGCGCCCTGCAACGCGAGCAGCGCGGGCCGCACGAAGAGGAGCGTGCCCACGAGCGACGAGACCGGGTTCCCAGGGAGCCCGAAGACGAGCGTCGAGCCGCGGACGCCGAACGACAGCGGCTTGCCGGGCTTGACGGCGACACCCCAGAAGAGCTCCTCGACTCCGAGCTCACGCCCGACCTTGCGCACGAGGTCGTGAGGCCCCATCGAGACACCGCCCGACGTCACGAGGACATCTGCCGCAAGCCCACGCTCAAGTGCGGCTCGATGAGCGTCTTCTCGGTCACCGACGACGGGAAGAAGGTCCAGTTCGGCGGCACCGGCGAGGGCCGCGGCAATCATCGTCCGATTCGACTCGTAGATCTCCCCGGGCGCGAGAGCCTCTCCGGCGGCGCGGAGCTCGCTTCCGGTTGCGAGCACTGCAACACGCGGACGCCGCGAAGAGCGGACCTCGGGAATGCCAGCGGCGGCGAGTGCACCGATCTGGGCGGGTCCCAGCCGCGACCCTGCGGCGATGACGTGGGAGCCGGCGCGCACATCGCCTCCGCGCGGCCGAATGTGGGCACCTGGACGGGCTCGCTCGGAAAGCTCCACGTGCGAGCCCTGCTCGACGGCCAGCTCGACGGGAACAACCGTGTCGGCGTCGTCGGGAACTGCTCCTCCCGTCGCGATGCCGGCCGCAGCGCCCGTCGGGAGAGGCTCCGGCGACGGGCTCCCGGCGGCGACCTTGAACGCGACGGGAAGCGTGCCCGGCGTATCGGCGGCACGAACGGCGAAGCCGTCCATCGCCGAGCTCGGGAAGGGCGGGAGATCGATGAGCGCGAGGGCGGGCTCCGAGAGCACGCGGCCGGCCGCTTGCGCGAGCGGAACCGTCTCGGCAGGTAGGGGACGCGTGCGCTCGAGAATGCGCGCCTGCGCTTCCTCGATCGTCAGAAGCTCCTGCATGGCGCTATGGCTTCTTCGTCTTGTCCGGCTTCGCTCCGGTGTCCTGCTGGGTCTCGGTTTCGGTCTCCGTCGTCTCCGGATGCGCATACGGGTCGTAGGAGAGCGCGTAGCGGCCCCGGGTGAACGGCCTCCACTCCGGCCACCTGTCCGGCTCCGGGAACGAGGTCGGCTCGACTCCGTCCAGAGCAGGGTCCATGAAGAGCCGCCAGATCTCGGCGGGGAAGGTTCCGCCCGCGACGGCGATCCCGTGGACGTTCTCCATGGGAATCTCGCCTCGCGTGTATCCGACCCAGACCGTCGTCGCGAGATCGGGGGTGTAACCCGCGAACCACGCGTCTGCGTGCTCTTCATTCGTGCCCGTCTTCCCCGCGGCCGGCCGCCCGATGTTCGCCCGCGTGCCGGTGCCGTACTGGATGTTCTGCTCGAGGATTCGCGTCACCATGGCCGCCGTCCCCTCCGAGATCGCGCGACGGCGCTTCGGGATTCCCCAGCCGGCCTTGGTGTCGACGGTGCCGTCCGGGAGCACGACCTTGCGGATCGCCATCGGCTCGGTGTAGACACCGCCCGCTGCGAGAGTCGCGTAGCCGGAGGCGATGTCGAGCGGCGAGACGGCCACCGAGCCGAGACCCATCGCCGGGACATACGTCCCCCTGACATCGAGCGGCGACCGCACGCCCATCCGGCGCGCGATGATCGCGATCCGCTCCGGCGTGACGTCGAGCGTCAGCTGTGCGTAGACCGCGTTGTCCGAGCGGATCGTGGCGCTGCGGATCGAGGTCCACCCGTAGTAGCTGTTGTCGTACGTGTGCACGCACCACCAGCTGCCGTCGTCGCAGTTCCCGTTCGGATCGACCTTGTACGTGAACGGCGCGGAGACGTAGTACGTCGAGTCGGGGTTGATCCCCATCTCGATCGAGGAGGCAAGGACGAACGTCTTGAAGGTGGACCCGGTCTGGCGACGCGCCTGCGAGAGAAGATTGAACTGGTTCTTCGGGCGGTTCGGGATGACGGCGGCCATCGCCCTGATCGCACCGGTCCGGGGCTGGATGGAGATGAGCGCAGCGGCAGGGTCGGTGGGCAGGTAGAGCGTTCGCTTGATCGCCTGCTCGGCGAGCCGCTGGTAGCGCGGCTTGATCGTGGTATACACGGTCAGCCCGCCGGCGCGGACCGTTTCCGCCCCATACACCTTGATCAGTTGATCGCGAACGTAGCCGAAGAAGTACGGCTCTCGGATGCGGCTGTAGAGCTGGCCCGGGTGCAGTGTCAGATCGGACCGGCGCGCGCGGCCGTGCTGCGCACGGTCGATGGTGCCGATCTCACGCATCGCACGGAGCACGGCGTTTCTCCGCGCGATTGCCCGGCCCGGAGCCGTGAAGGGGTCGTAGACCGAGGGTGCCTGGGTCAGCCCCGCGAGCAGCGCAGACTCCGCCAGGGTCAGCTTGCGAGCCGGCTTCGAGAAGTACGTGCGCGCCGCCGCCTCGATCCCGTATGCATGGTTTCCGTAGTACACCTGGTTCAGGTACGTCGTCAGGACCCGCTCCTTCGACCACTTCCGATCGAGCTTCGTGGCGAGGCAGGCCTCCTTGAGCTTGCGCTGCACCGTCCGCTCTCGCGAGATGTAGAGGTTGCGGACGAGTTGCTGGGTGATCGTCGAGCCGCCCTCGACCACCCGGCCTGCCCGGATGTCCGCCACTGCGGCGCGGGCGATCCCCTCGATGTCGATCCCGCCGTGGTCGTAGAAGCGACGGTCCTCGATCGCGATCGTCGCCTTCCGAACCCAAGGCGACATCTCTTGCCGGCGGACGGGTTGGCGGTTTCGCTCCGCGGGAATGGCGCCGAGCAGCGTTCCGTTGGCCGCGTAGACGAACGAGTTCCGGCCGACGTCGATGGCGCGGAGGGAGGAGAGGTCGCACGAGGACCCGTACGCGAAGACCGCGACTCCACCCCCGAGCCCGGCGATGACGGCGAGCGCAGCGATTGCCGCGAGCCCCGCGAGCACTCCGCGGCGCTGCCGCTTCCGGCGTAGGGCCCGCTGGCGCCGGTGACGGGCGAGGAGCAGCTCGGGATCGACGGACGAGCGCGGCGAACGGCCGGGGCTCATGAGCGGATGCTAGCCCCCATGCGCTCGCTTTCGACACCCGAATGCCGGCTCCTCAGGCCTTTTGAATCCCGGTCGTGCTGGAATGCCCGTCCATGGTGACCGGGCCCTCCTCTCCCCACGCCCGGTGGCGCCTGCTCGCCTGGCTCGGATTCGTCCTCCTCCTCGCGGGGCTCAACTACGCGTCGCGGTTCGCGGACACAGACACGCCCGACGACCTCGCGTACCGCTGGGAATCCTCGATCGCGGCAGTCGTGCAGTACGGGATCATGCTCGGGATCCTCCTGCTGATCGCACGAGGCGTCCCGAGGCGCGAGGTCTTCGCCCTACGACGGCCCGCTTCCTGGCGGCGCACGGTCGGACTCACGGTGGTGGTGTTGCTGGCGATCTGGACGTTCGGGGCTGCCCTGTCCCCGTTCCTCGACGCAACCGACGAGCAAGGGCTCGTGCCCGACGAGTGGGACTCGAGCCGGCTGCCGGCCTTCATCGCATTCTTCGCAGCGGTCACGCTCATCGCGCCGGTCGTCGAGGAGCTCACGTACCGCGGGCTCGGCTTCGCCCTGCTCGCCCCCTACGGGACATGGCTCGCGATCCTCGCCACCGGCGTGCTCTTCGGCGCGGCGCACGGGCTCCTCGTGGCCCTGCCTGTGCTCAGCTTCTTCGGGATCGCGGTGGGATGGCTGCGGGAGCGGACTGACAGCGTGTACCCGGGAATACTCCTCCACGGGACGTTCAACGGGGTGGCGCTGATCGTCTCGGTGGCGCTCGTCGACTGAGGCTGGAGCACGGGCGAGATATCCCGCCCCTACGAGTCCTCTTCCTCGTCCTCCTCTTCGTCCCCGAGCTCCTCGAGGCTGGACGCGAAGTCCTCGACGCTGACGGTCTCGAGAAACCTGCGGAACTCCTCGGGATCGAGATCGGAGAGATTGGAGGCGGTGACGAGGCCGGGCTGTTCGCCGTCCTCGGCCTGGAACTCGATCCCGGACTCCTCGATCACGTCGTCGGCGACGAAGATCCGTGCGTCACAGCGGACGGCGAGCGCGATTGCATCGGAAGGGCGAGAGTCGATCTCGACCTCCCGCCCATCCTGGATGATCATGATGCGCGCGTAGAAGGTGTTCTCCCGGAGCTCTGTCACCTCGACCCGCACGATCTCGCCCTGGAGCTCGGAGATGACGTCGTTCAGGAGGTCGTGCGTCATCGGACGGGGTGGGGAGGCGCCTTGGAGCTTCGTCAGGATCGCCGCGGCCTCCGGGTGCCCGATCCAGATCGGAAGGAACTTCTCGTCGTCGGTCGTCTTCAGCAGCACGATCGGCTGTTTGCCGATCGGCTCGAAGCTGACGCCGTAGAGAGTCATCTCTTTCATCGCCGGGCCCTTGCCCATCTTAGACGCGAGCCGTCCGCTACAGTTGCCCGGCTCCGGGCGATTAGCTCAGTCGGTTAGAGCGCCGCTCTGATAAGGCGGAGGTCCCTGGTTCGAGTCCAGGATCGCCCACCTCGCCGTGCGTTCTCTACGCCGTCACGGCTTCGAGGGTCTCGACGAGCTCCGCGAGCTCGGTCTCGTTCTCGAATCTGATCTGCAGAGAGCCGTCCGACACGCGTACCGGTAAGCCGGTCAGGCGCTCGGCTACCGCTCTCGCACGATCGGCAAGCGCTGGGTCGACCGAGCGCGGTCGACGATGGCGGCGCCTTGCGCCTCCGTCCTGGGCCGCGCGCTCGGCACTGCGCACGGTCATGCCTTCCTTCATGATCCGGCGGGCGAGACGACGGCGCGCCTCGTCGTCGGGCACCGAGAGGACCGCGCGCGCGTGGCCCTCGCTGAGGTCGCCGCGGGCGAGCATCCAGAGCACCTCCTCGGGCAGCTCGAGCAGGCGCAGCCGGTTCGAGACACCCGACTTCGAGCGGCCCACACGCTCTGAGAGCTCTCCGAGTGAGAGCTCGAACTCGTCCACGAGCGAGGCGTACGCTCGCGCTTCCTCGACCGGCGAGAGCTGCTCACGGGCGACGTTCTCGACCAGCCCGAGGAGGAGCGAGTCCCGATCGCCCACCTTCTTGACGATCGCCGGAAGCGTCGGCGAACCGGCCGCCCGGGCGGCACGCCAGCGGCGCTCGCCGGCGATGAGCTCGTAGCCGCCCTCGGTGCGAGGTCGCACTACGATCGGCTGCAACACCCCCTGGAGACGTATGGACGCCGCGAGGCCCGCCGCCGCCTCCGGCTCGAACCGCCGCCGTGGCTGCCGCGGGTTCGGATGGACGGTCTCGACCGGGAGGTGCAGCAGCTCCGGCTGGCCGGCCTCGCCGAGCAGGACTTCGAGCCCTCGTCCGAGGCCGCGTCGCTCTTTAGGGACGGTCGACAAGCTCCATCGCCACCTTCCAGTAGGCCTGCGCCCCGGCGGACCGGCGGTCGTAGGCGATTGCAGGGAGCCCGTGGCTCGGCGCCTCTGCGAGGCGCACCGAGCGAGGCACGGTCGTGGTGAACACGAGGTCGCCGAAGTGCCGGCGCAGCTCGGCTTCGACCTCGGCGGACAAACGCGTGCGGCCGTCCGCCATGGTCAAGAGGATGCCCGCGACCGCGAGGCCGGGGTTGAGGCGAGCCTTGACGAGATTCACGGTCCCGAGCAGCTGCGACAGTCCCTCGAGCGCGTAGTACTCGGCCTGCACGGGGACGACCGCCCGCTGGGCCGCGGCGAGCGCGTTCACGGTCAGCGGGCCGAACGAGGGTGGGCAGTCGAGGAAGACGAACGAGTACGGGCCGAGGCCGCGGTCGAGCGCGTCGGCGAGGTAGCGCTCGCCGCCCTCGCGCGTCGACAGGTCGATGGCAGCGGCCGCAAGGTCGTTCTTCGCCGCCACGAGATCGAGATTCGGGAAGCCGGAAGGCTTCGCGAGGCTCGAAAGGGCGACGCCGTCGAGCAGGTCGTGGGTCGAGGCGCCGTTCGCGCGGATGCCGAGGCCCGCGGTCGCGTTCGCCTGCGGATCGAGATCGACCAGCAGAACACGTTCTCCCGCTTGCGCAAGGCAGGCCCCGACGTTCACCGCGGTCGTCGTCTTGCCGACGCCGCCCTTCTGGTTCGCGACTGCGTACACCCGGGCGGGCACGAAGCCGAACGCTAACGGTGGGGCCGGACGTCTCCCGCGGTGTTCGCTGCAGTCTGAAGCGGCTCGGCGAAGTCCGCGCTCGCAATCCCGAGGGCGCTTAGAGGACGAGAGGGCGTTTCTTGGCGAGCCCCGGCTTCCTCGGAAACCCCGACGGCGTCGCACCGGTCTTGCGCAGAAGGAGAATGCCGTCCGGAGCCGGCTCGAGCTCGGCGGAAAGGCGCACGGCGACAGTCGCAACGGAGTCTCGGTCGGCGGACGCGGCGATCCAGAGCACGGCCACGCCGCCGGGCCGCACGAGCGGAAGCGTCAGCTCGGCGGCCACCGGAGGCCTCGCCAGCGCCTTGGCGAGCGCAACGTCGAAGTCGTCGGTCGGCTGCATCTCTGCGCGGCCCCACACCACGTCGACGTTGGGGAGCTCCGCCGCAACTCGGCGCAGAAAGTCGCACTTGCGCCGCTCGGCCTCGAGCAACGTGAAGGCGAGGCGCGGAAGCGAGGCGGCGAGAGGAATGCCGGGCGACCCTCCTCCCGATCCAACGTCGACCACACGGCCGGACGTCTCCCGGAGGAGAGGCAGCGCTCGCAATGCGTCGTCGAGCAACACACGCCGTGCCTCCGACGCGCTGGGAAGCGCCGTCAACCCAGGTGTCCCCAGGACACCTTCGAGCCAGCGGTCGAGGAAGTCGTCGGTCAGACCGGCGCGTGGCGGGGAAGGATGACCACGAAGCGGTTCGGCTCGGTGCCTTCGCTCTGCGTCTCGACCTCGGGATCGTCCTTCAGCACCTCGTGCACGATCTTCCGTTCGACGGCGGTCATGGGATCGAGCTCGACGCGGCCTCCGGTCGCCGACGCGCGTTTCGCGGAGCGCCTCGCCATGGCTTCGAGGGATGCTGCGCGGCGTGCGCGATATCCCGCCGCGTCGACGACGATCTCTTGCTCGCCGCCCTCAGCTCGAACGACCGCGTTCGCGAGGTACTGGATGGCATCGATAGTCTGTCCGTGCTTTCCTATCACCAGGCCGAGGTCGGCGCCGGAGCACGTTACGGTCACCACACCCTCTCGCTCGCTCGCGGCTGCAGTCACGTTCGCACCGATTGCGCTCGTGATGCGAGAGACGAAGTCCCGGGCTGCAAGCGCTGCATCGCTCTCCGCGGCGCGAGGCGCGGCAGTCAACACAGCCTGAGCGACGACATGCGCCGGGGTGAAGCCGACGCCGAGAAGCCCTCGCTCGCCTTCCGAGACGACGACGAAGCGGACGCTCTCGCGGTCGAGGCCGGGAACGAGCTGCTCGAGCTCCCGGAGCGCCGCCCACTTCGCTTCGCCGACGGTCTCTCCGGTCGCCTCGACCCGGACGTCCGTGGTCTCTTCGCTCATCGTCTCGGCCTTCCACCGCGCTTCTTCTTGACCCGCCTGGGAGCGCCGGCTTTCCGGCTGGGGCCCGACGCAGTCGCTGCCGGCTCGCCGACCGGGGCGGCTTGCTCCTTCGGCGGCGTGCGGCTCGTGCGCTTCGGTGGAGGCGCGCGTCGGGGAAGGAGGCGCCGCGTCACGATGCCCTGGCCGGTCGTCCAGAGATTCGTCGTCAGCCAGTAGATCATGAGACCCGAGGGGAAGCTGAGGATGAACGGGATGAAGATGATCGGGAGGACCATGATCATCCAGCGCTGCGCCGCGCTCTGCATCTGCGTGGACATGAGGTACGTCGACGTCAGCTGGCTCGCGACGTAGACCACGAGCAGAAGCGGCCCCCAACCGTCCTTCGTGTCCGCCGTGATGTTCACGAGGTTGAGCCACTCGAGCGTCGATTCCGGGTACATCGGGAAGATCTCCTTCTCGAAGTCACGGAGGACGAAGAACAGCGAGATGAAGATCGGGATCTGGAAGACGATCGGAAGGCAGGAGGCGTACGGATTGATCTTGTTCTCCCGGTAGAACTTCATCAGCTCTTCGCTCTGCTTCTGCCGGTCGCTCTTGTACCGCTGCTGAATCGCCTTCATCTCCGGGGCGTGCATCTGGAGGCTCTGCATCGAGTGGATCTGCCTGATCGCGACCGGTACGAGGAGGATCCGGACGATCAGCGTGACTCCCACGATCGACCATCCCCACGAGAGCCCCCCGGTCTCGTGCAGCCACGTCAGGGTGTCCGTAAGGACGTTCTCGATCGGCGACAGCACACCGCCGACGATCACGTCTTTGCCCTCCTCGAGCGAAGCAGCGGAAACAGCGTCTGGTCGCGCGCGTAGTCGACCCCCCCGTGGCTCCACGGATTGCACCGCAGGAGCCGCCAGCCTGCGAGCACCGCGCCCCTGGCGAGCCCGAACTCGCGAAAGGCATCGATGGCGTACTGCGAGCAGTTCGGGTGGTACTTGCACGTCCCCTGGGGCGTGAGCAGCCCGAACGTCCGGCGCCAGAGATGCACGAGCGCGATGCCGAAGTACCTCACGTCCGCACCTTCGCGAGCGCCTCGGAGATCTCCGCGGCGAGCCACTCGCGCCCACGCGAATCGGCAGGCTCGAGGAGACCCGGCCTCGCCACGAGCACGTAGTCCTGTCCGCGCGGGACCTGCGGCAAGAGCTCGCGCCAGGCTTCCCGCAGGACGCGCTTCACCCGATTGCGCCTGACCGCGGACCCGATCGCGCGCGGGACGGCGAGGCCGAGGCGTGGCTCGCCTTCGACATCTTCGCGTGGAAACCAGTGCAGCGTGAGGTACCGCGTCGACACCGACGTGCCGTGCCGGTAGACGGCGTCGAAGTCCCGCGAGCGGGAGAGCCGATGGCGGCGCTGCACGGGGGGACCGCCCTCAGGCGGACAGACGCTTGCGACCCCGCGCGCGGCGGCGCTTGAGGATGGCACGGCCTCCGCGCGTCGCCATTCGCGCCCGGAACCCGTGCCGCCGCTTGCGGCGGCGCACGTTCGGTTGATAGGTCCGTTTCACGTCGTCGAGTCGTCTTCAGGAGGGAGCCTCGGCCCGAGCGCGGAGTATAGACGACGTCTTCCACACCACAGTTTTCCACAGTGGGCAGTCGCTGCCTCGTTCCCGAAATCGCTGCTAAGGACACTTCGTCGTTGTCTCTTCCGAGAACCGAGATCCCGTCTTCCACACCTGGGGACAGGCGTGTGGAACACTGAAAATACCTGCAAAACAGCCTCTTTTTCTTCCACAGGTGCCGCGAAAATGGCGTTGAGAGAGCCTGCCAACGTTGCTATGCTCGCCACTTCCCTGCGACCGAGATCGAGGCCCGACGACGGGTGGAACGCCTGACGGAACCGACAGCCGACACCCTCTGGGACGCCATCTCGGGACGTCTCCGCGAGACGATCAGCGAGACCACGTACGACACGTGGTTTGCGTATGCCGAGCCGCGTTCACTCGACGAGAGCGTCCTCGTCATCTCGGTCCCGAACGACTTCACCCGCGACTGGATCGAGAGCCACTTCCACGGCTTCGTGTCCAGCGCCGCCCGCGAGGCGCTCGGGCGCGACGCCGGCGTCAGCTTCGTCGTCGTGGAGCGTCCCGTCGCACCCGGCCCGTCAATGGACGGACAAGCACCGCCACGCGAGCGGGAGCCGGAGCTTCCCTTCCGCGACATCCCGGAAGTCGAGCTGAATCCGAAGTACACCTTCGATCTCTTCGTCATCGGCTCGTCGAACCGCTTCGCTCATGCCGCCGCGCTCGCCGTCGCCGAAGCGCCGGCGCAGGCGTACAACCCGCTCTTCATCTACGGAGGGACGGGGCTCGGCAAGACCCACCTCCTACAGGCGATCGGCCACTACGTGAGGCAGCACTCGAAGCGTCTCACCATGCGCTACGTCACGAGCGAGACGTTCATGAACGACTTCATCGACTCGCTGCGCGACAAGCGGATCGAAGGGTTCAAGCGCCGCTACCGCAACTACGACCTGCTCCTGATCGACGACATCCAGTTCTTCGAAGGAAAGGAGCGGATCCAGGAGGAGTTCTTCCACACGTTCAACTCCCTGTACGAGGGCGGTGCTCAGATCATCATCTCCTCGGATCGCCCGCCGCGGGAGATCGCAACGCTCGAGGAGCGACTCCGCTCGCGCTTCGAATGGGGCCTCCTCACCGATATCCAGGCGCCCGACCTCGAGACTCGTATTGCGATCCTGCGCAAGAAGGTGAACACCGAGCAGATCGGTGTCACTGACCCTGAGGTGCTGACGTTCATCGCAGGCCGTGTCGCGTCGAACATCCGCGAGCTCGAGGGCGCGCTGACGAGAGTGGTCGCCTTCTCGTCCCTCACGGACCGCGCACTGACCGTAGAGCTCGCCGAGCACGTTCTCAAAGACGTGTTCCCCCAGGGCGATGCTGCGCCGGAAGTGACGATTCCGCGGATCCAAGGAGCTGTCTCCGAGCGCTTCGGCGTCACCCTCGAGGAGCTCGTGAGCCCCCGCCGCTCCCAGGCCGTGGCGTATCCGCGTCAGGTCGCGATGTACCTCTCGCGAGAGCTGACGGACTCCTCGCTGCCGAAGATCGGGAGAGAGTTCGGGGGGCGCGACCATACGACGGTCATCCACGCCACCCAGAAGATCACGCGCCTGATCCGCGAGGACCGGTCTGTGTACAACCTGGTGCAAGAACTGACCGCGCGCATCAAGCAGGCACGCTGAACGTGGGGAACCCGCCCGCCCATCTCCGAACGCCTGTGTACGAAGTGGCTGGGCATCCACACGCACGTTCACATACGTTTCCCCCGCTGGTACGCCACAATGTCCCTGTCTTCCCCGTCATTCACACTCCTATTACTACTACGACCTTCTTCTCTTAAGTAATGAACACAGACGTAGACACAGACACCGTTCAAGCAACGATCGCCAAGACGGAGCTCCGCGCGACGTGCTCGCGCGACGACCTTGCAGCCGCTCTTGCCATCGTCGCTCGAGGCCTGTCCAGCCGAAGCGCCGTGCAGGTCCTGACGGGCATCTTTCTCCAGGGCGGAGACGGGAAGCTGACGCTTGCGGCGACGGACATGGAGGTGTCGCTCCGAGCCGCCGTGCCGGGAGACGTCGCAGGGGACGGCGCCGTCGTCGTACCCGGGCGCCTCCTCGCGGATCTCGTCAGGCTCCTCCCTGACGACTCGGTCACGCTCGCGTACGACGAGGGCGAAGGAGTTCTCGAGGTGGCGTCGGGGAGCTATGCGTCGAAGGTGAACGTCTTCAGTGCCGAGGACTTTCCACGGCTGCCCTCGCTCGACGTCGCGTTGCACACGATCGACGCGCCTGCGCTCCTCGGGACGATCGAGAAGGTCGCGCGCGCCGCCTCCCGCGACGAGTCCCGTCCGGTGCTGACGGGCATCCTGGTCCGGTTCGAGGGAGACAAGCTGACGATGGCTGCCACGGACTCCTACCGCCTGTCGGTGAAGGAGACCTCCCTCGGCGAGTCCGGGCCCGAGCTCGACGCCATCATTCCGGCGCGAGCGCTCCAGGAGCTTGCGCGCCTCGCGGCCGGTGCAGAGACGGTCCGGCTGGGTGTGCACGAGAACCACGTGATCTTCGGCGTCGGGGACGTGTGGCTCACCAGCCGGCGGATCGACGGGCAGTTCCCGAACTACAACCAGCTCCTGCCCGAGACGTTCGAAGTCGAAGTGGCGACGCCGCGCGCGCCGCTGCTCGAGGTCGTGCGTCGCGCGTCTGTGATGGCACAGCGGAACTCGCCGCTTCGCCTTCGCTTCGCGGAGGGTGAGCTTTCGGTCTCCGCACAGACGCAGGACGTCGGCGAGGCGAGGGAGTCGCTTGCGATCGAATATGCTGGCGATCCGCTCGAGATCGGCTTCAACCCCGACTTCCTCCGTGACGGGCTCGAGGCCCTTGCCGGCGACATCGTGCAACTGAGGCTGATCAATCCTCTTCGGCCCGGGCTCATCGCAGCGCCGGACGAGAGCTTCTGGTACCTGATCATGCCGATTCGGCTGGCAGGCTGATTGCCGGCCGGCTGATCGTCCGCGAGGTCACACTCCGGGACTTCCGCTCGTACGCTCGTCTCGAGCTCGCACTCGAGCCGGGCGTCGTGCTCGTCTCCGGGCCCAATGGCGCAGGGAAGACGAATCTGCTCGAAGCGCTACACGTGGGAACCCAGGGATTCTCGCCCCGCACGCGCAGCGACTCGCAGATCGTCCGCTTCGGCGCGGATGCAGGACGGGTACACGTGCGAGGCAGCCGCGCGGGCGCAGCATTCGACGTGGATCTGGTGCTGAGCCCACGGGAGTCGCGACGTGCCCGGCTCAACGGGAGCGGCCTGCGCTCCGCGGAGCAGCTTCGGCACGAGCTGCAGACGCTCGTCTTCACACCGGACCGGCTCGCGGTCGTCAAGGGCGGCCCCGCAGCCCGCCGTGCCTACCTGGATCGGAGCATCGGGCGTCTCTTCCCGGGTAGGGCGACCCTGCCGGCCGAGTACGCGGCGGCGCTGGAACAGCGCAACGCGGCGCTGCGGCGGGTGGTTGCGGGCGTCTCGTCGAAGGAAGCCCTTGCACCCTGGACCGAGGCCGTCTCGACACTCGGCGCAGCGCTCGTGGAGGCGCGGGAGGAGGCGGTTGCGGTACTCGCGGCGACGTTCGCAACCAGCGCGGGACGGCTCGGAGTCGCCGATGCGGTGTTCGGGTACGAGGGCGATCCGCCGACGGTCGAGGAGCTCGAAGCGCGCTTCGAGCGGGATCTCGAGCGGGGGGCGACCGGTGTGGGGCCTCACCTCCATGACGTTCGCATCGAGGCCGGCGGCAGGGAGCTCCGAAGCTTCGGCTCGCAGGGAGAGCAGCGTGTGGCCGTGCTCGCTCTCGTGCTCGCCGAGGCGGAGAGCCTTGCCGACAGGACCGGCGTAGCTCCGCTCGTGCTCCTGGACGACGTTCTCTCGGAGCTCGACGGCGCGCGGCGGCACGCGCTCGGCGAGCTCATCACGAGCGGCGGGCAGACCGTGATCACGACGACGTCGCCCGATGCTCTTCCGATCCCGCCGGCGCAGTCGCTGCTCGTCTCGCCCGGGGCGGTGCGGGTCGCCTGATGGAGCGCATCGGCCGTGAGGTGGAGCACACACTGGGTCGGGCAGGCGGAGGAGCCGTCCTCGCTCTTGCGGAGATCAGCGCCAAATGGCCGCTCGCGGTCGGAGAGGCGATCGCGCGCCAGGCCTGGCCGCTGCGGCTCGGGCGCGACGGCACGCTCCACGTCGCGACCTCCTCGGCGACGTGGGCCTTCGAGCTCGACCGTCTGTCACCGGAGATCAGCGAGCGCCTCGTCGGTCTGCTCGGCGACTCTGCGCCGCTCAAGCTTCGCTTCCGCGTGGGGCCGATCCCCGAGCCGGGCATCCCTGCCGCGCGCTCAGCGCCGCGCGCCCCGAGCCCGCCGGAGGCCTCTCCCGAGGCGGCCGCAGCGGCCGCCTCTGCGGCGTCTGCGATAGACGATCCGGAGCTCCGAGAGCTCGCCGCGAGAGCCGCTCGGGCGAGCCTCGCGAGGGCTCGGTCCGGCCGCGCTTTCTGATACACTTCGGTGCGCCCGCAAAAGCGCGTTTTGCAGGGCTTTTTTGATGGCTGAAGCTGCGTATACCGCAAAAGACATCACCGTTTTGGAGGGCCTCGAGCCCGTCCGTCTGCGGCCCGGGATGTACATCGGCTCGACGGGCTCTCGCGGCCTCCACCACCTGGTCTTCGAGGTCGTCGACAACGCCGTTGACGAGGCTCTCGCGGGCCGCAACGAGATCGTCGAGGTAACGATCCACCCGGACGATTCGGTCACGGTTCGCGACGCCGGAGCAGGCATTCCGGTGGAGGTCATCCCCGAGCAGGGCTTGTCGGCGCTCACCGTCGTGCTCACGAAGCTGCATGCAGGCGGGAAGTTCGGGGGCGAGGGCTACAAGGTGTCGGGCGGTTTGCACGGCGTTGGGGTATCCGTTGTCAACGCGCTGTCCGAGTGGCTCGTCGCCGAGGTGCGCCGCGACGGCAAGACCTTCCGCCAGGAGTTCGCCCGCGGCGAGCCGACGACGGAGATGAAGACGATCGGGCCTACGAAGGAATCGGGTACCACGATCAGCTTCCGGCCCGACCCCGACGTCTTCGAGGAGGTCGAATGGCAGGAGGGCACCCTGGAGCAACGTCTGCGCGAGACGGCTTTCCTGACGAAGGGGCTGCGCATCGTCTTCACCGACGAGCGCGCCGGCGGGGAGCGGCTCGAGTTCCACTACGAGGGCGGAATCCGGGACTTCGTGGCGCATGTGAATACGACGAAGGATCCGGTCCACAAGCACGTCATCTACTTCGAGGGTCAGACGAACGGCGACTCCGACGAGCAGGGCCAGGTCGAGGTCGCCATGCAGTGGAACACCTCCTACGTCGAATCGGTGTTCTCGTTCGCGAACAACATCAACACGACCGAGGGCGGCACGCATCTCTCCGGGTTCAAATCCGCGTTGACCGGCACCCTGAACCGCTACGCACGTGACAAGGGGCTGCTGAAGGAGAAGGAAGAGAACCTCGAGGGAGAGGACGTGCGTGAAGGGCTGGCTGCGGTGATCTCCGTCAAGCTGCGAAACCCGCAGTTCGAAGGTCAGACGAAGACCAAGCTCGGAAATCCACCCGTCGAGGGTCTCGTCAGGACGACCGTCAACCAGAGGCTCGCCGAGTTCCTGGAGGAGAATCCCGCCGAGGCGCGCCAGATCATCCTGAAGGCGGTATCCGCCGCGCGTGCTCGCCAGGCGGCCCGGAAGGCACGGGAGCTGACACGGCGCAAGAGCGCTCTCGAGAACTCGTCGCTCCCGGGCAAGCTTGCGGACTGCACGATCAAGGACCCAGACTCCGCAGAGCTGTTCATCGTCGAGGGCGATTCCGCCGGCGGGTCCGCGAAGCAGGCGCGTGACCGTACGTACCAGGCGATCCTCCCGCTACGCGGCAAGATCATCAACTCGGAGAAGAACCGCATCAACAAGGTGCTCTCGAACGCCGAGATCCAGGCGATGATCACAGCGATCGGCACCGGCTTCGGCGACGAGTTCGACATCGCCAACCTGCGCTATGGGCGAATCATCGTGATGACGGACGCCGACGTAGACGGTGCCCACATCCGCACCCTCGTTCTCACGTTTCTCTACCGGACCATGCCGGAGCTATTCGAACGTGGGAACGTGTACATCGCAGTTCCTCCGCTCTACCACGTGAAGCTCGGCAACCAGGGCATGTACTTCGAGAAGGACGCGCAGCTCGAAGAGCTGCTCGTGCGGGAGCGCGTGAAGGACATGACTGTTACCGCGCGGGGTGAGCAGGAGACGAGCCTGACGGAAACACGCTGGACACGCTTCGTACGAGATCTCGGTCAGCTGGAGTCGTGGACAGCGAAGCTCGAGGCGGAGTTCGGCCCGGCTGCACGCTTTGCGATCGACCACCGACTGGTCGAGGCCGAGGACGGCTCCGATGCTGCGGCGCTGATCTCGGCGCTGCCGGCGAACGGCTACGAGCTCAGCGTCGAAGGGCGTGACGGTGACATTCTCCGCGTGAAGGTCGTGGAGGTCGAGACGAGCACGGCCCAGCGGATCGACCTGCCGACAACGATGCTGGCGTCACCGACGTACGCGGCGGTGCAGCGGGCATACGCCAAGGTCGGCGAGATCGCGGGACTTCCTCCGTTCACGATCGGCTTCGGGAAGAAGAGCGTACGGGCGGAGACATTCGAGCAGCTCCGGTTCAACTCGCTCGACCTCGCGAAGGAAGGCATGCAGATCAGCCGTTTCAAGGGCCTCGGCGAGATGAACCCCGAGCAGTTGTGGGAGACGACGATGGATCCGGCCAAGCGGATGCTGATCCGCGTCGAGGTCGAGGATGCCGCTGCAGCGGACCAGGTGTTCTCGATGCTGATGGGCGACCCGGTGGAGCCGCGCCGCCTCTTCATCGAGCAAAACGCGAAGGACGTGAGGTTCCTCGATGTCTGATGTGATCGGCGAGCCGCTCGGCGCTGGACGGATCGAGCCGCGGGAGCTCGAGCAGGAGATGAGGTCCAGCTACCTCGACTACGCGATGAGCGTCATTGTCGGGCGGGCCCTTCCGGATGTGCGTGACGGTCTCAAGCCCGTCCACCGTCGGATCCTCTGGGGAATGCACGACGCCGGCCATCAGCCAAATCGTCCGTACGTCAAGTGCGCTCGTGTGACCGGCGACGTGATGGGGAAGTACCACCCGCACGACTCGAGCTCGATCTACGACGCGCTCGCGCGGCTGGTCCAGCCGTTCTCGCTCCGGTATCCACTCGTCGACGGCCAGGGAAACTTCGGCTCCATCGACGACGATCCGCCTGCAGCGGAGCGCTACACGGAGTGCCGGCTCGCGAAGCTCGCGACCGAGATGCTCAGCGACATCGACTCGGACACGGTCGACTTCATCCCGAACTACGACGAGTCTCGTAGGGAACCGCGAGTTCTCCCGTCTCGCTTTCCGAACCTCCTCGTAAACGGCTCGACGGGCATTGCCGTCGGCATGGCGACGAACATGCCGCCGCATCGCTTGGCCGAGACGATCGACGCGGTCATCGCCCTGATCGACAAGCCGTCCGCGAGCGTGGACGACCTCATGAAGCACGTCAAGGGCCCGGATTTTCCGACCGGAGGCATCCTCGTAGGTCGTTCTGGGATCCGTGACGCGTATCGCACCGGCCGTGGGCGCATCGTGATCCGCGCTCGTGCGCACGTCGAAGAGCTGCGCGGCGGCAAGAGCGCGATCGTAGTCACGGAGCTTCCGTACGGCGTCAAGAAGGGCGGCGACGGAGGCGTGATCAGCAAGATTGCAGACCTCGTCCGGGAGAAGGTGATCACCGAGGTGTCCGACCTGCAGGACTACTCGGACAAGACGGGCATGCGGATCCAGATCGAGCTCAAGCGAGAGGCCGTTCCGCAGGTCGCGCTCAACAAGCTCTTCAAGCACACCTCTCTACAGACGACGTTCGGCTACAACGCGGTGGCGCTCGTCGACGGTGTTCCCCGAACACTTTCGCTGCTCGAGCTCGTCCGCCACTACCTCGACTACCAGCGTGAGGTAGTCACTCGCCGGTCGAAGTACGAGCTGCGCAAGGCGCTCGACCGCGTCCATGTGCTCGAGGGCTATCTCATTGCGCTGGACAACCTCGACGAGGTCATCCAGCTGATCCGTGCGTCGGACGACGTGGACGAGGCCCGCGCCGGTCTCATGGAGCGGTTTGGCCTCAGCGAGCTGCAGGCACAGGCGATCCTCGATCTTCGCCTGCGCGCTCTCACGAGCCTCGAGCGCAAACGTGTCGAGGACGAGTACAAAGACCTGCAGGAGCGCATCTCAGAGCTACGAGCGATCCTTGGCGACGAGGCCCGCATCGACGGGCTGATCAAGGAGGAGCTCCTCGAGATCAAGGAGATCTACGGCAAGAACGACGACCGGCGAACCGAGATCGCGGCAGCCGAGGGGGAGCTCGAGCTCGAGGACCTGATCGCGGAAGAGGACATGGTGATCGCGATCACGCGCTCGGGTTACATCAAGCGGCTTCCTGTCACCACGTATCGGGAGCAGCGCCGTGGCGGGATTGGCGTCATGGGGATGGATCTCAAGGACGAGGACTACATCGAGCACCTCTTCGTCGCCTCGACCCACGACTTCATCCTCTTCTTCAGCTCGAAGGGCAAGGTGTATCGGCTCAAGGTGCACGAGCTGCCGCTCGGTTCGCGCCAGTCGAAGGGCCGGGCGATCGTGAACCTCCTGCCGTTCACGCAGGAAGAGAAGGTTCGGGCGGTCATCCGTACGCGCGACTTCTCCGAGATGGAGTACCTGGTGCTCGCCACGCGCAAGGGTGTCGTGAAGAAGACGAAGTTCGCGGACTACAACACCCCGCTCAAGTCCGAAGGGATCATCGCGATCAACCTGCGGGACGACGACGAGCTCGTGGAGGCGTTTCTCTCCTCGGGAACGAACGACCTCCTCCTCGTGTCGCGGAAGGGTCAGGCCATCCGCTTCAACGAGAAGGAGGCGCGGCCGATGGGCCGTGCCACGGGCGGGGTGCGCGGCATGTCGTTGCGTGGCGACGACGAGGTGATCGCCGCAATGGTGGCGCAGGACGATGCCGACCTGCTCGTCGTCACGGAGCAGGGCTACGGGAAGCGCACACCGATCCGCGACTACCCACGCAAGGGCCGCGGCGGACTCGGCGTGAAGACGGTGCAACTCACCGAGGCGAAGGGACAGCTCGTGGGCTCGCGACTCGTTCGTGTCGGGTACCAGGTCATGCTGATCTCGACAGGCGGAACGGTCATCCGTATGCCGGTCGAGGACATTCGCTGTGCCGGTCGCGCCACGCAGGGCGTCATCGTCATGCGGCTCCGCGGCGACGAGCGAGTGTCGGCGCTGGC
>JBKPDR010000080.1:0-11993 GCA_046727975.1 Actinomycetota bacterium | reverse complement strand
CCGTTGGGCGTCTCGTATGGCATCTGCCCGGCCTTCACGTAGTTGCGCTTGCGGATCTCCACCGGATCGAACCCGAGCTCCGAGGCGACGATGTCGATGATCCGCTCCGTCAGCCAGAGGTGCTGCATGCGCGAGTAGCCGCGGTTCGGCGACACGGGTGACTTGTTCGTGCAGACCTGGGTGAAGTCGACGCGGATGTTCCGCCACGAATACATCCCGGGCGTCACCTGGGCCCAGATGATGCAGCCGAGCGGCTCGTACCGCGGGAAGGCTCCGCAGTCGTCGATCGCGCGCACCGTGAAGCCGGTCATCTCCCCGTCGGCCTTCACCGCGACCTCGATGTCCAGGAAGGTGCGCTCGTTCCCGTGTGCGTTTGCCGTGTGCTGATCGGTACGCCACTCCGTCCACTGGACGGGGCGGCCGAGCTTCCGCGCCAGGAGACAGAGGACGACGAACTGCGGATGGAGGCAGATCTTGTTTCCGAAGCCGCCGCCGATGTCCTGAGTGACGAAGCGGAGCTTGTCGATCCCCACGCGGAGGGCCGGCGCCATCCAGATCGCCCCCACTCCCGGCATCTGATGGTTGCAGTAGATCGTCCACTCGCTCGTGCCCTTGTCGTACTCGACGAGGGCACCCGCACACTCGAGCGGCGTCGAGGAGAAGCGGTGGAAGTGAAGCCGCTCGATCTTCACCACGTGATCGGCTTGCGCGAGCGCCTCGTCGACGTCGCCCCACTCGAAGACGCCCGACCAGACGACGTTCGAGCCCGCGTCCTCGTGGAGGACGACCTCGTCCTCGAGCGATTCCTCCCCGTCCACCAGGGCGGGCAGCGGCTCGTACTCCACCTCGATCAGATCGGCGGCATCGCGCGCGAGCTCGCGCGTCGCCGCGCAGACGGCCGCGACGGGCTCGCCCATGAACCGCGCTCTGCCGACGGCGAGAGCGTAGTCCTTGATGTTGCCGCCCGGCTCCACGGACATCTCGAAGAAGGGATCCGTGTGGATCGCGACCTCGTCTCCCGTGATGGTCCCGTGGACGCCGTCGAGCTCGAGCGCCTTCGAGACGTCGATGGAGACGATCCGCGCGTGGGCGTACGGCGAGCGCACGAAGTGGACATAGCCCATCCCGTGGCGGCGGATGTCGTCGAAGAACGTGCCCTGGCCCTGGACGAGGCGTTTGTCCTCGCGCCGGGGAATGCTCTGTCCGATGTACCCCTTCTCGAGGACCTTCGGTACGCCCGTTTCCACGGCGGTGGATCCGTGACCTCGTGACAAAGCGTCACTTGGCTTCGTCCTCACGGTCTGCCTCCCGCGGCGCCTGCCGCGATCACGGCCTCGACGATGTTCACGTACCCCGTGCAGCGACAGATGTTGCCCTGGAGCGCGTAGCGCACCTCGTCCTCGGTCGGATGCGGGTTCTGCTCGAGCAGCGCGCTCGCGCTCATGAGCATCCCCGGCGTGCAGTACCCGCACTGGAGTGCATGATGCTCGTTGAAGGCACGCTGGAGCGGCGTCAGCTCCCCGTCGGGCGCGAGCGCCTCCACCGTCCTGATGTGGGCGCCGTCAGCCTGGAGGGCGAGCAGCATGCAGCTCTTCACCGGGTCTCCGTTCAGGTGCACGGTGCACGCGCCGCAGTTCCCGGTGTCGCAGCCGACGTGGGTTCCGGTGAGACCGAGGTCGTCCCGGAGAAAGTGGACGAGGAGGCGGCGGGCCGGAACATCCTGCTCGATACGCTCGCCGTTGACGTCGACCGAGATCGTGAGCGAGGGAGCCGGCTTGGACGCCACCGCTAGCTCTTTCTCCTCGAGGCGGCCTGGAGAACCGCGCGCACCGCCAGCGTCTCCGCGAGCGCGCGCCGGTACTCCGCCGATCCGTGCACGTCCGAGGGTGGATCCAGGGTGGCTCCGAGCCCCTCCGCGGCGGTGCGCACGGATTCCTCCGTGAAGTCGCCGCCCGCGAGCTGCTCCTCCATCGCCGTCGCGCGAGCCGGTATCGGCCCGACGCAGCCGACGGCGATCCGGACTCCGTTGTCCAACACGCTCGCGGCCGCGTCGACGATGCACGTGCCGTGCTTCCCGATCGTGACGCCCGCGAACCCGTCGCCCGCTCCCGCCGCCGGCGGGATCGAGACTTTCGTCAGGAGCTCGCCCTCGCCGACCGCGGTCAGGTACACGCCCTGGAAGAACTCCTCCGAACCGACGGTGCGCTCTCCTTCCCGGCCCCGAATGGTGAACGTTGCGTCGACGGCAACCAAGAGGGGCGGGAGGTGATTGGTCGGATCGTTCACACACACGTTCCCGCCGATCGTCCCGCGGTTTCGGACCTGCACGTCGGCGATCGTCGCAGCGACCTCGCCGAGGATGGGCCTCGCAACCTCGACTTCGGAAGAGGCCGTCAGCTGCGCACACGTGACCATGGACCCGATTTCGAGCATCCCGTCCGACGAGAAGCCGATCGACCTCAGCTCCTCGAGGTAGCCCAGATCGACGAGGACGTCCGGCGAGGCGGCACGCGCCTTCATGACGTTGACGAGCGTCTGCCCGCCGGCAAGCGGTCGCGCGCCCTCGTGCCCCGCGAGGAGCTCGATCGCCTCGTCCACCGTCGCCGGGCGCGCGTAGTCGACCTCCCGCAGGAGCATGCGGTGATTCAGTCACACAGGCCCGTGACATGTCAAGCGTCAACAGCTTTGGGTAACGTCGCGCGCGAATGGCGTTCCAGAGACGAGATACTTTCCATCCCAAGTGAACGCGAAGCAGACGGATCGAGCCGACATCGGCGCGGTCTTCGACGAGCACGTGGCGGCGGAGTTCGTTCACCTCGACCTCGAGGCGACGATGGCGACGATGACCGACAAGCCGTACGTCAACCACGTGCCGGTGATGACCGGAGGCGTGGGGCTCGATGAAGTGCGCAGCTTCTACGGACAGCACTTCATCGGGAAGTGGCCGGCCGACACCGAGATCGCGCCCGTTTCACGGACGATCGGTGCCGACCAGGTCGTGGACGAACTCGTCCTCTCGTTTACGCACGACATCGAGATGGATCAGCTGCTGCCGGGGGTCACTCCGACCGGCAGGCACATACAGTTGGCGTTCTGCGTCGTGGCGAAGTTCGAGGGCGACAAGCTCGCGCACGAGCACATCTATTGGGATCAGGCGTCGCTTCTGGTGCAGGTCGGCCTCCTCGACCCAGCCGGGCTCCCGGTGACCGGTGCGGAGCAGGCCGCGAACGTTCTCGATCCGCGCGCGCGCCCACTGAACGAGCTGATACGCGCCCGGAGTTAGTACGAGCGCGCGACCTGCAGCCCCCGACGAGTGGCTCTGGCGCGTCTTTCGCTGGTAGGCCGATGAAGCTTTCGCTGTCCGAGATCTCGACGGTAGGTGCAACGTTCGAAGAAGACGTCGCCGCATATGCAGCGGTCGGTTTCGACGGCATCGGGATCTGGGAGTTCAAGCTTCCGGACGACGACGCCGCCAATATCGCGCTCCTGCACAGGGCGGGCCTGCAGGTGGCGAACTGCGTTCCCACGGTCCCGTCCATCCTCCCGCTCCGTCTCCCCGGGCTGGAGGGGCCGCCCACGCCGGAGGAGCGAGTCGAGGCGCTGTGCACGAGCATGGGCCGCCTCGCCGCTTACGACCCGGAGTCCGTGCTCTGCCTCACCGGTCCCATCGGCCGTCTCGAGCGAGCGCGCTGGATCGTGGTGGAGGGGCTCCGCGAGGTCGCGGCGGCGGCCCGGAACGCAGGTGTCCGCCTTGGGCTCGAGCCGAGCCATCCGGCTCAGTTCGAAACGGTGTCGTTCGTGACCTCGATCGCCGACGCGCTCGAGCTGCTCGAGGAGGCAGGCCTGGACGACGTCGGCATCATGGCCGACACCTACCACCTCTGGCACGAGTCTCCCGAGACCCTTGCGCTCGCGGCTGACCGCGTCACGGGCGTGCACGTCGCCGACGTGCCGCTCGAGAACGACCGTGCGGACCGTGCCTTGCCCGGCGAGAGCGGCAGGCGCTCGGCCGCCCTTGTCCGAGCGCTCGACGAGGCGGGCTGGGACGGATTCCTCGACGTGGAGATCTTCTCGACGCCCGAGCGCTTCTGGGGGCTCCCGGTGGACGACGCGGCGCAACGGGCCTTCGCCGCGGCGTCGGCGCTGGGCCAGGCCGTCCGTGCAACCGTCGAGCGGTGATGCGGGCAGACCTTCCGACCGGCACCGTCACCTTCCTCTTCACCGACATCGAGGGCTCGACGCGGCTTCTGCACGCTCTCGGGCCCGATGCCTACGCCGAGGCGCTCGCGGAGCACCGGCGTGGCCTGCGGGAGGTATTCGCGGCGCACGGCGGGGTCGAGATCGACACCCAGGGTGACGCCTTCTTCATGGCGTTCCCGACGGCGCAGGGCGCTGCGGCAGCGGCCCTCGCGGGAAACGCGGCGCTCGGCCAAGGCCCCATCCGCGTGCGAATCGGTCTGCACACGGGTGCACCGACCCGAACCGCCGAGGGCTACGTCGGGGTGGACGTGCACCGCGGCGCACGGGTTGCTGCTCTGGCTCACGGAGGGCAAGTCGTGCTCTCCCCCACGACCGCCTCGCTCCTCGACGGACAGACGCTACGTGACCTCGGGCTCCACCGCCTCAAGGACTTCGACGGCGCAATTCGCCTCTTCCAGCTCGGGGACGGAGACTTCCCGCCGCTCCGAACGCCGGGCAGCGTCGACCTGCCGACACCCGCAACGGGCTTCCTCGGCCGCGAGCACGAGCTGTTCGAGGCCGTGTCGCTCGTGTACGAGAGGGATCCGCGGGTCCTCACCGTGCTCGGTCCCGGCGGCACCGGAAAGACGCGCTTCGCGCTCGAGCTCTCTCGCCTGCTCGCCGAGGAGGCGGAGGGCGGAACGGTCTTCTGTGCGCTCGCTCCGCTTCGCGAACCGGCTCTCGTCCTCCCCATCATCGCCGAGCGGCTCGGGGCCGCGTCCGGCGAGGTCGCCGCGGTCGCGGCCCGGCTCGGCGACAAGCGCACTCACCTCCTCTGCGACAACCTCGAGCACCTGCTCCCCGAGGCCGCTCGTCCAATCGGACAGCTCGCGGCGGCCGCACCCACCCTCCGGCTCCTCGTCACGAGCCGGGAGGCGCTTCACGTCCAGGGGGAGCACGAGTTCGATCTGCCGCCGCTCGCGGACGGCGAGGCGGTAGCCCTCTTCTGCGAGCGCGCGCAGGCCGTCCGTCCAGACATCGAGGAGAGTGAGGCGGTCCACCGCCTCTGCGAGCGACTCGACCGGCTCCCGCTCGCGCTCGAGCTCGCGGCGGCGCGGACGAAGCTGCTCGCGCCGGAGGCACTCCTCGAGCGGCTCGGCCAGAGCCTCGACCTGCTCAAGGGGACACGCGACGTGGACGAACGCCACGCGACGCTGAGGGCGACGATCGCGTGGTCCAACGACCTTCTCGACGAGGACGAGCAACGTCTCTTCCGCCGGCTCTCGGTCTTCCGGGGCGGCTGCACGTTGGAGACGGCAGAAGCCGTCTGCGACGCGGATCTCGACACGCTCGCCTCGCTGCTCGACAAGAGCCTGATCCGCCGCCGCACCGGCCGGCTGGGCGAGGAGCGCTATTGGATGCTCGAGACGATCCGGGAGTTCGCGGCCGAGCAGCTCGAGGCCTCGGGCGAAGCGGATGACGTGCGTCGCCAGCACGGCCAGCGCATGCTCGCGATCGCGGAGAGAGCGCATCTCAGCGAGGACGACGACGACCCGTTCGATTGGCGAGTCGCGCTCGCCGAGCGCGAGGATCTTCGGGCTGCCCTCGACTGGGCCGCGGATGCGGACGTCCTGCTCGGGCTGGAGCTCGCCTCCGCTCTCGAGGCCCTCTGGGGCCCACACGCGCCCGCCGAAGGAGTACGCCGCATCGGCGACCTCCTCGCACGAGGCGTGGAGATCCCTCCGCGCCTCCGAGCACGGGCGCTGCGCAATCTGGCCGGCGCCGCTCACCAGGAGCGCGACTACGACGTCGCCGATCCGGCGTACGAGGAGAGCCTGGAGATCTTCACCGAGCTCGGCGACGCACGCGGCGCGGCACAGATCCGAACTCGGCTCGCCTATCGCGCGATGACGGAGGGCGAGCACGAGCGCGCCCGCGAGCTGCTCGAGGAGTCGCAGCGCGACGCGAGGGGCCGACTCCCGCTGATCGAGACGCAGAACGCAACCCTTCTCGCGCACCTTGCGCTGTTGGAGGACCGGCTCGACGATGCCGAGGCCGCGCTGGAGCGCAGCCGCGAGCTCGGAGCCGCGCTCCAGTGGGGCTGGCACGAAGCCATCTGGCACACCCTGCGCCTGTGGATCGCCCTACGACGCGGCCAGCTCGACGAAGCCGAGCGGCAAGGCCGCGCGGCTCTCTCGATCATTTTCCAAGCGGAGCACGCTCTTCCGACCGCGATCGGGACCGTGGCCGGGCTCGCGCAGGTCGCGCTCGCACGAGGAGACCTCGACCGCGCCGGTGTTCTTTGGGGCGCCGTCTCGGCACACGACGAGCGCAAGTGGGGAGTGCACGCCATCCGCGGAGCCGAGGAGATGCGGAATGAGTCGCGCCCCGCCTTCCTCGCCGCATTGGAGCGTGGACGAGGGCTGGAGCTCTGGGACGCCGTCGCGATCGCGCTCGGCGAGCTCGAGCCGCCTTAGACGCTGCCGTAGAGCGCGAGGACGATCCGCACGAACTCCCTCGTATCCAGGTAGATCCCTCGCTCGCGCACCGCGCGCGCCCCCTGGTACCAGCCCGCGAGAGCAAGCCGCACGTTTCCGCCGAACTCGTCGAGCTGCCACCGCAGGTACCGCACGCCTGCGCGCACGTTGCCCTCGTAGTTGCGAGGTGTCGCCACTCCGAGAAGGACGGTGTCGACGAACTCCCACGTCTCGGGAAGGAGCTGCATGACCCCGATCGCGCCCACACTCGACACGACCTCCTGCTGGAACCCGGACTCCATCCACGCGAGAGCGCGGGCGAGCCGCGAATCGACGCCGTAGACACGTGACCAGCGATCGATCGCGGCGCGCACGGTATCGCGGTCCGCCGAGGCCACTGCAGCGGCTGTGTACCGGCTTGCTCCCCGGGGGAGCACGAGGCGCTGGCCGGGCACGATCACGCGCGTCAACGGGATGCGGTTCTTGCGCGCGAGCTGCCATGGGCTCACGCGATAGCGCGCCGCGATGGAGAAGAAGCTCTCGCCGGGTTGCACCACGTGGGTGACGAGTGCCCAGCGCCTCGCGAGCGCGCGGTAGGTGTGGGGCCCCGCGATGCCGTCCGGAACGAGGCCGCGGCGGCGCTGGTAGCGACGCAGTGCGGAGGCGGTCGTCGTCGTGAAGCGGCCGTCGACGGCCCGCCTCGGAAGCCCAAACCGGCGCAGTCGGAACTCGAGCACGGCGACGTCCCAGCCGACCCTGCCGACCCAGAGCTCCCGTTGGCCGAGCAGGGGTCTGCCCCGAACTCCGAGCGCGCGTCGCGTCTTGCGATCCAGCTTGCCGTCGCGCCGGAGACCCCGCTCACGCTCGAACGCCTCGAGGGCTGCGCGCGTCAGAGGCCCACGAACGCCGTCGATCGGACCCGGGTCGAAGCCGTGCGCGCGCAGGCCGATCTGAAGCGCGGCAACCCGTGCGCTCGCCGAGAGACCGTTGGGAGCGACCACGAGCGCCACCGCAGACAGCGCGAAGCAGACGACGGCAAACCGCCGCATACGGAGCCCTTTCTGGAGGGAAGCGCTCCGTCCTCCCCCGGCTTCACGCTGGCTCGACGTCGCTGGAGCACGCGAGAGCCCCCGCTACAATGCGCCGGCTCCTTCCCCGGTAGCTCAATTGGCAGAGCATCCGGCTGTTAACCGGAGGGTTGTGCGTTCGAGTCGCACCCGGGGAGTGAGAAAGGCCCTGGAAACAGGGCCTTTCTGCTGCTCCGGCGGTGGAAGGACGAACCGCTTGCAGTGGCGCTTTGCAGCATTCTCAGACCGAATACGGAGGACGCAAGTATCGCCCGATCGCTGCATCTATTAGGCAGGGGAAGAACCACCCGGCAAGGGCGGCGGATTCGCCGCCCCCTGCCGGTTCAGGGTTGGGGAGTGACCGCACCGGTCGAACCGTTCGAGCGGCCGGTGCGAATCAGGTTGAGGCCGGAGCGATGAGCGCGAGCACGGTCCCTGCGGCCGGACTCGTGCCCGCAGGGCGCTCCGGCCTCGTTCCCTAGAGTAGGTCGTTCCTCTCCGCCGCGCTCACTCAGCGACGAGCTCGCGAAGTGATCGAGCGATGTCGCGGAGTCGGTCGGGCGTCCAATCCTCGATGACGTTCAGCAAGACCTCCGCCTCAGGACGACTCGTGCCGATCATCGCGGTCCCCAGGAGCACTCCTCGTTCGAGACGTTCGGCAACGCCGACGCCGACAGGATCACGGTGGGAGCGAAGCCGACGCGCGAGCTCCGACGCTTCCTCGTCCGAGAGTGGGAGCCCCTTTAGGCGGATCACGAACATATGTTCGCACAGAACGGACGCTACGCCGTCAACGGCAGAAGTGTCGCTTTCATATCCGCGGTCTCCCTTCGACGGCTCGGTGCGCCCGAGCGGGCTGAGGTCACGCGTGGTCCTCGCCATCCGACCTCCGCCGCGGCGATACGCGACCGCGTTAGCAAGCCCTCAGCTTCGCGGGAAGCGCGCCGCGCGAGGCAGCGGTTCGGTGTCCTCCCGCGCCGGCGCGATCCGAAGGAACGAAGTGCGAGGACGACGGCAGATCGAACGCGAGGAGAAGGGCAAGCGCCGCAGGCAGATATGTCGTCCACATACGAGAAGGTCGGCAGTCTACGCCGATGCTCCGCCGTCGAGGCCGAACTCACACGGTACACGGGCGCCCAGGCAGTGAACCCCGGGGAGCTTCGGCGGGCACCGCATCGAAGCTCCCCACTCGCACTCGCGCTGCGAGAATCGCCGATCGTGCCACAGGTCCTCCGGTCAGCGGCGCTTCACCTCCGTGTCGCGAAGCGTCTCGCTGCTCGCCGAGGGGGCACGCTCGCCGAACGCCTCGGACGGCTCGACGAGCGCCTCGTCTTCGTGGTCGGTTCCCCACGGTCGGGAACGACGTTCCTGGCGGGAGCCATCGGCTCGCTGCCGGGGTTCGTCGACCTGGGAGAAGTCGCTCCCGTGAAGGCCGCGATCCCCGAGCTCGTGACGCTGCCCCCGGCCGAGGCCGCCCAGCGCCTGCGGAGGACGCTCGCGGTCGCGAGGCGCGTCGGGCTCGTGGGCCGGGTTCGTGCGGTCGAGCAGACGCCGGAGATGGCCTATCTGGTCGACGTCGCGCGGCTCGCGTACCCCGAAGCCAGGGTCGTGCACATCCTTCGCGACGGCCGCGACGTCGTGAGCTCGCTGCTCGAGAAGAGGTGGTTGAAGCCCTCAGGAGCGGGCCAGGACGACGCGGGCCTGGCGTATGGTGCGTACGCACGATTCTGGGTGGAGCACGGGCGGCACGAGGAGTTCGCGTCGGTGAGCGACGCCCGCCGGGCGGCATGGGCCTGGAGACGCTACGTCAGCGCAGTGCGCTCTGCCCGCACCGACGTCATCGAGCTGCGTTACGAGCAGCTCGCAGCAGATCCGCAAGCATCCGCCGCTGCTCTCGCTCCGTCCCTCGATGCGCCCGTCGCCGTCCTCGCAGACGCGCTCGGGCGGGCACACCCGAGCTCCGTCGGGCGCTACCGGCGCGACCTCTCGCAGGAGCAGCTCGCCGATGTCGTCGTCGAGGCCGGCGACCTGCTCCGCGCGCTGGGGTACACGGAGCCTCCTACGTAAGTTCCGCCAATGCCTGGCGGACCTTGGCGAGATGCGCCTGGAGCTCCGTCGTCCGAGCGAGATCGGCCCCGGCGAGGTCGCGTTTGAGCTTGCGCTCGCGCAGCCGAAGGAGGAGCTCGCGCCCCGTCCGCTCGTCGAGGGCCTCCTGGGCCGCCCGTGCATCCAGCTCGGCTCTGAGCGCGGTCAGCTCCGAATCGTCCTTCCCCGACACGAGCGACGTCTGGAACCGGCGGTACAGGTCGGTGTCGAAGTGCTCGGGCGTCAGCTCCGAGAGAAGTCGCACCAGCGGGCCGTGGGCGAGGCAGGCGGCAAGAACATCGCGCTCCAGTCGATCGCCTGCGCCCAGTAGGCGGGGCGTCTCGGTAGTCGACCGCCGACCTCCAGCGCGGGCCGGCGCCAGTCCTGCAAGCGTTTCCCGTGGCAGATCGAGGCGGTCCGCGAGCAGTCTGAGGGCCTCCTGGCGCTCGGGCGAATCGTCGGTCCTGGCGAGCACTTCGCGTACCCGCACGAAGCCTTCCTGCCGGTCCGCCGAGCGCTCGAGCTCGAGCCGAACGCGGTATAGGAGATAGCTCTCCGCCTGGCCGAGACGCGCGTCGAAGCCCTCCGGCGCGTCCGCCGGGTCGAGACCGCGTGGGAGCGTTACGACACGGACGTCGAATCCCTGCGCGGCGGCGAGCTCCATTCCTCGCAAGGTCGCGTCCTGCCCGGCGGCGTCGGCGTCGAAGCAGAGGTACAGCTTTCGCGTGAGCCTACCGAGCTCCCGGAGCTGCCCCTCGGTCAGCGCAGTCCCCATCGAGGCCACGACCGGCTCGAAACCTGCCTGTCTGAGGGCGATCACGTCCGTATTTCCCTCGACCACGGCGGCGCTGTCCTGCTTCGAGATTGCCGTACGGGCGAGGTGGAGCCCGTACAGGATCGAGCCCTTGTGGAAGAGGTCGCCTTCGGGCGAGTTCACGTACTTGCCGCGTAAAGGATCGTCCTCGCGCAGCTTTCGCGCCTGGAAGCCGACGATCCGGCCGCGCGCGTCTGCGAGCGGGAACATCAGGCGAGCCGGGAAGTAGTCCCCTCCCCGTACGGTGGCCAGGCCCGCCGCCCGCAGTTCCTCGACGCTGAACCCCTTGTCGCGTGCTTTCTGGGCGAGGCCGTGACCCGGCGAGAGGCCGAGCCGGAACTCCTTCGCGATCGCCTCGCCGAGCCCTCGCTCAGCGAGGTACGCCCGAACCGGAGCGGCCGTGTCGCCGTCCCAGAGGAGCCGCTCGAAGTACGACGTCGTCTGCTCGAGCAGCGCGTACAGACGCTCCCGGCGCCGGCGCGCCTCCTCCACCCGCGGAGAGGCCTCCTCGTACTCGAGCGTCACCCGAAAGCGCTCGGCGAGCCACTCGATGGCGCCCACGAAGTCCAGATTCTCGGTCTCGCGGACGAACGAGATCACGTCCCCGCCCTTGCCGCATCCGAAGCAGTAGTAGAGCTTCTCGACGGGGTTCACGGAGAAGCTCGGGGTTCGTTCCTCGTGGAAGGGACAGCGGCCCATGTAGCGCGACCCCGACGTTCGTCGGAGCTGCGTCCGCGCACCGACGACGTCCACCATGTCCGCGGCCGCGACGGTCTCGCGGACGGATGAGTCCTTGATCCGCGCCACGACTTGAGACTACTCGGGACACACGTCGTACTCTGCGGAGCCACGCCTCCCGATGCACCACGCCGGGAACGGAAGGTCGTCACAGTACTCTTCTGGCGACCTCGTCGGCTTCACCCGGCCGAGGCGATGGATCCAGAGGACGTGGAGGCGCTTCTGCGGCCGTACCACACGCGCGTTCGCGGCGAGCTCGGGCGACGGTGAGCACAACGTTCTACGTCGAACGTCGCGAGGCGCTCCTCGCCGGCCCTCAGAGAGACTCGGAGTAGCTCAGCGCGAAGCGGTCGGTCATGCCGGCGACGTAGTCCGTAAGACGCGTGGGGAGGTCGTCGTCTCCGGGCGGCAGGCGCTCGGGCTCCCGGACCAGGCGGTCGAAGATTCTGTGCACGACGTCGTGAGCCCGTCGGTGCTCGGGCTCCGCCTGCGGCCCGAGATAGACGTTCTCGAACATGAAGGCGCGCAGCGACAGCATGGCCTGCGCGACCTCGTCGCTCTGCTGAATGTCCCCCAGTCCGTCGGACGACTCGACGATGTCGTGGACGAGCCTGTCGATCCGCGCCGAGCCGG
>JBKPDR010000079.1:0-16877 GCA_046727975.1 Actinomycetota bacterium | reverse complement strand
CGGCCGAAGCCGGGCGCACCGGTCTCGACGCCGCTTCGCTGGGACGAGCTAACAGAGGACGTGACGCCGCGCCGCTTCGGGATGCGCGAGGCGCTCGAGCGGGTCGAAGAGCACGGCGACCTGTTCGAGCCCGTGCTCGCGGGCGGCCAGGCACTCGGACGTGCCCTGAAGAAGTTGCACTACTGAGGCACTGATCGGCGAGGCACGAGAGCACGATCGTGGCCAACTCGTCGGCCGCCGAAATAGTTCGTTGCGTGCGGCGCCCTCGGGATCACGGTCAGCCGCCCATCCGGAACGAGGTCCGCTAGCGGCTCGGGCAGCCCGACGAGCAGCAACGTACGAGCTCGCCGACGCACCGACTTCGCTCGCCGACCTCGGCGCCAAGCGCACCCGTGGCAAGCTCGCGGTCCGCGTGACCTGACTCGAGTCGGGAACGTGCCGATGAGGCGACGACTGACCGGAGGTCACTCGTTGCCTGCGCAGGCGCCGTCGCTCGGCGTGCGCATTCCGTGCGGGCCTGGGTTAGAGGTTGGCCAACAGAAAGCCCCTATTTGCAGGGCATTTGTGCGAGAATGCTCGCCCTCGAACCCTAGTTGCGCGCTTCCCGTTTGCTGCCCGTGGATCGATTGTTCGTCTTGCCGGCAAACATAAAGTGCCTCTTTGCAGGCACTTCAAGAAGCGGGAGCGACGGGACTCGAACCCGCGACCTCCGGCGTGACAGTTCTGTTGGGAGAAGGCCAAGGATCGTCAGCATCGGTCGAAACGTGATGGTTGGGCGTGTTCGCGTGAGCCATCAAGCCTGCGTTGCTCGGCGATGGTCACCCTGATCTGACAAGAATCTGACCAGATCTTTGAGGTGCGTGGCAGCGGCCCCAAGCGCCTTCGACCCTCTGACGGACTCGAACCGTCGACCTCTCCTTGCCATGTCCGCGCGGGCTTCCCGGTCGTTACCCGCTAGGCCCGGAAATGGCTTGCGCAAGCGGATCTTGTCCGAGGCGGGGCGCGCCGCTTACCCGTTGTTACCCGTGGCTCCGTTCCAGATTCGTTCCAGATTTCGGGGTGGAGAATCTGGATCCGAATGAGATTCTCGTGTGCGCAGCCGTTCCCTGAGCTCGGCGCGGAGGATCTTGCCCGCGGCGTTCCGTGGGATCGACGCGACCGACCCGATCTCGCACGTCGTGGCGAGCGGACCAAGGACCGCATCCAGGGTTTCCCGCAGCTCATCGGCGATCGGGGGGCCGTCGTGGGGCCGTACGACCGCGACGACGATGCGGCCGTCGACGTCGACCGCCGCCGCATCGGCGATCCCCGGCGCACCGTACAGCGCGCGCTCGATCGTGGCCGGGTACACCGAGACGTCGCCGATCCGCATCGCGGATGAGGCTCGATCCAGGAAGGTGAGGTACCCATCCTTGTCGATCGTCCCGACATCGCCGGTTGGGAACCAACCGTCGGCGTCGCGGACGTTCGGACGTCGCCAGTAGCCAGCGGTGACGTTCGGCCCACGAATCCACCACTCGCCGATCTCACCCGGCGCACAGGTGGTCCCGTCGGGCCGCGTTGCCCGCACTTCGACGAAGGGCAGCGGCCTGCCGACGGTGTCCGCACGCGTCGAGGCATCCGGCTCCTCGAGCAGTGAGACGACGGGCGCGGCCTCGGTCAGTCCGTAGCCGTGCAGCAGGTTCACGCCACGATCGAGGTAGGCCCTGAGCAGCGGCGTGGGCACGAGGCCTCCGCCCACCACGCCGGTCCGCACGCTCGTGAGATCGGCCTCGGGCCAGCTCGGGGACCGGACGACCGACTCCAGGAGGTCCGGGTTCGCGAACACCACGGTGACGCGCTCGCGTTCGATCGTCTCGATCACGCCCGGACCGTCGACCGTCCCCGGGATCGCGATCGCGCCCCCTGCGAACAGCGTCGGCAGCACGGTGACGCCGAGGCCGCCCATCCGGGTGAACGGCGTCGCCGCCAGGCTCACGTCCCGCGGCCCGAACGCACATGCCGCCACCATCTGGATGACGTCCCAGAGGACGTTCGCCTCCGACAGCATCACCCCCTTGGGTGCGCCGGTCGTCCCCGACGTGTACGCGAGGATCACGAGGTCCCCGGGGTCGACGTGGAGCGCTGGTGGTGTGTCGGCCGACCGCGGGAGCGACGCGAGCTCAGTCAGGTCGATCGTGGGGACGTCGGCGGGCGGATCGGACCCTGGCGCGGCGCGGATCAGGAGGGCCGCCTCCGCGTCCTCCAGGATCTGCAAGACCTCGTCCTCCGGACGTGCCGGATGGATCGGGACCCAAACCGCGCCGATCGATGCGGCCGCGAAGAGGGTCGAGGGCGCCGACGGGTCGTTCCCGCCGTGGAAGGCGACCCGGTCGCCCGGCGCGATGCCGACACGCGCGAGGTGGGCGGCGATCGCGCGTACCTCGGCGGCCAGCTCGCGGTACGAGCGTCGCACGTCTCCCGCGATCACGGCCACCTCGTTCGGTGACCGCGCGGCTCGCCGTTCGATCCATGACCCGAGACCCGGGTACCCCATCCGCGGATGCTAGCCCGACCGATCCCGGTGGGCGACGCGTGGGCGACATGTGGCCGCCGCGGGCTCAGTTCTCGCTGCGCCAGGCGATGAGCGCCCGGTCGGCGTCGAGATCCTCGAGCGCACGCGTCGGGGCGGCTGATCTTCGTCGAGCGGCAGGGCGAGTACCTCAAGATGCGGCACGACACGCCCTAGCCTCGGGCGGGTCGCCGTCGCGTCGCGGGCTGATTCTGACCGCTTTTCGCCTCCACAGATACGACCCTAGTCCCGCGCGATTGCGAGGGGAGACGCCGGCCGCACGGCGTGAGGCGGGCAGGAACCGTCGCACGCACAAGGGCCGTCAGTCCCCCTACAACCGGCATCTCCTTCCCCTCGCCGTCACTGCAGTGCCAGGGAGGATCTTCTGCAAACGTAGACCGGAACTGAAGATCAACCGAACTTGCAGGGTCCCCTGTGCCCGGAGTGCGCTATGCGCGAGTTCTCGCCCGATGCTCTCGCGGGATCAAGGGCAGTACGCGGCGTTGACAACTCTCCGAACGCTTGATAGGAACGGCGCGCAACATGTAACTGGGGAGGGGACAGAGATGGCGAAGAGGATGATCGTCAGCCTCGCGGCCGCTCTAGTGATTGCCGCGATCGGCTTTGTGATTTCTTCGTTGTGATTTCGTTCGGCGTCTAACGCAACGAACCTCGGTCTCGGACCAGCCCGAGCCGGAGGGCAGGGCCCAGGGCGAGAGAGCATCGGGTCGGGCAGCCGCAGGACCATCCCATCCTAAAGCCGAGGGGAAAGGGGCCGTCTCTGTCCCGGCCCCTTTCCTTGGAGTTCAAATCGTTACGGGCTGCCGAACTGGAGGCCATGGGGGTCAAGGACCTGTGGCAGCACCGCCGTCAGTTCGTCGCGAATACGCGGTCGTGGCCTCCATTCTGCCTCGCGGTCGACCGGGCGGCCGCGGCAATAATCGTCGTTGAGATCATCGCCGGGGTTCATTTCCACCATTGACGGTTGACGGAAGGATTTCGACATGACGAATGAAGGCTCGCCAGCGGGTTTCGATGTCGCCGTCGTCGGTGCCGGGCAGGCGGGGCTGGCGATCGGCTACTTCCTCGCCCAACAGAAACGTCGGTTCACGATTCTGGAGGCCGCGGACTCAGTGGGTGCTGCTTGGCGCACGCGTTGGGAATCACTTGTGCTCTTCACGCCCCGCCGCTACTCCGCCTTGCCTGGGTTGGCCTTTCCCGGCGACCCCGACGCGTACCCGACGCGGGACGAGGTCATCGCTTATCTGGAGCAGTACGCGCTCACGTTCGATCTGCCGATCCAGTTGAACAGTCGCGCCCGCGTCCTCTCCGCGTTAGAAGGTCGTTTTGTCGTGGGCCTAGAGGACGGGCGAGTCGCGGCGGATCAGGTCGTCGTCGCCACCGGCCCGTTTCAGCAGCCGAATACTCCAGCGGTAGCGGGCAAGCTAGCGCCCGACGTCTTTCAGACGCACAGCACCGGCTACATGCGGCCGAGTGACGTGCCGGAGGGAACAGTTCTCATCGTTGGCGGAGGAAACACCGGCTATCAGATCGCCAAAGAGCTTTCAGGCACGCACCGCGTGCATCTCTCCGTCGGCTCCCGGCAGACGCCACTTCCTCAGAGAATCCTGGGACGCGATCTCTTCTGGTGGCTGACCAAGACCGGCCTGATTGAGAAGACGATTGATTCGCGCCTCGGACAGCGGCTTCAACATCGCGACACGCTGATCGGTTCGAGTCCGCGCGAACTACGGAGGCGTTATGGCACCGATTTGAAGCCAAGGGTTGTCGGCGCCCAGGGTCGGATCGTCCGCTTCGCCGACGAGAGCGAGTTGGATGTTGACGCGGTCATCTGGGCGACGGGTTATCGGCCCGACTACTCATGGATCGATGCCCCTGTGATCGATCCCGAGGGACGAGTGCGGCATCGCAGAGGCGTCACGGACGTTCCAGGCCTCTACTTCCTCGGTCTTTCCTGGCAGCACACCCGTGGATCGGCTCTGATCGGGTGGGTCAAGGAGGACGCTGAGTTCATCGCGGGCCGGATCGCCGCCTATTCGCCACACGACGCGGCCCAGCGCGAGGCGCTCGCGGGCGAAAACTCTCTGGTATCGCGCGGAGCTGTCGCCACCGGAAGGAGCTGACGTGAAACACGAAAGCGCACCTGCCACCACGACGATGGCGTTTCCCAGGGAGACCGCGGGCCTTCCTGTAGCAGTCACGTCAGAAATCGTGGACCTCAAGAATGGCGATGAGTTCGAGTTGAGGATCGCCCCAGTCGCGAAGCAACTTGGGGACGCCACCGTACGCATGCTCGCCTACAACGGCTCGATACCGGGACCGACCATACGTGTGCATGAGGGATCGAAGCTCGTCGTACATGTCGCCAACGAGGGGGATCTCGACGCGACTGTTCATTGGCACGGCTTGCGGCTGGAGAATCGCTACGACGGAACTCACGAAACGCAGGCACCGATACCCATCGGCGAGACCTTCACGTACGAGGTCCAGCTTCCGGATCCGGGCGTGTACTGGTACCACCCGCATATCCGCGAGGACTACGGCCAGGAGATGGGCCTTTACGGGAACATCCTCGTTACCCCGAGCGACCCCAACTACTGGCCGCCCGCCAACCGCGAGTTGCCGGTCACCCTCGACGACATCTTGATCGAGGCCGGACAGATAGCTGCCTTTCGTGCGGCTGAGACGACGCACGTGGCGATGGGCCGGTTCGGCAACGTCATGCTCGTCGCGGGCGCGCCCGACCTCTCGCTAGAGGCAAAGCGCGGCGAGGTCGTGCGCTTCTACTTCACCAACACCGCCAACACCCGCGTCTTCAACATCACTTTGCCCGGCGTGCGCATGAAACTCATCGGCGCCGACAGCGGACATTACGAGCACGAACAGTTTGTTGAGGAGGCTCTCCTCGCGCCGTCCGAGCGCGTCGTGATCGACGTGCTCTTCGAGCAGCCTGGGGAGTACACGCTCGAGCACAAGACACCCGAGACGGCGTATGCGCTCGCGAGAATCGCCGTTAGCGACGACCTCGCGGAGCCCGCGTTGGCCGAAGCGTTCAACACAACACGGACGAACTCCGACATGGTCGCCGAGCGGGAGCGAACCCAGCCTTACCTCTCTGCTGCGCCCGACAAGACGATCGCTTTCGTCGCCGAGATGAACATCGCCCCGCCCGAAGGGCCGGTCGTCTACGCATGTCCGATGCATTCGGAGGTAGTGAGCCACGAGCCTGGGTCATGTCCGAAGTGCGGGATGAAGCTTCTGGCAACGGAAGCGCCTGCCGACACGAAGTACGTCTGCCCGATGCACCCCGAGGTCACGAGCGACGCACCGGATCGGTGTCCCAAGTGCGGGATGAAGCTGATTCCAGCTCATCTCGTGTCCGAGGTGGCCCACGAGCACGAGCACATCCACGGGGACGACCCCGAGCACCACGCGGGAACGCATACTCATGGCGCGGCGCAGGGGATCGAGTGGGAAGACGACATGGTCGAGGTCAATCGAATGACGACGCCCGCGAACATGCGCTGGAAGCTGATTGACCGCTCGACGGGTGCGGAGAACGCCGCGATCGACTGGCGGTTCCGCGTCGGCGATCAGGTGAAGCTGCGCCTGGTCAACGAGATGGACTCCGACCATCCGATGCCGCACCCGTTTCACATCCACGGTGCAGGACGCTTCCTCATCCTTGCACGCGACGGAGTGACGGAGCCGAACCTGGTGTGGAAGGACACGGTGCTCGTTCGAACGGGCGAGACGATCGACATCCTGCTTGACGTCACAAATCCAGGCGTATGGATGGCGCACTGTCACATTGCCGAGCACCACGAGAGCGGGATGATGTTCAGCTTCCAGGTCGAAGACATCGCTCCGTCTAGGAGCTAGTTGCACAAGCCCGTGGCAGATGCTCGGGGCAACGGAGCACCCGCGGACTGCGGCATCTCAGCCCGCACGCAGCAGAGGCTTTCGACTCGGGGAGTCAGGTCGGTGGCGAGCCCGGTGCTTTCACGGGCTTGCCTTCGCGCGCACGCAGCGCCTTCGGAAACTGGCCGATCTCCACCGGGTACTCGGGGTCGTGTCTTGCTCGGGCGTGCACCGCCGCCCACAATGGCTCGTGCGCGGCCGAGCTCGGTCGCATGCGGTCCTCGGGCGACGACGATGCTCGACGATTCGCCGGATATGGTCGCGTCCAACGATCGCCGACGCCACCTACACCGCGTCGGCCTGGGTCCGCGCACCCGCGGGACGCTCGGTGACGCTGGGCTTCCGCGAGCTCAACGGCGACATCTTCGTTCCCACCGCAGTCGTCACGGGCACCGGAGAGAGGCCGGCTGGCGGCAGCTCATCGTGACGAGCGCCGCCACCACGGGAGGACCTCGCTCAGCCTCGAGATCCTCGCGTCGCTCGAGGAACACGTCGACGACGTGTCCCTGAAACGGAACCAGGACCGCTCTAGCGCGATTAGTTCGCCTTGCCGACGAGGTGATGCCAGGGACGCCACCAGTGCGTGAGGCGTGCATGATCGCTCCCGCCCTCGCGGGCGATCACGAGGATGTCTCGGTGCGTCGGTTGTCCGAGGCGCTGGTGCGTCCAGACGATGACTGCGTCGTCGCCGTCGAAGTAGCAGAACGTCCTGCCACCGGGCTTGTCGGGACCGTGCTGCCATTCGCGCTCTCCACCCCAGGAGAACGCGTTGCACCTTCCCTTGTCGCGCACGATGTCCTCCCGGCGTCGCAGCTCTCCTTCGTACGCGGCCGACAGGGCCGCGCCGTTCGGGTAGCTCGAAATCTCCCACCGATCGGGTGTGCCGCTCTGTGGCAGGCATACGGCGGTCTGGGTGGCCGTGGGCTCGGGCACGGTTTGCAACTGGCAGTCCTTCCAGAGCTCCACCGGAACGATGGCGTCCAACCCAGCATCGGGTGAGAGCGCAGTCGGTGCCTGCGTCTCGGTCGTGTCGCCGGGAGAGGCCGTGCCGGGCTCGCCTTGACCGTCTGCCGTCAGATAGACGACGCCGGCGGCCGTCACGGCGGCGATCAGGACGACGACCAGGCCGAGCTTCCACCCGAGCGTTCGAGCGGGCTTGCCGAAGAACATGAGCACCCACCGATTGGCAGGGGCAGCTTCGCGCTCCGAGTACGCCTGAAAGATGTGGATCGGATCGGGAATGTTCTTGAGGTGCACTCTCCCCCGATCGCTGTACTCGAGCCCCGCCAGGCGACCGGCCAGCCTCGTCGTGGCCTCGCTGACGATTACTTCGCCCCCGTGAGCTCGGCCGCACAGGCGGGAGGCGACGTTGAGCGCTGCTCCACGGAAGCTGCCGTCGGGCAGCTCGACCGCCTCTCCCGAGTCGATGCCGATACCGACTCGCAGCGGAAGGTCGGAGTGGCCATCGGTTTCCTCGTCGAACCGCGCCTGAAGGTCGACGGCGGCACGCAAGGCCTGCCGCGCAGACGTGAACACGGCGAGAGCCTCGTCGCCTCGGATCTCGACGACCTCGCCGCCATGTGCCTCAATCCCCTCGCCCACGAGGTCGGCGAACTTGGCTGCCAGTTGGGCAGCTGCTTCATCGCCGTGCTGCTGAGTGAAGCGCGAGTAGCCGCGCACGTCGGCGATCAGGAACGTACGGACTCGGGTCTGGCCGTCGTTCACGATCCCCCAGTATGCGCCTTGGAACGCGCCAGCGCAGGCGCCGGGAGGGGCGACCGGTGGGCCACCAGACCACCGATGCGAGCCGAGATGCTGTACGCCCGGCAGAGCGCGACATAGCCCGATTCGTCTCGGCCAGTCACGGCTGAACCCGCTTCCGGAAGCCGTTCCCGCCGTCTCAGATTGCCAGCGCGCAGTAGGAGCCGCCCTTCCGGTGCCGTCGTGTCACACCGCCATCAACGTGCCTGCGCAAGTCCTAACCGACGGGCCGAAGCGTCATGTGCGCGATAACGTCCTCGAGGCGCGGACCCCAGAGACCCAGTGAGGACACGGAGGTTGCTCACGCGAGCGGCTGGCTATTCGGGCTAATGCGAGCAGTTGTCTATTCGGAGACCGGTGGACCGGACGTCCTTCGCCTTGTCGAGCGGTCCGTGCCCGAGCCAGGTCCGGGAGAGGTGCGCGTCCGGATGCGCGTCTCCGCTGTCAACCCGACCGACTGGAAGGCGCGCCGTGGTGGCAGCGCCCGGAGTGAGCCGGTGTCTCCCGAGGTCGTGCCCAATCAGGATGGAGCGGGCACGATCGACGCCGTTGGCGAGAGTGTCGATGTCAGCCGCGTTGGGGAGCGGGCCTGGCTGTGGGAGGCTGCCTGGCGGCGTTCGGACGGGACGGCGCAGGAGTTTGTCGTCATCCCCGAGCGTCAGGCGGTGCCACTGCCGCAGACCGCCTCGCTCGACATCGGCGCGAGCCTCGGCATCCCCGCGCTTACAGCACACCGATGTCTCACCGTCTCGGAGCTCGGACCCCGGCAGCTCTCACCTGGAGCTCTCGAAGGCCAGACCGTATTGGTGGCGGGAGGTGCGGGGGCAGTCGGCCACGCCGCAATCCAGCTCGCGCGCTGGGCGGGGGGGCGCGTCATCGGCACGGTCAGCGGCGAGGAGAAAGCAAAGCTCGCTCTGGCGGCCGGTGCCGAGCACGTCGTCAGCTACCGGACACGCGACGCGGCCGAGAGGGTTCGCGCACTCGCGCCGAGCGGGGTCGATGTCATCGTCGAGGTCGCGCCGGCGGCCAACGCGGCCCTCGATCTCGCGGTGCTCGCGCCGAACGGCACTGTCGCCGCGTACGCCAACGAGGGCGGCCACGACCTCGGGCTGAACGTCCGCGAGTTGATGTTCCGGAACGTCCGTTACCAGTTCGTCCTTGTGTACACCGTCTCGACGGCTGCGAAGGATCAGGCGGTTGCGGACGTCTCGTCCGCGGTCGCGGATGGGGCGCTTCCCGTCGGAGAAGATGCCGGACTGCCTCTGCACCGCTTCCCGCTAGAGCGGACAGCGGACGCCCACGATGCGGTCGAGCGAGGGGCCGTAGGCAAGGTCCTGATCGACGTCCCCTGACCGAGGTTCGCGTGCCTGAGCACGAAAGCCGTTGACAGTCACAGTTCTAGGGCCTCATGAGACCCAAGGTCGCAGGTTCGATCCTGCCCCTCGAGGCAGCCGAGCACGCGGCTGTGAAGCAGAGCGTTCGCTCAGCACATCCGCGACCATGAGAACCAAACCGACATAGGAGGCTCCGGATGGCCGCGTTCCCCTCACCCAAGGAAGGAATCCTGCTCACGCACTTCATCGTCTCCGATGACGTCGAGCGCTCGCGTCGTTTCTACACGGACGTGCTCGGCGGGGAGACCGTGCTCGAGGGCGAGCCGACGATCGTCGCGCTCGCGAACGGCTGGGTGACGATCAACGTCGGCGGTGGGCCAACCGAGGACAAGCCGACTGTCACGCTCGAGACGCCCCCCGACCCGAATCGAACGAGCAGCTTCCTCAACATCCGCGTTGCGGACATCCAGACCGTCTACGCCGAATGGAGGGCGCGCGGAGCCGAGTTCCTTACGCCGCCGCAGAACCGCGGAGCCGAGATGCGTTGCTACATCCGCGATCCGGACGGGCACCTCATTGAGGTCGGCCAGACGAGTGCGGCTTTCCTCGAGGAGGAAACTGGCTAGGGTTGCCCGCTCCCCGTCACGTCCGTCGACCGAGTCCTCGGGGTGGCGTGTCGGGGCACAGTCCGGCATGGTCGCCGGACGGCGAGAAGATCGTCTTCCTACGGCAATCCGACGATGGCGACACCATCGTCGGATTGAATGACGAAGGAAGCGAGGAACGCACGCTCTTTCGATCCCGATGGCCGGATGCTTTCTTTGAGCAGCCGGCGTGGTCGCCGGATAGCTTGCAGATCGCGTTCACCTGGTTGGGCCAGGACGGAGTCTGGGTGATGGACGCCGACGGAGACAACGCGCACAAGTTGAAGACCGGTCCCTACACGGAGCCGGGTGAACTGGACCGGGCAGCCGCAGGGGACTGACGACCCGACGGAGGCCGACGACAAGCTCCTCGACCTCTGCGCCACGGCGGGGAGCGGCGCTGGATCAGCCCTCCGCGCACGCGAGGCCCGGTAGCCACACCCCGAGACAGCGATCGGAATGGGGCCTGGTGCTGGTGGACTCAGTCCTTCCGGCGGACCCGGGTGTGCCGTCCGACGCCACGGCCAACCGTAGCCGAGGGCAACGTCGCTCACAAGCGATGCCACCCATCTCTGTCCGAAAACGGCGAGCGGTCCGCGGACGCGCCGTGGCATATGAGTGCTTGCACGCGACAAGGAAGGGGAGGGGCGGATGAAGATTCTGATCGCGCTCGCGGTTCTCTCGTCGGCACTGCTCGCCGGCGTAGCGCGTGGCGAGCCGAACGTCTACCGGCAGCTCGGCGACGACGTCCGCTACGAAATCACTCAGCTGGCGTCGCTTGGCGGGTCGTCCAGTGCCGGGTTCAGCATCAACGATCGCGGTTGGGTGGCGGGCCGTTCGAATCTGCCTGGCAACCAGACGCGTGAGGCGACGTTGTGGCGGAACGGGGCTCTCACACGTCTCGGCACGCTCGGAGGTGCGAACAGCGTCGTGCGGTGGCCGGTCAAGAACACGCGCGGGATCATCACCGGGATCTCGCAGACGGACAAGCCGGACCTACTGAACGAGGATTGGAGCTGCTCGGCATTCTTCCCCGCCGGCACGGGCACCGGCTACCAGTGTCTCGGCTTCAAGTGGCAGGACGGCGAGATGACACCGCTACCCACGCTCGGAGGCACCCACGGCTTCGCCGCCGGTACGAACAACGCCGGCCTGACCGTCGGCTGGGCCGAGAACACCGTGCACGAGCCGAACTGCGTAGCGCCGCAGGTGCTGCAGTTCCGTCCCGTCGTGTGGGGACCGAACGAGGGTCGCATCCGGGAGCTGCCGCTGCTTCCCGGCGACGACTCCGGAGCGGCGACTGCGATCAACGACCGCGGCCAGATCGTCGGCATCTCCGGTATCTGCGATCAGGCAATCGGGAGGTTCACCGCGATGCACGCTGTGCTCTGGGACAAGGGCGAGGTCACCGACATCGGCAATCTCGGCGGCGTCGCCTGGCACACGCCCAACGCCATCAACCTACACGGCGAGGTCGTCGGCTTCTCCAATTTCTCGGCGGCTGACGGCGGGGAGTACCACCCGCACGCGTTGTACTGGAGCGAGAGCAGCGGCATTGTCGACCTCGGGACGCTGCCGTCGCCCTTTGACGACAACAGCGACGCGTGGGGGATCAATAACCAGGGCCAGGCCGTGGGCAGATCGTGCGACGTCGACGGCAACTGTCATGCGTCCCTCTGGCAGGACGGCGCGATGACGGACCTCGACGAGTTGGTTGGTCATGAAGACGTCCTTATCGCGGCGTTCGACATCGACGACTTCGGCCGTATCACCGGCCAGGCGTTCGATGACGAGACGGGCACGTTCGTGGCCTTCCTCGCGACCCCGGTGCGCGGATAGGACGCCCGCCGCTACGACGACGGCGGCCGCAGGACCGGAGTGGCCATCGCGCCCACTCCGGTTCTCGCCGGCAGAGACGGTTACGCGTGCCGTGCGACCGAGGTGAGCTGCACCGCGACTGCTCGCCAGCGGCCGTCGCGAAACCGCCACACGACCGTGTAGCGCGCCGACTCCGGCTCACCGTTGCGAACGCAGTGGGTGGTCCCCTGCACGAGGGCCACGTCGCCTATCGCCCGCACGTCGATCTCGTCGTACCTGACGCCTTGGGGACGACGAGGGCCGGCAGCGGCGTGCGACAGAAACCGCGTCTTGTCGAGGTGGGCTCCGTCTGCGAGCGTGCACACGAAGTCGTCGCTCAGGTGCTCGTCGTACCAGTCGGTGTCCGACTCAACCCACGCGCACACGTACTCGTCGTTCAGCCGATGCAGCGCGGCGACCGCGGCCATCTCCGCCTGAGGAGCGTCGAGGCCGAACACCCCTGCGAGGCCAGGCGCCAGCGGGATCACGACCGTGTGGTAGCTCTCGATGAGCTGCATCACCGCGTCGTCGTAGTTCTCGCGCCACTCGTTACTGCCGTAGAACGCGCTGAGCTGCTCCTGCCGCTCGGAGCGCGACGCGAACGCGCGGGCGAGGAAGTAGCAGTCACTGTCCAGCAACGATGGCCCGCTCCCGAGCACATAAATGCCTGCACGGCGAAGCATCGGAAGCGCGCCGTCACGGAAGATGCGATCGAAGGCTTCGCCTCCGCCCGCCACGAGCCTGTACGTCCGCAGGTCCACGACAGGACTCGTTGGCGCGTCGCTCATGCTGCGCGTGTTCGCGCGGCGGGCGGCGATTGCGCGGCATCGGCCATCCAGAGGTGCGTCGCAGCGAACGCTCGCCAGGGTCGCCATGCCTCGGCGCGCGTGCCGATCCCGGCTCGCGAGCAATCCGCTCCTCGCGCGAGCGCACGCCGAAGGCCGAGATAGGTGACCGGAAACGCGTCGCGCTCGCCAAGCCGGAGGGCGACGTAGTGCGCCGTCCATTCGCCGAGCCCGTCGAGCGCGGTGATGGACGCGGCCAGCTCGTCGAGGCTAACGCTGCCGTCGAGCCGAATCGCATCGTCGGCGACGGCGCGAGCGAAGGAGGCGATCGCCTGCTGCCGTGCCCGCGTGAGCCCGATCCCCGCCAGGTCGGCTGTCGCAAGCGTGGTGGCCGGGGGAAAGGTATGCGTGAGACCGAGCTGCTCGAGCCCGGGCACCGATGTGCCGTAGCGCTCGACGAGCCGCCCCGCGATCGTGTTCGCGGCCGCGACCGTCACCTGCTGGCCGATGATCGCGCGCACGCCCATCTCGAAGGGGCACCACGACCCGGGCGGGCGAAGCCCGGGTCGCGCACGAACCAGAGGTCCAATCGTGGGGTCTGGCGCTAGGTGCTCCGCGGGCTTGTCAGGGTCGAGGTCGAGGCTCGCGATCCGGCGAGCGCGAGCGACCAGATGAATCAGCTCCTCCCAGTGCGGCAGGTGCACGACGAGTACGAGGTAGTCGTCGCCGCCCGGCGAGAGCTCGATGACGCCGGGGTCGCCGTCGACGACGATCGTCCGCCGATAAGTGGCCCCCGAGATGTGCTCCACGCCCGGGGTCGCCCGCGCCGCGAAGTACGCGGCCAGCGCGCTCCAGTCGAGACGACCGCGGAACGCGAGCCGTAGCCCCAGGCCGCCGTCCGCGATGAGCCGGTCAGCCTTGCGGCGTTTCGCGCGGAGCGCGCGCGGTGAGGCGCGGAAGATCTCCCGGCAGGCGCGGTTGAACTGGCGCAGGCTCCCGAAGCCGGTCGCGAGCGCGATCTCAAGCATCGGGAGGTCGGTGTCGTCGAGCAGGCGACGGGCGAAGTGCGCCCGCGCGGAGCGCGCCAGTCCGTCCGGCGTCACCCCGAGGTGGGCGGTGAAAAGGCGCCGGAGGTGCCGGGCGGATACGCCGAGCCGCCGTCCCAGGCACTCCTCGTTCGCCCGGTCGAGGGCGCCGTCGAGGATCAGGCGCACCGCACGGCAGACAAGCTCGGGCTCGGCCCAGCTGAGGGATTGCGGCCAGCGGTACGGCCGGCACTGGAAGCACGCTCGGAAGCCGGCCGCCTCGGCAGCGGCGGCGAGCCGATAGGTCTTTACGTTCTCGGTGCGGGGACGGGCGCCACACCCCGGCCGGCAGTAGATCCCCGTCGTGACGACCGCCCCGAACGTCTCCACGCCTCAGGTATACAGCCGCGGCACACCCGCGATTGGCCGAATCCGGACACGCTGGGGGCGCTCCAGCGCGGAAGGCCGTTCGCCGAACGAGACTCAATCAGGCGCCCTCCTGCAGCGGCCAGACGCAGGCGTGCACGCAGCGCCAGCTCTCGCCTCGCCGCTCGTAGGTGTCCACGTACCGGCTGTACCTGCCGGGTTGCCTCGAGCTGCGGGCCGAGACGACCGCGGTGCTGCCGTCGACGTGCACGACGACCTGGTCGATCGTCAGAGCTGGAGCCGCGTTGCTGCGCAGGTTCTCGACGTAGCGCTCGTGCTCCCACACCTCGCCGGTCGCTCCGTCGAGGTACGAGAAGGAGGGGGAGAGGATCGGCTCGAGCAGCTCCCACGATCCCTGCCGGAACGCCTCGATGAACTGGAGATTGAGCTTGGTCAGCGTCTTTACGTCGTCCACCGCTGTCCTCCGCTTCTGTCGGTCGCGGAACGTCCGTGAGCGTGCGCGCGCACGAGCAATGGCGCTCGCCGGATCCGGACATATGGCCCGCCTTGGTTCCAGCCGATGTGTACCGGCGCGAGCCCCCTACCTCGCAGCGATCAAGACCGTGCCGCCCGTGATCAGACTCGGAGTCTCAGCCTTGCGAGCAGTCTCGTTCTCCGTCGGGTCGGTCATGCGGCCTTCGGACCCGTCAAGGACTGTGTCGACTGTCATGACTGCCGGCTCTGCGGCCGGCGCGCATCGGCCCGTTCCAACCGGCCGCGACCGGCTACGCGGCGCTCGCACCGGCTCCCACCCGCTGCTGCCGGCTACAGCCGGGCGAGCTGTGTGGCACATTCGTGGTCCGCTTGGCGTCGCGCCAAAAAGTGGCAACACCCAAGAGCCGATTTACAGGCGCTTCGAGAAACGGGAGCGACGGGACTCGAACCCGCGACCTCCGGCGTGACAGGCCGGTCTCGGCGCTTGCGGGCTCAGCGGGGATCGGCGGGGATTCCCGACATGAGCAGGGCTTTCCTTGCAGATGCTTGCGGGGATTGCCGAGAATCGGCGGGAGCCTCCGGCGGCCTCCTACGGGATGTGTGCGGGATGTGATTGTTGTCTAGATTGCAACCGGCGGTAAGTCCGCGGGATGCGGTCGCTGTCTTGGCCTGCAACCTCACGGATCTCGACGGCACGAGACAAGCAAGGTGAGTTGCCTCGAGAACTAACTGCCGATTGGATCTCGAGACATGACCGTTCCTTGCGTCGGGTTGCGACTGCGCGTCGCCTTCACATGAGGAGCTCGTAGCCGAGCTCGGAGACGACCTCCTTGAGCCGCTCGACCTCGGCGGCGTCAGGCTCCTTCTCGGGAGGTGGCGGGAGCGTGCGGCTCGGGGCGGGCTCGCTCGTCGACCTGACCAAGTCCTCAAGGCCGCCGGGGACCATGATAAACAGCATCCGGCAGCCGTCGTCTCCGACCGTGAACCGATGGGGGATGTCGCGAGGGCCGAATACGTAGTCCCCGGCGCTCGCGTGGATCGTCGCGTCGCCGACCTCGAAGGTGACCTCGCCCTCGATGATCCAGAAGCCCTCGTCGTCGCGGTGATGCACGTGGAGCGGTACCCCAAGGCGGGGCGGCGCGGTGACCTCCACGATCGTCAGCTGGCCGTCGGTGTCGGCGGCTGTTGTCTTGAGCTCGGCGAGTTGGCCGAACCACCAGCGCGCCTCGCCCTCGCGCTTGCGGACGACGACCGGCTCGAGCGCATGCGTCTGATCCGTTGTCTGAGTCATTGCTCCTCCTTTCCGTTGCGGTGATGAGACAGGAGCGAGATCGCGTACCGCCAAGTGCCGTCGCTGCGGCGCCGCACTACGTTGATGCTCCGTTCCGCAATCACGAGGGCGGTGTCGCGGGCTTGCAGGACGCGTTGCGGCTCGGCGAGGTAGCTCCGATCGGCACGCCACATCGCCTCGGCAACCCGCCCAATCTCCTGACCGCCGCGTGCCTGCTGCGTCCCGCCCGCGTCGAGGACCGCTCCCTCTTCGAACAGGCCGGCTAGCGCCTCACGGTCGCGCGTCACGAACGCGTCCTCGAGCAAGAGCTCGAGCTCTTCCGGCGTTCGCGCTCCGCGGTACATCGCCAGGGCAACGTACGTTGCAGCGCCGAGCGTGCCTATTCCAGGAATGTGGTGTTCCGTCGTGCTCGCGCGGCTCATACGATGCCTGCGTGGCGGCGTACGCTAGGGAACGCACGCGAGACCGGATCGCAGAGCTCGCGGGGCGCGGGTACGACCTCGTCACCTTCTGGCAGGAAGCGACGGACGTGCTCGCGCGCGCCGTGCCGTTCTACTGGACCCCGTGCTGGTACACGCTCGACCCGGCCTCGCTTCTGGTCACGAGCCATTTCCATGAAGGGCTGGACGAGCTGCCGCCGGAATGGCTGGCGCACGAGTACTACGAGGACGACGTCAACAAGCTGGCCGACGTCGCACGGTCGGAGAGCGGCATCTCGACCTTGCACGAGGCGACGGGTGGCGATCCGGCGAACAGCCCGCGCTGGCACTTCAACATGACCATGGGTGGCGACCAGGAGCTGATCGCCGCACTGCGCACGCCAACG
>JBKPDR010000078.1:0-22806 GCA_046727975.1 Actinomycetota bacterium | reverse complement strand
CTTCGGCTTGCACCCCTCACCCGTGGCCAGCGGCTTGCCCTTTCCGGGAGGAGGGGCCGCGACCCCAGCCGAAACGCCAACGCTCGCCGCGAGCAGCCCTGCGAGCAGCAACCTCAGTTTCATCATCGTCTCCTGTGTCCGGAGTGCACGTGCTCGCATGCATGACGCGATCAGCAGGCAAAACTTGCTCCTTCCGCCGTAGAGACCCTCGAACGAGGGAGGGTCGCGAGGGCCCTGGCCAGTCCCCTGTGTTCGAGGGCATACCGCGTTCCCTTCTCATGAGCCGCAAGATCCGGCTCGCGGGCGCATTACATGGAGACAGGGGGAAGACGCCGGGCCGGGGCGGCGGCCAAACCGGGGCGCCAAATGGCCAGCCCGGCAAAGGTCGCCTTCGCTCGTCACGCCGAGCCTCCTCCCCCTGCCCGGTGTCCTCGTTCGCACGATGCTCGAGAGGTCTTGGGCACCGTGCCGACGGCTTCGGTAGGTTCGGCGCGTGCTCGAGGTCGGCGTGATTCGCTGCTCGGAGTGTCGTCGCGAGGTCGATGAGTTCATCGCGATCCACGAGCGGTGGGGTTACTGGTCAGAGGGCCGCGGGGAGCTCTTGCCGTTCTGCCCGGAGTGCGCTAGGCGAGAGTTCGCATCCGACGCTCCGGAGAGCGGGCGAGTCTCGCTCGTGCACCGTCGCGCGGCCAGTGCTCGGTCGCTATGGAGTCGTGCCTGAGGTCGCACGTACGTTTCCGCCGTTCGGCGTCGGCGCTCACGCTTGCATTGCTGATCCCACTGCTCGCGACGGCGTGCGGTAATGCTCAGGTCAACGCGAAGTCGGCGACGAGGATCATGCCGCTCGGCGACTCGGTCACGGACGGCTACGGCATCCCCGGCGGCTACAGAATTGATCTCTGGCGAGAGCTCAAGGACAGCGGAATTGACGTCGACTTTGTTGGGTCGCTACAGAATGGTCCGCCTTCGCTCGCGGACAGAGATCACGAGGGACACACGGGTTGGCGGATCGATCAGATTCAGGCATCGATAGACGGCTGGATCAGAACATACCGACCGAACGTGGTGCTCCTGCTCATCGGGACGAATGACATCGCGCGGCACTACCGAATTCCAGCTGCACCCAAACGCCTCGGCTTGCTTATCGACCGAATCTACACCCTCCGCCCGGCTACGAAGATCGTCGTCTCGACGATCCCGCCTAATGTCAAAGTGACCGTCAACATGGAGATAGCGTCGTACAACGCAGCTGTACGGGAGGTCGTCCGCACACGAGCCGCTGCTCGGCGCCCGATCTGGTTCGTAGACGGCTGCGGGAAGTTCACGTCCGCGGATCTCGCCGACGGCGTACACCCGAACGCCGCCGGGTATAGGAAGCACGCGCACACATGGCATGCGACGCTCGTGAACGTGCTTGCCTGAACTCGGCCACGGACTCACAGCCCGTCTTCTTGGTCGAGACGATCGCGCGAAAGCCGTCCCACTTGAGCTCGAAGGACCACCCAAGCCGGAGGGCGGAGGCCCAGGACGAGAAAGCATCGGATCAGGGAGCCGCAGAGCGCGATGAGCTTACCGCTCAGGCTTCGATCAACGGTCCTATGCGGTTTCAGATCACGGGTGGCAGGAAATCGAGAGGTGTACCTCCGAACGGAAGGATTGTTGACGTGGCAGATCCCGCACCCGTCGGCAGCGATGTTTCCGCCGGCACCTACCGTTGCACGAACTGCGGCCATGAACTCGACGCAAGCTCGATCCAGCATCTCCCACCTTGCCCAAACTGCGATGGTCCACAGGAATGGGAAGCCATTACTGGAGGCGATAGCGTCGACGACCCCTACCCGGATCGAAAGTGAGGCATCCGTCCAAACAAAGAGAAATCTCGCAGCTGAGGAACGACGAGGAAATCGACGCTCGGCTGGAGGCTCCGAACGTGTTCGTTCACGCAGTATCAGTCGCCGCGCGAGCGTTCGAGCACCGTCGAGATGATGCGCGCGAGCTCTACCTGACGCACGCATTTGACGTTGCGCAAGCACTTGGGCCAGATGCAAAGCTCGCGGAGCTGAGTACTGCGGTCCTCCATGACGTTCTCGAAGATACGGACTGGACGATGGACGATCTCGTAGACTCGGGCGTCGGGGCCACGGTCCGGCAGGCCGTCGAGACGCTCACTCGGCGGCCAGAGGAGAGATACGAGGAGTACATCGCTCGGATCTGTGCGACTTCCGGAGTTGTCGGCATTACCGCACAGCGCGTCAAGCTGGCCGACCTCATTGTGAATCTTGCCACCGCCGACTCCGGTGAACTGCGCGAGCGCTTCGAGCGAAGCCTTCCGATCGTGCGAAGCGCGGTCGAACGAATCCGTTGAGCCGGATCTTCTCGGGTTCGCGAAATGCGCGCTGGCATCGACGCTCGTGCTTCCGTGCCATCGCCTCTCGTTCAGCGTCGCGCCGCCCAGTAGTCCGTCCTTCGTCTTGACCCACCCTCGCTCGCCCGGCAGGTAGCGGCCCACAAGCTTCTTGGCGCCCACGCCCTCGAGTCCGTGTGCGCATATGAGAGGGTTTCGTGCGCAGCTAACACGGGCACTTTGTGGCCCGTGCGCGGCTTTCGCCTGCGGGAATATCTGTTCTCGAGCCTTTGGTTCGTTCCCGTGATTTGTGTGCTGGCCGGCGTGGCGCTGTCGTTCGGAACGATCGCGCTCGACCGGCTGTCCGGCGGCTCCTTCGTTCCCACGTCTTTCTCGGGAGACGCGGACTCGGCCCGTTCGATCCTGATGGCGGTCGCCACCTCCATGGTCACGCTGACGGGCCTCGTCCTCACGATCACGATGGTGGTCGTCCAGCTGGCGATGGGGCAGTTCACGCCGCGCGTCCTGCGGACGATCCTGCGCGATCGACCGAGTCAGCTCGCCATCGGCATCTTCGTCGCGACGTTCGCACACGCCATGGTCGCGATGCGGGAGGTGCGCGGACCCAACGGCGGCGACGAAGGACACGTTCCCGGACTCGCCATCGTGGTCGCCTACTTCCTGATCGTCGTCTGCATCGTGGTTCTCGTCCTCTACGTGCACCACATCGGCCAATCACTGCGTGTCGCCTCGCTGATCGACTCGGTCGGGGACGAAACGCGCGTTCTCGTGGACAAGCTCTATCCGCCCAACGCTCGGCCGCGAGAGGCGTCGGCAGAGTTGCCTCCCGGCGAGCCCACGCAGGTGATCGCGACGCCGAATGCCGGCGTGCTGTATCGCGTAGACCAGGATGAGCTCATCGCCCATGCGCGAGGCGTAGATGGCACGCTCGTGCTCGTGCCTCAACTCGGCGACTTCGTTCCCGAGGGAGGTGCGGTTCTTCAGCTCTACGGGGGCGAGCGGCTCGATGAAAACGCCGTCATCCGCTCGCTCGCTTTCGGCAGGGAACGCACGCTGAACCAGGACCTCGGCTACGGCTTCCGCATGCTTGTCGACGTGGCGCTGCGCTCAGTTTCTCCGATGATGGCAGACCCGACAACAGCCGTGCAGGCGATCGACCGGATACACGATTGCCTCCGTCAGCTCGTCACCCGCCCATTCCATGGCGGCTTCCATCACGACCGCGACGGCCACCTGCGCCTGGTCGAGCCGGTGATGACCTGGGAAGGATACGTTCGCCTGGCCGTCGACGAACTTCGTCCGTATGGCGACGAGTCGCTGCAGCTGACGAGGAGACTCCGCGCCATGCTCGAGGACTTGTTGTCGGTCGCACCTCCGGCGCAAAGGGCGCCCCTACGGGATCAACTACGACTGCTCGAGGCCGCCGTCGAGAGGAGCTTCCCGGAGGTCCACGACCGCGGTGCTGCAGTTGTCGGCGACCAGCAGGGGATTGGCTCGGGCGGAGATCATGTCTCGACCGAAGCGGTTGCCGCCTCGCCGCGCTAGAGCCAGCACTTCAACTCATAGGCCCAACCGCGACCGACTGGCAGCGGGCCAGGCGCGAAAGCATGGGATCGGAGCCGCAGAGACCGCGGATTCTAGGAGAGAAGAGCTCCCGAACGGGCTGATGGTCTTGGGGCGACTCCCGGAGGTCGCCCTGGAGCAGGTTCGTGAGGTAGCGTGACTATTGGACCGGAACCGGCTCGTTGAGCCCGTACCGCTCCTCGAACGCCTCCACCGCGGCCGGGTCTGCTGCGGCTTGCTCGCCGAGGTTGGCGGCCACGGGATCGCCGGGCAGGACCTGGGTGAGCGCGAACGCGACGAGCGTGATGCCGAGGCTCAGGCTGCTTTTCGCGCGTACTCCTCGAGCCTCGCCCGCAACTCCGTGGCCAGTTCGTCCCCCGGCTCGGCGTGTCGCGCCAGACCGGCCACTACGAGCACGATCAGGAGATTGAGAGCAACCACGATCCCCACCGCGACAGCGAGGTACATCCACATCCCGCCGAAGAGCATGCCACGAACAGCGGATGACGCCGTTTACGGCTGCCGCCGCGGACGGCGCCCGGGTTGCTACCTGGTGGGGGGCTGCTCCTCTCGTGACGAGTCCGTGATGACCGTCGTCTGCGGTGCCGACCCGCCTCCCGCGGAGCGGCTGCCGCTCGCGGCGCGACCGGGCAGCGGGACCCATTCGGCGGCGATCGCGAGTCCGAGCAGGATCACGACCGCTCCGATGATGACCCCGGTGATCTGCAGCCACCCGAACACCTCTCCCTCTCCGATCCCGAGGGGGTCTGCGAGCGCCGAGACGGCTGTACCGACCGCTCCCGCGATGGCGAGAACGAGCCCCATTGGTCTTGGATCCATCATGCGCAGGTTTTACCCACCCCGTCGCGTCCGTAACCGCGCTCCGGGCTCCCGAACGCTCGCCGAGGTCGTCGCTCACGACGGTGAGATCGAAAGGAGCGGAGCGGGCAGCAGCCGCCGCCCGCTCCGACAGGTGCTGCGTTACGGTGCCTGCGAACCGACGCCGCAGTTGGCGGCGAGGAATTCCTGGAGTGTCACGCCGCGCCCGGCGTCCGAATGTGCCTGGCCGTTCGCGGGATCTCCGTCGGAGTTCCCCCGACCGCCGATGGCGGTGCCTTGAGCGCCCCGATCGGCGAAGAGCTCCTTGTACTGCGTCGTGTAATAACCGTGGCAGCCGTTCTCGGGCGAGCTCGGATCGGCAAGAGCCGAGGCCGAGAGCACGAGCACGACGGCGCTGACTACAGCCGCAATCAGGCTCTTCATGAGCGGTTCCCCCTTTGTCGACGGCAGTTTCGCAGGGCCTTTTTTTGCCCGTACCAGGTCTAGTCGACACGGGGGGCCGCGGGATCCCCCAGCCAGGCGATTTCTCCGTGCCGCAGGAGGGATGGAGAGTGCTCCGCTCCGCCACGATACGACGTCGTGGATCTCGAGCTGACGGTCGTGGCCGATGCCGATCAGGCGTCGGAGGCCGCCGCCCGTCTGCTTGCGGACGCGGCGCGGGCAGGTCACACGATCGCGCTCTCCGGCGGCTTGACACCACGAAGCGCCTACGAGCTCGTTGCGACCATGGACTCCGACTGGAGCCGCGCCGAGATCTGGCTCGTCGACGAGCGAATGGTTCCGTTAGGGGATCCGCTGTCGAACAGTGGTCTCGTGCTGGAGTCGCTCGTCGACCGCGTCGCGGCGCCGCCGCGGACGCACACGGTTCACACGGAGCTCCTGCCCGAGGACGCCGCCGCCGCATACGACCGCGACCTCCGCGGAGCGCATATCGACCTGGCCCTGCTCGGGATCGGGGGGGACGGTCACACGGCGTCGCTCTTCCCCCACGCGCCAGCGCTCGACGTGCGCGATCGCCTCGCAGTGGTCGCCGAGGCGGCCCTGGAGCCCTGGGTGCCAAGGGTGACGATGACGATCCTCGCGCTCTCCGCCGTCGAGCACGTCGTCTTCCTCGTCACCGGAAGCGACAAGGCGGACGCCGTACGGCGCGCGTTCGCCGAGCCACGTTCACAGGCGACTCCGGCGAGCCTCGTGCGCTCCGAGTCCGGGAGAACGAGCGCGATCCTCGACAGCGCGGCGGCGAGCAGCCTCCCCTAGGGGTCGCCGCTAGTGATTGGAAGGCAGGTGCCAGACCCGAGGCGCGATGAGCTCGAGCGCAGCATCGGGGCCCCAGGATCCCTGCTCGTACGGGACGACGGCCGGCGGGTCGTCCAGCACGGGCTGAACCACCTCCCAGAGGCGCTCGATGCCATCTGCCCGCGTGAAGAGCGTCTTGTCCCCGATCAGCGCGTCGTGGATCAGGCGCTCGTACGCCTCGAGCAGCTCGTCGCCCGCGTACCGGAAGTCCATCCGCGCCTCGGTGAGGTCGAGCTCCCATCCCGGGTCCTTCGCCAGGAACGACGCCGAGATCGAGCCGGGATCGCCGAGGTCGAAGGTGAGGTGGTTCGCGTCGATGCTGTCGGTGGGCACCTCCGAGCGCTCGAAGAGCGAGAGCGCCGGCTTCTTGAAGACGATCGTGAGCACACGCCGTCCCTCGGCCATCCGCTTACCGGTCCGAAAGAAGAACGGCACGTCGGCCCAGCGCCAGTTGTCGATGTGGGTGCGTCCCGCAACGAAGGTTTCGTTGTCGGAGTCGGGAGCCACTCCCTCGAGGTGACGATAGCCCGCGTACTGTCCGCGCACGACGTCCGACGGCTGGAGCGGCCGCATCGCCTGGAAGACCTTGACCTTCTCGTCCCCGAGCTCTCTGGGGCTGAGCCCGAGCGGAGGCTCCATCGCGACGAACCCGAGCACCTGGAACATGTGCGTGACGACGACGTCCCGCAAGGCGCCGGTGGTCTCGTAGAAAGCAGCCCGCTGATCGACGGAGAGCGTCTCGGGCACGTCGAACTGGACGTTGTCGATGAGCTGCCGGTTCCACACGGGCTCGAAGAGGCCGTTCGCGAAGCGGAACGCGAGGATGTTCTGCACCGCCTCCTTGCCCAGGTAGTGATCGATGCGAAAGACCTGCTCCTCGTCGAGCACCGAGTGGATGAGCGCATTCAGCTTCCTCGCGCTCTCGATGTCGGTGCCGAAGGGCTTCTCGAGGATGACGCGGGAACCCTCGACGAGATTCGCCTCCCCGAGGCCCCGCACGATGTCCGGGAAGACCTTCGGCGGTACGGCGCAGAAGATCAGCTTCTGCTGCGATCCGCCGAGCTCGCGCTCCGCGTCGTCGACCGCCTTCGCGATCTCCGTCGTCGACCCGGGCGCGAAGCCGCCTCCGGCGTATGCAAGCCGCGCCGCGAACCCGTCCCAGCACTCGCCCTCGGGCTTCGAGCGGCCGAACTCGTCGACCGCGCTACGGGCGAGCTCGCGGAACTCCTGGTCGGAGAGCTCGCGCGAAGAGGAACCGATCAGGCGCCACGCCTCGGGGAGAAGGCCAGCAACCTCGAGGTGGTACAGACCCGGGAGCAGCTTGCGCCGGGCGAGATCTCCGGCGGCACCGAAGAGGACGATCGTCGTCGGCCCGATCTGCGACGCGGATGGGCGCGCGAAGACGGGGGCAGGCGCTTCCGTCGACGTCATCACTGGCCTTTCCGGGTGAGCTCGGCGTGCCCGCCGAACTGCTGTCGCATGGCGGACAGGAGCCGGTTCGCGAAGTCGGCCTCTCCTCGCGAGTTGAACCGCTCGTAGAGGGCGGTCGAGAGCACGGGCGCCGGCACTCCCTCATCGATCGCGGCGATCGACGTCCAGCGCCCCTCGCCCGAGTCCGACACGCGCCCGCCGAAGCCTTCCAGATCTCGTGACTCGGCGAGCGCCCGCGCGGTCAAATCGAGCAGCCACGAGGCGACGACCGACCCGCGTCGCCAGAGCTCGGCAACCTCTGCCACGTCGAGGTCGTAGCGGTAGAACTCCGGCTCTCGCAGCGGTGAGACCTCGGCGCTCGCTTCTTGCTCCTCGTTCCCGGCATTGGCCCGGTGCAGGATGTTGAAACCTTCGGCGTACGCTGCCATGAGGCCGTACTCGATGCCGTTGTGCACCATCTTCACGAAGTGTCCGGCCCCGCTCGGTCCGCAGTGCAGGTAACCCATCTCGGCCGGCCGTGGCTCCGAGCCGTCGCCGACCGTGCGCGCCGCCGCGTCCACACCGGGAGCGAGCGAGCGGAAGACGGGATCGAGCCGCGCGACAGGCTCCTCCTCCCCGCCGATCATCAGGCAGTAACCGCGCTCGAGGCCGAATACGCCGCCGGACGTGCCGACGTCGAGGAAGTGGATGCCGCGGGCATGTAACCGCTCAGCGCGCGCAATGTCGTCGCGGTAGTAGCTGTTGCCGCCGTCGATGACGACATCGCCGCTCTCGAGATGCGGGGCGACCTCGTCGATGACCGTCCCGACAACGGCGGCGGGGATCATGATCCACACGGCACGAGGCGGCTCGAGCTTCGCCGCGAGATCGTCGTAGGACGTGACGCCGGTCGCGCCTTCCTTCTCGAACGGTCGCACAGCCTCGCTGTCCCGGCTGTAGACGACACATTCGTGGCCGGCGCGCAGAAGGCGTCGCACCATGTTCCCACCCATGCGGCCGAGGCCGATCATCGCGAGCTGCATTGGGTTCTCCTTGTTCGCCCTTCGGCACGATACGCAAGAGACAGGGTCGCGTCGTCACGGCAGACGCCGCTCGAAAGCTTTGCGAGCGGATCGAATGGCTTGAGATGATCTGCACATGGCGAGCGCGCCTGTTTCGACTGCAGTCACGGCGCTCCACGACACGCTCGGAAACAGCGCCATCCGGAGAATCGAGATCGCCTGGACAGCCGGAATCGCGGCAGACTGGGCGTTTCTCGTCGTGCTGCTCGTGGTTGCGTACGATGCGGGAGGGGCGCTCGGCGTGGGCGTCCTGGGGGCTGTCCGCGTCGTGCCCGCCATCGTCGCCGCACCGTTCTCGACGACGCTCGTCCAGCGGTTCCGTGGCGATCGCGTCCTTACGGCGCTCAACGTCCTCCGATCGATGGGAGCGGTCGCAACCGCGATCGTGATCGCCGCCGGACTACCGGTCGAACTGACCTTCGTGCTCGCCGCCTTCGTCGCCGGTGCCGGGTCACTCGTACGGCCGATCCAATCCGCGCTCTTGCCGGCCTTCGCTCGGACTCCCGGCGAGCTCGTCGCCGCAAATGTCACATCGAGCACGGGTGAGGGGGTAGGGACGTTCGCGGGGCCACTTCTTGCGGGAGTGCTCGTGGCGTGGACCGGTTCCGTGCCGGCAAGCGTGCTCGTCGCAGCCGGCTTCGCGGGCGCCGCGGCCGTGCTCACCGGAGTGCGCTTCGAGCGCGCGGCGGACGCGCGCGGGGGAGTCGACTCTGCCGGAAGCTCCGGCTTCCGCCTCGCCGATGCGCCTCGCGTCCTCCGGCGGTACCCGGCGGCCGTTCTCCTCATGAGCGACTTCGTCGCCCAGATCCTCGTTCGCGGGCTTCTCATCACGCTGATCGTCGTCGCTTCGATCGAGCTCTTGGGAATGGGCGATACCGGGGTCGGCCTGCTGAACGCGATGATCGGTCTCGGTAGCCTCGTCGGTGCGCTCGGTGCACTCGGCTTCGTCGGCAGCGGGCGGCTGACCCGCGTGTTCACGATCGCACTGATCGGATGGGGTCTGCCCTTGGTCCTGATCGGAGTCGTGCCGAGCGCGCTTCTCACGGTGATCGCCCTCTTCGTCACCGGTATCAGCAACGCCGTGCTCGACGTCTCAGGCTTCACCCTGATTCAGCGCGGCGTGCGGAACGAGGATCGCGTGACCATGTTCGGCGTCTTCGAGGGCGCGCTCGGCGTAGGGCTGCTGGCCGGCAGCCTGCTCGCCCCCGCGCTCGTCGCAGTGGTGGGGATACGCGGAGCACTCATCGTCTCCGGCGCCATCCTGCCGCTCCTGGCGCTTGTCACGTGGCGCCCCATTGCGAGTCGGGCCGGGCATGGGCCACTCACCGAGGAGCTCCTGTTCCTCCTGCGGAGCAATCCACTCTTCGCCCCTCTCCCGCTCACGGCTCTCGAGCGGCTGGCCGAGAGCCTGGCCCCGTGCTCGTTCGAGCACGGGGACGTCCTCATGAGGAAGGGAGAGCCCGGAGATCACTACCTGCTGATCGCGAACGGCGAGGTCGAGGTGAGAGACGACGGGCGTCCACTGCGGTCATGCGGGCCCGGTGAAGGAGTCGGCGAGATCGCTCTCCTTCGACGTGTGCCAAGGACCGCCACCGTCGTCGCGCAGACACGGGTCGAGGGATACGCGATCGATGCGCCAAGCTTTCTCTCGGCCGTCGCGGGGCCGACTGCCGCGGGAGCGGCCGAAAGCGTCGTCAGCGCTCGCCTCGAGCACTCGCGCACGCAGAACGAAGCGCTGCGCGACGCATGAGCTAGACGGCGACGCTCGGCAAGCCGGCGAGCGCCATCGCGACTTCCTCCTCCGAGTACTCGTGATCCTCGAGCTTCCCCGCGAAGTAGTCGATGTAGGCCTGCATGTCGAAGTGGCCGTGCCCGCAGAGGTTGAAGAGGATCGCCTCGGACACGCCCTCCTCGCGACAGCGGAGCGCCTCGTCGATGACGGCCTTCACGGCGTGGTTCGCTTCCGGCGCCGGGAGGATTCCCTCGATGCGCGTGAACTCGACACCCGCCGCGAACACCTCCGTCTGGGTGTACGCGCGCGCCTCGATCAGGTCGAGCTCTTTCAGGTGGCTGACCATCGGGGCCATTCCGTGGTAGCGCAGCCCGCCCGCATGGAACGGCGGCGGGACGAACGTCGAGCCGAGCGTGTGCATCTTCACGAGCGGTGTCAGGTGTCCAGTGTCGCCGAAGTCGAAGGCGTAGCGGCCCTTCGTGAGGCTCGGGCACGCAGCGGGCTCGACGGCGATCACCCGCAGCTCCTTACCGTCGCGTAGCGCCTGGCCGATGAGCGGAAACGCGAGGCCTGAGAAGTTGGAGCCGCCGCCCGTGCAGCCGATGACCACGTCCGGGTAGTCCTCGGCGAGCTCGAGCTGCGCCTGCGCCTCCTGGCCGATCACGGTCTGGTGCATGAGCACGTGGTTGAGCACCGACCCGAGCGAATACTTCGTGTCCTCGCGCGACGCGGCGGACTCCACTGCCTCGGAGATCGCGATCCCGAGGCTTCCGGTCGAGTCGGGACTCTCCTGGAGGATCGCCCGTCCGGAGTTCGTCTCCTCGGAAGGGCTCGGGATGCAGGTCGCCCCGAACGCCTCCATGAGCCCGCGCCGGTAGGGCTTCTGGTCGTACGAGACCCTGACCATGAAGACCTCGACTTCCAGCCCGAAGATGCCGCCCGCGAAAGCGAGCGCAGAGCCCCACTGACCGGCGCCCGTCTCCGTCGTGAGCCGGGTGACGCCCTCCTGCTTGTTGTAGAAGGCCTGTGCAACCGCCGTATTCGGCTTGTGCGAGCCGGTCGGCGAGACACCCTCGTACTTGTAGTAGATGCGCGCGGGTGTCCCGAGTGCCCGCTCGAGTCGGCGCGCGCGGTAGAGAGGCGTCGGGCGCCACTGCGCGTAGACCGACCGGACCTCCTCCGGGATCGACACGAAGCGGTCGGTCGCGACCTCCTGCAGGATGATCTGCATCGGGAAGAGCGGCGCGAGGTCGTCCGGGCCGACCGGCTGTCCGGTGCCAGGGTGGAGCACTGGCGGCGGCGGCTCCGGGAGGTCGGATGCGAGGTTGTACCAGGCCTCGGGAAGGCTGCTCTCGTCGAGGACGTACTTCACCTGATCGGTCATCTGGCCCTCCCTCGGCTGGCGGCAGTTGGGGCCAGTCTGGCAGTCCTCGTGGCGGAGAGGCAAGCGGTAGGCTCACCGGCCGATGGGCGTGCTGACGTCGCGGATCGAGCCGGACGAGACGTTCGCGCGCCGCCGCGAGCGCATGCAAGCGCTCGTCGAGGAGCTGCGGGAGCGCACGGCGCTCGTCGCGCGGGGCGGCGGCGAGAAGGCCGTGGAGCGGCACCGCTCGCGCGGCAAGCTGACCGCTCGGGAGCGCATCGACCTCCTCGTCGATCCGGGCAGCGCTTTCCTCGAGATCGGCGCGCTCGCCGCCTGGGATCTGTACGAAGGGCAGGCGCCCTCGGCCGGGATCGTGACGGGGATAGGAGTCGTCGAGGGCCGCCAGTGCGTCCTCGTCGCGAACGACGCCACGGTCAAGGGCGGCTCCTACTTCCCGCTCACAGTGAAGAAGCACCTCCGTGCGCAGGAGATCGCCCGTCAGAACCGCCTGCCCTGCATCTACCTCGTCGACTCGGGAGGGGCATTCCTCCCGCTCCAGGCGGACGTGTTCCCGGATCGTGACCACTTCGGACGCATCTTCTTCAACCAGGCGCGGCTGTCGGCGCTCGGCATCCCACAGATCGCGGTCGTCATGGGCTCGTGCACGGCCGGTGGGGCGTATGTGCCGGCGATGTCGGACGAGACGGTGATCGTCCGCGGAACGGGGACGATCTTCATCGGCGGGCCGCCGCTCGTGAAGGCGGCAACGGGCCAGGAGGTGACCGCGGAGGAGCTGGGCGGGGCGGACGTCCATGCTCGACGCTCGGGCGTCGCCGACCACTACGCGACCTCGGACGAGCACGCGCTCGCAATCACGCGACAGATCGTTCGCCATCTCGACCCGCCTCCGCCCTCCCCCTGGAAGCTCACGCCGCCGGAGCCTCCCGCTCTCGCCGCGAACGACCTGTACGGCCTCGTCCCTGAGGACTTCAGGCACGAGATGGACGTACGCGAGGTGATCGCGCGGATCGTCGACGGAAGCCGACTCCAGGAGTTCAAGGAGCTCTACGGCGAGACGCTGGTCTGTGGGTTCGCCCGCGTCGAGGGCTATCCCGTCGCGATTCTCGCGAACCAGGGCGTCCTCTTCGCGGAGTCGTCCCAGAAGGGCGCGCACTTCATCGAGCTCGCCTGCAAGCGCCGCATCCCGCTCGTCTTCCTCCAGAACATCACCGGCTTCATGGTCGGGAAGGAGTACGAGGAGGCGGGCATCGCCCGCGACGGAGCCAAGCTCGTCATGGCCGTCGCCTGCGCCGAGGTGCCGAAGTTCACCGTCGTCGTCGGAGGCTCGTTCGGCGCCGGCAACTACGCCATGTGTGGCCGAGCCTACGAGCCGCGGCAGCTCTGGATGTGGCCGAACGCGCGCATCTCGGTCATGGGCGGCGAGCAGGCCGCGACCGTGCTGACGATGGTCGGCGACGCCGACCCGGACGAGATCCGTGCGACCTACGAAGCGGAGGGCAACCCGTACTTCTCGACCGCACGCCTCTGGGACGACGGGATCATCGACCCGCTCGACACCCGCAGAGTGCTCGCGCTCGGCCTCGCCGCTGCGGCGAACGCTCCGGTGCCGGAGACGACCTTCGGCATCTTCCGCATGTAAACGGGTGACGCTTACCACCTGGGCGAATGTGCGGCCGTCGCTAGGCTGCCGACCTTAGGCAACGCCGTCAGCCACTGAAAGGAGGTCCCTTATGGGAACCCTTCGGAGCTTGAGGCCGTCGCCCGCCATGGTCGTCGCCTCGATCGCGTTGTTCGTCGCGCTCGCGGGCACGAGTATCGCTGCGGTCTCCCAACTCGTGCCACGAAACAGCGTCGGTACAGCGCAGCTCAGGAACAACGCTGTTACGTCGGCGAAAGTGAGGAACAAGTCGTTGCTCAGAGTCGACTTCAAAGCCGGGCAGATTCCCGCCGGGCCGCCGGGTCCAGCCGGGCCAGCGGGAGCGGCCGGGCCGGCAGGGCCGGCCGGACCGGCAGGGCCTGCAGCGCGATGGGCACTGCTGAGGCCGGACGGAGGAATCGCCGCCCAGTCCGGCGGCATCACGCTTACCGCCAAGCCGTCGGCCGGCCAGTACATCCTCAACTTCGGCAGCTCCGTCGCGGGCAAGCTGATACTTGCCTCCTCGGCGCACGCGAACGACCTCACGTTCCGAGGTGTCGTCAGCGCCGGCCCGTGCGGGGGCGGGGCCGAGGGAAGCGTATGCCCGGCGGGCAACGACGCCAACCACGTTCGCGTCTTTACCGACAACCCGGGAGAGACCGCCACCCAGGATCACTCCTTCTACGTCGCCGTCGTCGGGTAAAGCCTGGGCTCGTGCAGGAGCGTGGCCGCACCCGGCCACGCTCCTGTCGGCTGGGTCTCGCGATAGCGTTCGCTCCATGCATACGATCGAGCTCACCGACGAGGAGCTCCGCCTGGTCGTCGCAGCGGTCCGCTCCTACCTCGACGACTTCGGCCACGAGGAAGCCGACGTCCTGCGGAAGATCAAGGAGCTGCTCCGGAAGCTTCAGCCGGCGTGATCACACGGATCGCGATTTGGGGCCTCTTCGATTCCAAGACGACGATCGAGGAGCTCCAGGAAGGGCTGCCAGCCCTCGAAAAGCCGAGCGAGTGGATCTGGAGCGAGTCAGGCGAGCGCTTCGGGATCATCGCCTTCGGCGAGGACCTCACCGAGGCGTTCGGCTGGGCCCGTGACCTGATCGGGAGTGATCCGGACGTCTACGAAGAGTTCGACACGGTCGACGTGTAGGGGTCCCACGCGTCGAGCTCGTCGCGCTCCCGGGAGGTGAGCCCGCGGAGCGGAGCGCGAACATCCTCTCGGATGGGCACGCCTCGCCGGCCGAGGAGCCGCTTCAGCGCCGCCTGGCGCGGGTAGCGCTCGACGAAGGCGCGGAGGTCGCCGAGCCGCACGCCGCCCTCTGCGGTCGGCTCGTGGACGACGGCCGCCACCTCTGCCGGAAAGGCCGACGCGAGCGCCGAGACCGCACCGACGGCTCCGGCCGAGAGGCCCTCGTGGATGAGCGCTTCCGGCCCGACGAAGATGTCGAGCCCCGGGAGCAGATAGTTCCGGAATCGCTCCCAGGGAGTGTCGGAGACCTTCAGGCCGGCGAGGTTCGGGGCATCCTCGCGCAGCCGTTCGAGCACGGCCGGTGCGACCGCGTAGCCCGTCGTGGCGGCGAACTCGTAGACGTAGAAGGGCAGCGGCGCGCAGGCGGTCGCCGCGGCGAGGAAGTGCGAGTACTGAGCCCGTTCGTCGAGGACGAAGTACGGCGGCCCGATGACGACGACCGCGTTCGCACCCACCTCTGCGGCGTGCAGCGCGAGCTCCACGGTCGCGGCGGTCGTCTGCGCACCGCACTGAACCGCGACCTGGAGGCGCCGGTCGGCCGCCTCCAGGAAGAGATCGGCGACGCGGCGGCGCTCTTGCGTGGAGAGAAGGATCCCCTCCCCCGCGGTTCCCAAGGCGAGAATCCCGTCGAGTCCTGCGGAGACGTAGAGGTCGACGAGCGGCTCGAAGGCCTCCTCGTCGATGGTGTCGCCGCGGTCGAGGAGGGGGGTGACCGACGCGGCGAGCGCTCCCTTCAGCATTCGCTCACTCTAAGAGTCCCTAACGCGATGAACGGCCATGCCGCGATGCGGACGGGCGTCATTACGTTACGGGCTCTAAGCTCCGCGGCGTGAGCGATCTGCGCCTGGAGCGGGGCGGCGATGTCCTGCACGTGACGCTCGCGCGGCCGGAGCGGCGGAACGCGTTCGACGCCGCGCTGATCGCGGAGCTCACGCAGGCGTTCTCGGAAGTCGGCGATGCACGCGCCGTCGTCCTCTCCGGGGAAGGCCCGAGCTTCTGCGCAGGGGCGGACGTCGAGTGGCAGCGCGCGTCGATCGAGTTGGCCCAGGACGAGAACGTCGAGGACGCCATGCGCCTCTACAGGATGCTCGAGGCCATCGACTCCTGTCCCGCTCCCGTCGTCTGCCGCGTGCACGGCCACGCGCTGGGGGGCGGGAGCGGACTGGTCGCGTGCTCGGACGTCGCGATCGCATGGCCGGATGCGGTCTTCGGCTTCAGCGAGGTACGGCTCGGGATCATCCCGGCCGTGATCTCGCCGTTCGTGCTTCCGCGGATCGGGAGGGCAGCCCGGCGCTACTTCCTCACCGGCGAGCGCTTCGACGCGGCCACTGCACTCCGGATCGGCCTCGTGGACGAGGTCACGGAGGATGCCGAGGAGGCGGTCGACGCCGTTGTCGAGGCGCTCCTCGCAGGGGGCCCGGAAGCGGTGCGGGAGGCGAAGCGCCTCGTGCGCACCCGTCCGGGCGGGATCGAGACCGCGCAAATCGCTGCCGCGCGGCGTACGAGCGCCGAGGGACAGGAGGGTCTGCGGGCGTTCCTCGACAACCGCGCGCCGTCGTGGAAAGCGCAGGGACGCGAAGTCAGTCCCAGCTGAAGACGACCGACGGCGCCGAGCGCTCCACCGATCCGTGATGAACGGCTTCGACGTTCGTTCCATCCGGATCGAGCACGTATGCGCCGTAGTAGCCAGGGTGATAGCTGCGCTCCCCCGGCGCTCCGTTGTCCTTGCCGCCTGCCGCCAGCGCGGCCTCGTAGAAGCGGTCGACGGTCTCGCGATCCGACGCCTGGAAGGCGAGATGGAGCCCCGACGTCGGCTCGCGGTCATCGCTGAAGTAGAGCTCGTCGGCCGCGAACCAGGCGTCTCCGTCCGCGCCGATACCCTGCCCTGTCAGCTCGAGACCGAGCGCACCGAGGGCAGCAGCATAGAAGCGCTTGCTCGTCTCGATGTCGCGCACGCGAACGTGCACGTGGTCGAGGAGCCTGCCGGCGTGGGCTTCTGGCACGAGGCCAGGCTACCGCTTCCCACTCCATAAGCTGCGCGAGGTGCCGATCAGGAAGCTCCTCGTGGCGAACCGCGGCGAGATCGCGGTACGCGTGTTCCGGACGTGCCGCGAGCTGGGCGTCGCGACGGTCGCTGTTGCCGCGCCCGACGACACGCGCGCGCTGCACGCCCGGTCGGCGGACGAGACCGTGGAGGTCGCAAGCTACCTCCATTCGCAGGAGCACATCCGCGCGGCCAAGCATGCCGGCGCGGATGCGATCCATCCCGGTTACGGGTTCTTGGCGGAGAGCGCCGACTTTGCAGCCGCAGTCGAAGCCGCCGGGCTGACGTGGGTCGGGCCCACGTCCGAGGCGCTCCGCCTCGGGGGCGACAAGCTCGCCGCGAAACGCGTCGCACGGGAGGCCGGCGTGCCGGTGCTGGCCGACGGAACGCCCGACGAGATCGGCCTGCCGCTCCTCGTCAAGGCCGCTCGTGGCGGCGGCGGGCGCGGGATGCGCGTCGTCCGCGAGCAAGGGGACCTGGAGGAGGCGCTCGCCGCAGCCGAGCGGGAGGCCGCCGGCGCTTTCGGCGACGGGACGCTGTACTACGAGCGCTACCTCGAGCGTCCTCGGCACGTCGAGGTCCAGCTCCTCGGGGACGGCTTCGGGGACGTGGTCGCGGTCGGCGAGCGCGACTGCTCGGTGCAACGCCGGCATCAGAAGGTGCTCGAAGAGACGCCCGCACCACGCCTCCCCACGGACCTACGCCGATCGATGCTCGAAGCGGCGGTGAGCTTCGGGCGCGCGATCGGGTACCGGAGCGCGGGCACCGTGGAGTTCGTCGTCGACGGAGACGCCTTCTCCTTCCTCGAGCTGAACGGTCGCATCCAGGTGGAGCACCCGGTGACCGAGGCGGTCACCGGGCTCGATCTCATCGCCGAGCAGCTTCGCATCGCAGACGGAGAGCGGCTGTCGCTGCCGAGCAGCGAGCCGGACGGACACGCGATCGAAGTGCGGCTGTATGCAGAGGATCCCCGCAGCTTCCTGCCGCAGGCCGGCCGGATCGAACGGCTTCGCCTTCCGAGCACCGTGCGGGTGGACAGCGGCGTCGAGGAGGGCGACGAGATCGGAGTCGCCTACGACCCGCTGCTCGCGAAGCTGATCGCGCACGGCCGCGACCGAGGCGATGCGCTCTTGAAGCTGGCGCGTGCCTTGGACGAAACGGAGGTCGAGGGCGTCACGACGAATCTCCCGTTCCTCCGCTGGCTGGTCTCGCATCCGACCGTACAGGCGGCGGAGGCGACGACGGCGTTTCTCACCGAGCATCCGCCGCTCTCGGCGCCGCCGCTCACCCGCGCAGCGGAGGTGTGGCGTCGGCCCTGGCGACTCAACCTGCCCATCCCCCGACCCGCGCCACCGCCAGACGTGGACGAGGCCGCTCGCGCAGGTGCAGCAGCGCACGCAGGCGCCGCCGTCGTCGCGCCCATGCCGGGCACCGTGATCCGAGTCGAGGTCGAGCCGGGCGACACCGTCCAGGCCCGGAGTCCGCTCGTCGTTCTCGAAGCTATGAAGATGGAGATCCCCGTCCACTCGCCGTTCGAGGGGACGGTGAAGGGCGTTCACGTCGCCACCGGCGACCGTGTCGCCGGCGGCGCTCTCCTCGTCGAGCTCGAGTCGTAGACGCTGCTACTCCTCGGCCTCGACCGGCACCCCGGCGGGCTGCGCCAAGGCAATGCGGTAACGCCACACGACGAGTCCAGCCGCGACGACGGCCCCCGCCAACCCCCAGAAGATGGAGCCCGCCTCGCCGAAGTCGGGCTTGACGGCCATGTCGTAGAGAAGGACGAAGAGCAGGACGAGGTCGAGGCGGAAGAGCATGACCAGGCGCAGTGTTCGCAGGCCTGCTTCCGGAGCACCCTCCGCCGTCATCCTGCCGACCCGGCCGGATTCCGGACCAAGGAAGAAGAGCCCGGTGAGGAAGGTCGTCGCATACAGCGCGAGCGCGATCACGATCCAATCGTCCCCGAACCCGTAGCCGTCCGACTCGATCACGAGCAGGACGCCCGTCACAAACGCGAGCAGTGACGCGGGAACGAAGAGCCGTGGCCCGATGAACGCGACGTCCTCGCCGAGGTTGGCGAGCCGCGTGTGATCACGCAGCATCGACGCACGCACACCGAACATCTGCATCATCAGCGCGCCGCCGATCCAGATGACTGCCATCGCGATGTGAGCGAAGAGCAAGAACTCGTACCACGACACGAAGATGTCCTCCTTACGTTCCGAGCTTGACGGTCATCATGAATACGATCGAGAGCAAAACCAACAACAGCGCGCGCGAGAGCCAGACGAGGTTGCGCAACCGCAGGGCCAGAGCCGGGCTCGGCCCTTCCGACTCGAGCTGAGCGGCGGCACGGCCCATCGCGCCCCCGAGGTACCCGAAAGCGACGAGCGAGGCGAGCGCCCACGCCACGAGCCCGTAGACGATGAAGGGCTCGTCCCAGTCCCAGTCGGCTTCGAACTTGAGGCCCACGCCCGAGGCGAGGAGGATGAGGGCGGACGGCAGGAAGACGCGCGAGACGGTCCACGAGGCGTTCCGCGCGAAGAAGGCAGTCTTCGCCGGATCCGCCGCACGCTTCGTGAGGATGCCGAAGATCTGAAGCATGACCGCTCCGCCGACCCAGACGATCGCCGCGGTGGCGTGGAGGAAGAGCCAGAGCTCGTACCAGCTCATGGGCCAACCTCCGTCGGCCGATGAGCGTGGAGGGGTGTGGGGAACCCGTCTGCTCTTGCTTGAAGGAGGGGGCTCGCGGGGGAACCCATGGGTTCATATCGTGGGGGAAATCATGTTTCCCCCACGGACCCCCTTCTTCTCGAGGTGAGGAGGGGGCTCCTGGGGGAACCAGGGGTTCCCCCAGGCGAGAACCATTGGGTTCCCCCGCGCAAGAAACGGGAGGTTCCCCACGTTCTCGGGAAGAAGGGGGCACGCGGAGCTCTCGCAGGACCGCATCTCGCTCTCGCGAAGTGCGGTCGCGGAAAAGCGTGGGGAAACATGGTTTCCCCTGCGAACGCGAGCCGAAGGCGAGCGGTGCTCATTTGCCGCTAGGCGATGCGAATCCGGTCGACCACCCAGTGCATCACGATGTTCACGAGCCCGACCACGATCGTCGCACCGATGTACGTCCAGAAGCCGTCGATCGAGAACCTCGGCGCGATCCACTCGGCGAACGCGAGCATCGCGATGTTGAGCGCGAAGTACGCGAGGCCGAGGGTGAGGATGATCAGCGGTAGCGTCAGGATCGCGAGGATCGGCTTGAGGATCGCGTTCCCGAGCGTCAACGCGGCTGCGCCGAGCAGGATGGGCCACCAACGACCGATCGTGACGCCGTCGAAGAGCCAATCGATGACGATCAGCGCGAGGACGTTGATCCCGTACCGAATGAGGAGCTGAACGAGCCAGTTCAAGGTGCGCGGGAGTCTATGGAGTCAGAAGAGCTTCTGCAGCTTCATCGCGGCGCCCATGTCGCCCTTGATCTTGAGCTTCCCGCTCATGTAGGCGGTCGTCGGGTTCTGCTCTCCCGCGACGATCTTCGCGAAGCTCTCCTCGTTCGCCGAGATCGTTACGTCGCCCTCGCCCGCGCCCTCGGTGACCGTCAGCGTGCCGTCCGCGATCGCAACCGTCCAGGCACCGGCTCCCTCGATGTCGAAGACGTACGTGTTGTTCATCCCGGCAATCCGGTCGGCACTCACCCGCGCCGGCAGGCCTTCGAAGAACTCCTGGACGCTCGGCATTCTCGATCTCCTCCTCGCGTTCGGGTCGAGCCCGAGCCTAGCGCCGATACGATCCGCGCGCGTGGACTTCGATCTCACGCCCGAGCAAGAGCTCCTGCGCGAGACCGTGCGCACGTTCGCGCGGGAACGCGTGGCACCGGTCGCCGCGGAACTCGATCGGGAGAGTCGCTTCCCCTACGAGCTCGTCGCGGAGCTCGCCGAGCTCGGGCTCATGGGCATCCCGATCCCCGAGGAATACGAGGGCGCAGGCGGCGACACCGTCGCCTACGCGATCGCGGTCGAGGAGCTGACGCGAATCGACTCCTCCGTCGCGATCACGCTTGCCGCGCACACCTCGCTCGGGACGATGCCGATCCTGCTCTTCGGGACCGAGGAGCAGCGCGACCGCTGGCTCCCGGACCTCGCGTCGGGACGTCGCCTGGCAGCGTTCGGCTTGACGGAGCCCGGTGCAGGCTCGGATGCCGGAGCGACGCGGACGACCGCGAGGCTCGAGGACGGATCGTGGGTGATCTCGGGCTCGAAGATCTTCATCACGAACGCGGGCACGGACATCACGTGGGGCGTGACGATCACGGCGCGAACCGGCGACGACGAGGTGTCGAACCTCGTCGTCGAGAACGGCACACCCGGCTACTCGATCTCCGGCCCGATGAAGAAGCTCGGCTGGCGCGCGTCCGACACCCGGGAGCTCTCGTTCGAAGACTGTGCCGTGCCGGAAGGGAGCCTCCTCGGCCAGCGCGGCGCGGGCTTCAGGCAGTTCCTCGAGATCCTCGACGGCGGACGGATCGCAATCGCGGCCATGGGTGTCGGCCTCGCCCAGGGCGCGTACGACCTGGCCTTCGCGTACGCGCAGGAGCGGCAACAGTTCGGCAAGCCGATCGCCTCCTTCCAGGCGATCCAGTTCAAGCTCGCCGACATGGCGACGGAGATCGAAGCCGGACGGGCACTCGTCTACCGCGCAGCGTGGCTGAAGGATCACGGCCGTCCGTTCGCCCGTGAGGCCGCCATGGCAAAGCTCTTCACCGGCGAGCTCTCGCACCGCGTCGCCAACTGGGCGCTGCAGATCCATGGCGGCTACGGCTACATGGAGGAATCCGCAATCTCGCGCCTCTACCGCGACCAGAAGATCCTCGAGATCGGCGAGGGGACGAATGAAGTGCAGCGCATGGTTATCGCTCGCCATCTCGGCTTGTAGGGGCGAGGCTTGCCTCGCTCTCGTGCTCGGGGTGGCTGCCGCAGCGCTCGTCGCCGCCGCCCCGGCGCGGGCTCACGTCTACGCCTCGCCTGGCTACGTCTCGGGCGGCGCGACCTCGACCGTGACGTTCTCCGTTCCCAACGAGCGTTCCGTCGCGATGGGCGCCCTTGCGCTGACCGTGCCGCAGGGCTTCCGCATCGTGAAGGTGCAGCCGGCGCCTGGCTGGACGGCGCAGGTCTCGGGCGACACGGCGACGTGGACCGGAGCCCGCCTTCCCGGCGGGGCTACGGCGAGTCTTGAAGTCGAGCTCCAAGCGCCCACCGAGCCCGGAACCGTGTCCCTGCTCGCGGAACAGAGATATCCAGACGGGCAGGTCGTTCGCTGGCCGGTATCGCTCACGGTCGTACCGGCCTCGGAGGCGTCGCAGCACCTCGGAACCGCGCTCGTTGTCGGGATCTTCGGTCTCCTCGCGATCACAGCGGTCGCCGTCCTCCTGCGACAGCGGCGGCTCCGCTCACTTCAAGAGAAATAGCGGGACGCGGTGCTACCTTCGGCGCGCTGTGATCTTCACGCAGTTCGTCGACGGCGACCTCGGGTGTGCCTCGTACCTCGTCGGCGATGAGAAGGCCGGCGTCGCGGCGGTCGTCGATCCTGCGTACGCGATCGAGCAGTACCTCGAAGAGGCCGAGCGACGTGGCTTCGAGATCGTCCGAGCGATCGAGACGCACACACACGCCGATCACGTTGCGGGTCACGGGCGGCTCGCGCTCGAGCACGGCCTCCCGGTGAGCATCCACCCCGCCGGCGGGGCCGAGTACGCGCACGACCCGATGGAGGACGGCGACGAGCTCGCCTTCGGGGAGGTCGTCCTATGGTGTCTGCACACGCCCGGCCACCGGCCGGAGCACTGCTGTCTCGCGGTCATCGACCGCTCGCGCGCCCCTGAACCATGGCTCGTGCTCACCGGCGACTCGCTCTTCGTGGGCGACACCGCGCGGCCCGATCTCGCGGTCGAGGCGCGGAACGGCGCCGAGGGGCTCTTCCACTCGCTTCGACGTCTCGTCGAGCTCGGAGACGGCGTCGAGGTCTACCCGGGGCACGTCGCCGGCTCGCTCTGCGGCAGGGCGATGAGCTCGAAGGCTTCGACGACAATCGGCTTCGAGCGACGCTTCAACCGTGCCCTCGCGACGGACGACCTGGACTGCTTCATCGCCGAGACAGTCTCGATCTCGGCCCCGAAGCCTCCCAACATGGGCCGGATCGTCCACTTGAACCGCGGCCC
>JBKPDR010000077.1:0-24088 GCA_046727975.1 Actinomycetota bacterium | reverse complement strand
GCGCTCGTGACGACGACCACGGCTCAGAAGGACGAACCCAACTCGTCTCCTCGTACCCGAGTGCGGCGAACACGTGGACAGCCGTCGGCGTCGTCACGATTGCGAGCCTTGGCGGCGGTCAGACGATGACCGTCACCGCCTACGCGCTCTGCAGTCTGTAGACAGCTGCTGCTAGCCCGAAACGTGCGCGCCGACGAGGCGGCGAGCGGCCGCCGCGATGTGCGCGGCGTCGATGCCGGCCTCGGCCAGGAGCTCGGTTCCCTTCCCGGAGCTCGGCATTCCCGCTACCCCGAGCTTGACGATGCGGGGCCGCTCCTCCGTGTCGGCGAAAGCGGCCAGCACCGCGTCCCCGAGGCCTCCCTCGAGCCAGTGATCCTCGACGGTGATCAGCCGCCCCTGGGTGGCCTCGGCCGAAGCGAGCAGCGTGTCCGTATCGATCGGCTTGATCGAGTAGAGGTCGATCACGCGAGCCGAGGTTCCCTCCTCGGCGAGCAGGTCGGCGGCTTTGAGCGCCTCGTGAACGGTGATCCCGGCACCGACGATCGCGAGTTCGTCGTCGTCCGAGGAGCGAAGGACGCGGCTTCCTCCGATCACGAACTCCTCGTCCGGCCCGTAGATGACCGGAGTCGCCGGCCGCAGGGTGCGGACATACGAGATCCCCCCGGCCTCCGACAGCGCCGCGACCAAACGGGTTGTCTGATTTGCGTCGCACGGGTGCAGCACCGTGCTCCCGTGTACCGCACGGAACGCGGCGATGTCCTCGAGGCCCATCCGGGAGGGCCCGTCCTCGCCGATCGACACACCCGCGTGGGAGCCGGAGAGCACGAGATTCGCTCGACTGACGGCGGCCATGCGGACGAAGTCGTACGCACGCGTGAGAAAGGCAGCGAAGGTCGAGGCGAAGGGCTTCCAGCCGAGCGCCTGCAGCCCCACGGCGGCGGCGACCATCTGCTGCTCGGCGATGTACATCTCGAAGTACCGATCCGGATGCGCCTTCGCGAAGACCTCGGCGAAGGTGGAATTCGACACCTCTCCATCGAGCGCCACCACGTCCCCTCGTGCGGTCCCGAGCGCGGCGAGGGCGTCGCCGTAGGCCTGCCGCGTCGCGACCTCGTCGCCGACGGCGTAGCGCGGGAGGTCGAGGGTGCCGGAGGCGAAACGGTGAGGCTCACCGGGATCGGGCTTCGAGACGGCGACCTGCAGGCTTCGCTCGCCGCCGAGCTCCGCGATCGCCTCCTGCGGGTCGTCCAGCGCCTTGCCGTGGAACCCGTTCACATCCTCGACGGCCTTTACCCCTTTGCCCTTGATCGTGCGAGCGATCACGACGGTCGGCTTCCCCGTCGTGCCGACCGCCTCGGCATAGGCGCTGTCGATCTCGCCGACGTCGTGGCCGTCGATCTCGATCGCGTGCCAGCCGAAGGCCCTTGCACGCTCGGCGTGGACGTCGAGATTCCACCCGACCATGGTCTCGCCGCGCTGCCCGAGCCGGTTGACGTCGAGGATCGCCGTGAGGTTGTCGAGCTCGTAGTGAGCCGCGTGCTCGAACGCCTCCCAGATCGAGCCCTCCGCCGTCTCGCTGTCCCCGCAGAGAACCCAGGTGCGAAAGGGCAGCCGGTCCAGGTACTTGCCGGCGAGCGCCATCCCGACGCCGATGGGCAGCCCTTGCCCCAGCGATCCCGTGGCCACGTCGACCCAGGGCAGGACCGTTGTCGGATGCCCCTCCAAGCGGCTGCCGAACTTCCGGTAGCTGAGCAGCTCGTCGTCGGAGATCACGCCGGCAGCCCGGTAGATTGCATACAGCAGCGTCGATGCGTGTCCCTTGGAGAAGATCAGGCGGTCGTTTCTAGGGCTCTTCGGCTCGTCGAAGTCGTAGCGCAGGTACGTGTCGATCAGAACGGCCATGAGATCGGCAGCCGACATCGCCGAGGTGGGATGACCCGACTTCGCGGCTGCGCTGCAGCGCACCGAGTCGACGCGCAGCTGCTGTCCGAGCTCGCGCCAGCGGTCCGGGTCGCTCATGGGGGCATTCTACGGTGGCGTTCCACACTGCCGGCCCCGCGGTAACGTAGTGGCATGGCACAGAGTCGGCTACACGAGCTCTTCGAGCACGGGCAGGCCGTTTGGATCGACACGCTCTCCCGCGAGCTGCTTCAGACGGGCGAGCTCGAGCGCCTCATGCGCGAGGACGCGGTCGTCGGCGTCACCTCGAACCCGACGATCTTCGAGAAGGCGCTGTCGACCGGCGGCTGGTACGACGAGCAGCTGCAGGAGGTTCTCGAGCACGAGGACGACCCGAAGGAGGTCTTCATCGCCCTCGCGACGCAGGACATCCGCGAGGCCTGTGACTTGCTGTGTCCCACGTGGGAGCGAACGAGCGGCGTCGACGGCCGGGTCTCGATCGAGGTCGATCCCGGACTCGCGTACGACCGCGACGCGACATTCGACGAGGCTATTCGCCTGCACGAGCTCGTCGACCGTCCGAACGCGTACGTGAAGATTCCCGGCACGGTCCCTGGGCTCGGTGCGATCGAGGACTGCATCGCCGAGGGCCGCTCGATCAACGTTACCCTCGTCTTCTCGCGCGAGCGCCACGAGGCGGTCGCGGAGGCATACATCCGCGGCGTCGAGCGCCTGCTCGAGTCCGGTGGCGACGTGTCGCAGGTGGCGTCCGTGGCGAGCTTCTTCGTCTCCCGCGTCGACACCGAGACCGACAAGCGGCTCGAGGAGCTTGATCGCACCGACCTGCAGGGAAGGCTCGCGGTCGCGAATGCGAAGCTCGCGTACCAGAACTACCGGCGGATCTTCTCGGGCGCGGGCTGGGAGCGTTTGGCCTCGGCTGGAGCCCGTCCCCAGCGGTGCCTCTGGGCCTCCACGTCGACGAAGAACCCCGCCTACCGCGACGTCCTCTACGTCGAGGAGCTGATCGGGCCGGAGACCGTGAACACGATGCCGCTCGAGACGATCGAGGCCTTCCAGGATCACGGGGAGGTTGCCGAGACCCTGACGCAGGACGTCGAGGAGGCTCGGGCACTTCTCGCCGAGCTCGCGGGGGCGGGCGTCGACTACGACGACGTGGTCGCGACCCTCGAGCGCGAGGGCGTCGAGAAGTTCTCGGATTCGTTCGCGTCGCTGCTCGACGGAATCCGCCAGCGCTGCCAGGCTTTGGCCGCGTAATACATATGTAATTCACATATAATGCGGCGATGCACCGCCGCCGCGGCACACGCTTCCGCAACCGACGCCGCCTCCCGAACGGGAGGTGGCAGGTACAGGCGAGGGTCGGGCGCTTTGCGGAGGCGGCGCTCCTGCTCCTCCTCTCCGAACGCCCGACCCACGGCTACGAGCTTCTGGAGCGGCTGCCCTCCGTGCTCGGCGAGGAGCGTGTCGACGTCGGGAACATCTACCGCGCGCTGCGCGCACTCGAGGAGGAAGGCCTCGTCGACTCGCTGTGGCAGGCGGAGCTCCCGGGACCCGCAAAGCGCACCTACACCCTCACGCCCGAGGGACACGCGGCACTTCGGGCGTGGCTCGAGTCGTTGCGAGCGCTCCGGGACGACCTGAGCACGTTTCTCGAAGACGCTGAGGCGAAAGGAGGTGAACATGTGCGGTAGACACGGCCACCGGATGCGGAGGTGGCGAGCCCCGAACCGAGAGGAGCTCCTCAGGGCGCTCGAGGAGAGGCAGAAGGATCTCGAACAAGAGATCGCCGACATCCACGACCTGCTCAAGCGGCTCCGCGAGGAGGGAGCGACCGCCGCCCCCGCCGAGACGGTCTCGTTCTGAGCTCTGGAGCTGTGCGCCGGGCAGGTCAGGCGCCGACCTGCTCGGCCAGCGCGTCGAGGAGCTGCTCGTGGAGCAGGCCGTTTGAGATGACGGCGGTCCCTGCGTCGAGGCGCGCCTCGCCCGCGAAGTCCGAGACGCGGCCGCCTGCTTCTTCGACGATCACCTGTACCGCGGCCAGGTCCCACACGCTGACGCCAAGGGCATCGACCGATCCGTCCACGGCGCCTTCGGCGACGAGCATGTGCCCCCAGAAGTCACCGAACCCGCGCACATGCCATGCGCGTGCCGCGAGGTCCGGGAGCTGCCTGTCGAGCGGGAAGGAGAGCACGGCCTCCTCGATGCGGTCCACGGTCGAGACGCTCATGGGCGCTTCGTCGGCGAATGCACCCTCGCCCCGTTCGCCCCACCAGCGCCGGCCGAGCGCGGGCGCCGAGACGACGCCGAGGCGCACGACCCCGTCCTCCTCGAGCGCGAGAAGTGTCGCCCAGACCGGGATTCCGCGCGTGAAGTTCCTCGTCCCGTCGATCGGGTCGACGATCCATCGCCGCGCCGAGCTGCCCGTCTCCCCGTGTTCCTCGCCGAGGATCGCGTCGTCCGGACGCGCCTCGCCGAGCAGGCGCCGGAGCTCGGCCTCGACTGCCCGGTCCGCTTCGGTCACGGGCGTGAGGTCCGGCTTCGTCTCGACTGCGAGCTCGGTGCGAAAGCGTCGCAGCGAGATCGCGTCGGCCGCATCGGCGAGCTCGAGCGCGAGGAAGAGGTCGGGGTTCACATACGAACTGTGACCCATGCGGCAGAAGGGAACTGGGGGAACCCGGGTTCCCTCACAGACCCATGCGGCAGAGAAGTGGGGGAAACTGGGTTCCCCGAGTAGCTCAGCGCGAGACTCGGAACGTGGGCCGTGCGACCTTGACGGCGACAGGCCCCGACCACGTCATGGCCGACGTGCCCACCTGGGCCGAGTTCGAGCCGCGAACCCGGTAGTACCAGACACCCGGCTACAGCTTGAGCACCGCCGACGTCGAGAAGGTGACCTCCCTCGAACGGGGGATGCCCGGTTGGGCGGACAACCTGACTAATCGAGCTGGAGATAGAGGACCGCGATGAGGATCGTGCCGGCGAAAAGCAGCCAGAAGAGGCCGAAAAGCGCCCACCCGAAGCGGAGATTCCTACGCTCGAGCTCGGTGTCGGTCATGAGGTGAGGAGGGGATCGATCGCCGCCGCGGCGAAGAGCAACGCGAGGTAGGCGAGAGAGTAGTGGAAGAGCGCGAGCGCGCGGGTGCGCGTGAGGTCGCGCCGGAGGAGGATCGCCAGGGCGACGAGCGTCACTCCGAGGACGACGGCGGACGCCGTGTAGACGGGGCCGAGCCACAGGCCGACGACGACGGTGAAGGCGACCAGGCCGATCGAGTAGAGGAGGATCTGGCGTGCCGTCTCGCGGTCGCCGCGGACGACCGGGAGCATCGGGATGCCCGCGGCCGCGTAGGCGTTCTTGAGCATGAGCGCGAGAGCCCAGAAGTGCGGGGGCGTCCAGAGGAAGACGATGAGGAAGAGCCAGAGCGCGGGAAGCTCGAGGCTGCCGGTCGCGGCTGCATAGCCGACGAGGGGCGGGACGGCACCCGCAGCACCGCCGATGACGATGTTCTGTGGAGTCGCGCGCTTGAGCCAGCGGGTGTAGACGACGACGTAGAACGCGTTCCCGAGGAGTGCAAGGGCGGCCGTGAGCACGTTCACCGCAGAGGCGAGCACGACGAAGGACAAGGCCGTCAGTACGAGGCCGAACTCGAGCGCCTGTTCGGGCGCGACCCGGCCCGACGCCACGGGGCGCTCCCGGGTGCGACTTCCCATGACCTGATCGATGTCGCGGTCGAGGACGTGGTTCAGCGCCGAGGCGCCGCCGCAGGCGAGCCCGAGCCCGAGCATCGTCACGCTGAAGAGCCAGAGCGGCGGTGCGCCCTGGAAGCCGACGAACATGCCGCCGGCTCCGGTCACCAGCAGGAGGCTCATGATCCTCGGCTTCGTCAGCGTGAGGTAATCGCGGCCGGAGGCCAGCGGCACGGGCGACCCCCGCAGGGTGGTCGCAGCCGCGAGCAGCGCAGCTCCGAACGCGAGCCCGCCGGCGCCGACGTGCAGCGCGACGGCCCACGGCCGGCTGCCGCTCCAGGCGACCACTCCGCCGAGCGCGATCGCGACGAGCAGCAGGGCGACCGGGGCGAACATCCGCCCGGCGAGCTTCGGGTACGCCCAACGGGCGATGACGGCATTTGCGGCGAGGAGCGGAAGCGCGATTCCGGCAAGCCCCCAGTGCGCCGATCCCAGCTCGAGGACGGCGCTTGCGACCGCGCAGCCGCTTGCGAGCGCCGCTCCAACCGCCGAGAGGCGGAACAGCGTGCCCGGCACACGCTCAGACGGGCCTTCGGACTCCATTTGCCTCCCGCAACCTTCGCCGAAGATCGTACAGCGGCCGTGCGCTCGTGACGTACGGAACCTCGTCGAAGTTGTGCGGCGGCGGAGGCGACGTCGTGTACCACTCGAGCGTGTCGGCCTGCCACGGGTCGTTGCCGACGCGAGGGCCGCGCCGGGTCGTCCTGACGACGTTCCAGACGAAGAAGAGGATCGCCACTCCCATCACGTACGAGCCGATCGTCGACGTGAGGTTGTAGCCCTCCCAGCTCTCGTTCCCGTAGGTGTAGACCCGGCGAGGCATCCCTTCGAGTCCGACGAGGTGCATCGGGAAGAAGGCGACGTTGAACCCGATGAGAAGGAGCCAGAACTGCCACTTCCCGAGCCCCTCGTGCAGCGTGCGACCGAACATCTTCGGCCACCAGTAGAACAGGCCGGCGAAGATCGCGAAGACGACGCCGCCCATGAGCGTGTAGTGGAAGTGCGCGACCACGAAGTACGTGTCGTGCACCTGCCAGTCGATCGGGAACGCGGCGAGGTAGATCCCGGACAGGCCTCCGACGACGAAGACCGAGAGGAAGCCGAGGGCGAAGAGCATCGGCGTGTCGAAGTGGAGGTTCCCGCGCCAGAGCGTCGCGAGCCAGTTGAAGACCTTGACGCCGGTCGGGACGGCGACTGTCATCGACGCGATCATGAAGAACGCCTGCGCCGCGTACGGGAGGCCGACCGTGAACATGTGGTGCGCCCACACGAACATCGAGAAGAAGGCGATGCCGACGGTCGAGAAGGCGATCGCCTTGTAGCCGAAGACCGGTTTCCTGGCGAAGACCGGAAGCACCTCGGAGATGATCCCGAACGCGGGCAGCACCATCACGTACACCTCGGGATGGCCGAAGAACCAGAACGCGTGCTGGTAGAGAACTGCCGATCCGCCCTGTGCGGGATCGAAGAAGTGCGACTGGATGTCCCAGCCCGCGATCGAGATGCCGCGGTCGAGCAGGACCAGCGTCAGGCCCGCGGAGAGGACGGGGAGGATCGCGAGCAGCATCAGCGCGAAGAACTCGATCGACCACACGAAGAGCGGCATGCGCGTCCAGGTCATGCCGCGCGTCCGCAGGTTGTGGATCGTGACGATGAAGTTGATCGCGCCCGCGAGCGACGACGCGGAGAGGATGTGGAGCGAGAGGATCTGGAGGTCGACGCCGTTGCCGGGCTCCTGGGTGGAGAGCGGCGGGTAGATCGTCCAGCCGGCCTTGGCCGCGCCCCCGTCCGCGAAGAAGGAGAGCATGAGCACGACGCCGCCGAGGAGGAAGAGCCAGTAGGAGAGGGCGTTCAGCCGCGGGAAGGCGACGTCGCGGGCGCCGATCATGAGCGGTACGAGGTAGTTCGCGAATCCGGCGAGGATCGGGACCACGACGAGGAAGACCATCGCCGTCCCGTGGACCGTGACGAGCTCGTTGTAGCGGTCGGCGCCGAGCACGCCCGCGTTCGCCTGCGAGAGCTGGAGCCGGAAGACGAGTGCCATCAGCCCCGCGAGCACGAAGAAGACGAGCGACGTCGAGATGTAGAGGATCCCGATGCGCTTGTGGTCCGTGGTGACGAGCCAGCTCGCGACCCGGCCGCGCTGCCAGGCGGGGATGCGCTCCGCCCTAACCGCCACTCGGCGGGTTCTCCCTCAGATGGCCGTTCAGGGCGGCGACCTGCTCTTCGGTCCAGCCCGATCCGACGGCGGGCATTGCGCGGCGCCCGTTGCGGATGAGCCGCTTCACCGCTCGGGGATCCGCGAGCGCGACCGACCCTGCGAGCCTTGGCCCGATGCCACCTTCCCCACTCAGGCCGTGGCACTTGGCGCATACGCCCGCCCACTCCTCCTCGCCCAGGTCGGACGTTCCGGCGGTCTGGTCGCTGCGGCGCTCTGCGAGCCAGGCGTCGAACTGGTCCTCGGGCAGGACCTCGACCGTGGCGAGCATCCTGGCGTGCTCGACGCCGCAGAGCTCGGCGCACTGGCCCGAGTAGATCCCGGGTCTCCTCGCCCGGAACCAGGTGCTGTTGACGACGCCTGGGATCGCGTCGATCTTCCCTCCGAGCGCCGGGATCCACCAGGAGTGGATGACGTCCTCGTCGGGAGCCGTGACCTCGAGTCGGACCGGGACCCCGACGGGAGCGCGCAGGTTGTCGATCGTGATCACGCCGTTCGGGTACTCGAACTGCCAGTAGAACTGGCGCCCGACCACGCGCACCTCGAGCGGCCTCCCCGCTTCCGCCGAGGGCACGTTCTTGATCCCCGGCAGCTCGATGAAGACGAACGAGGCAATGACGAACAGGACGACGACCGGGAACAGCGTCCAGAGGAGCTCGAGCCTGGTCGCTCCGTGCACCGGAGGACCCTCCTCGAAGCGCGCACGTCGCCGGCGCCGGTACTGGAGGATGAAGGCGAGGAGCAACCCCTCGACGAGGACGAAGATGCCGACGACGAAGATCGAGACGAAGACGAAGCTGTCGCGGATGTCGTCCGCGTTGGACGACTCCGGCGTGACGGGGGCGAAGCCTCCGTTGCCTGCATAGGCGGCGGGGGCGGCGAGAAGCGCGAGGAGCAACACGCCAAGCGGAAGAAGAGTCCGTAAGAGCACCCAAAGGGCTGAAGATCGGGGCCGGCTGGCGGCGCTGGAACGCCGGGATACGGCGTCCTCAGTCGCGCCCATGTCTCCCTCGATATGGGCGCTCCCTGCGTCCTTGTCTCGCGGCGCCCATCGCACCCAGCCGGCGTGTCTCCAACCCGTTGGGTGCTCTCCTCCCACGGAGCTTGCCATTCTATGAACGTGCCCGAAGCTGCGCGTAAGGCAACCCGCGTCCGTCTCCCGGCGGACGTGACGCGGCCGTTCGAGGTCTACGTCAACGGCGTGCCGCAGGAAGAGGGAGTCGATTTCGGCATCGAGGGGCGGACGCTCGTCTTCGAGCGGGAGCTCAAGTCCGAGGGCAAGCTCGGGTTCTGGCGCTGGACGTCGATCTTCGTCGGCGTCGCCGGCACGTACCGGCAGGACGACTCGGTGGACGTCGTCTACCAGCGCGAGGGCCGCCGCGTGGTGGCGACGAAGCTTCCCGTGGAGCCGCTTGCGTGACCGAGGTCGCGGCAGCAACCGTGCACTCGCCCGCGTACGCGGCGCTCGAGGCGATGCTCGCGGACGAGCGCTGCGTGGTGCTCGACGGCGGGGTCGCGACGGAGCTGCAGCGAGTCGGCACCGGAATCGCGCCGGAGACGGGCCTCTGGGGAACGTGGGCGCTCTACAGCGCGCCACGCTCGGTGCTTGCGGTCCACCGGGCGTACGCGGAGACCGGGTGCAATGTGATCTCGACCAACACCTGGTCGATCCTGTCGGCGCCCGAGATGGAGCGCACGAGCTCGGGCCCGTCTGAGGTCCTGCACTGGATGGACGTCGCCAGGCTCGGGGTGCGCCTCGCGCGCCGGGCGATCGACGATGCCGGCCGCATGGGTGACTGCGCGGTCGCTTTCGCGATCTCGGAGGAAGTGAACTCGCAGGACCGCCGGGAGACGATCGAGCTGCTGTCGCGCGTCTTCGAGGATGACCCGCCGGATCTCATCCTGCTGGAGACCCTCACCCTGATCCGGGAGCCGTCGACGTATGAGATCGTCGAGCTCCTGCTCGAGACGGGCCTCCCCGTCTGGCTCTCGTTCCGGCGCTGCCGGCACGGCGTGTGTGGCGTCTTCGGTCAGCACTGGGGACCGCCGGAGGGAGACCTGTTCGGCCGCGCAGCACGCCGGTTCGAGGAGATGGGAGTCGGGGCGCTCCTGATCAACTGTCTCCCCGTCGACCACGTGCCCGGGATGATCTCCTGGCTTCGGGACTTCACGAATCTTCCGCTCGGCGCGTATCCCAATCTCGGCCACCTCGTCGGATCCCGCTGGCGCTTCGACGAGGAGATCGACCCCCAGGCGTACGCCGAACTCGCGCTGCGCTGGCGTGAGGAAGGCGCGCAGATCATCGGTGGCTGCTGCGGCGTCACCGCGGAGCACATCGCTGCGGTGGTCGAGGCCGTTAAAGGTACGAAGCCGGGCTCGAAGCGGCCCGAGGAGGCCCTCGTCGAGACCGAGACGATGCCCGTCGCCGCGGAGCCTTGGCTCGACGAGCGCGGCCGGGATCTCTTTCCGCTCCCCTTTCCCGAGCTCGCGATCGAGGAAGGCGTCTTCGTTCCGACGACAGGCAGCTACCTCGTGTGGAAGCACCTCTTCACGTCGAGTGCGGGCAAGGGCAAGGTGTGCCTCGACGTCGGATGCGGCTCCGGCGTCCTCGCGGTGCAGCTCGCCCTCAACGGCGCCACGCGCGTTCATGCCATCGACATCGACCGCAACGCGGTGGCGAACACGCTCTCGAACGCCTTTCGCAACGGTGTCGCCGACCGGCTCACGGGCGACGCCGTCGACCTCTACCAGTGGGACCCCGCCGAGACGTTCGACCTGGTCGTCGCGAGCCTCTACCAGATGCCGGTCAATCCGTACGAGGAGCCGACCGGGCATCGACCGCTCGACTACTGGGGACGCACGCTTCTCGACCATCTCATCCGGCTGCTGCCGCGTCTCTTGGCCGACGGCGGTGTCGCCTATGTCATGCAGCTCTCGATCGTGGGTCAGGCGGAGACTGCTCGTCAGCTCGCCGAGGGTGGGCTCAGCGCACGCGTCGTGGATTACTCGTTCTTCCCTTTCGGCCCGCTCTTCCTCGAGAACAAGGAGCAGATCGAGCGCGTCGAGCAGCTCTCGGATGCGTATCACCTCAAGGTCGGCGACGAGGACGTCGTGATCGCATACCTGCTCGAATTGACCCGTGCGTGAGGTCGACGGCTCAGGGGCCGCGGTAGTCTGGATCGCGTGGAGCAGTCGAACGGCATCGAGGTCGAAAACCTCGTCCGCGAGTACAGAAAAGGACCGCGTGCGGTCGACGGAATCGACCTGACCGTCGCTCCCGGCGAGATCTACGGCTTCCTCGGTCCGAACGGCGCCGGCAAGTCCACGACCGTCCACGTCCTGACGACGCTTCTGCCGCCGACGTCGGGGACGGCTCGCGTCGGAGGCTACGACGTCGTCAAGCAGGGCCCGCGGGTCCGGTCGCTGATCGGCGTCGCGCTGCAGGAGGCCGCTCTCGACCCGCTGCTCACGGGTCGCGACCACCTTCGGCTCCAGGCGACGCTCCAGAACGTCCCGAAGCGGGAGCGGACAGCGCGCGCGGAGGAGCTGCTCGCGCGGGTCGGCCTGAGCGAGGCTGCCGGCCGCAAGGTCTCCGGCTATTCGGGCGGGATGAAAAGGCGCCTCGACCTCGCGCTCGCGCTCGTCCACTCGCCACGCATCCTCTTTCTGGACGAGCCTACGACGGGGCTCGATCCCCAGAGCCGGACGGCGCTCTGGGAGGAGGTGTCGACGCTGCGGCGAGAGTCGGGAGTGACGGTTTTCCTCACGACGCAGTACCTCGAGGAGGCGGACGTCCTCGCCGACCGGGTCGGGATCATCGACCACGGACGAATCGTCGCCGAGGGGTCGCCGACAGCCCTCAAGGCCGAGATCGGGCGTCCGAGCCTGCACGCGATCCCGCGCCGCGACGCGGACCGAGAGGCGGTCTCGGCGTTTCTCTCGAGGTTCGGCGATCCTCTGGAGAGCACACGCGACGTCGCGGTGCGGCTCCGTGACGGCCTCGGTCTGACCGACGTCGTGCGTGCGGTGGATGCGGACGGGGTCGAAATCGCGGATCTCGAGCTGCGTGCGCCCACGCTCGACGACGTCTTCCTCGCGAAGACCGGACGCACGCTCGAGGGAGCGACCGAGGAGGCGGCCGTCGACGGGCGCGAGCAGCGGAGCTCGTGAAGCCCTTCAGACACACGCGCTTGTCAGACACAGCCGCGGTACGGGCGACGCTTGCGTCGCCCTGGCCTGAGCGAAAGAGGGCGAGACAGGCCTCGCCCCTACGCCCGGCGGGAGCCGGAGCCGGCGAGGAGCGCGCGTGAGCACCTGGCCGCAGGCGGCTGCAATTGCGCGGCGCTCCGTCGTCAGGACGGGGCGTCAACCGGCCAGCGCGATTCCACCGCTGATCTTCCCGGTGGCATTGATGGCCGTGTACTCGGCAGGTTTGGAGTCGTCGACCGACCTCCCGGGGTTCCCGACGGATTCGTTTCTCGCGTTCATGCTCGCTGTTCCTTTCATCCAGGGGGCTCTCTTCAGCACGATGATCGCGGGCACCGATCTCGCCCGCGACGTGCAGACCGGGTTCATCAACCGGCTCGCGCTCACCGCGCTCAGGGATGGGGCTCTCCTCGTCGGCCAGCTTGCCGGGGTCGTCGTCCTCGGCGTCGTCCAGGCGCTCTTCTATCTCGCGGTCGGGCTCGCGTGGGGCGTCGAGATCGCGTCGGGTCCGGCAGGGGTGGCGGTCCTCCTCCTGTACGCGGTGATCGTGTCGCTGGCGTTCGGAGCGCTCGGGGCGTTCCTCGCGTTCCAATTCGGCTCGGGCGAGTCGATCCAGGCGATGTTTCCGGTCCTGTTCGTCTTCCTCTTCATCTCGTCGATGAACGCGCCCCGGAATCTCATCGGGATCGGCTGGTTCCAGACCGCCGCCACGCTGAATCCGGTGTCGTACATGATCGAGTGCATCCGGAGCCTGATCATCGTCGGCTGGGATGTGCAGGCTCTTCTCCTGGGCTTCGGGTTCGTCCTGGTGATCGGCGTCTTGTCGCTGTGGCTCGCCTCGCGTGCCCTACGCACGAGGATGACGAGGACTTAAGTGGTCGCCGTCGTCCAGGGCGTCGCGTGGCGGACGCTGAAGAACGCGCTCACGAATCCGCAGATCGTCCTGCCGACGATGCTGTTTCCCCTCTTCTTCTTCACCGCCTTCGCGGGAGGGCTCTCGCAGCTGAGCAACGTCCCCGGCTTCGACTTCCCGCCCGGTTACACCGCCTTCCAGTTCGTGTTCGTCCTGCTTCAGTCCGCCGCGTTCAGCGGCGTCTTCACAGGCTTCGGCGTCGCCCGCGACTTCGAGGGCGGTTTTGCGAAGCGCCTACTGCTCGCTGCGCCCCAGCGGGTCGGCATCATCCTCGGCTACGGGCTCGCCGCGCTCTGCAGATGGGCCGTTGTCGCCGTCGTGCTGACTGTGGTCGCGCTGCTCGTCGGCATGAACGTCGGCGGCGGACCGGTCGATCTCGTCGGGCTGTACGTGCTCGCCGCGCTCGTCAACGTCTGCGGCTTCTTCTGGGCAGGTGGGCTCGCGATGCGCTTTCGCACGATCCAGGCAGCCCCGCTGATGCAGCTGCCCGTCTTCCTCGTCCTCTTCCTCGCCCCTGTCTACGTCCCGCTGGAGCTGCTGCAGGGCTGGATCGAGGGCATCGCGAGCGTGAATCCAGTGACCTATCTGCTCGAGACCGGCCGCGGGTTCATCGCCGGGGATCCACCACACGTGCTCGGCGCGTTCGCGATCGTCATCGGTATGGGCGCTGCATTCTGGTGGTGGGCGTTCCTCGGCCTTCGCAAGGCCGAGGCCGTCGGCGGGTAGGGCCTACGGCTCGTCCTCCTCGAGGACGCGCAGGCATGCCTCGACGACCTGTGGGTCGAACTGCGATCCGGCGGCTCCCGTCAGACGCCGCCTCGCCTCGTCCACGCTGAGCGCGGCGCGGTAGGGACGGTCGGTCGTCATGGCGTGAAACGCGTCGCAGGCGAAGATGATCCGCGCCTCGATCGGGATCTCCTCGCCGCCGAGATGATCCGGATACCCCGTGCCGTCCCAGCGCTCGTGGCACGCACGCACGATCGGCCGCACTTCCTCGAGTTGCTCGATGGGCGCGAGGATCCGCTCGCCGAGCAGCGGGTGCGTCTCGATGATCGCGCGCTCCTCCGGGGTCAAGGGGCCGGGTTTCGTGAGGATCGTGGACGGAATGCCGATCTTGCCGATGTCGTGGAAGAGTGACCCGAGCTCGAGGCGCTTGAGCGCCTTCGGCTCGAGAGCGAGCTCGACCCCGACTTTCAGAGCCAGGTCGGTGATCCAGCGCGCGTGTGAGGAGGTGTACTCGTCGTTGGCCTCGAGCGCGTTCGCCAGCGCCTCGACCGTCGAGAGGAAGGTCCGCTCGAGCGTCTCGTAGCTCGACGCGCTCTGCAGCGCCAGCTTCGTCTGCTGCGCCAGGCCGCCGAGAAGCTCGAGCTCGCGGTCGCCGAACGAGACTGCCCGGGGGATGGCGACAGCGATGACGCCCCAGCGTCCTTCGACGGTGAACGGCGCGATCGCGAAGCGACCGTCGGTGTTCTTCGGAGGTGGAGCGATGATGGCGTAATGCGCCGCTTCGATGAAGTACGGCTCGGATCGTGTGAGCCAGGGCTTGAGCGTCTCCGCCGGGATGGCCATCAGCGTGCGCCCGACGCCTCCCGGGTCCTCCGCATGATCGGCGAGGAACGCCAGCTCGCCTGTCTCCGCGTCCTGTAGCCACAGGGACGCACTCGGGCTCGAGAGGATCCGGGCCGACCCCTCCACGACGCGCTGTGCGACCTCGGCTGGGCCGCTGGCCTCGGCGAGGTCGCGCGCGAATGCGAGGAGTGCGTTTGCGCTCTCCGCCTCTCGCTTCTGTGCCTCGTACAGGCGCGCGTTCTCGAGCGCGACTGACGCGTGGCCGGCGAGCACGTCGAGGACACGCAGGTCGTCCTCGTCGAACTGGTCGAGGCCCAACTTCGAGACCACGATGACCCCGATCACGCGCGAGCCGAACTTGAGCGGGACGGCGAGCAAGGACTCCTCGATGACGGCCGTTCCCGCGATCCGCTCGCCGAGCTCGTGGTTCGCGGCGTCGCCAACGAGGAGCGGCTTGCCCGTCTCGGCGACGCGGCCGGTAATGCCGCGGCCCACCTGCGTGCGGAGGAGGTCGACCGCGGGCGCACCAGGCTCCACGGGCGTCAGGTCTCCGCGGAAGGCCATCGGGACGAGCTCGCGTCCCTCGCTCACGAAGACACGGCAGTTGTGGTAGTCGATCAGCAGGCGGAGCTCGTCTGCGATCGTGAGCCCGATCTGGGCGACGTCGTTGAGCCGGGAGAGCTTCCCGGAGAGGCTCTGGAGCATCTTCAAGTGGGCGATCGAGCGGACGTCGTCGCGGCGGATCTGGCGATCCGACGGTCTCTCGGTCGCCGTCTCGTCGAACGGCACGATCAGGTCCTTGCCCCGCGTCTTCGCGGTCATCATCGCCGCCTCTGCGCACGCAACGAGCTCGCGCGGATTCGCCGCATGCTCGGGGCCGACCGCGATCCCCGTCGAGACTGTGAGCGGGCCGGCAGCCGCGGCAGCGAGCGCTCCGAGGTGGTCGCGGACGCGCTCGGCAAGCGCCAGGGAGCTCGTGATGTCCCCTGAAGGCATGATGATCGCGAACTCCTCGCCGCCGACCCGGCAGACCACGTCGGTCGCGCGCACGGTGCTGCGGAGCACGTCCGCGACCTGCAGGAGCAGCTGGTCGCCGATCCCGTGCCCGTGCACGTCGTTGACCTTCTTGAAGTCGTCCAGGTCGAGCATCACGAGCGCCACGGTGTCGTGCTCCATCGATGCCCGCACGACCTCTTGGCGCAGCCGATCGTGGAACGTGCGGTGGTTGTAGAGGCCGGTCAATGCGTCGGTCGACGCCTGGTGCTCGAGTCGTGCGCGGATGTGCGCGTTGTCGAGCGCGAGGGCCGCAGCGTCGCCAAAACGGGTCGCGAGCAGGAACTCCTCCTCCGTGAAGGCGGCGTCCTCGCCGACTCGATAGATGTTGAGCGTGCCCTTCAACCTCCCGCGTGCGATCAGCGGAACTGCGATCAACGCCTCGGGGTCGACCGGCGTGCCGGGTACGAAGCGCACCCGCGGGTCGAGGTGCGCCTGGTTCGCGAGCACGGGCTCGCGGTGCTCGACAGCCCAGCCGGTGATGCCCTCGCCGAACGAGAAGGTCTCGCTCATGATTTGATGCTCCCACTTGCTCCGCGCGAGCACGGGGATGAGCTCGCGCTTCGTCTCGTCCGCCTCGTAGATGTGGACGTCTTCGTACGGGATGAGCTCCGCGAGCGTGTCGGCAATGCGGTCGAGGAGGGCGTCGAGGCTCTGCTCGGAGAGGACGTCGTGAAAGATCTCGGCGAGACGGCGATACGGCTCGACCACGCGCGGCGTCATCCCGGCAGGCTGTCGCACCTCGGGTACAAGGCTCATGTGCGGAAGAGCCGCAGGCTCGATGGGCGCAGGGTCCGCCATGGTGAGATTCGTCTCAAATGACGTCATCGGACGCCTGGGCACTGCCCTTGAGCGCCTCTCTGCCAAGATCCGGCGTCGTGGGAAGCGCCATGGACGCCCGCGTCGCGCTCCTCGAGCGGCTGATCGACCACGCACCGCTCTTTCCGCCTGCGTCGCTGTCTCTGTCCGACGCGATCGCGGAGGACGAGCGGGCGCGCGCGAGCGAATCGGCGTTTGCGCTCGCGCGCTTCGTCTGCCCCGCCTCGCGCCTCGACGAGTTGCCGGATGTCGGCCGTGGAGTCAGCGTCGTTCTCGACGCGCCGCTCCCGGCCGAGGCACGAGTGGATGCGGTCGAGACTCCGGTGCGTGACGATCTCGAGTCGCTCGCGAGTCTCGCTCCGGAGGTCTACGTCGAGGTCCGGATCGACGATGCGCTCGAGGCCACGCTCGACGAGCTCGCGGAGCACGGGTTCCGGGCCAAGGTGCGCTGTGGCGGCGGCGCCTCGCCGGGAGTACCGGCGCTCGCTCGCTTCCTGCGCGCATGCCGCGAGCGCGGGCTCGCCTTCAAGGCGACGGCCGGTCTCCAGCACGCCGTCCGCCAAGACGGCGAGCACGGCTTCCTGAACCTCCTGGCCGCTGTCGTCTTCGGTACGGAGGAGGAGGCGCTCGCGGATACGGACCCCGAGGCGTTTCTCCTCCACTCCGAGACCTTTGCCTGGCGCGGGCGGGCCGCGACGGCCCGGGAGCTCAGGCGTTCGCGAAGCGAACGCCTGCAGTCGATCGGGAGCTGCAGCTTCTTCGAGCCTGTGGAGGAGCTCGAGGCACTTGGTGTGCTGCCGCTGTGAAAGCCGCCGTCGGATTCGGCGTCTTCTCGGAGGGCGACGGCCCTCCGCGCGTCGGCTTCCGGGTCGGAGACGGCGTCCTCGATCTCGCCGCGGCGGGGCTCGGAAGCACGTTCGCCATGCCGACCCTCAATCCGTTTCTCGCACTCGGGCGGTCCGCTTGGGAAGGGACGTTGGCGCGGATCGAGCAGCTAATCGCCGGCGGTGCGGACGTCGTCCCGCTCTCCCGTGTGAAATCGCGACTCCCGTTCGAGGTCGGCGACTACGTCGACTTCTATTCGTCGCTCGAGCACGCGACGAATCTCGGGCGGCTCTTCCGGCCGGGCGACGAGCCCCTCCTCCCGAACTGGCGGCACCTTCCCGTCGCGTACCACGGCCGGGCGGGAACGGTCGTGGTCAGCGGCACGCGGGTCGTGCGGCCCTGCGGCCAGATCAGGGACGCGTACGGATCGGCGCCGCGCCATGGCCCGACTCGCCGGCTGGACGTGGAGCTCGAGCTCGGATTCGTCGTCGGCGTTCCGAGCCGACTCGGCGAGCCGGTACCGGGCAGCGCCTTGCGCGACCACGTCTTCGGGATCGTCCTCGTCAACGACTGGAGCGCGCGCGACATCCAGGAGTGGGAGTACCAGCCGCTGGGGCCCTTCCTCGGGAAGTCCTTCGCGACGTCGATATCCGCGTGGGTAACGCCTCTCGGCCTATTGGAGGACCGACTCGTTCCCGGCCCGGCACAGGTCCCGAAACCCCTCCCATACCTGCAAACCTCGGGAGCTCAGGGCCTCGACGTCGAGCTCGAGATCGAGCTCGCCGGGACCGTGGTCTCGCGAACGAACGCGCGCGGCCTGTATTGGACACTCCCGCAGCAGCTCGCGCACGCGACCGTGAACGGGGCGTCCCTGCGTACCGGCGATCTGTTCGCCTCCGGCACGATCTCGGGCCCCAAGCCCGGCTCCGAGGGCTCGCTCATCGAGCTGACGCGAAATGGAAGCCATCCCATCCGGCTCGGGGACGGGAGCACGCGCGCGTTCCTCGAGGACGGCGACGAGGTCGTGCTTCGCGGGCGAGCGGGAGACCTCGAGCTCGGGGAGGTGCGCGGGACGATCCTGCCCGCCCACTGCTAGGCGCGCGGATGTGGAATCCGAGGCACGCGCCCGCGAAGCGAGCGGGCTCCAGGGAACTTCGTGGGCAAAGCTAGGTACGGCACGATGCCGGGCATGCACCTCGATGCCCTCGATGGGATCGTCGCGCTGGGGCTTCTCGCCGCCGCCACGGCGCTCCTCGCAATCGCACCCACCGTCCGAATTCCGTACCCGATCCTGCTCGTCCTCGGCGGGCTCGCGATCGGCTTCCTTCCGGGGATGCCGGATCTCGAACTGCGGCCGAACCTCATCTTCTTCGGCGTTCTGCCGCCTCTGCTCTACGGACTGGCGTTCTTCACCTCGCTTCGCGACCTGCGGGCGAACGTTCGCTCGATCGGGCTGTTGGCGGTGGGGCTCGTCGCCGCGACGACGGTGGGAGTCGCCGTGGTCGCGCATACGTTCGTCGACGACTTGACATGGGGGAGCGCCTTCGTGCTCGGCGCGATCGTGTCGCCGACCGACCCGATCGCCGCGACGGCGATCGCCCGCCGGCTCGGTGTGCCGCGCAAGCTCGTCTCGATCGTCGAGGGCGAGAGCCTGGTCAACGACGGCACCGGGCTCGTGCTCTATCGCGTCGCGGTGGCCGCCGTGCTGACCGGGACGTACGCGGCGTGGGACGTGGGCGGCGTCTTCCTCGTCACCGCGGCCGGCGGGGTCGGGGTGGGCCTCGCTGTGGGCTGGCTCGTCCGTCAGGTACGGCGTCGCCTGGACAACCCTCCCGCGGAGATCACGATCTCTCTCATGACGGGCTACTTCGCGTTCCTCCCGGCCGAGCTGATCGGCGTGTCTGCTGTGCTCGCGGCGGTCACCGCGGGGGTCTACCTCGGCTGGCACACACCGGAGCTCACGACGTCACAGGTGCGGGTGCAGGGGCTCGCCGTCTGGGAGATCGTCCAGTACCTCCTGAACGCGCTTCTCTTCGTGCTCATCGGGCTGCAGCTGCCGATCATCCTCGACGACCTCGGCGGCCTCTCCGCGGGCGAGCTGATCGGCTACGCGGCGCTCGTCGTCGCGACTGTGATCGCGCTCCGCTTCGCGTGGGTCTTCCTCGTGATGGCTCTTCCGAAGCGGCTGCTTCGCGGGACGCAGACGTGGCGCGGATCGGTCTTTCTCTCGTGGGCCGGGATGCGTGGCGCGGTCTCGCTCGCGGCGGCGCTCGCGCTGCCTCTCGAGACCGATGCAGGCGAGCCGTTTCCGGGCCGGCCGCTCATCGTCTTCCTCACGTTCTCGGTCATCCTCGCCACGCTCGTCGGCCAGGGCCTGACGCTGCCGTTCCTCATCCGAGCTCTCGGCTTGGAGGACGACGGTATCGAGGACCGCGAGGACGCGAAGGCCCGCATCAAGGCCGCCGAAGCGGCGTTGGCACGGCTCGAGGAGCTCGCGGGCGAAGACTGGGTGCGCGACGACACGGCCGAGCGCATGCGCGGCCTGTACCGGTTCCGCGGCGACCGCTTCCGCGCACGCTTCGACGACAGCGACGACGGCTCCATCGAGGAGCGCTCGCTCGCCTACCAGCGCCTGCGACGCGAGCTGCTCGCGGCCGAGCGAGACGCGGTGCTCGAGCTACGCCGCGCGGGAATGATCAGCGACGAAGTCTGGCGTCGGGTGTCCCGTGACCTCGACTACGAGGACCTGCGGCTCGATATCTAGGAGGGATTGGCGAAACGTGCCTCGTCGCCGGGATGCGTGCCTCCGGCGGCACAGAGCTTGTTTCGCCAGTCTCTCTAGGCTTGGCCGGAGGCGCGGAAGACCCCCGCGCGGTACACCTGTCCCTCCAGCGTCCGGGCAAGCACGTCCTCGAGCCATTCGGAGACCGCCACGAGCCCCTCCAGGTCGATTCCGGTCTCGACGCCCTCGCCCGCGAGGAGGTAGACGAGATCCTCGGTGGCGATGTTGCCGGTCGCCCGCGGTGCGAATGGACAGCCGCCCAGCCCGCCGACGGAAGAATCCAGGATCGCAGCGCCCGACTCGAGCGCCGCGAGCGCGTTCGCGTACCCCGTGCTCCGCGTGTTGTGGAAGTGCCCGCCGACCGGGAGGCCGAGATCGACGGTCCGCGAGACCAGGCGCCGCACCGCGCTCGGGGTGGCGACGCCGATGGTGTCGGCGAGCACGATCGCGTCGGGAACCGCCTCCGCCACCCGCCCGGCGAGCTCGAGCACGCGGCCCTCGTCGACACGACCCTCGAAGGGACAGCCGAAGGCGACGCTGATCGTCATCGTCGCCCGGATCCCGTCCGCACGCGCCCGCGCCGTGATGAGCTGCGCCGCGACGAGCGACTCCTCCACCGGCGCGTTCTGGTTTCTCCGGTTGAACGACTCCGTGGCGCCGAACGCGAAACGGACCTCGTCGAGCCCGGCTTCCGCGAGCCGGTCGTAGCCCCGTTCGTTGAGCGCGAGGCCCGCGTACACCACGCCGGGGGCTCGTTCGAGCACGGCCACCACCTCCTCCGCGCCCGCCATCTGTGGTACGCGTCGGGGGTCGACGAAGCTCGCGACCTCGACGCCGCGAACGCCCGCGCGTACGAGCCGGCCCACGAGCTCTGCGCGCACTCCTGGGTCGAGAACATCGGGCTCGTTCTGCAGACCGTCCCGCGGCCCGACCTCGAAGACCAGGACACGTGCGGGAGTGCCGCTCTCGACTGCCACGCGAGCCACCTTAACTCCCTCCATGTCGTACCCTGGTCTCGTGCCCGCGACCATCGTCGTCGGCGTCGACGGCTCGGCGCCCTCCAAGGCCGCACTCCGATTTGCGGTCGAGGAAGCACGGCTCCGCGATGCGCGGGTGCTCGCAGTCCATGCGTGGTTGTACGTTCCGGCTGTTTCGATGGGCGAGCCCGGGCTGCTGGCGATGCCGAGCGGTGACCTCCCGGGGCAGCTCGACGCAGAGCGGCATGTGGCCGAGGCCGGTCTGCGTGCGGCTGTCGAAGAGGCGTTCGAGGAGAAGCCGTCCGTCGAGGTCGACGAGCGGCTCGTCGAGGGAGACGCGGGGGAGGTGCTCGTCGCCGAAGCGTCCGAAGCAGATCTGATCGTTGTCGGCTCCCGTGGCCGGGGCGAACTCGCGTCGGCACTGCTCGGCTCGGTGAGCAGCCACGTCGTCCACCACGCGGCGTGCCCGGTGGTCGTCGTGAAGGCATCGGCCTAAGCGAGCTCCGAGGAGCGCGACGCGAGCTCGACGTCGCGGTCGGTGACACCGCCGGCGGTGTGCGTCCACCAGCGAAGCGTCATCTTGCTGTAGTTGATCGCCATGTCGGGATGGTGGTTCTCGCTCTCGGCGAGCTCCCCGACACGGTTGAGAGTGCGAGTGCCTCACGGAAGTCGCGAAACTCGAAGCTCCGCTCGAGCGCGTCGTTGACCTCGTTTCGGTGCTCCGGAGTGGTCACGGCCCGAGTATGCCGCCGAGTACGATCGGTGCAGCTGAAGACGGTGCTCGACAACGCGGACGGCCAGCTCGCGTGCGCGACGGGACCCCTGAGCGCCCTCGGCAGGTACCTGGACACCGAAGCGGATCTCGTTGTGAACGCGCGGTGATCGCGGCGCTTGGCCGCGATCCCGCTCATGCGCGCCGCGGGCGGCGGCCGCATCGTCAACATCGGGTATGCGGGCGTGCAGAGCCTCGTGGCTCGCCCCAACCTGATCGCGTACGCGATCGCCAAGACCGGGGTGGTCACCAAGGCAATCGCGCGGGCGGAGGCCGCGAACGGGATCACCGCCAACGTAGTGGCTCCGGGAGTGATCGAGAACTCGAGGACGAAGCCGCTCAAGGAGATCCCTGCGGGGCGTGTCGGCCGGATCGACGAGGTGGCCGCGGCCGTGGTCCATCTCGTCTCGCCCGAGACCGCCTACGTCACCGGCCAGGCACTCGAGGTAGCCGGCGGCTGGAACCTCTGACGCCCCTGGGCGCCTCCGGCTCCCACCCGGCGGAGCCGGGCTCCGCCGGAGGCTGACGCCGCTCGCCGCAGGATGCTTCGCGCTCGGCGCTCGGCCGTACCTCTCGTACTGTCCTTCGCGCCTCGCGCTCGCCTCCTGTGCGTGTGCGAGCGACGCCCAGGAACGTCAGAGGAGCCGCGCAGCTATGCGGCGCCGCGGAGCGTCAGCCGCTGGCCGTTCATCGACGCCGAGGCGCCGGAACAGAGGTACGCGAGCGCTTCGGCGATCTGATCCGCCGGCGTGGCCTTCGAGAAGTCCTTGTCGGGGCTCTCTTCGCGCATCTCCGGGGTTACGATCGACCCGACAACCACGATGTTCGCGGTCGAGCCGCTGCCGCGAAACCGCTCGGCGAGCGCGAGCGTCCACGTCTCCGCTGCCGCCTTCGCGGCCGCGTACGCGGCGTTGGGGCTCGTTGGCGCCTGCGCCTGCCCCGCCGAGATGAGCACGAAACGGCCTCGACCGCTCGCGAGGAGAAGCGGCGCGAACGCCTGGGTCGCATGCTGGAGCGTTCGGATCAGCAGGTCGTGGAGGACGTCCCAGTCCGCGAGGGGAGCCTCCTCGATCGGCTTCCCGCCGCGCCAGCCGCCGACGAGGTGCAGGAGTCCGTCCACGCGCCCGTTTCGAGCGGAGATACCGTCAGCCCAGGCTCTGGTCGCGGCTTCGTCGAGAAGGTCGACCGCCTCCGTCTCGATCTCGCCGCCGACCTCCTCCGCGAGCACGTCGAGGCTCGAGACGTCGCGTCCGCAGAGGCACAGCCGGGCACCCGTCGGCGCGAGCCTGCGAACGACGGCCGGGCCAAGGAGTCCCCCTGCACCCGCCACCGCAATGACACGCCCTGAGAGAGATGTAAGCGGCCCTTGCCCAGTCGGGCGGCCTTCCATGCGGCCACGCTACCAGCCCGTACGCGTCCCTCGGCCGTCCTCCGCCGGTGCCACCATGGCCGCGTGTCGAGACGGCTCACGCTCGTCGTCGCCGCGCTCCCCGTGCTCGTTGCAGCGCTCCTGCCTGCTTCAGCCGGTGCTCACTCCTTCAAAGACCTGCACGGTTGCGTCGACGAGACGACCGGAACGCTTCGGATCGAGCGACCCAACGCTCCCTGCCGAGCGGATGAACGCAAGCTCGTTTGGCCGGCGGGAACCCCGGAAGCGCCGAGAACGCTGATCCTCACGTGCGTCGCGAAGCGCTCCGGCGCGCTTCGTTACGTGAAGCGTTGGACGCTCTGCCAGAAGTCCGAGCTTCGGTATCGCTGGCAGGGATTCGCGAGGCGAGCGCCCGAGGTGGACATCCACTCCTGCGTCCTGCTCGGGACGGGTCGCTTTCGCATCGTTCAGGCGCGGACCGTGTGCCGGGGCGGGGAGATACGCGTCGACTGGCAGTCCGGCGCGAAGGAGCCGGGCCCACCAGGCCCGACCGGACCCTCAGGCCCTACCGGGTCCGGAGGGCCCACGGGCTCGCCCGGTCAGGGCGGTCCGCCTGGACCGGCTGGTCCGGCGGGTCCCACGGGACCCGTGGGTCCAACGGGAGCTACAGGAGCGACGGGGGCCGACGGCCCGGCCGGCGCCACGGGAGCAACAGGTGCCACCGGCCCGACCGGCGCGGACGGGCCGACTGGGGCAACCGGGGTAACGGGTGCCGATGGTCCTACCGGCCCGGCGGGTCCGGCTGGCCTGACCGGCGCGACCGGAGCGACGGGCGCCGACGGCCCGGCCGGCGCCACGGGAGCAACGGGTGCCACCGGCCCGACCGGCGCGGACGGCCCCACAGGCCCTGCCGGCCCGCAG
>JBKPDR010000076.1:0-11097 GCA_046727975.1 Actinomycetota bacterium | reverse complement strand
TCTGGGGACGATGGCGGTGATCGCAGGCGTCATGAGCGTGCTCGCGCCGATCGCGAGCGGGAGCTCCGACGTCGTCCGCAGCCCCGACGCAATCGACCGCGCCGTGAAGGCTCACGAAGCAGAGATCTTCGCGAATGTCGACGCTCGCGAACACCCAGTGCTCTCGCCTTCGCGGACGATCTCCCCGTCTCCCGACGTCGTCGAGCGTGCATTGCGTGCTCATCAGGAGCAACTGGCGTCGGATCTGTCGTCGATGCCTGATGTCGTCGAGCGCACGGCCGCGGCCGGATCGGCCCAATACCTCTCGCAGCCGACGCCGAGCAGCGGCTTCGACTGGAGCGACTTCGGGATCGGCGCCGGAGTCGGCGTCGGCTTCATGCTCATGCTCGGCGCGCTGGGGGCAGGCCTGGTCACGCGCCGTAGCCGCGAGCATGTGAAGACGGCGTAAATCGACGCGACAATCGAAACCGAGCGCGGGCGTCAGGCCCGCCCGCGCCCGTCGCAGCTAAAGGTCCTCCAAGCGAGCGCGTGCCTGGGCAGCTGCGATCACGTTTCCCTTGTGGTCGAACAGCTGAATTGCGTCCTGAACGGCCATCGCGGCTTCTTCCGACCGACCCCCGAGCGAGAGAACCTCCGCGAGGTCCATAAGCGCGTCCGTGTGCGAGTGAAGGAAGTCGCTCGTCTCGGCGAGGGTGACTGCTTCCCGGGCGAGCAGCTCCGCGGCCTCGAACTCGCCCCGCCGCGCAAGCACCTTCGCCACGACGCCGCGCCAGATGATCTGCGTGTGGACGTCGTTGGGACGGGCAGCTTGCGCCGCCTCGTGCGCGAGCTGTTCCGCTTGCTCGTAACGGCCGTCGTTGTAGACCGCCTGTGCAAGCACGCTGGCGAACGAGCAGAAGTGGCTCTTCTCTCCGAGCCGCTTGAGCCGCTCATAGTCGGGCCGCAGTGCCCGCTCGGCTGCCGCTGGCTCCGTCCGTGCAAGCGCGATCCACGCGAAGTGGACAGGGACGAGCCAGATCCATTCGCTGAGCGCGTCGACCATCTCCTCCGCATGGCGCATGAGCTCGCTGAACTCCTCTCCCCGTCCCCGGATTCCGGCGAGGTAGGCGAGCGTTCCGAGGAGGTGCACCTCGAGGTGGGGATGTCCCGACGCTTCGAGGAGGAGTCTCCTGCATGTCTGCTCCGCCTCCGACGCCGGGGTGGGGCCCAGTACCAAGGCGATCCCGAGCCATTCGACGATCTCTCGCTCTTCGAAACTGTCGGCCGCTCGGCGGGCATGTGCGAGCGCTCGCTCTGCCGCCTGTTCGCTCAACTCGGCGCGGCCTCCGAGATAGTGAGCCTGTGCGATGAGCCGCCAGCCTCGGGCGAGGCCGAGGTCATCCTCTAACTCGTCGAACACCGCTATCGCCTGCTTCGCGACGTCGATGAGGTCTTCGGCGATGACGTCCGCCGCGGTGAAGAGACGGAGGAGCCCGCGCTGCACGAGTGCCTGCGCCGCCAGCCGCCGGTCGCCGCTCGTCGCGGCAGCTTCGACCGCATCGGTGAGCACCTTGTCGGCCCAGCTCAGGTCCTCCATTCCCTGCACGACGCGGACATTCGGGATCAGGTCGACGCGGAGCGGGTCGTCCGGGGGCAGAAGTGCGACCGCCCGTGAGACGAGATTTAGCGCTGCAGGTGCGTCGCTGCGGGCGAATGCGCGTCGCCCCGCCGCGCCGAGCCGCTCAGCGGCGCGGCGGCCGAGCGCGCGCGTGCTTTCGCCTGTCGGTCCGAGCTCTGCCCGGTACCGGAAGGCCTGCTCGAGGTGGTAGCCGATGATCTCCTCGTACTCGACGGCCCGGTCCGCGATCTTCGTCTCGAGCCACCCCGCATGCCGCTCGTGTAGGTGGGAGCGCGCCTCCTTCGGGATCGATTCGTACGCAGCGTCTCTGATGAGCAAGTGGCGGAAGCGGAACGCGCGCTCGCCCGCGAAGACCGGTCGGTCCGGGCGGATCAGCTCTTTGCGGACGAGTGCGGCCAGCGAGCTCATCACCACCGAGTCAGGCTTCGCATGAGAGAGCTCGGCAACCGATCCTTCGTGAAAAACCTTTCCCTCGACCGCCGCCAGCTCGATCACCGACCGCTCCAGCTCTTCCAGCTGGTCGAGACGTGCGGCCAGCAATGCCTGAATCGTCGGCGGCACCGGGACAGTGGCGAGGCTCCGCGTCGCCGCCCAGCGGCCGTTCTCTCGGGTGAGAAATCCGTCTTCGATGAGCATCGAGAGCATCTCCTCGACGAACAGCGGATTCCCCTCGGCTGCTGCCTTGATCCGAGCTGCGACCTCCTCCGCCAGCTCGGCCTCGCCGACGAAGTTCTGGATGAGCCGGCTGCATTGCTCGTCGGAGAGCGGCTCGAGTAGCACAGAGGTCGCATTCAGCTTCCCGCCTCCCCAGCCCGGGCGGACGTCGAGCAGCTCTGGTCGGGCAACGCAGACGAGCAAGATCGCCGCGCCGCGCGCCCAATCAGCGATGTGCTCGACCAGATCGAGGAATGTCGCCTCACCCCAGTGGACGTCGTCGAAGACGACGACCAGCGGTCGGGGAGCGGCGAGCGCTTCGAAGAACTGGCGTACCGCGACGAAGCTCTCCTCAACACCGACGGCCGCCGCTTCGCTCACGCCGATGACCTCGGTTACGCGTTGGGCGACGAGATCCGGCTCCTCGTCACCGTCGATGAGCTCCGCCAGGCGCAGCCGGGTCTCCTCCGGCGACTCGGTGTCTTCGAGGCCTGCGACGTCCTTGACAGCCTCGAGCACCGGCCAGTACGTGATTCCCTCGCCGTAGGGAAGGCAACGGCCTCGTGCGACTCCGGCCCGGTCGGTGACGTTTTCCAGAAATTCGCGGACGAGACGCGACTTGCCGACGCCGGCGGAACCCAGAATCGTGAACAGCTGACACGATTGGTCGCTGAGCGCCTGCTCGAAAGCGTCCTCGAGGCGCCGTCGTTCTCGCTCGCGGCCGACCATCGGCGAGACGAACCGGCTTACATGCCTCGCGAGGTCGTCAGCAAGCCGGAGGAGCCGGAAGGCTGAGACCGAGTCGACGACAGTCGGCTCCGAGGTGACCGCATCGCGCACGAGCCTGTTTGTGAACTCGTCGAGCAGCGTCACACCGGGCTCCGCAGCCTGCCCGAGCTGTGACGATCTGGTCAGCGGCTCGCCCGTGGCGCGAAGCCGAGTCCCCACTGCACCGCCTGTGACGACTTCGCCGGTGCTCACGCCTATGCGCACGTCCAGTCGTGTCGCCCGCTCCCCGGCCAGTTGCTCTGCGAGAGCGGTCAGTCGCCTGCGGCTCTCGTCCGCTGCTCGCACGGCGCGGAGCGCGTCGTCCTCGTGGACGAAAGGTAGTCCGAAGACGGCCGTGAGGGCCTCGCCCGCGATCGTCTCGATCGTGCCGCCATGGAGCTCCACAGCGGCTTCGATATCGCCGAATGCGCGAGTGGTCAGGCGCCGCAATGTCTCGGGGTCGAGCCGTTCTCCGTGCTCTGACGACGTGGCGATCCCGATGTACACGGCCGTGACGGTTTTCCGCGTCTCCCGAGCAACTGGCTCCGCGGCGGGAATGGATAGAGGTGGGACCGGCGGCTCGTGACGAGTGGACTCGCCGGCGTCGAGGTCGAGCTCCGGATCCTGCTGGAGGATCGCGCGCTCCAGCTCGCGAAGCGATCGGCCCGGCTCGATCCCGAGCTCGTCGGTTAGCGCCCGCCGCGCGTCCTGGTAGGCCCCGAGCGCCTCCGCCTGCCTGCCCGAGCGGTAGAGCGCGAGCATGAGCTGGCCGCGCAGCCGTTCCCGCAGCGGGTGCTCGCGTACGAGCCCTTCGAGCTCGCCGACGACGGCTGCATGACGCCCTTGCCCGAGGTCGGTCTCGAGCCGCTGCTCGAGGCAGCCGAGGCGGAGCTCCTCAAGGCGGGCGATCTCCGCCTGCACGAAGCGCTGGTAGACGAACTCGGGAAGCGGCTGCCCGCGCCAGAGGGCGAGCGCCTCCTTGGGCTTCCCTTCCCCTGCCAGGCGCTGGAAGCGCTCGAGGTCGAGCTCGTCTTGCTCCACGCGCAGGAGGTAGCCCGGAGGCTTGGTCTGCAGGCGCTCCTTGCCGAGCACCTTACGCAGCTGGGAGACATAGACCTGGAGCGCTTTCCGGCCGGTCTCAGGCGCTTCCTCTTCCCAAAGAGCGTCGATCAGGCGATCCGTCGAGACGACCTCGTTCGCACGCAGGAGCAGGATCGCGAGCAGTGCCCGCTGCTTCGCGCCGCCGAAGTCGATCTGCTGCCCGTTCTCGAACACCTCGAGCGGGCCGAGGATCCTGAACTCCATTTACCGCTCCCTAGCTATCCGGCGCTGGCAGATCGCCACGTTATCTCCCGGTCGCGTGTTTGACTACGCTCGCCGATGGCCGTCCCGTTTCGGATCGGGGTCATGCAGCTGACGATGGAGCCGCTCGAGGAGATGCTCGCGTCGGCGCGAGTCATGGACGAGGCGGGCATGGACACGATCTGGCTCGCCGAGGCGTACCCGTGGTGGCGGAAGCACGGGATGGAAGCCCGCTCCTCCACCGTCGTCTCGGCGCTCATGGCGAGAGAGACGAAGCGGCTGACGATCGGGTGGGGGATCATCTCGCCCTTCACGCGCCACCCCGTGCAGGTTGCGATGGACGCGCGCGTCGTGCAGGAGGCCGCAGGCCCCGGCCGCTTTCTGCTCGGGTTCGGGACGTCGAAGATATTCCTCAACAACATCCGGGCCCAGACGAAGAAGACCCTCGGGCCGATGCGGGACGCGGTCGCGATCGTCCGCGGGGTCCTCGCCGGCGGGCGCTTCGAGTACGAGGGCGGCACGTGGAGCGCATCGGTGCCCGCGCTGCGCGAGGACGCGCATGCCCCCCGCGACGTTCCTCCGGTCTACATCGCCGCGACCGCGCCCAAGATGCAAGGGCTCGCGGGCGAGATCGCAGACGGGTGCCTCACACCGTCGATCACGACGCCCGCCTTCGTGCGCTACACGCGGGAGAACGTCCGAGCGGACATCGACATCGGCTGCACGATCGTCGCCTCCATCCATGAGTCCGATCGCGAGGCGGGGCGCGACGGCGCGCGCGAGATCGCGGGCATGTACCTCGCGAACAAGTTCCAGAACATCAAAGGCGCGGCCGACACCCTGCTCGAGCTTGCCGCGATCGAGATGGAAGAGCTTGCCGCCGTTGCGGAAGCCATGGAGCAGGGAGGAAGGCTTGCCGCGAAGGCGAAGGTGACCGACTCGCTGCTCGACCGCTGCAAGCCGATTGCCGGGACACCCAGCGACTGCATCGAAGCGATAGAGGAGTACCGCGCCGCCGGGTGCACACATGTCATGCTCGAGCTCTGGGGCGACCGCCGGCACGAGCAGATTCGGCTCTTCGGGGAGAAGGTACTCCCGCATTTCCGTGGCTGAGATTCACATCGACCGCGATCGACTGATCGAGTGGGCGAGCAGCGCGATCGCCACCCCGAGCTTCACCGGCTCGGAGGAGGCCATGGCCCAGTTGCTGGCGACGACGTTCGCCGAGATGGGCCTCCGCGTGCAGTGGCAGGAGATCGAACCGGGGCGTGCCAATGTGCTCGGGATCCGGCCGGGCACCGGCGGCGGGCCGAGCCTCATGTTCAACGGTCACATGGACACCTCGTACTCCGGTCAGGAGTCGTGGCTGCGACACGTTCCGGGATTCCAGCCAAGCGCGTTCGTCGAGGACGGACGGCTGTACGGGCTCGGGATCTCGAACATGAAGGGGGCGCTCGCGTGCTACGTCGAGGCGCTGCGGGCGCTCGACGACGCGGGCGTTCGCCTCCACGGCGACGTGATGATCGCCGCCGTCTCGGGCGAGATCGAGAAGGCGCAGTGGGGCGACTCGGAAGGTGCGGAGTTCAGGGGTTACGCGGCGGGAACGCGCTACCTCGTCGCGCACGGCGGCGTCGCGGACATGTGCATCATCGGCGAGCCGACCGAATCGAAGCTCGTGCTCGGGCACTTCGGTTCGCTGTGGCTGCGCATCGGCGTGCAAGGCCATTTCATCCACACCGCTTTCTCGGAAGGGACGCGCGACCAAAATTCGATCCTGCGCATGAAGGACGTACTCGACGCCGTGCTCGAGTGGATCCCGAGCTGGGAGAGCGAACCCGAAAATGCCTACCTGGGCGCGAGAGCGATCGTGAACATCGGAGCGATCGAGGGCGGTTTCGGCTGGCGCGTCTCGCGAACGCCGCACCGAACCGATCTCTTCCTCGACGTGCGCGTTCCACCGACGAAGCCCATGGCGACGGCGCGCGCGCAGGTGCTGCAGATGGTGCGCGGCCTCGGCGAGCGTTTTCCCGACCATGGAGTCGACGGAGAGGTCTATGTCACGGCGCCGGGCGCGGAGATCGCGGAAGACCATCCGCTCGTGGGCGCGCTCGACGCTTCACACGCGGGGGTCTTCGGCGCGGCGCCCGAGCGCGACGTCACACGGTGGTTCTCCGACGCTTCCGTCTTGACGCGCTACGGGATCGCGACGGTGAACTACGGGACCTCGACGGGCCTGCTCGATACGGTGAAGGGCGAGAACCTCGAGATCGACAGTCTCGTAAGAACGGCGGAGGTCTACGCCCGGGCGGCGATGATCGTCTGTGGCACTGCGTGATCAAGGAGACTCCGATGTCCGAAGACAGGAAGTACGAGGTACTCGAGCGCATGCTCGAGGGATTCAACCGCCATGACCTCGACATCATCATGTCGTTGTTCGCCGACGACTGCGTCTTCGAGTCGCCGCGCGGACCCGATCCGTGGGGCCGCCGCTTCGTGGGCAAGGCGGAGGTCGCGGACGGTCTCGGCGCTCGCTTCAGAGGTATCCCTGACGTTCACTACGGCGACGGAAGTCACTTCGTGTGCGGTGATCGCGGAGCGTCCGAATGGACCTTGACGGGCACCGCGGTCGACGGCGAGCGTCTCGAGGTCCGCGGCTGCGATCTCTGGACTTTTCGGGATGACGAAATCACTCGCAAAGACTCGTTCTGGAAGATCGTCGAGCGGTGAAGCTCGTCACGTTTGGGGAGGGGAGAGGGCGGATGGGTGTCCTCGAGGGCGAGGAGATCGTCGTCCTCAATGCCCCCACGATGCGAGACTACTTCGCGCGCGGCGGCGCCGACGAAACCGGCGAGCGCGTGCAGCTCGCGGAGACCCGCCTACGCGCCCCGATCGTCCCCAAGAAGCTCATCCACACGGCGGGGAACTACCGTGAGCACGAGGAGGAGTCGAAGCGAGTCGGCTGGTCGCACGAGATCGCGCCCTGGATCGTCTTCTTCCAGAACGTGGACGCGATCGTGGGCCCAGACGAGCCTGTCGTCTACCCGGAGCACCTCACCGACGAGCTCGACTACGAGCTCGAGCTGGCGATCGTGATCGCCAGGGCTGGGAAATGGTTCTCGCCGGAGCAGGCGGCGGAGTACGTGGGCGGCTACGTGATCTTCAACGACGTCACCGCCCGGGACATCCAGCGGCGTGAGATGCGATCGGGCGTCTTCTCCTTCTGCAAGGCAATCGACACCTTCTGCCCGCTCGGCCCCTGGATCGTCACGCCCGACGAGATCCCGGATCCGCACGATCTCGGAATGGAGCTACGGGTGAACGGGGAGCGACGCCAAGCGTCGCACTCCGGGAACATGTCCGTGACGATCCCCGAGATCCTGAGCCGTTACTCGGCTCTGGGGTACTCGGCCGGGGATGTCGTGTCCACGGGGACCGTGTCCGGTGTCGCAGGCTTCTCCGAGGATGCCGCCTCGCTCTACCTGAGGCCCGGCGACGTGATGGAGGCGGAGATCGAGCGGATCGGCGTTCTTCGCAACCCGGTCGTATCCTGGGAAGAAGCCCATCACGAGCCGGCCCCTCCGCGAATGCGTTGGTAGCGTCCGTGCGGTGAACGGCGACTTCCGTGTCGAGGTCGAGCTCGACGACGAGGAGCACGGGTATTCGATCGGCGAGCGTCTGCGAGCGCTGGACCTGGACGACGAAGCACGGGAGCGACTCGGCGGAGACGTGATGGTCACGCGAGACGGATCACGGCTCTTCCTGTATGCGGCGAATGACGCGCAGGCTCGCGAGGCGGAGCGCGTCGTACGCAGCCTCGTCGACGTCGAAGGCCTCTCTGCCGAGATTTCCGTGACCCGCTGGCACCCGATCGAGGAGGTGTGGGAGGACGCCGCCGTCCCGCTGCCCCGAACGGCGGCTGAGCAGCAGGCCGAGTACGCCGCGCGCGAAGAGGTTGAGGCCGAAGAGGCGCAGACGGAGGGCGAGTACGACTGGCGTGTCGTCGTGCACGCGCAGAGCCGGCAGCAGGCGAGCGAGCTCGCAGACAGGCTCACGGCCGACGGCACACCGACCGCCCGCCGCTGGCGATACGTGGTCGCGGGTGCGGTGACGAGGGAGCGCGCAGAAGAGCTTGCCGCTCGCCTTCGCGCAGAGCTCCGCGAGGACGCCGATGTCTCGGTCGAGGTGAATCCGTCCGCGATCTCGCTGCCCTCGTTTCACTTCCTCCCGTTCTGAGCGCGTGGTACTCGGCGATGTCGAGCTCTTGGCGCTCCCGGATGCCGTGGGTGAGCTCGGAGAGCTCGCTGAGCTCTACCCCGAAGTCGGGGCGGAGTCGTGGGACCCCTATCGGGAGATGTATCCCGAGCTCTTCGCAGGATCATCGGCCTGGCGCCTACCGTGCGCGTGCTACCTGATCAGGGCGAGCGGAACCGCCATCCTCGTCGACACGGGCGTGGGTCCGCCCGGCCTCTGGGGATGGGCGGCGGAGCGTGAGGGCCAGCTGCCGTCGGCACTCGGGGAGCACGGCCTGAGCCGCGACGACGTCGACGTCGTCTTCCTCACGCACCTGCACATCGACCATCTCGGCTGGAACACCGACGAGGACGGTGTCGCCTTCTTTCCGCGCGCGCGGTACCTGGTGCATCGCGAGGCGCTCGCCTTCGCCCGGACGCGCCCTGAGCTGCCGCACATCCGGCGGTGCGTCGAGCCGCTCGTAGACCGTTTCGAGCAGCTGGAAGCGGAGGTCGAGATCGCGACGGGCGTCACGGCCTTTCCGGTGCCGGGCCACTACCCGGGGCACATGGGCCTCCGAATTCGCTCCGGCCAGGAGGAGGCGGTCGTGATCGCCGACGCAGCTGTACATCCCGCACTCCTCGATCGACCGGATTGGCGCTACGTTTCGGACCTCGATCACGATCGCTGTGTCGTGACTCGACGCGCTCTTCTCGAGGAGCTCGTCGAGAGCGAAGTTGTCGTCGTCTGCGGACACTACCCGCACGGTGGGATCGGCTCGATCATCAGGCTGGACGATCGAATCATCTGGAAGGTGGCCGCTTGAAGTGAGCCGAGCGTTACGCTCGCGCCATGCCGTGGCCGCGCGACGATGCGAAGCTCGACCGCGTGCGCGCGCTGATGACCGAGCGCGACCTCGATGTCCTGGTGGTGCGCGCGCCCGACAACGTCCTCTATCTGACGAACTTCTGGGGCATGAAGGGATACGACGTGTGCCTCTTCCCGCGGGGTGGCGACCCGATCCTGGTCTGCCTCGAAGCGTCCGCCGAGGACGCGGCCCGGACGGCCTGGACCAGCGACGTCCGGCTCTTCAGGGGGTATGACGAGACCGACCCCCGCCCACCCACGGCTCGGGCCCTGGAGGTCGCGACCCGAGCAGCCGGAGAGTTCGGGACCGTGGGCCTCGAGCTTTCGCTCGGGACGCAGGCCTCGGACCGCATGGTGGGGGAGCCGACGACCTTTACGTACGCGTGGTTCCGCGCATTCGGGGACGCGGTCGACGCGGCTCCGCTGCTCGCCGAAGCCCGCGTGGTGAAGACCGACCAGGAGCTCGAGCGCATGCGCCTCGCGAACGAGATCGCAGCGGCCGCGATGGAGCACGCGAAGCTCGTGATCGAGCCGGGCATGAGCGAGGCGCAGCTCGCGGCGGAGTGGCAGAGCGTCGTGCATGGGGAGGGCACGGGCTGGGAAGGCAAGGTCGACCTCGCGCTCGGCTTCTCCCTCGTCTGGTCCGGGCCCGGAATCAGGACGTTCACCGCCACGACGTCGAGACCTGTCGTCGAGGGAGAGCCGACACTGTTCGAGATCTGGGTCTGCGCCGACGGTTACTGGTGCGACCACACGAAGAATCTCGTCGTGGGTGAACTGAACTCCGCCTACCGCGCTCTCGAAGAGAGGCTCCTGGCCGTGTACACCGACGCGGTCGAGTTCGCCCGACCCGGGGCCAGGCTCCCCGAGCTCGACCGGCGCGTGCGCGCGGGCATCGCCGCGATGGGCTTCCCTGGCCAGCCATCGCATCCGATCTGTCACGGCGTTGGCGCGCGTGCACACGAGCCGCCCTACGCACATCAAGCCGGGAACGGTGAGATCCGCGAGCGCATGGTTCTTGCAATCGAGCCAGGATGCTATATCGAAGGCGGCGGGGGCCTACGCGTCGAGGACAACTTTCTGATCACCGCAGCGGGTGCGCAGAAGCTCGGCCGGTTCCCCGACGGGATCGTGCACGCGTAGCGGATCGTCATCTCGCCCGATCTCCGGATGCGATAGTCCAGCGGTGATGAGCGAGCCGTCCGCACAACCTCCCGGCCCGTCCGGGCCGAGCTTGCAACGGCGGCTGGCGATGGGTCTCGCCGTGGCCGCCGTCCTCGCGGGCATCGCCCTTCTCGGAGCCGCGTTCCTGCCGCGCTGGTGGGCGCAGCGAGTCGGCGACCAGGTGCAGGGAAGCATCACCGCCGGCACGCTCGTGGGCCTGTTCTACGGGTTCGTCTTCACCCTCGTTTCACTCGCTCTCCTCTGGGCCGTTTTCAGGCTCTTCGGCTCCTGGAAGGTCCGCATCGGTGCTCTCGTCGTCGCCGCCCTGCTTGCCGCGCCCAACCTGCTGACGCTCGGGATCGTCCTCGGCACCGGGAGCGGTGCGCACGCGGGCGACCGAATCCTCGACGTCGAAGCCCCCGGCTTCCGCGGCGCCTCCCTCATCGGGGCCCTCGCGGCCGCGGCTGCGATCGGGGCCGTCTGGTACCTCCTGG
>JBKPDR010000075.1:0-3625 GCA_046727975.1 Actinomycetota bacterium | reverse complement strand
TTCGGTGGGGACTTCAACATCCGGCCGCTTAGAGACAGGGAAAGCTACGACGAGTTCGTCGTCGGCACCGGCCTGGCCAGCTCCGGCAAGCATTGCCTCGATCGCGGCTGCACGCACTCGTCGGATACAGGCTGGCAGGGCATCTGGGAAAACGCGGTCGACCACCAGTTCTACTCCGCGCGGGGCGAGGTGCTGATGACGCCCGTCCGGGTCGAGCGCACGCTGCGAGACCCCGTGGAGGGCTTCAGGCTTTCGGACCACCTCGCCCACGAGGCGCGCTTCGAGCTAGTCCCAAAGCCGAAAATAGACCAGGCGGCCAGACGCTGAGCGATTCGACCATAGAGGGCGCTGTCCGGATTCCGAGCGTCGGCCATCCTGAGGTCTAGATAGCGTTGCATGACGGCAATGAAGATCACGATCGGGGCCGGAATGCCCACGGTGTCCGCCGTGGACCAGGACCAGCACTCGAATCTTCTCGGCCCCGTCTGGGCAATGGCGACCGAGAGCGGCTTGGTGTGCCTTCTATTTATTCCGTCCGCCTCCTCAACGTTGAACTGTCGGCCGGCCTGATCGATGATGACCGGCATGATTACCCTCATCCTCACCGGCCTCCTCCGCGTGCTCAGAACCCGCCGCGCCCTGGTGCTCGAAAATCTGGCGTTGCGGCACACCAACTGGCCGTCCTCCAACGCACCGCGCCGCGTCCACGGCTGCGACCCTCTGACCGGCTGTTCTGGGTCTTGCTCGCCCGCCTGTGGCACGGCTGGGCGGAGGCCGTCTCCATCGTTCAACCCGAGACCGTCATCCGGTGGCAGCGCGCCGGCTTCACGCTCTTCAGGACCTGGAAGAGCCGCCGGAGCGGGCCAGGCCGTCCGAGCGTCTCCCCGGAGGTGCGAGCGCTCATCCGACGATGTCTCGCGCCAACCCCTTCTGGGGCGCTCCGCGGATTCACGGGGAACTCCAGAAGCTGGGCGAGATCGCGCAGGCGACGGTCTCCCAAGTATCTGGTCCGCCACCGAGGAGTGGGTTCAGCGCACCGACACACGCACCGACCGGCGATGTCAACGTAGCCGGGACAGTCCGCAGACAGGAGCTTACGCCGCTCGCCGACGGTAGCGATGATGGAGGCCGCCGACCATCGGCGTCTCGACGATTCGGCCTTCGTCAGGGTGCAAGCGAGCGCGGAAGCGCCGCGGGCCGGTGGCTCGTTACGGCGGGAGAGAGCGACGAGGCCGGAGGTGAAGCCTTGGTCTACGTGACGGCAATGGCGCCGCGGACCGCTCAGGCGGCGGGAGCGCGTCGCGAGCCGTCTCGGTGTTCCGTTCCCGCCCTACCTCGTGACCGACACGGTGGTCACAGGCGATCGATCCTGAAGACAGGATGGTCGCTCGGGCTCGGCAGGGCCCGGAAGTACGAACGCACGCACCTCGTACCCCCAAGCGCGCCAGGTAGGCGTCGAGGAGCTCGCTCCGAGCGGAAGGACACGTTAGCTGGCCCTCCTGACCGACGCCCCCCTTGGCGGTGTGCTGCCTGCTCGTCTATCCTGGGCGGAAGGCAAAAGTCATCCTCCAGGTAGACGCTAACGCCCGAGCCGTCTGAATCGTGCGGTCGCCCTTAGACGATCACCGCGGCGGCACGGTTCCTCGAGCCAAACGATGGGGCCCATTGGGGCGCCTGGAGATCACTGGGTATCCAGCGGAGACTAGATGCCGAGGCGGAAGCGAGTCACTCCAGACCGGACGACACGGAGCGGGGGGGTGGCTGACCCCTTCGGGCCATCGACACGCCGCGCGGTCCCCACCGTGCCGGGGGACGCGGCCCAGTACCTCAACCGGGAGCTGAGTCTCCTGGCGTTTTTCCGTCGCGTGTTGGAAGAGGCCCAGGACGAGCGGAATCCCCTCCTCGAGCGCGTGAAGTTCCTGTCGATCGTCAGCTCGAACCTTGCCGAATTCTTCATGGTGCGCGTGGCGGGCCTCAAGCAGCAGGTTACAGCCGGCGTGCTAGAGCGCTCCATGGACGGGCTGACTCCAGCCGAGCAACTGACGCGTATTCGCCAGGTGGCGATCGACTTGATGGACGGTTCGCGGGAGGTGCTGAGTCACCTCCTGCCCCTCCTCGCCGAGCACGGGATCCACGTCCTTGACTACGCCGCGTTGACCGACCGGCAGCGGGCTCAAGCGGATGCGTATTTCGAGCGGATGATCTTCCCCGTCCTGACGCCCATGGCCTATGACCCCGGCCGGCCCTTCCCCCACATCTCCAACATGAGCCTCAACCTGGCGGTGCGGGTCCGCGATCCGCTCGGACACGAAGGGTTTGCTCGCGTCAAGGCGTCCGCCACCAGGCCGCGGCTGGTGCCCATCACTGTGCCGAGCGAAGCGCCCGAGGCGAACCCAACTAGGCCCCCTCGGTGCTTTGTGTGGGTGGAACAGATCATTGCCGCCAACCTGCCCCGCCTCTTCCCCGGAATGGACATCGTCGAAGTCCACCCGTTCCAGGTGACGCGGGATGCCGAGATGGCCATTCAGGAGCTCGAGGCGGAGGATCTCCTGGAGACGGTCGAGCGGAGCGTGTGGGAACGACAGTTCGGCGGCGTCGTGCGGGTCACCATGGATCCCGCCATGACGGAGGCCAGTCGTACCCTCCTCATGGAGAACCTGGAGGTCGGCCCCGCCGACATCTATACGATCACTCCCCCGCTGGGAATGGGCGACCTCCAAGAGCTCTACGCGCTGGACCGGCCCGATCTGAAGGACGCCACCTTTGTGCCCGCGACCCCTCGGCTCCTCGACGGGGAGGGCGGGATCTTTGCCGCCATCCGGCGCCAGGACATACTGCTGCACCATCCCTACGATTCCTTCGACCCGGTCTTGGACTTTCTGCAAGCGGCCGCCCGCGACCCGGATGTCCTAGCGATCAAGCAGACGCTCTACCGCGTGGGCCGCAACTCGCCCGTCGTGGAAGCGTTGCTGGAAGCGGTGGGCAACGGCAAGCAGGTGGCGGTGTTGGTCGAGCTCAAGGCGCGTTTCGACGAAGAGAGCAACATCGAGTGGGCACGATCCCTGGAGGACGAAGGGGTTCACGTGGTCTACGGGCTGCTGGGCCTCAAGACCCACTCCAAGATCGCGCTGGTCGTGCGCCGCGAGGGTCGGAGCATCCGCCGGTACGTGCACCTGTCCACCGGCAACTACAATCCCGTCACGGCCAAAGTCTACACGGACATTGGCCTGCTGACGTGCGACGAGGCCATGGGAAGAGATGCGTCGGATCTGTTCAACTTCCTGACCGGCTATTCGGCCAAGCGAGACTATCAGAGGTTCCTAGTGGCACCCCTCAACCTTCGGGCCGGTCTGCAGGCCCTGATCGAACGGGAGATCGATCGCGCGGGTCGGGGCGAGCCCGGGCACCTGATCTTCAAGCTCAACCACCTCGTCGACCAGCCGATGATCCGGTTACTGTACCAAGCCTCCCAGGCCGGCGTGATGGTGGACTTGCTAGTGCGGGGCATGTGCGGTCTGCGCCCCAGCGTCACGGGGCTGAGCGAGAACATCCGGGTCCTGAGCATCGTGGGCCGCTTCTTAGAGCACAGCCGCGTCTTCTACTTCCGCAATGGGGGAGCCGAAGA
>JBKPDR010000074.1:0-38425 GCA_046727975.1 Actinomycetota bacterium | reverse complement strand
CCCTTTCGTCGCAGGCAAGCCCAGAGCCTATAGCGCTTGTATGCAAATACGGGTGCAGGCACCGCGATAAGACGCTTGCTGGACTCCACACGAGCCGGTGTTGTATACATGCCCGGATGTCCTCGTGACGCGCTCGCCGAGCCGCTGGGAGTGTCCACGTTCGAGCAACCTTCGCTGCTTTGCGTCGTCAGGGGTATCGATCGCACTGGAGATCGGCAGGCCTGGACGTTGGCAGGCATGACGGAAGGAGGGAGGTCGTGAAGCGGTACAGGTTGATTGCGGCCGTGGGCGCGGTAGCGATGTTCACCGCCGTCTTGAGCGGGTCGAGTGCATACGGCGGATCGAGCGGATCCGCGCAGGGCAGCCCGATCAAGATCGGCGCGCTCACACCGCTCACAGGTCCATTCGCACCGTGGGGCATCCAGGTACGAGCAGGAATGGCGCTGGCGGTGAACGAGATCAACAGGTCGGGGGGCGTGAAGGGGCGCGGGCGGGGTCGACGGCTCAATCTCGTCGTCGCAGACGACCAGTCCGTAAACACCACCGCGGCCGTCGACGGCTTCAGGCGGCTGTCCCAGCAGGAGAACGTCGTCTCCGTCGGAGGCATCATCGGCAGTCCCATCGCACTTGCGACCACGCGGCTCGCCGAGGAGTCGGGCGTGCCGCTGTTCCTCACGAAGGCCGGGAACAACGAGATCCTGACGCAGTCCAGCCGCTACACGTTCCGTACGTGTCTGCCTGCGGCGGCCATGGTGGCCACCTCGGTGGTGCAGCTCGCACAGCGGCGCGAGATCAGGAACGTGGGTGTGGTCATCGCCGACTACGCCTGGGGTCAGTCGTTCAAGTCGTCGCTCGAGGCGCAGGCGAAGACGGCGCCGAACATCAACTTCAACGTCCAGGTCGCGCCGCTGCCGACGACCAACTTCACGCCGTACCTGCGCTCGATGACCGGCGTGTCACTGCTCGTTGCGACGGGGCATCCGCCGGGCGCGGGCTCGATCCTGGCTCAGGCGGGGCAGCTCGGGATCAAGGCGCCGGTCGTCGGTGCGTACTCGCCATACGGGCTCACGGTGCGGAATGCGGGCACGGCGGCGTACGGCGTCTGGAGCGACTTCAAGTGCATGGCCACCGCGAGCCAGGCGTACAAGACGCTCGCGAAGCGCTATCTGCGGACGTTCCCCCAGAACGGCTTCATGGAGGACGACGCGCTCTCCGGCTACGCGTACGTGAAGGTCGTGGCCGAGGCGATCCGTAACGTCGGCGTCAATCGGCGGCGGATCGCGGCGTACGTGCATGCGCACACGTTCAACATCCCCGGGTACGCGTTCCCGCTGAGGTGGACGGCGTGGGGCGAGCTGAACAGGCCGACGGTCCAGTTCGCCGTCCTGACGAAGGGTCCGGCCCCCGAGCGCGGGCTCAATGTCGGTGCCGACTGGTGGCCGCGCGTGCTGTTCAAGTCGCAGCCGCTGACCCCCTATCGTCCCCCGTCGTAGGAGGCCGAATCTGCTCCTCGAGGTTGACGCGGTCACGAAACGCTTCGGCGGTCTTCCGGCCGTCGACGGCGTAACTTTCGGGATCGACGACGGCGACATCGTCGCCGTCGTCGGTCCGAACGGGGCCGGCAAGAGCACGCTCCTGAAGCTCATCGTCGGACTGGAGCGGCCGACGGCCGGCAGCGTCCTGCTCGCCGGTGAGCGGATCGACGGTCTCACCGCCCATCAGATCCGGCGCAAGGGAATCGCGATGGCCATGCAACGACCGCTTCCGTTCGGATCGATGACGGTCCTCGAGAATGCCCTCCTCGGCGCGATGTTCGGCGTCGGGCACGGCGTCCTGAGCGAGCGAGAAGCGCGGCGGCGGGCGGCCGAGGCCCTGGCGTTCGTCGGGCTGGACGAGCGAGCCGGCCGGCCGGTTTCGAGTTTGAACCTCCACCAGCAGCGATTCCTCGAGATGGCGAAGGCATTGGCGGGCCGGCCCAAGGTGCTGCTGCTCGACGAGGTGATGGCAGGTCTCAACGAGGCCGAGCTCGCGCACTCCGTCGACATCGTTCGGAGCGTTCGCGACACGCTCGGAACGACGATCCTCTGGGTCGAGCACGTGATGAGCGCGGTCATCCAGCTCGCCGAGCGTGCGATCGTCCTCAACTTCGGTCGGGTCCTGGCAGCAGGCGAGCCCGCGGTCGTCATGCGGAATCCACAGGTCGTCGACGCGTACCTCGGACAGGCACGCGTTGCTTGAGGTCGCGGGGCTGGCGGCCGGGTACCTCGGCGAGCGGGTCATCGACGGCATCGACGTCGAGGTTCGCACCGGCGAGGCGGTGGTGATTGTCGGCTCGAACGGCGCGGGCAAGACGACGCTCTTCCGGGCCATCGCCGGGCTGCTCTCTCCGATGGCGGGTCGTGTCGTCCTCGACGGGAAGGACCTGACGCGCCGTCCTGCCCACCACATCGCGCGAGCGGGAATCGCATACGTTCCCGCCGAGCGGCACCTCTTCCCGGCGATGACCCTGAAGAGCAATCTCCATCTGGGCGCGTATCCCCGGCGGCCGGATCGTGAGACGCTCGAGCTCGTCTACGACCTCTTTCCGCGCCTGAAGGAGCGACAGCGCCAGCAGGCGGCAACCCTGAGCGGTGGTGAGCAGCAGATGTTGGCGGTGGCTCGCGCGCTCATGGCGCGACCACGGCTCCTCATGCTCGACGAGCCGACGACCGGATTGGCGCCCATCGTCGCGCTGGTCGCATTCGAGGCGCTCGAAGGGCTCAAGAACGAGGGCATGACGCTGCTGATCGCCGAGCAACAGGTGCCGCTCGCGCTCTCCGTGGCCGACCGCGGCTACGTGCTCGAGAACGGTCGGATTCGCCTGAGCGGCACCTCGGAAGAGCTCGACCGGAACCCGGAAGTACGACGCGCGTATCTGGGAATTGCGTGAGCCGTAGGCTCGACGGAGGCGACCCTGCGAGCGTAGGCTCGACGGAGCTCGCCAGAGAGCGCCGGTGGCGGCTTTGCCGCCGCCGGAGCGGGGAGGGAGCGGAGATGCCGGCTTTGCCGACGCCGGAGCGGGAATGAGGGCAGTCATTCTCGACGGGATCGTGCTCGGCCTCGCCTTCGGCCTGCTCGGCGTCGGCATGACGCTCGTCTACGGTCTCGGAGGCGTCCTCAACCTCGCCTACGGCCAGATCGTGGTGCTCGCGGCGATCGTCATCTCGCTCCTAATGGACGACGGCGTCGCGACGTTTCTGGCAGCCCTCGTGGGCGTGCTGACGGCCGCCGGGGTCGCGGTTCTGCTCGACCTCACGCTCATGCGTCCGGTCTACCGCCAGCACGGCGAAGAGCGGACGCTCCTGGGCCTCCTGCTGACGCTCGGGGCAGCGTTCGTCATCGGAGGCCTCCTCACCTGGCGCTATCCGGCGGGGGCGTTGTACATCTTCGTCAGTGGGGACCCGGTCTCCGTCATCGGCGTCCCTATGTCGGTGGGAAGCATTTGGGCCTCCGGGATCGCGCTCGCGGTGGCGGCGGTGCTCCTGTTGTTCTTCGGAGCCACCACTTTCGGGCGCGGGGTCCGCTCCGTGATCCAGGACGAGACTGGCGCGCGGCTCGTGGGCATCAACCCGTCGTTCGTCCGCACGGTCATCTTCGCGCTGAGCGGGGCGCTTGCCGGCGTAGTCGCGATCGCACAGTCCATGAGCGGGCCGCTCACCGTCAACGCGGGCTTCGAGCTCACCACGTTCGCGCTGATCGTCACGGTGGTCGGAGGCCTCGGGAGCGTCGCCGGAGCGTTCCTCGCGGGCGTGCTCCTCGGAGTGGTCAACGCGCTGAGCGCCCACTACATCGGGCAATACATCACCACGATCATCCTTCTCGGCGCGGCGGCCCTGACGATCCTCATCCGACCTCGCGGGTTGCTCGGCCGATGATCGAGACGAAGGAGGCAAGTCGGCCGCGGCTCCGGGGGATCGGGTGGGCGTTCTTGCCGATCGTCGTAACGGCGGCAGTGCTTGCCGTCCTTCCGACCATCTGGTTCGGGGAGTCGCCGTACACGACGTCGTTGGCCGTCCAGGCGCTCGTGTTCGCCTCGTACGGCGTGGGCTTCAACCTCATCTTCGGGAGCACGAACCAGCTCTTCCTCTGCGTCGGCGCCCTGGCCGGGGTCGGTGGCTACGGCGCGGGCATCCTCGCGAACGAGAGCTCCGTGCCGATGGCGGCGGGCGTGATCGTGGGAACGGCGAGCGCGGCGATCGTCGGCGGTCTTCTGAGCTGGATCGCCGTGCGGCGCTCGCTCGGCATCATCTTTACGGGCGTCGTCACGCTCGTGTTCTCGCTCGGGTTCGCGAACCTCCTGCTCGGCCAGCGCGACCTGACGGGATCGGAGACCGGTCTCATCGTCGAGGGGGTTCCCGCCGATCTCGCCGACGACAGTGTGGGCGGCTACTACCTCTTCGCTGGTCTCCTCGTCGCGTTCTTGATCGTCTTCCGCGCGCTCCAGCTCTCGCACGTCGGCTGGGCGTTTCGTGCCCTCCGAGACGACGAGGTGGCCGCCGAGCTCGCGGGCGTGAACGTCGCGCGCTACCGGATCTACGCGGCGACCGTGGGCTCGGCGATGATCGGCCTCACGGGCGCCTTCCTGGCCTACAGCGCGGGCTTCATCAGTCCGGCGACGTACAGCTTCGACCGCGTGGACGTGCGCGTTCTCGTGATGGTTGCCTTCGGCGGCCTGGGAACGCTGCTCGGCCCGGTCATCGGCGCCGGCGTGTTCGCGGTCCTGGACGAGCAGCTGACCGCCAGCCTCGAGCTGCGCGAGGTCCTGTACGGCGTCTTCGTCATCGCGATCTTCCTCTTCTTCAGGCAGGGTGTGGTGCAGGCATTCCTGTCGCTCTTCGACCGCTTCCGCCCGGGCCGACGCGCCCGGCCGCACTGGCAACCGTCACGCGAATAGGAGACGACGACCGTGCCACGCGGAAACCTCGCGAACTCGCAGACGACGAAGGCGACGCTCGGGCTACGCGAGCTCCTGCTCAACGGAGCCTTCAAGCCACGCGAGCGGGTTCCGGAGCTTCGCCTCGTCGAAGAGCTCGGCGTGTCGCGTACACCGCTCCGGATCGCCCTCATGACGCTCGAGCACGAGGGGCTCCTCGAGACGCTCCCGGGCGGCGGCTTCGTCGTACGTGAGTTCACGCGCACCGACATCGACGACGCGATCGAACTCCGCGGCGTGCTCGAGGGCACGGCGGCGCGCCTGGCGGCAGAGCGTCTCGAATCGGAGGACGAGCTCGAGCCGCTGCGCGACTGCTGTCGGGAGCTGGACGGGATCGTTCGGAAGCAGAGCATCGAGACGTTCATGGAGTACCTCCGCCTCAACGAGGACTTCCACCACGGGTTCCGCGAGCTGGCCAAGAGCCGCCAGCTCGGCCGCGCCCTCGAGCAACTGCTGGCACTGCCGTTCGCGCCGCCGAGCGCCCTGCTCATGGTGCATTCGGCGCTACCCGAGTCGTGGGAGATCCTGCTCGTGGCGCAGCATCAGCATCACGCGCTCATCGACGCGATCGGCCGGCGTGAGGGCGCCCGTGCGGACGCGATCGCGCGAGAGCACGCGCGCATCGCACGCGTGAACCTCGACATCGCGCTCGGGAACCGCCAGCTGCTCGAGCGCGTGCCGGGGTCGACCCTGCTGCGCCTCCCCGCCGACTGAGCCCCGGACGGGCTGGCGCGCCTCAGACGCCGGCTCTGGTACGCCAGCCTTCGGCGTACTGCATTCGGGCGACCTCGGAGTACGGACAGGGGCTCACCACCGCGCGGATCTCGATCTGGTCGTGGCGCTCGACGACCGGTCGGTCGGTGCCGCCGCCCTCCTCACCCCAGAGCAGGATGACTTCGTTTCCGATCGCGACCTCGTCGTCCACGATCGCGAGGGACAGCATCGATCTCTCGTTGTAGCTGTACCCGGAGAACGTCGAGATCCCGACGACTTCGTTGTCCATCGTCACGCGGTCGTACGGCCAGGTGGCGTAGTTCGAGAGCGGTAGGTCGATGTACTTGGCCGGATCGCCCTTCTCGAACAGCGTCCCCATCGCTCGCGCGACGTCCTCGCCGTTCCAGGCGAGCGTGACCTTGCGGCGTCTCTGGGACTCGGCCATCGCCTCGAGCGCCTCTCGTCCGATGAAGTCGTGGTCGAATCTGACGAACGAGCCGTAGCCGAGGTCCCACGGCGTGAGGTAGTAGTCCTCGATGTCGCTCGAAACGAAGCTCCCACCGAGTGAGCCGGTGCCTTCGTACCAGTCGGCCGGCAGCCACTCGCGATAGGTCTTTAGCTCGCCTGTGAAGATCGCCGGAAGCGGCGACGGGATCCAGCCGGATTCGAGCGTGTTCGTCGCGTACGCCCTCGAGCCGACCTGAAGGAGCCCGTAGTCCCGACCGGCCTCGATGATCGCGCCCCGGACGTCCTCCCGCTCCTCCCACGGCCCGAAGAGCTCGAGGCCCGGCACGCCAGACATCCCGTGGTGGAGCGCGCGCACCTTTCGCCCGCCGATCGTGAGCTCACCCATGTTGAAAAAGGGGATGTCCGGCAGCGCGCCGTCGATCGCCTTCTCGAGAACCTGGATCGCGTTCGGGCCCTGAACCTGGAAGCGGTAGAGCTTCCGACCGCCCGTCGGATTGACGGCCGTGCGCTCGTCGCGATCGACGCTGACGTCGTAGTCACCCGTCTCGGCGTGGTACTGAACCCAGTTGTGCGCGGACGGTCGGCCGACGAGGCTGACGCGATTGTCGTCGAGGAAGAAGAGGATGGCGTCTCCGATCACGAAGCCGTCGGGGTTGCACGCGACGAACTGCTTCGCCTTGTTGACGGCGGCATTCGCGAACGTGTTGATGCCGAGCCTCGTGAGGAGCGGGATCACGCCCGGGCCCTCGATGTAGAGGTCGGTCATGTGATGCGACTGATCGAAGAGTGCGCACGACTCGCGCCACGCCACCTGCTCGTCGCGCCAGTTCGTGAACTCGGCGGGTACGGCCGGATAGACGTACGGCCCGAGTTGTGAGTTCCGCGTCAGCTCGACGGCGCTGCCGGCGGCCTGCAGCTTCTCTTCGAGGTTTCGATACGTCATGTACGAGTCTCCTCTCCAGGCAGGCCAGTCGCCATGTCGATTATGACGCTGCCTCGTCCGTCGCTACGTGGTCGACGTCGGGTGTGCCGTACGTGTGGAAGCTCTCGATCGTCTTCACGCCCCAGTACTGGCCGCGTGCTCGTTCGGCGGCCGTCCACGTGATCGGCTCGAAGTCCGGGTCGTACACGAAGTAGCCCCCGGTCGTGACCTCGATCCGGTTGCCTCCGGGCTCGAACCCGTACAGGAAGAAGCCCTGCGCGACGCCGTGCTTCGAGGGCGCTGCCTCGATCGGCACATCGTGGTCGACGAAGATGTCGGCCGCACGAAGGCATTCCTCGCGGGTGTCCACCCAGAACGCGAGGTGGTGAAGGCGGCCCGTCGCGCCGCGTGCGTCCGCGACGTAGATGAGCTCGTGGGCCGCGATCGAGAGGCTCATCCATGCGCCGGTCTCGGTCCCGTCGTCGAGCTCGATTCGCTCGTACAGCCGGTAGCCGAGCACGTCCTGCGCGAACGTCCTGTTCGCCCGGACGTCCGCCGCGAGGACGTTGACGTGGTCGAGTCGTTTCACGGCAGCGCCGCGGCCGACGTAGCGCTGCGGCTGATTGCGCCACGACGGGCGCAGATGCGCGGGCGCCTCGTAGCGCTCTGCCTCGTAGTAGACCTCGAAGACGTGTCCGTCGGGATCTGTGAAGCGGTACGCCCGGCCGTGTCCCACGTCGCCCTCGATCCAGCCGAGCCCGAGTCCGCTCGCCTCGACAGCGGCGACGCGGCGCTCGAGCGCCTCGGGGCTCCAGGCTCGCAGCGCCACGTGCCCGAGCCCGGCCCGCGGCGACTCCGTGAGCTTCAGGCTGTAACGGAGGTAGTCCCCCCAGCCTCGCAGGAAGACGGACTGCCCGTCTCGCGCTTCCTCCTCCATGCCGAGCACGTCGACGAAGAAGCGGAGACTCTCCTCCGGCGTCGGAGTCAGCAGCTCGGCATGCCCGATCCGGGCGAGGTCGTGGATCGGCTCGGTCACGACTCCACGAGGTCTCGCAGGCCGTCGAGGTCGTACGACAGCTGCCCGGCCTCCAGCTTCGCGCGCTTCTCGCGCTCGCGCTCCTCGCGGGCGAGAGCCGACGCGAGGACCTCGTCCGCCCGCTCCCGCTCGACGACGACTGCGCCGTCGGCGTCGAGCACGACCACGTCGCCTTGCCGGATGAGGGCGCCTGCGACCTCGACGGGCTCGCCGATTGCGCCCGGGACCTGCTTGTCCGCTCCGGTCACGCGGACGTACCGCGTCCAGATCGGCAACCCGACCCCGCGCAGCTCCTCGACGTCACGCACCGCAGCGTCGACCAGCACCGCGGCGACGCCTGCGCCCTTCGCCTGCGTCGCGAGTAGCTCGCCGAGAAGTGCAACGGGCCTGGCCTCGGGCATGGTGAGGACGAGCACCTCGCCCGGCTCGGCCTCCGCCACCGCGGCATGCACCATCAGGTTGTCGTCCTGTCCGCAGCGGACGGTCCGCGCCGGGCCGGCCGCACGTGAGCCGGGGACGATCTGGATGAGTGGCATGTCGATCACGGCGGCACGGCCGGCCGCCTCGTGGATGGTCGCCGTTCCCAGCCTGGCGAGCTCCCCGAACAACGCAGTCACAGTGCGCTCACGACCTGAGGAGTCACGCGCTGGAACGCCTCGGCATAGCGGATCGCGGCGTTTCCCGAGGAGCGCCGCGCGTGGTTGCCGCGCTGCTCGGCGCGTTGCGAGTAGTACGTGTGGAGGTACGACTGCGCCTTCATCTCCGCCATGGCGGCGTTCTTCTGCTCGATCACGGGAGTGATGTCGACGAGTGTCGTCGGCGTGAAGTTGCAGAGCTCGGGCTGATGCGGCTCGAAGAGCAGCAGCTCGGGCGGCTCGACCGTTTCGAAGGCACTCGGGACGCCGGCGCCCGCGGCGAGGGCGCGAGCCTTCTCGACCGCGAAGAATGCGGCGGCGTGATCGGGATTGAAGGGATCCCGGTCCGTGTGCGTGAGTACGACGTCGGGAGCGAACGCGCGGATCCGATCGGCGATCGATACGAGCGCCTCGCCGTCGACCTCGAGCGGGTAGTCCCCGAGATCGAGGCACTCGAACCCGGCGGCGAGCGCCGCCGCCGCCCGCTCTGCCTCGCCGTGCCGGATCTCCTTCACGCGTTCGACGGTCTGCCCCTCCTCCTTCCAGAGCTCGCCCGACTCCCCTCGCTCGCCGTACGAGAGCGCAAGCACGCGAGCTTCTCCGCCGGCCGACGTCGCGACGGCGATGGCACCGCCCGCCCGCCAGACGAAGTCGGCGGAGTGAGCGCCGATCACGAGGAGCTTGCGCGTCATGAGGCGCCCACCAGACGCCGAGACTGCCCGACGATCAGCTCGCGCACCTCGTCCTCGGCGAACCTGGCTTCGAGCAGACGGTCCGCCCACAGCGCGAGCCCGTCCTCGACCGGCGGGTAGTCCGGGTTCCCGCAGTCGCTCGAGAAGAGCGAGCGCTCCATGCCCACGGCGCGCACGCCGTCGAAGACGTGATCCCACTCGGTCTTTCCGCTCAACGGTGTGCTCAAGCAGCGCTCCAAGAGACACCCGCGCTCGGCGAGCGCGCGCTGATCGTCGAGCGAAAAGTTCTGACACGGGAACTCCGGGTGCGTAACGACGATCCGCTCGACGCCCTCCTGGAGTGCCCCGTCGACGACTGCGAACGTGTCGTCGCGCGCGAGATGACCCGTGGCGAGGATCAGGTCGTGTCGCGCGATCGCCCGCAGCACCTCCCGCGTCCCTGGAAGGAGCCGTCCCTCGGAATCGGTGACGTGCACCTCCTCGACGCTCAGCCCGAGGCTGCGAAGCTCATGCTGGAGTCGCGCCCACTGCGGAACCTTATCTCCGTCCTTCGGCTCGGTCCTCCCTGCGGTCTCGGCGGGCGAGTCGACAGTAGGCATCCACACGATCCGGGCGCCCTCACGCGCGGCGATCTCGACGGCGAGCGCGTTCATGCCGCCCACCGCCCAGTTGAGGGTCAAGGTACCGACGACCTCGACCTCCGGGAAGAGGGCCGAGACGACCTGAGCGCGCTCGGCGGTGGACGTGTAGTGGGACTTGAGCGCGAAGCCGGCGAGCCCCAGCTCGGCATGCCGCTGCGCGAGTGCGCGGTCGTCGATGCGTCGTCGAGGCACGTCGGGGGCAACGTGCACGTGCAGGTCGTACGCGCCCTTCACGAGAGAGCGGGCGCGAGAGCTCGGTGACGTCACGGCGGTGGTGTGCGCGGTCACGACCGCATCCCGTCTCCGCCCGGTGCCGCCTCCGCGGCGACCTCGGCGAGGATCGCCGCGGTCGCGCTGGTGACGCGCGGCTCGACACCGAGCTCGAGCAGGAGCTCGGTCGCCGCCTCCATCTCGTCGAGCCGGCGCGCGGCGTGGCGATGGCTCCCCTCCACGAGTCGCTCTAGGAGCGGCTCTCCGATGACCGCAGCGATCTCGCCTTCGAGCCACTCGGCCTGTCCTGTCAAGTCCGCCGCCCGCAGGCTCTCGAGCACGGACGCCGCGAGCCCCTTCATGAAGACGGAGCGCAGCAGCTTGAGCGTCGCGGCGTCACCGGGACGGTCCGACACGATGTCGACCGGCATGCCGAGGGGTCGGAAAGCGTCGGCGAAGGCCTGCGCGCCAGTTCCCGACGCCACGGCCGGCGTGGCGAGCCCGCGGGCGGGGACCGGCCCGAGCAGCGCGACGTCCGCGAAGCGTGCGCCGGCCCCGGCTACGAGCGCGGCGGTCTCGCTCTTGAGCACGGGCGTAGCCGTGTTGAGGTCGGCGTAGACCGCCTCCGTTTGAAGCCCAGGAAGTGCCGACTCTGCGGCTGCGAGTGCCGTCTCCGCAGTCGTCAGCGCGAGCACGATCGTCGCTCCGGCTACAGCGGACGCGGGGTCGTCGGTCCGGGCGACGCCACTCGGAGCCGAGACGGCGGCCGGATCGTAGCCGCGCACGTCGACGCCGAGCGAGACGAGGTCCGCAGCGAGTCGACCACCCGCCTCACCAAGGCCGAGCACTGCGACAGTCGCCGCGCGTTGCTCCACGGGTGACATGAAGACAGAATTGTTGACGATCTTCGCGACATTCGTGCAGTATGCGTCCCGCACGATGGCGGTCACCTCGAGCTACGACGCGCTCCGCCAGGCCATCGTCCGCGGTGACATCGCTCCCGAGGCGCGCCTGATCGAGTCGGACATCTCGACGACGTTCCACATGTCGCGAGGCGCCGTGCGCACCGCGCTCATCCGTCTGGAACAGGACGGGCTCGTAGTTCGCGAGCCCCATCGGGGCGCGCGCGTCCGCCGAGTCAGCGACGAGGAGGCCGTCGAGATCCTGCAGGCGCGCGCCGTCCTCGAGGGCCTGGCGGTCCGCAAGACGGCCGAGCGCATCGACGAGGCCGGTGGCCGCCGTCTACGCGAATGTCTCGCCCATCACCGCGAGCTCCTCGAACGCGGCGATCTCCTCGGCGCGTCGGACGCGAACGGCGACCTGCACGCGACCCTCCTCGAGCTGTCGGGCCACACGACCGCCGTCCGACTGATCCAAAGCCTGAACGCGCAGACGGTGCGCTACCAGTACCGCACGATCCTGATTCCGGGACGCCCGGCTGCATCCGTGGCCGAGCATGCGGCGATCGTCGAAGCCGTGAGCGCCGGAGACGCGAACGCCGCCGAGGCGGCGATGCGCCGACATCTCTTCAACGTCGCCGATGCCGTCGAGCGCGGCTTGCCGGGTGGCATCGACACCGCGAGTCGCGGCATCCTCTAGAGGGAGCGGAGCGTGAGCCATCGGAGCCTCGAAGACCTGCTGGCGACGGCCGAGAGCCCGGTCGAGCTGCTTCGCAACGCGAAGGCCGGGCCGAACGTCTATCCGGGCGTGCCGCCGGAATTCACAAACTGGCGCGACGAACAGCGAGCCTGGCAACAGACGTGCGTCCTCTTCAATCTCTCGTACCACATGAACGACCTGAGGGTCGAAGGCCCGGACGCGCTCAGGCTCCTTTCGGATCTCGCGGTCAACAGCTTCGACGGATACACGTGCGATCGGGCCAAGCACACCGTGCCGTGCAGCCCCGACGGCTACGTCGTCGGAGACGTCATCCTGTTCGCGCTCGGCGGCGACCGCTTCGAGCTGGTCGGTCGGGCCCCCGCGCTGAACTGGATCATCTACCACGCCGAGACCGGCGGATACGACGTCGCCGTCGATCTCGACCTGAGGAGCGCCCTGCGCACGGACGGACGCCGCAGATCCTTCCGCTTCCAGGTGCAGGGCCCGAACGCGATGCAGGTGATCGGGAAGGCGCTCGGCGGCACTCCGCCCGAGCTCGGGTTCTTCCGCACGACGAGCGTGACCATGGCCGGCAAGAACGTGGGCGCATTGCGCCACGGCATGGTCGGGCAGCCAGGGTGGGAGCTCTTCGGCCCCTGGGACGACGGCGAAGCGGTCCACGAGGCGCTCGTGACGGCCGGGGAGGAGTTCGGTCTCCGACTGGCCGGCGGTCGGGCGTACTCGTCGAACACGCTCGAGTCCGGCTGGATCCCCTCTCCTCTTCCGGCCGTGTACTCCGGAGAGAGCATGCTGGCCTACCGCGAATGGCTGCCCGCGACGGGATACGAGGGATCCGCCTCGCTTGGCGGCAGCTTCGTCTCCGACGAAGTCGAGGACTACTACTTCACGCCGTGGGATCTCGGCTACGGGAGCTACGTCGCCTTCGACCACGACTTCGTCGGGCGGGAGGCGTTGGAGGAGATGGCCCACGGAGATCACCGCAAGAAGGTCACGCTGGCGCTCGACGACGAGGACGTGACGCGCACAATCGGGACGATGTTCCAGCCCGACGAGCGGGCGAAGTTCATGGACTGGCCGTCGGCGGTTTACTCGATGCACCAGTTCGACCGCGTGACCGTCGACGGAGAGACCGTCGGCGTCTCCACCTGGATCGGCTACAGCGCAAACGAGGGCAAGATGCTGACCCTCGCGGTGCTCGACGCCGAATACGCGGAGCTCGGAACGGACGTCGCTCTCGTCTGGGGAGAGGAGGACGGGGGCACCGCGAAGCCCACGGTCGAGCCCCACGTCCAGGTCGAAATCGCCGCAGTGGTCAGCCCCGTGCCCTACGTCGAAGCGGTGCGCACGTCATACGCACCCGGTGGCTGGCGCGCGTCGGGCGCCTGAGTCGCCTCAGAGAGCCGTTCGGTTCGAGTCGCCGCGCGCTCGGTCACGTCCGACAGGAAGTCAGCCGGATCGTTTTGTAACAAGACCCTTGGGACATCGCGCCAGATTGGCTCAACCATGCGGTTGGACGGGCGTTTTCGTAAACAGATCGGCGGACTTCTAATCCGCGGGTCGCAGGTTCGAATCCTGGCGGGCGCATCGTGAAAGCCCTGGCTGCAAGGCGGACGTGTTTACCCACGGCAACTAGTAACTGCGATTACAAGAGCCGGGCCAGGACGAGCGTGATCCGGCCTGTCTTCGCACTCCGCCGGACCACGTATCGGGTCAAGAGCTCGTCGTAGGCAGGGTGGAAGACGGCGATATGGATGTGCGGCTGCCGCCCGTAGGAGGTAGGGATTGGACCTTCGAAGCGAAATCTCCCCGCGCGATCGGTGACGACACTTCCGCGCCCGCGCGGGCCGTAGCCGTTGGGTCCGGCCTGCCAGAGGACCACGAGGGCGCGGGCGACCGGCGCGCAGTCGGGTGCCCGCAGGACGCGTCCGTGCAGTACGTGGCCGGTGCCTATCTTCGCGCGACGTGGCGCGGCCACACGAGTTTGCTGGAAGGGGCCGGCACCGTCGCCTTCGGTCGGCTGGCAACGGGAGGCGGCGCGAGTGCCCGAGACGGTCAGCGCGAGCCCGACTACGACGGCAGCGGTGACAAAGCAGGCAAGTGCCCGCAGCATCGCCGCTCAGCATAGCCTCGTCCTTGGTGCGAATTCATCCCCACTTCCGAAGGTGACCTGAGCGCTCTGCAAGTCGGTTGCCGGGGGTGGATAATCGGCGCACCATGACGCACCTCGCCGGCCGTACCGCGCTCGTCACAGGCGGGGCCAACGGAATCGGTCGAGCGATCGTCGCCCGTCTTGTCGCCGACGGTGCACGGGTCGCGCTGGTCGATCGGGAGCCCGCGTTCGAGGTCGACGGCTCGGTGACGGCGTTTCGCTTCGACCTGGCCGAAACGGAGCTGCTGGACGCACTCGTCGAAGAGGTCGAAGCGGCAGTTGGGCCGCTCGACGTTCTGGTGAACAACGCGGGCATCTACGAGCCGGCGCTGGCCGTCGACCTTTCGCTCGAGTCGTACCGGCGCGTTCTTGCGGTCAACCTTGACGCGCCCGTCTTCCTGGCCCGTATCGCGGCCCGGGGTATGATCCCGCGCGGCTACGGGCGGATCGTGAACATCACCTCGATTCAGGGGCAGTTCGGGGAGGAGATGGCTCTGTCTTACGGTGTGGCGAAGTCGGGCCTGAATCAGGCGACGCGGACGCTCGCGATCGAGCTCGGACCGCACGGCATCCTTGTGAACGCGGTGGCGCCCGGCTTCGTGTCGACACGCATGTCCGTCGTCGAGGGCAGGAACGAGCTCGAGAGCGAGTGGTTTCGTGACGTCTACGTGAAGTACGGCAAGCTGCCACTTCGCCGGCCTGCCGAGCCGGGGGAGATCGCGCAGCATGTCGCCTGGCTCGCGAGCGAGGAGAACACGTACCTCACAGGCCAGGTCGTGACGGTGGACGGCGGGGTGACGGTGACCTTTTGACGGTGAGGGAGGATGGAGTGATGAGTAGAGCGTTGAGGATCGTGGCAGTCGTGGGTCTCGCGGCCGCACTGGCAATCGTCCCTGGAGGGTTCGGCGCTAGCCCGAAATCGTCGACTCAGTTTCCGACCGAGCCCGTGCGCCTGACTATGTGGTGGTGGGGTGAGCAGGAAGCCAAGGGAGCGAAAAACTGGCTCGCCCAGACAGTCAGGCTGTACCAGAAGAAGCACCCGAACGTCACGATCAAGACCGTCCTGCAGACGACAAATGGTCTCGTCCCGGCCTTTAAGGCCGCTGCCGCTGCAAAGAAAGGGCCGGACATCCAGTACTTCTGGGGCGGCATCTGGTCGCTCGAGGACGCTTGGGCCGGGTCGACGAAGCCTGTTTCCGACTACATCCCGAGGTCGGAGCTCAGGCACTACCTGAACATCGCCGAGGACACGTACGGCGGCAAGGTCTGGACGGCCCCCTGGTATGTGCAGCCGTCCTTCCCAGTCCTGTACCGGAGGGACGTCCTGGCAAGGGCCGGGGTAAAACCGCCGCAGACGTGGAAACAGCTGCTCGCCGCCTGCGACAGGCTGAACGCGAAGGGGATCACGCCGTTCGAAGGTGGAGTCAGTGACGGCTGGTTCGGCGGCTGGCTCTACGCGATGATCGGCAGCCAGCGCGTGTCACTTAGCGACGTCCTGGCGGCGGTAACCGGGAAGCAGAAGTTCACCGACCCCAAGCACGCACTCTGGTGGACTCGGCTCCAGGAAATGCGCGACCACAAGTGCTGGAACGACGACATCAACTCCCTCACTCTCTACCCCGGCCAGGACCGCTGGGCCGCGGGGAAAGGGGCGATGACGGTCACGGCAGGCTCGGACATAAAGAAGTTCGTCGAGCAGGTGGGTATCAACAAGGTGGGCATCATGGCCATGCCCAAGTGGGGCAACGGCCCGTACGCCGGCAAACTCGGCTCGACGTCGCAGACCATCGGCATCACCGCCTGGACGAAGTATCCCCAGGTGGTCGCCGACTTCATCATGTTCACGCACACACCCGAACGGTTGAGCTCGTGGTTCAAGACCACGGGAGCCTTCCCCGCGGACGACCGGTTCAACACGCGCCTGATCAAGCTTCCGCAACAGAAGGTGGCGTTCAACCACGTCAAACAAGGCGCTCCTTACCTCGAGAACTTCATTCCGAGCGAGTTCGACGCGAAAGCGAACTTCGCGAACGTGCAACTTCTCCTCGCTGGTCGCATTGACGCCAAGCAGGCGGCCGAGTCGTCCGAGAAGGTCGCAGCGCGGATCCGGCGCACGAACCGCGACCTGATCGCGAACTTCGCCACGTGGGCCAAGTCGTACAAGTAGGAATCTCGTTGCCGGGGGCGCTCCGCTGAGCGCCCCCGGAGGTCGCCTCGTCGACACCTCGCTCGTCCGTGCCGGGGTGCCGGGGATCGGACTGCATGCCGACGAGCTCTTCCTGTCGGTCTTTCCGGACGCCGGCGGCAAGATCCTCGAGCTCGTGCACAAGCCGACGGGCTTCAACCTCCTCTGGCAGAACCCGCGCGTCGGCCTCCGCGCAACCTACGCGGGGGCAGCGTTCGACGACGTCTGGTGCGGTGGCTGGGACGAGCTCTTCCCCACTGATGCGCCCTGCAGCCTGGACGGCAACACGTACCACGACCACGGTGATCTCTGGATCGGGTCGTGGGCGTGGGCGGTCGAGGAAGACGACGGCGAGAAGGCGACGCTCCACCTGCGTCGGTTCAGCGCCTCACTGCCGTGCCTCATGGAGAAGTGGATCTCCGTGCGCCGCGACTCTAACGCGGTGACCTGTCGGCATCGCCTCGGCAACCTCGGCACGCAACCGGTGTCGTTCGTGTGGAACCTCCATGTCTCACATGCGGTCGGGCCGGGCTCCCGCCTCCACCTTCCCGCCGAACGCCTGGGGACGCAGCCGCCGTACTACGGGCGGGCGGGAGACAAGGTGGGCGAGCTGTCCTGGCCGCTCCATGCGGATGCAGCGGGCACCCGACACGACCTCAGCCGCGTTCCCCGCCCGGAGACCGGGATCACGGAGTTCTTCTTCGCCCATGACCTGCGCGAGGGATGGTGCGTGGTCACGCACCCGTCTGTCGGCGTCGGCCTCGAGCTCGCCTTCGAACGCGAGGTTTTCTCCACCGTCTGGCTCTTCGGCGTCTACGGTGGCTGGCGCGGCCACTACTTCCTCCTGACGGAGCCGTGCACGAGCCCTCCTGGAAGCCTCGCCGATAGTGTCGCGAGCGGCAGCGCGGCTACCCTCGGGCCCGGGGAGACGCTCGAGACCGAAGTCGTCGCAAGCGTGCTCACCGGCGTTGATCCTCTCGCGCAGGGAGCCCACAGACCGGCCCCAGCGCACGTTCGAGAGGAGAACTCCTCGTGACCTCTCCCGAAGTCGCCGCCCTCCTCCGACCGCGACGCCGCCGTCGCATGCTCCGTCTCGGACGGGCCGAGCCACTCGTCTGGATCGCGCCTGCGCTCGCCGTCGTCCTCTTCGTGTTCGGCTATTCGATGGTCGAGCTCGTGCGCCAGTCGCTCGAGCACAAGGGGGAGTGGGTCGGGCTCGAGAACTTCAGTCTGACGATCACGGACCCCACCTTCCAAGCGGCACTCAAGCACAACGGCCGCTTGCTGCTGGCCGTCCCCATCCTCGTGCTGATCGCCTTGCTTCTCTCCGTGCTCCTCTTCGAGGCGCTTCGCGGCTGGCGGTTTCACCGGGCGACGGTCTTCCTGCCGTACATCCTCCCGATCCCGGTCGTCGCTGTCATCTTCGGCCAGATCCTGCAGCTGAACGGGCTCCTGAACCAGGGTCTGCGCGGCGTCGGCCTCGGTGGGCTCGCCTTCGACTGGCTCGGAGATCCCGGCTGGGCGCTCTGGACGATGACCGGGGTGATCGTGTGGAAGGAGCTCGGCTTCGGCATCATCCTCTTCCTCGCTCGGCTCCTGTCGCTCCCGGCTGAAACGTTCGAGGCGGCTCGGATCGACGGCGCCCGGTTCTTCCGTCTGCACCGTTACGTGACCGTCCCTCAGCTCGCGGGCGTGATCGCGTTCTACGTCGTCGTCGAGGCGATCACGATGGTCTCGTGGGTCTTCAACTACGTCTACGTGATCTCGCAGGGAACTGGCGGTCCTGGCGATGCGACGCAGGTCAGTGAGCTCTACATCTACCAGTCCGCGTTTCAGTACTCCGCGCCTGACCTCGCCGCCGCGGCGGCCGTCATCCTGTTCGGCGCGACGCTCGTGCTGATCGCGTTCTTCTTCCGAATCCAACGGCGGGCCGGAGCCGGAACCGTTGAGTAGCACGCTCGGCCGGCTTACCAAGCACGGCGTGCTCGCACTCGCCTCCGTCGTTGCGCTGTTTCCGATCTACGTGATGATCACGGCAGCCTTCAAGACCCAGGGTGATTTCCTCGACCAGCCCTTTGCGCCTCCGCTCCACCCGACGCTGCACGGGTTCGACGCAGCGCTCGACGATCAGTTTCCGCGCTGGTTCCTGAACAGCGCGATCCTCACGGCAGGCGCGGTGGCCGCGACGCTCGCCGTCGCCTCGTTCGCGGCGTGGGGCTTCTCGCGCTGGAACTTCCGGGGCCGGGACCTGCTGTTCTCGCTGCTCGTCTCGCTGATGGTCGTGCCGCCGGTCGTCCTGCTCGTGCCCCTTTTCGTGTTCGGCGCAAACCTGGGCTGGATCTCGACCTTCCGTCTCGTGATCCTCATCTACGTCGGGCTGATGCTGCCGTTCTCGATCTTCATGATGACGAGCTTCTTCCGGACGATCCCGCGGAGCCTGATCGAGGCGGCGACCATCGACGGAGCCTCCTCGTGGGACGTCTTCCGTCGGATCGTGCTCCCGCTCTCTGGCGCTCCGCTCGTAACGCTGGCGGTCGTCAACGTGCTCTGGGTCTGGAACGAGCTCCTCATCGCGCTCGTCTTCCTCCAGGACGACTCGAAGAAGACGCTGATGGTGGGGATCACCGGCTTCCAGAGCCGCTACAGCCTCGACGTGCCGGTGGTCATGTCGGGCTTGACGCTGGCAACACTCCCGATCGTCGCGCTGTACCTCTTCGGGCAGCGGTTCTTCGTCCGCGGGCTCGTCTCGGGCGCCGTGAAGGGGGAGTGATGGCCGATCGCCTCACGATTCGTACCATCGAGACGACGCCGATCCGGGTTCCCCTTGGGCGGCCTTACGAGGGCAGCTCCTACCGGCCGGCGACGAGGACGCCGATCTGCTCGAGATCGACCGCATCATCCAACAGGAGATTGCGCCGCGCCTGATCGGCGAGGAGGCCCTGGCCGTCGAGCGGTGCTGGGAGCTCGCGCGGCCGGCGACGTTCGACATCCTGCGCGACCCGCGCCGCGGCTCGTCGCCTGCGCGTGCGTCGACACAGCCGTCTGGGACGCGGTCGGCAGAGCGCTCGGGCAGCCCCTCTGGCGGCTCTGGGGTGGTTACCGCTCGAAGCTCCCGATGATCGCGATCGGCGGCTACTACGACGAGAGCGCCGATCTCACGGCGGAGGTCTCCGAGCTGAAGGAGCTCGGACTGGCCGGGCTCAAGCTCAAGGTCGGCGGGCTCGAGCCGGAGCAGGATGCGGTGCACGCCCGTCTCGCGCGGGACGCGGGAGGCGACGGCTTCATCCTGGCCGCGGACGCGAACCAGGGCTGGACGCCGGAGCAGGAACCGGGGCTCGGTTCGCAACTCGACGCTGGCTTCATCGAGGCCCACAGGGTCACCTAGTTGCTACCGGCCGATCAGCGACTCACCGCTCTCGAGGTCGAAGAGGTGCAACCCGCCCGCGTTGATCGCCAGGTCGAGCCGCTCGCCCGGCTCGGCACTCGTACGCGGGTCGAGTCGTGCGGATAGCGCTCCGGCCAACTCGACCGGCCGGTCGCCGATCTCCACCACGTCGAGGCCGTCGACGCGGAAGTAGGCGAAGGTCTCCGGGCCGAGCTGCTCGGTGACCTCGATCTCGGCAGGGACGATCGTCCGCGATCCGTCCCGATCGAGGCGCGCGTCCTGGAACTCCTCCGGCCGTAGCCCGACGAGGACCTCGCCGGAGTTACGGCGGAGCCTCCGGCGGAGCTCGTCCGCCAGCTCGATCACGTAGTCGCCGAGGTCGACCTGTCGATCGCCGAGACGGCCGCGAACGAAGTTCATCGGCGGGCTGCCGATGAAGCTGGCCACGAACGTGTTCGTGGGTCGCCTGTACAGGCCTTGCGGCGTATCCACCTGCTGGATCGCGCCGCGGTAGAGGACCGCGACGCGCTGGCCGAGCGTCATAGCCTCGGTCTGGTCGTGCGTGACGTAGATCGTCGTGACGTCCAGCCGCCGGTGAAGCTTGACGAGCTCGGCTCGCATCTGGACGCGAAGCTTCGCGTCGAGGTTCGAGAGGGGCTCGTCCATCAGGAACGCCTGCGGATGTCGAATGATCGCGCGTCCCATCGCGACCCGCTGGCGCTGCCCGCCCGAGAGCTCGCGCGGCTTGCGCTTGAGCAGATCGTCGATGCCGAGCAGAGATGCGACCGCACGGACCCGGTCGCTCGTCTCCGACTTCCTGAGCCGCTGCATCCGGAGCGGGAAGCCGATGTTGTCCGCAACCGACATGTGGGGGTAGAGCGCGTAGTTCTGGAAGACCATGGCGATGTCGCGATCAGGCGGCTCGAGATCGTTAACGACCCGGCCCCCGATTCGGATCTCGCCGGACGTGATCTCCTCGAGGCCGGCGACCATGCGTAGCGCCGTGGTCTTTCCGCACCCGGACGGGCCGACGAAGATCATGAACTCGCCGTCGGCGACTGTCAGCTCGATGTCGTCGACCGCGACGGTGCCGTCCGGAAAGCGCTTGGTGACGTGCTCGAACTCGATCGCCGCCATCAGTTCACTCTCATCCTCTCAACGACGTCCTCGTTCAGATCGACCCCGAGCCCCGGGCCGGTCGGAACCGCGAGTTTGCCGTCTACGAGCCGGAAGGGCTCCGCCAGGAGCCCGTTGACGAGCGGCGAGTCCGCGACCGAGTACTCCGAGTACGTGGGCCGGTCGAGCGTCGCCGCGAAGTGGAGCGACGCGGCGACGAGGAGGCCCGTCGAGAAGCAGTGGGGCACGACCTCGACGCTTCGATCGCGGGCGAGCCGGGTGATCTCACGGGCGACGGTGAAGCCGCCGCAGCGGGCGATGTCCGGCTGGAGCACGTCGACGTGGCCGTGCTCGACGAGCCGCCGAAACGGGCCGATGCACGAGTCGGCCTCTCCGGCCGCGATGCGGATGGAAGCCGTGTCCGAGAGACGGTTGTAGCCGTCGTAGTCGTCAGGCGCGAGCGGTTCCTCGAGCCAGTAGAGGCTGAGGTCCTCGAGCCGCCGAAGGAGTTCGAGCGCGCGTTTCACCGTGTAAGCACGGCCCCCGTCGAGCATGAGCGCACGAGTCGGCCCGAGCACCTCCTTTGCCGAGCGCACGAGCTCCTCGTCGAGATCGAGGTTCCTCCCCAGCGGCCCCCAGCCGAGCTTCAGCGCGCCGTAGCCATCGTCGATCGCCCGTCGGGCGATCCCTTGAACCTCGCTCGCCGTCTCGGGCATCACCTCGCTCGCGTATACCGGAAGCTCAGGGACGCGCGCACCGCCGAGAAGCTCGCAGACCGGTCGCCCGGAAGTCTTTCCGGCGATGTCCCAGAGGGCCATGTCGATCGCGCTGATCGTGTGCAGAGCCGCCCCCCCGCGGCCGTAGTGGTCGCTGCCGGCGAACATGAGCCGCCAGAGGCGGTCGATCTCCAGTGGGTTCTCGCCGACGAGCAGCTCCCCAAGCCCGCGTGCGATCGAGTGCGACGAAGGCATCTCGACGATCGTGCGCGCCACGTAGGGGGACGTGTCCGCCTCGCCGATCCCGACGATTCCCTGGTCGGTGTGCACTCGAACGAGGAAGGCGTCCTGGGTTCCGTCCGCGCGTCCGGTGTCGACCTCGCCGATCCGCAGGACGATCGGCTCGACCGCGGTTATGGTCATCGTCCGTGGACCCGTGGTCGAACGCATCTGGCTCGCGAGCGTACACTCGCCCGACGCATCGAAGCGGGTGAGGGGTGGCAGAGGGTCGGACGCTCTTCTTGCCGCTCGTCGAGATTTTCGGAGACGAGGAAATTCTCGAGCTCTTCTCCGAGGCCACTCTCGTCGAGGTGTGGCTCGAGGTCGAGCGGGAGCTGGCTCTCGCACAGTCCGAGCTCGGGATCCTTCCGAACGAGGCCGCGGCGGCGATCGTGGCCGAGGCGACCCGGGACAAGGCCGATCTCGCTCGCTTGCGCGAGCAGACGCGCGTCGTCGGCTACCCGATCCTCCCGCTGCTCGAGCAGGTCAAGGCCGCATCTTCGCCCGACGTCGCGCGCTACCTTCACTGGGGAGCGACGACCCAGGACGTGATGGACACCGGGCTCGCTCTCACGCTCGCCCGGGCTCTCGATCGGGTGGAGACGCTCGAGTGGGCTCTCGGCGACGCGATCGCGTCGAAGGCCGAGGAGCACCGAACGACCGTCATGGCTGGTCGCACGCATGGCCAGCACGCCGTCCCGATCTCCTTTGGCGGAAAGCTCGCGGTCTGGCTCGCTGAGCTGGAGCGGCATCTTCAGCGGCTCCGTTCGGTCCGCGCACGCGCCGCGGTCGTCCAGCTCTTCGGTGCCGCCGGCACCGGCGCAGCCCTCGGGCCGGAGGTCCGCGAGCTTCGCCGCCGGCTCGCGGCGCGGCTCTCCCTCGGGATGGTTGACGTCCCCTGGCACACGGCGCGGGACGGGCTCGCCGAGGTCGGCTTCGTCCTCGCGGCCGTCGCCGGGACGTGCGGCAAGATCGCCCGGGAGGTGATCGAGCTGTCCCGTCCGGAGATCGGAGAGCTCAAGGAGGCAGGAGGGCACCTCCGCGGCGCCTCCTCGACCATGCCGCAGAAGGCGAACCCGATCGGCAGCGAGACGGTCGTCGGCCTGAGCGTCCTCGCTGCCCAGAAGGTCCCGGTGCTCCTCGCCGCCATGCAGGCGGGCCACGAGCGCTCCGCCGGGGAGTGGCAGGTCGAGTGGGACGCGACCCCGGCGATCACCGCCGCCGCGGCGGGTGCGCTCGCCGGCGCGGCCGGCGTCGTGGTCGGCCTCGAGATCTTCCCTGAGCGCATGCGGGCCAACCTCGAGCTCGAGGGCGGGCTGATCATGGCCGAGGCGGTCATGATGGCCGCGGCGCCGATCGTGGGACGCGGACCCGCGCACGACCTCGTCTACGAGGCGTGCGCGATGGCGAGACGCGAGGGGCTCGTCCTCGCCGAGGCGGTGAGGCGCGAGCTCGATGCCGAGCTCGTCGCAGCCCTGCCGCCTCTCGAGACGCTCCTCGACCCTTCGCGGTACCTAGGTGAGACGGACGCGATCGTGACCGCCGCGCTCGAGGGCTGGACTCGCGCGACTACTGCCCGGCGGGCGGCTGAAACAGCTCGACCGTGATCCCGTCCGGATCCTTGAGGTAGAGGGCGTAGCCGCCGCGGTTGACGCCGGTGTCGACCTCGACCGGCGGGCTGACGAACGAGTCGATCCCTGCCTCGCGAAGGAGCTCGTAGGTCCGCGGCAAGTCGTCGACGACGAAGCAGAGGTGCGAGGCGCCGACATTGCGCGGTTCGACGTCGACCCTGTCCCCCTCGGGCGCGAGATATTCGAAGAGCTCGATCACGTGCTCGCCCCCTGGAAGCCGCAGGTGCGCCATGCGGACGTGTGCGTCCGGATACCCGACGATGGCCGCGAGATAGCCGCCCTCCTTCTCCTGCGTCGCCAGCACCTCGCAGCCGAGGAGATCGCGGTAAAACGCGACGGATCGATCGAGATCGGAGACGGTGTAGCCCGTGTGGTGGACTCGCTCAAGCCGCGCCATCGCGCATCCCGAAGGCTTCACGCAGCTCGAGGCCCCCATCCGGCGTGACGATGAAGACGTTCTCGACGCGGACGCCGTAACGGCCGGGGAAGTAGACGCCGGGCTCGACCGCGAGCACCATCCACGGCTCGAACGGCGTCACGTCGGAGGGGATGATGTGCGGATCCTCGAATCCGGTGAGGCCGAGCGCATGGCCCCCGTGGTGCGGAAACTCGCCGCCGGGAAAGGTCGAGAGGATGCGCGCCTCCATGTCGCGGAAGACGTCGGAGCCCTTCGCGCCGGGCACGAGCTGGGCTCGTGCCGCGTCGAGAATCGCGAGCAGCTCCCCGCGGGCGGCCGAGACCTCGTCGTTCGAGCCCGCGATGTGCGTCTCTGCGGAGTCCCCCCAGTAGCCGTTGGATCGAACGACGACGTCGGCGACGATCGCGTCTCCCTCTTCGGCCTCGCGCCGTCCCGCCACGCGGATCGGGCAGCAGACCTCTGCCGCGTTCGGGCCGGAGAGGAGATCGCAGACGAACTCGATGGGACCACCAGAAGCGATCTGCGCGGCGGACTGGGCGGCGGTGAAGAGCTCGATCTCCTGTATGCCCGGCTGCGATCCCTTGGCGATCGCCTGATGGCTAATCCAGCAGAGCTCGTAGGACGCGAGAATCTTCTCGAGCTCGTCCTCGTCCTTGATCAGGCGCAGGCGATACAGGATGTCGCCGGCGTCGGTGACCTCGGCAGGGACAGCACCGGAGAACCTGTCGTCGGCGCCGGGCAGCTCGGAGGAGACCCCGATCCGCCGGGCATTCGCCACGACCGGCACGGCGGCTACGGAGGCGATCAGCCCTGCCACGGGATCGAGGTCGATGCCGAAGCCGCGCTCGCCGAACCCGATCACCTCGTCGGCGGACGAGAGCTCGCTCGCGATTCGCGCCTCGTCGAGCATCACCACGAGTGTGCGCTCGCCGTCGCGCCCGACGACGAGCGCGGACGGCCCTCCGAAGTAGCGCCAGTACCCGCAGAGGTGGTTGACGTTGTCCGTTCCGAAGACCACGGTGCAGTCCAGCTTCTCGTCGTCCATCCAGGTCCGGAGACGCTCGAGCCGGTGGGGCGGGCGAGGCATCGAGATCTTCATACGTCTTCCTCTCTCACAGGTATGCCGAAGGCGTGCGCGAGTATGTCATGCTCGCCGACGTCGTGATCTCGGACTCCGCGAGACTCCCTGGCGAGGAAAGCGAGCCGGAAGAGAGGGAGCTCCTGCTCTCCCTGCACCGGAGAATGATCGAGATCCGGTTCTTCGAAGACGAGGTGATGCGCCTCTTCATGCAGAATCTGGTCCGCGGCAGCACACACCTCTATCAGGGGCAGGAGGCCGTCGCGGTTGGTGCGTGCAGCGTGCTCCGCCCGGGCGACACGACGACGTGCACGTACCGCGGCCATGGCGCGGTTCTCGCGATGGGAGCGCCGCTCGACCGCTCCATGGCGGAGATCCTCGGCAAGGCGAACGGCTTGTGTCAGGGCAAGGGCGGCTCGATGCACCTCACAGACGTGTCCGTCGGTGCACTCGGCTCGTTCGCCGTCGTCGGCGCACACCTACCGTTCACGGCCGGTGCCGCGCTCGCGGCTCAGTACCTGGGCACGGGTGACGTCAGCCTTGCCTTCTTCGGTGACGGAACGACGAACATCGGCGCTTTCCACGAGGCGCTCAACCTCGCTGCGATCTGGAAGCTGCCGGCGGTCTTCGTCTGCGAGAACAACCTTTACGGCGAGTACTCGCCCCTGGCCACGACGACGCCTGTCGATCGTCTTGCGGATCGCGCCGGGGCCTACGCGATGGCTGCCGAGCAGGTCGACGGCAACGACGTCCTGGAGGTGAGGAGAGTCGTCGGAAGAGCGGTCGCGCGGGCGCGGGCCGGTGAGGGACCCTCCCTCATCGAGGCCCTCACCTACCGGCAGAAGGGACACTCGCGAACGGACCCCGGTGCGTACCGTCCTCCCGGCGAGCTCGAGCGCTGGCTCGAGCGAGATCCGATCTCGCTCTTCGAGCGCGTGCTCGGCGAGCGCGGCGTCGCCTCCGCCGACGAGCTCGAGCGCGCTCGCGCCGAGGCGGCGGAGGCCGTCCGCGCTGCCACCGAACGCGCTCTCTCCTGGCCGGACCCGGATCCCGACGAGCGGTTCGAGCACGTGTACGCGTGAGCGAGCTCACCTACAGAGAGGCCGTGTCCCGCGCCCTCTCGGACGAGCTCGAGCGAGACGAGAGGGTCATCATCTTCGGAGAGGACGTCGCCGCCGCCGGCGGCGTGTTCCAGGCGACCGCAGGTCTCTACGAACGTTTTGGGCCTCGCCGCGTACGGGACACCCCGATCGCGGAGCAGGCAATCGTCGGGTGCGCCCTGGGAGCGGCAGTGGCCGGCCTCCGACCCGTAGCCGAGATCATGTTCGCCGACTTCGCCGGCGTCTGTCACGACCAGCTCGCGAACCAGCTCGCAAAGTATCGGTACATGACCGGCGGGCAGGTCGCGGTTCCGGTTACGGTCCGCTTCTCGAACGGCGGCGGCGGTGGCTTCGCGGCCCAGCACTCCCAATCGGTCGAGAACTGGTTCCTGAACGTCCCAGGGCTCAAGATCTGCGTCCCGGCGACCCCCGCGGATGCCTACGGTCTGCTGAGGGCCGCGATCCGGGACGACAACCCCGTGCTCGTCTTCGAGCATAAGCTCCTCTATCCGGAACGAGGGGAGGTACCGGACGGCGACGGTCTCGTCGAGCTGGGTCGCGCGGAGGTGGTGCGCCCGGGCTCGGACGTGACCATTGTCGCGACGCAGCTGATGCGTCACCGGTCGCTCGCCGCGGCAGGGGCGCTCGCAGACGAGGGAGTGGACGTGGAGCTCATCGATCCGAGAACGCTCGCTCCTCTCGACCTCGCGACGATCGTGGCGAGCGTCGAGAAGACGGGACGTCTCGCCTGCGTCCAGGAGTGTCCGCCTGCCGGAAGCTGGGGGGCGACGATCGTCGCCCAGGTCGTCGCCAGGGCGTGGGAGTCGCTCGATGCTGCGCCCATCCTGGTCAGCGGCGACGAGACGCCCATTCCGTACTCCGGCCCGCTCGAGAATGCGTGGATCCCGAGCGAGGACCGAATCGTGCGGGAGCTACGCAGGCTCGCGCAGGAGTGAGTCCTGCTCTCGTTCGGGAGACGGTCTCCAGGGGGCGCTGTCGCGAGGCATCTCGGACCGCGTGCGGGCGAGCCCTGTGCCGAGAGCATCCTGGGAGGTCTCCGACAAGGCCGGCACGTGGCGCGCGAGGTTCGCCCAGAAGGGCGCCTCAACCTGAACGTGTCTATCGTCGTTGCGGGATGGTATGGGCGACGATGCCGATGGTCGCTCTGTACCCGGCCGGGCGCCTTTTCTGCACCCGCGGGCTGACAACGGGAGCGACCAAGGGATGAATGTGCTCACGACGAGCGACCGCGAGCTGACGAAGGAGGAGCTCCGCAGTCTGTTGGGTCCGCTCGGCCACCTCGAGAGCGGCGATGTCAGTCACGAGACCATACGAGCGGGAGGTGGGAATGGGAGTTCTTGACGGACGCGTAGCGATCGTCACCGGAGCCGGAACGGGCCTCGGACGCGGGATCGCCGAGGAGCTCGCGAACGAGGGCGCCGCCATAGCGGTGCTCGAGATCGACGCTCGGTCCTCGGAGAAGGCTGCAGGCGAGCTCGGTGGGCTCGGCGTCGAGGCGCGCTCCTATCCGACGAACGTCGCCGAGCGAGAACAGGTCGACGCGGCGTTCGAATCCGTCGTCCGAGATTTCGGGCGTCTCGACATCGTCGTCAACAACGCGGGAATCAGCCGGGTCGGACCGCACACGCAGGACGTCACGGACGAGGACTGGCACGACTCGATCGCCGTCATGCAGACGGGCGTCTTCTACTGTATGCGGGCGGCAGGGCGGATCATGGTGCCGCAGGGCTCGGGTAGCGTGGTCAACATCTCGTCGATCCGCGGATTCTCGCCGAACCCCGGGCGCATGACGTACAGCACGCCTAAGGCCGCGGTGATCATGATGACCAAGATCGCGGCCGGCGAGTGGGCCCCGTTCGGCGTCAGGGTGAACGCAATTGCGCCGGGGGTGCTGCGGACGCCGATGTGGGACGCCGACGTTGCTCGCGGGGCGATCGACGAGCAGCACTATCTCGACGTCGTCCCCGCGCACCGCCTCGGCCAGCCGCGGGAGGTCGGCAGGCTCGTCGTCTACCTCTCCTCCGACGACGCCGAGTACATCACGGGCTCAGTTCTCACGATCGACGGTGCGCTGACCTCGATCCCGGCCGCGTGAGCCGTGGATTGAGAACCGTTTTCTCGGGCTATAGTCTTGCCCTTCCCGGCAGGCGCCCGTACAACCGAGTGGAGGTGTCATGACGCGTAAGCCTTCCTTCCCGTCGCGACCTCGGAGGGCCGCGCTGATCGCTGGGCTCGCGGTCGCGGTGGCCGCACTCGCGGTCGCGACGGTCTCGAGCGCAAGGCCGGCCACCCGGGCCGAGGGCGGCAATCTCACCATCTGGCTCTCGGGCACCTACGCCGGGGCCACACCAGGCTCGACATACCGGAAGTGGGTGGACGGAATCAAGGCGCGGTACGAGAAGGCATACCGCGGCTCGAAGGTGAAGTTCGTGCTCACTCCGATCAACAACGCCCAGTTCACAGCGCAGATCGCCGCAGCCTTCGCCTCCAGGAAGGTTCCGGACGCGATGCTCGTCTACTCGGGCGGCTACACGACGCCGTACATGCTGAGCTCGCTCCGCAAGCTCAACGACGACGTGAACGACACGCCCGGCTTCTACGCGGGCCAGACGCAGTGGAACCTCTCCTGCCTGGACCTCGACTGCAAGAACGGAAGGGGCGACATCTACGGGATCCCGAACGACTACGGCACGTATGCGCTCTACTACAACAAGGCGCTCTTCAGGAAAGCGGGGGTCGCCAAACCGCCGAAGACGTACAAGGACGTGCTCGCGGCCTGCAAGAAGTTCAAGGCCGCGGGAATCATCCCGCTCGCATACGGCGACCGCGATGGCTACTCCACGGACAACTGGGTGACGTACAACTACGTCTCCTTCGTGAAGACCAAGAGCGACATCACGAAGGTCTGGAAGGGACAGATCAAGTACACCGATCCCAGGCTCGTGAAGCCGCTCCAGGACCTCGTCCAGTTCAAGAAGCAGGGCTGCGTCAACGCCGACGCTTCGACGCACGAAAACAACGACGCGAACACGTACTTCACGTCCGGGAAGGCGGCGATGGTGCAGATGTTCCCGTTCGTCGCCGGCGACTTCCACCGCGCCCTCGGGGCGAAGCTCGGCATCAGCCGGCTGCCGGTCTCCGGGAACGGCCCGTTCAAGGACAAGGTGGCGGGCAACTCTTTCCACAACTGGGTAATCCCGAAGAACGCGAAGAACCCCGAAGGTGCGTGGGCGTTCATCAAGCTCGCGACCGACAAGACGTCACAGTTGCGGCTGGCGCAGCTGACGGGCGCTCCGCCGACGAACAAGGCGGCGCTCGCGGCGGCAACCGACCCGTTCGCGGTCTTCTTCCGGAACGCGACGGACGAGACCGTGATTCCCGTGCTCGACAGCGTCATTCCGCTGAAGGAGGCGCTGCTCTACTACGTGCAGCTCCAGGCGGCGTTCTCGGGCAAGACCTCGCCCCAGCAAGCGATGGCGAACGTCCAGAAGGGTAAGAAGACGCTCAACCCCTGAGCGCTCCAGCGGTATCCCTCGCACGCAGGAGTCCCCGCAGCCCGAAGTGGCTGTGGGGACTCCTCTACGCGCTTCCGGCCGTCGCTCTCGTCACGGTCTTCGTTGCCTATCCCTTCGGGAGCATCCTCTACCACGCGTTCACCCGCTGGGACGGCATCGCGCCAGCCCAGTGGGTTGGCCTGCACAACTTCCGTCTCCTCCTGGACGACCCGCTCTTTCTGCATGCGTTGCGGAACAACGCCATCTTCGCTCTCTCGGTGCCGGTCCAGATGGTCGTCCCGCTGCTCGTCGCCTACGTCATTCACCGGCGGGTGCCGGGCTGGCGCTTCTTTCGCGCGACGGTGTTCCTCCCGGCCGTCTATGCGACGGTCGTGATCGGCATCCTGACTGCGACCGTCCTGCAGCTCGACGGACCGCTCAACTCGGCGCTGGGGGCAGTTGGGCTGGGATCGCTCCGGCAGGAATGGCTGGGCGACGCGAGCACTTCGATCCCGATCATCCTGCTCGTCGTGATCTGGACGAACTTCGGCTACAACGTCCTGCTCTACCTGGCCGGCATGAGCGCGATCGACCCCACGCTCGAGGAAGCCGCCAGGATCGACGGCGCCGGCTCGATGCGCGTGCTGCGCCACGTCGTCGTTCCGAACCTCCGGCGCGTCATGGAGATCGTGCTCGTCGTCAACACCATTACGGCCTTCGCCTTCATGTTCACCTACATCTACACGATCACGAACGGCGGTCCCGGCTACGACACGTACGTGTCCGAGTTCTACATCTACAACCAGGCCTTCACGAACCAGAACATGGGCTACGCGGCGGCGATCGGCGTGCTTCTCTTCGGCATCGTGCTCCTGATCGGAACGCTTCAGATCAGAGCGCTGACCCGCAGAGAGGCCTGACGTGGCCAGCGCGAGCGTCGCGGTCGAGCATCCTCCCGCCAAGCGTCGTTTCCGACGCCGGCGGCCGTGGCCGGTCGTCGCGGCGCTCGGCATCTTCTCCCTCTCGACGGTGCTGCCGCTGCTCTTCATGGCGGCGACGGCCTTCAGGACCCAGGCCGACTGGGACAGGAGCAAGATCGGGCTCCCGACCACGGCCTCTCTGGGTGCGTTCGAACGTGCGTGGACGGGCGCGAACATCGACGTCTACTTCCGGAACTCCGTGATCGTGACGTTGAGCACGGTCGTTCTGAGCGTCGCCTGCGCGACCCTCGCCGGCTACTCGTTCTCCAAGATCCAGTGGCGTCTCCGCGGTGTCGTCTACTTCTTCGTGCTCGCCTGGATCGCGATACCGCCCCTGCTGTTGATGGTGCCGATCTACGTCGAGATGGTGCAGCTCGGCTTGCTCGACACCTACGGCTCGGTGATCCTGCTTTACACGGCGCTCAACCTGCCGTTCAACGTCTACCTGATGACGGCCTTCTTCCGGTCTCTGCCGGACGAGCTGATCGAGGCCGCCCGCATCGACGGGGCCGGCATCCACCGCACGTTCTGGCGTATCATGTTGCCGCTCGCGAAGCCGGCCCTGGCGACGCTGATCATCTTCAACTTCCTCTGGGCGTGGAACGAGTTCCTGTTCGCGCTCCTCATGCTCCAGTCCGACAGCGTGAAGACGCTGACGGTCGGCGTGCTCTCGCTGCAGGGACGCTTCACCACCGACTACCCGGCATTGATGGCGGGGCTGCTCATCACCTCCTTGCCGGTCATCGGTGCCTACCTGATCTTCCAACGCCATCTCGTCCGCGGAATCGTCGCGGGCGCCGTGAAGTAGACCGAGGAGGCATTCCGTGAGCGCTCGCCGTTTCGAAGGGAAGAACGTCATCGTCACCGGTGCCGGCCAGGGGATCGGACGAGCCATCGCGGAGCGGTTCGCCGCGGAAGGCGCTGAAATCCTGCTCATCGGTCGAAGGCGCGAGCCGCTCGAGCAGGCCGTCCACGAGATCGAGGCCGGAGGAGGACGCGCGTTCGCGTACCCGGCTGACGTCGGCGACGCCGGGCAGGTCGAGCAGGCGGTCGCTGCAGCGGTTGCACGCTGGGGCAGGATCGACGTCCTCGTCAACAACGCCGGTCTGGCCGAAGAGGCTCCGTTTCTCGAGATCGAGGTGGAGAGCTGGGATCGCGTCCTCGGCACGAATCTACGTGGCGCGTTCCTCATGGCGCAGACAGTTGCGAAGGAACAGGTCTCGACCGGTGGTGGCTCGATCGTCCACATCGCCTCGATCGACGCGTCCGGAGGGGATGGCCAATTCGCGAGCTACAACGCGTCTAAGGCCGGTCTCCTCGGCCTCAATCGGACAATGGCGTTCGAGCTTGCGCCGCACGGTGTCCGTGTGAACTGCGTCAGTCCCGGGTTTACACACACCGAGATGACCGAGTCGGCGGTGCCATCGGAGATGATGGAGTATCTCGTCAACCGCTTCGATCGGGTTCCGATGGGGCGCCTCGTGAAACCGGAGGAGATCGCAGCCGCGTGCGCGTTCCTCGCCTCCGACGACGCCTCTGCGATCACCGGCATCGATCTCACCGTCGACTGCGGGCTGACGGCGAACTGGTACATCCTCGAGACGCTCCCGGCCGCGGATGCCTAACGACTGCAGGGTCTCGACCGGAACGGTGAACGGCTGGCGAAGTGTCGTGCTCGAGAACGACGAGCTGCGGGTCGTCGTGCTACCCGACAAGGGCGCCGACATCTACGAGCTCGTCCACGTGGCCACGGGGATCGACGTGCTCTTCAAAGGTCCCTGGGGGCTTCAGCCGCCCGACGCGCCGCCGCTCGAGGGAAGCGGCGACGACGAGTTCATGCAGAACTATGAAGGAGGGTGGCAGGAGCTCTTCCCGAGCGTCAACGCCGCCTGTACCTATCGCGGGCGCCGGATTCCGTTTCACGGAGAGGTGGCCTCGCTCCCCTGGGAGTACGACATCGTCGAGGACGGTGGGGACGAGGCGGCGGTCCGTCTCTGGACACGCTGCCGGCAGACGCCCTTCAGGCTCGAGCGCCTGATGCGGCTCCGCCGAGGCGAACCGGAGCTCATGCTCGAGGGCACCGTGGTAAACGACTCACGCGAGGCTGCGCACTTCGTCTGGGGGCAGCACTGCGTCCTCGGGCCACCCTTCCTCGAGCCGGGGTGCCGCGTCGAAGTTCCGGCCCACACGATCGTCACGCCGGGAGAGCTCTGGGAGCCGGAGACCGCCCGCCTTACGGCTGGGCAGCAAGAGCCGTGGCCGCATGCGCGGCTCCGATCGGGAGGAACCGTCGACCTGCGCGAGGTTCCGGGACCGGAGGCGGAGAGCCACGACGATCTCTTCGTGACCGATCTCGAGGCCGGCTGGCTCAGCGTTCGGAAGCCTCATCCTGCCCTCACGTTCCGGCTGGAATGGGATCCCGCGGTCTTCGGCTGGGTCGTGCTGTGGCAGCCGTACGGCGGTGCCAGGGCGAAGCCGCTTGCCGGCTCCTACGCGCTAGGTGTCGAGCCGTGGTCGAGTCGGCTCACGCTCGAAGAGGCGGTGGAGGGGGGTGAGGCCATCGAGATTGTCGGCGGGGCACACTTCGAAACGACGGTCCGCACCCGCCTCGAACGCCAGTGAGTACCGGCTCCGGGTCTCGTAGAACCCGGTGCGCCGCGGTCACGAGGATCGTGCCACCCGCTCGGCTATCGCGCTGCCGACTTCGGCGGTCGAGGCGCTTCCGCCGACGTCCCGTGTGTGCGGGCCCTCGCGACAGATCGCCTCGAGCGCCGCCATCAGCCGTCCCGCCGCCTCGCGCTCGCGTCCGTGCTCGAGCAGGAGCGCGGCGCTCCAAACCGCGCCGCAGGGGTTGGCGATGCCCTGGCCGGCGATGTCGGGGGCGGAGCCGTGGACAGGCTCGAACAGGCCAGGCATGTCCGATCCGGGGGCGACGTTCGCGCTTGCCGCCATGCCGAGCCCGCCCTGGAGAGCGGCGGCGAGGTCGGTGAGGATGTCGCCGAAGAGGTTGGAGGCGACGACGACGTCGAGGCTCGCGGGGTCGCGCACCATGCGCGCGCAGAGTGCGTCCACGAGCACCCGCTCGACGAGAACCGAGGGGAAGTCCTGGGAGACCTCGTCGACGACCTCGTCCCAGAAGACGTAGCCGTAGCGCGAGGCGTTCGACTTCGTCGCGCTCGTGAGGATGCCCTTGCGCGCCTGCGCAAGCCCCAACGCGTGGCGGACGATGCGCTCAACGCCTTCTCGCGTGAAAACACTCGTCTCGATTGCCGTCTCGTGCGGCAGGCCAGGATGGACGCGCCCACCCGCGCCGGCGTACTCGCCCTCGGTGTTCTCGCGCACGAAGACCATGTCCACCTCGTCCGGGCAGCGCCCGGCGAGGGGGCAGGGGATGCCTTCGAGCAGGCGCGCGGGGCGGATGTTCGCCCAGAGATCGAGCTCCTGCCGGATCTTGAGGACGAAGCCCCAGAGTGACACCGCGTCCGGGACGGAGGCGTCCCCGACGGCGCCCATCAGGATCGCGTCGTGTGCGCGCAGGACCTCGATCCCGTCCTCGGGCATCATCCGTCCGTGCTCATTCCAGTACGCCGAGCCCCACGGGAGCTCGGTCCACTGGACTGCCACCTCCGTCGCGTCGACGGCCTTGCGCGCCTCGGCGACCACTTCCGGCCCGACGCCGTCGCCGGGGAGCACGGCGACCTTCACGCGAGCAGCTCCAGCAGGGTGACGGCGACGGCTACTGGGTGCTCCACCAGGCGTCCTCGTCCGTCTGCGGATCGGCAGGCGCGGCGAGTGCGGCGGTGGCCGAGGGCACCTGACCTGGACGTGCTCGGCGGACTCCACCGGAGCAAGCTCGCGCGCGGCCTCGACCGCCGCATGGATGAACCCGCTGGCACAGCGCCCTCCCGGCGGGACGCCGGACCCGCTTCTCGTCCGAGGTCGCGGCGACCACGACGTGGACCAGGTCGCGGGTCAGCTGCGCCGCCTCACACCTGTTGGCACGTGCGCAGGGTAACCCCGGGCAGCCGCCGGCTACGTGGAGGATGGCGCCGGGGTCGCGGGACATCCGCTCGCCGATCGGGTAGTCCACTGAAGCAGCGCGCGAATTCTCAGATGAGAAACTTCACGCTCGCCACACCGAGAATTGGCTTGAACAAGCGGTTGAATCGGCGTCTTCGTAAACAGATCGGCGGACTTCTAATGCGCGGGTCGGAGGTTCGAATCCTCCTGGGCGCATTCGGCGACAGCCGGAACCCTTCTGCGTGCTCGGAGTTTTGACCTGACCGAGATCGGGGCGTATGGTCGTGAGCCAGGAGGGCGAAGATGTCACGGTTCGACGACGTGTATCGGCGTTCGCTCGAGAAGCAAGAGGACTTCTGGGCCGAGGCAGCCGCAGCGATCGACTGGAGCGAGCCCTGGACGCGGGTGCTGGACGACTCTCGGGCGCCGTTCTATCGCTGGTTCGACGGCGCCCGCCTGAACACCTGTTACAACGCCCTCGACCGACACGTCGAGCGCGGCCGGGCCGCCCAGCCCGCGCTGATCTACGACTCGCCCGTCACGGAGACGACGAAGTCGTTCACGTACCGCGAGCTGCGCGACCGCGTCGCGGAGGTCGCGGGCGCCTTGCTCGCGCAAGGAGTCGAGCGCGGCGACCGGGTGATCGTCTACATGCCGATGGTTCCGGAAGCGGCCATCGCGATGCTCGCCTGTGCGCGCATCGGGGCGATCCACTCGGTCGTCTTCGGCGGCTTCGCCGCTAACGAGCTCGCGAGCCGCATCGAGGACGCAAAGCCGAAAGTCGTGCTCACGGCCTCCTGTGGGATCGAGCCTGGGCGCATCGTCGCGTACAAGCCGCTCCTCGATGCCGCGATCGAGATGGTCGAGGCGAAGCCCGAGCGCTGCCTCGTCCTGCAGCGGCCGATGCTCGAGGCTGAGCTCGATCCCGTTCGCGACCTCGAGTGGGACGAGGCGCTCGCCGGCGCCGAGCCGGCACCGTGCGTCCCCGTCGAGGCCACGGATCCGCTGTACATCCTCTACACGTCGGGAACGACCGGCCAGCCGAAGGGGATCGTGCGCGACAACGGCGGTCACGCCGTGGCGCTCGAGTGGACGATGAAGCACCTCTACGACGTCTCGCCCGGAGAGGTGTACTGGGCCGCGTCGGACGTTGGCTGGGTCGTCGGCCACTCGTACATCGTCTATGCGCCGCTCTTCCACGGCTGCACGACGCTGCTCTATGAGGGTAAGCCGGTCGGCACACCCGATGCGGGAGCGTTCTGGCGGGTGATCGCGGATCACGGGGTGTGCACGCTCTTCACCGCTCCGACGGCCTTCCGCGCCATCCGTCAGCAGGATCCGGAGGGCGAGCACATCGGCCACTACGACATGTCGGGCTTCCGCGCACTATTCCTCGCGGGGGAGCGCTGCGATCCAGAGACGCTCGGGTGGGCCGAGCAGAAGCTGGGCGTGCCCGTGATCGACCATTGGTGGCAGACCGAAACAGGCTGGGCGATCGCTGCGAACTGCCTCGGTATCGAGCCACTTCCGGTTGTCCCTGGGTCGCCGACGCGAGCCGTACCGGGATGGGACCTGCGGGTGTTGGACGGTGACGGCGCCGAGCTGCCGCCAGGCAAGACTGGCGCGCTCGCAGTCAAGCTGCCGATGCCGCCCGGCGCCTCTCCGACCCTTTGGAACGCCGACGAGCGCTTCTACGACACGTATCTCGCCCCGTTTCTCGGCCACTACTCGACCGCCGATGCCGGCTACATCGACGAACAGGGCTACGTCTTCGTGATGGCCCGCACCGACGACATCATCAACGTCGCCGGCCACCGGCTCTCCACCGGCGCCATCGAGGAAGTGCTCGCCGCCCACCCGGACGTTGCCGAGTGCGCCGTGATCGGAGCCGCCGATGAGCTCAAAGGGCAGGTGCCCGTGGGGTTGCTCGTCCTCAAGGCGGGGGTCGAGCGCCCGAGCGACGACATCGGTAGGGAAACCGTGCAGATGGTCCGCGACCGGATCGGGCCCGTGGCCTCCTTCAAGACGGTTGTCGTGGTCGAGCGGCTACCCAAAACCCGCTCGGGCAAGATCCTCCGCGGTACGATGCGCCGGATCGCCGACGATCAGCAGTACTCGATCCCGGCGACGATCGACGACCCTACAATCCTCGAAGAGATCACCGAGGCGCTGGACCTAGTCGGCTACGGGCATGCTCTGGCCCGCCACGCCGAGTGACCGGCCGAGGGGCACCGAGGGAGTGGTGCTCACGGGCTAGCAGGCGGGGCCCGTTTACATATCAGCCAATGAAGCGAGGAATCGTCAGGTAACAAGACTCCAGACTGGACGTCGAGATTTGGCTCAACCAGGCGGCTGAATCGGCGTTTTCGTAAACAAATCGGCGGACTTGGTCCGCGCGTCGCAGGTTCGACTCCTGCCGGCGCATGTACTCAGCCTCATGCCGGTTAATGTTCCAGGCTCGGAGAATGGATCTCCGCCAAGCGCTCGATGCGGGATGAGACTGTCGGGGCCGCCTTGGCGGCGGAAGATAGGGAGGCCCGGGTTCGCAGAGCGCGCGTGGATCCGGGTGACCGGGAGCGCGATCAGACGAGACTGCGCGTTGTGCCGGTTCTCGCGGACGACGAGCGTGCCGCAGTCGGCTTCGTAGCCGTTCTCCGTCGCGTAGTCGCAGTCGTGGAGCGTCAGCTGGCCGGCCTGTGGAGGTTCGATCGTTCGTCCTTTCCTCGAGTCGAGAGCACCCAGGGGGCCCCCGAAGGAGGCCCCCCCTGGAGCGACGAGCGGTCCTATGCCGAGACGGGAGCCGTTCCGGCCCTGGGCTGGGCCTCGGATTCGGAAGGTCCGAGCCGGGGCAGCCACTCGAGCCACGTCGGCAGGTACCAGTTCCAGTCGCCGAGCAGCTTCATGGTCGCGGGCAGGAGCACGGCTCGGACGAGGGTGGCGTCGATCAGGATCGCCGTCGCGAGGCCGACGCCGAACTGCTTGAAGAACAGCAGCGAGAGGGTCGCGAAGATCGAGAACACCGCGACCATGACGACCGCCGCGCTCGTGACGACGCCGGCGGTGGACTTGATCCCGTGCGCGATCGCGTCGTCCATGCTCGCGCCGCGGTCGAACGTCTCCCGGATCCGGCTGACGATGAAGACGTGGTAGTCCATCGAGAGGCCGAACAGGATCACGAACAGGAGCAGCGGCACGACGGGTGCGATCCCGGAGGTCTCGTCGAAGCCGAGCAGCCCCTTGCCGACACCGTGCTGGAAGACGAGCACCAGCACGCCGTAGGCGGCGGCGACCGAGAGCAGGTTGAGCAGGATCGCCTTGACCGCGATCACGATGGAGCGGAACGCGACGAGCATGAGGCCGAACGCGAACAGGAGGACGAACGCGACCACGAGCGGCAGCTTCGACTTCATCCAGTCGCCCTGGTCCTTCCATCCGGCCGTCACGCCCGTGACGCCGGCCTCCGTGCCCGGGAGCGCACCGACCGTCTCCGGCACGATCTCGTCGCGGAGCTCGGCAAGGGCGGTGTTCGACGCCGGGTCGGTTCCCGTGCCCGCGATCGGAACGGTGATGTTCGCGACCGTCGCGTCCTCGTTGACGTCGACGGTGATCGGCTCGCCCATCTGCCCGCTCTCGCGCGCCCGACGTTCGAGCCGGTCGATCGCGCCCCGCACCGCGGGTGCGTTCACATTCGGCGCCTTGACGACGACGTTGGCCGGGAGCGCCGTGCCCGGGAACGCCTCCTGCATGCGGACGTACGTCTTAACGACGTCGAGCGACTTCGGGAACAAGGCCTCCGGACCCGGCGTCGCGATCCGCAGCTGCAGCGCCGGCGCGGCGAGCGCCAGCAACAGGCCGCCGGCGATCACCGTAGAGAGCAGCGGCCGGCGCAGGACGCGGTCGACGATCGCGCCCCAGATGCGGCCCTCGCCGTCGTCGCGGCGGA
>JBKPDR010000073.1:0-12630 GCA_046727975.1 Actinomycetota bacterium | reverse complement strand
CGGGGCCGTTGGGATCATGGCCGGGGGCGTTCTCCGAGTTGCCGGGGCCGTTGGGATCATGGCCGGGGGCGTTCTCCGAGTTGCCGGGGCCGTTGGGATCCTGGCCCGGCGCATCTTCGGAGCTGCCGGGGTCGTCGGGATCGATACCGGGTGCGTTCTCCGAGTTGCCGGGCCCATTCGGATCCTGGCCCGGCGCATCTTCGGAGTTGCCGGGGTCGTCGGGGTCGTGACCGGGGGCATTTTCGGAGTTGCCGGGGCCGTTGGGATCCTGGCCCGGAGCGTTCTCCGAGTTGCCCGGGGAGTCGTCGCTTGTTCCCGGGTCATCTTCCGAGCCGATGGCGTCACCCGAGTCACCAGTCGAGTCGGTGGGCTCTCCTGACGGCTCCGGACCCGTGCCGGAGGGGTCCTCGGTCCCCCAATCCCCGCCGTCAGGCAATGGGGTGCCGTCGGACCCGTCAGTCGAAGCCTCGTCCTCGTCCGGCAGAGACCCGGCCGGGTCCGGGTCCGGATCACTGGCCGCCTCGGGTGTCGAGCGAGGCGGACGCGAGGTGCCCGCACCGGAGGACCTGGGATCCGAAGCGGCGGAGGCGGAGTGACCGGGATCGGACGGGGCCGCGGCGGGAGCCGGTGCGGGATCGGGATTACCGGTGTCCGACGAAACGTCGTCCGAGCTCTCCTCCGAGACTCCGGGTTCCGGGCCCCACGTTTCCGTGATTCCGGATCCGTGCAGGACGAGGTCGTCGCCGCTCGGGCGCCCCCCGCCGGCCCGTGGTGCTGGGCCCTGCGCAGCAGGCCTGCCGCGATGGCCACGTGTACCGGGAACCCCGGAGCCCGTCACCGGTGAGCGACCACGCATGCTCTGCGAGCCCTGCGGATCCGCAGGCGCCCCCGGCGGTCGGACCGCTTCCGGGATGTCGCCGAGAACGGGCGCGGCGATCCTGTCGATTGCGCCGGCGGGCAATCCCAGTGCCGTCGCGACGAAGACGGGAACGACGAGCGCCGCGCCGGCGGGAAGAAGAGCATCTCGGAGCGAGGAGATGGTGCTCCGCACATCCCTCGCCTTTTTGACGTGCCGCAGAATCAGAGTCTCCCTTTCGCAGTGATTGCGAGGCCGCAGAGGAAACGAGACTCACGGTATGCCCATGCGACTCACGAGCCTCCCCCGTACGGGGGTCGCTCATCACTCCGAGGAGTGATCGGCATGACTCGAAGGAGTACTCGGTCTTCCCTCCAAGTCGCCACCTGAGGGAAGGCGCTCGGGGCACGTCGCCGCCTGCTGCAGCGCGTCAGCCGGCGGCCGAGAGTGCGGAGTCGAGCTCGCGCAGACCGCTGAAGATCGCCTCCGAAAACGTCGGATAGGGCTGAATCGTGTCGAGGAGAACCTCGAGCGGCACCGCCGCACGGACCGCGAGCGTCAGCTGCCCGAGCCACTCGCTCGCCTCCGGCCCCACCGCCACGGCGCCGACGAGGACTCTCCGCTCGGCATCCGCGGCCAGCTTGACGAGGCCGGGCCGAAGAGGCCGCTCGTAGGTAGAGAGTCGCCCGCCCTCCATCCGGTAGCTGGACGTCACAACAGCATCTCCCTCGGTGCGACCGACGCTCGCGACCTGCGGGTCCGTGAACACCGAGGCGGGAATCGCACGATAGTCCGCGGTCATGTCGCGACCCGCGATGTTCGCGGCGGCAACCCGAGCTTGGTACTTGCCCACGTGCGTCAGCAAGGCGACGCCGGCGACATCGCCGATCGCCCACACGTCATCCGACGCGCGCATTCGCTCGTCCACGACGATTCCTCGAGCCGTGAGCTCGACGTCGAGCGCCTCCAGCCCGAAGCCTTGGATGTTCGGGCGGCGGCCGGTCGCGACGAGAATGCGGGAAGCAGCGAGCGTCCCGCCCGAGCTCAAATCGAGGCGCACACCCCCACTTGTGGGCTCGACCCGCTCGGCCCTCGTCTCGAGCCGGACGTCGATCCCGTCCTCTCCGAAGCGTTCGTGCAGCAGCGTTCCTGCGTCAGCGTCGAGGCGCGGCAGCAGCCGTTCGTTGGGGTCGATGATCGTCACCGCCGAGCCCATGCGCCGAAAGAACTGCGCGAGCTCGCAACCGACGGGGCCGCCGCCCAGAACGACGAGGCTCTCGGGGATCTCGCCCGCCCACACCGCATCCTTGCTCGTCCAGAAGTCGACATCCTCCAACCCCGGAATCGGAGGAACAGCGGGAGACGAGCCCGTGGCGACGACGAGCTTCCCGTACTCGATCTCCCGGTCCTCGACCGCGACGACACCCGGTCGCAGCACGCGTGCGTCGCCCCGAACGAGCTCGGCACCCTGACCCGTGAGCCACCGGGCATGCCACGTGTCGTCGCGTCCGTCCGTCACCTGGTCGCGCCACCAGAAGACGCGTTCAGGGTCCAGCTCGCCCGTCACGGCTTCTGCGGCACCGGGCGCGATGCGCGCCGCCGCAAGTGCCTCGGTCGGCCGCAGCAGTGTCTTCGTGGGGACGCACGCGTAGTACGAGCACTCTCCACCGGCGAGGGCCCGCTCGACGACGACGATTTCCACGTCGGCGTCGAGTGCGCGAAGGGCGCCCACGAAGTGTTCGCCGCTCGAACCCGCCCCGAGCACGACGACCCGACCGTTCTCGCGCATGCGCACGCTCCTTCCGAAGAGAGGCCCCGACCGGGGGCCTCTGGCGACGGAGAGGGCGGGATTTGAACCCGCGACGCACCTTTCGGCACGTACGCGATTTCCAGTCGCGCTCCTTCGGCCGCTCGGACACCTCTCCAGGCCGCTACACACTAGCGACCTCGACCCCGGCACCCGCGCGAGCGCGAGTGCCGGGGTCGTGATTCGCTAGGAGCTTTCGAGAACGGGCTCGCCGATCGGGATCTCCTGCTGCCGGAGATCGCGGCCGCGCACGAGGAAGATGGAGACGAGGAGCCCGACGAGGGCGATTCCCGCTCCGGCCCAGAAAGCGTTCACGAAGCCGTCCGTGAGCGCGACCGGAACTGCCGTGCCGTCCGCCACCGCATCGTCCGTGGTCGAGACCGCGATCGTCGAGAGGATGGCGATCCCCACGGCTCCCCCGATCTGCTGCGTCGTGTTGATCAAGCCGGAGGCAAGCCCTGCCTCCCGCGGCTTGGTGCCCGCGAGCGCGGCGATCGTGATCGGGACGAAAGCGAACGGGATCGCGACCCCGAGGATGAGGAAGCCGGGGAAGAGATCGGCCCAGTAGGAGCCGCCGACGGACACCTGCGTGAAGTAGACGAGGCCGGTGGTCAGGAGGCCCATGCCGAGGATGAGCGCGGGCTTGACCCCGACCCTGTTCACCGCGACCGCGGCCACGTTCGCCCAGATGACCGCCGTGCCGGCGACTGCCAGGTAGGCGACCCCGGTCTTGATCGGCGAGTACCCGAGCACCTGCTGCATGTAGAGCGTCAGCATCAGGAACATCGAGAACATGGCCGTGCCCATGATGAAGCCGGCCACGTTCGCGGCGGTCAGCGTCTGCAGGCGGAAGATGGAGAGCGGAACGAGCGGCTCCCGTTGCCGGTTCTCCCAGAGGGCGAATGCGACGAGCAGGACGGCTGAGGCCACGAAGACGCCGATCGTCCTCGCCGAGGCCCACTCCCACTGCCGACCCTGCGTGATGCCCAAGACGAGGAGCACGAGCCCGGAGGTCACGAGCACCGCTCCCGGGATGTCGTGGCTCTGTCCGTGCGCGTCCCGGCTCTCCCGCAGCAGGATCGGCGAGAGAACGAGGGCGAGGGCGCCGACGGGGACGTTGACGAAGAAGATCCACTCCCAGGAGAGGAGATCGGTGAGGATCCCGCCCATCAAGACGCCGGCCGCGGCGCCGAAGCCGCCGACGGCACCCCAGGCGCCGAGCGCGATGTTGCGCTCGCGGCCTTCGGTGAAGGTCGTGGTAAGAATGGAAAGGGCGGCCGGCGTGATGGTCGCCGCGCCCAGGCCCTGCAGGGCACGCGCGCCGATGAGCGAGGTGTCATCCCAGGCCAGGCCGCAGAGAAGCGAGCCGACCGAGAAGATGACGAGCCCGACCATGAACACGCCTCGGCGCCCGAGGATGTCGGCCAGACGCCCGCCGAGCAGCAAGAAGCCGCCGAAGACGAGCGAGTAGGCGCTGATCACCCACTGCAAGTCGTCTTGTGAGAACCCGAGATCCGTCTGGATGGACGGAAGCGCCACGTTCACGACGGCGATGTCGAGGACGACGACGAACTGCGTGACGCAGAGAAGCGCCAGTGCGAACCATTTCATGCGGTCTGAGGCAACCATGCGACCCCCGATGTCAAGAGACCATGTGCTTGTAAGACGAAGGGGCACCACTCTACACGACCAACTTGTAAATTGCAAGTGAAATCTTTGAAATTGCAAGCAAGTGGTGTACAATCGCAAGTCGATGGCGAAGACCTACGCCCAGTACTGCCCGCTGGCGCACGCTCTCGACCTCGTGGGTGAGCGCTGGTCGCTTCTCGTGGTGAAGGAGCTCGTGCACGGCCCGCTCCGGTACTCGGATCTGCACGAGCGGCTCGGCTGCCCCACGAACATTCTCGCGGCGCGGCTCAAGCGGTTCGAGCAGGAGGGCATCGTGGTGAGGCGGCGCCTGCCGCCCCCCGCGGCGGCAGCGGTGTACGAGCTGACCGCATACGGCGCGGAGCTGAAGCCGGTGCTGCACGAGCTCGCCCACTGGGGAGCCCGCTCGCTCGGCCCTCCGCCGGGCGCGGTGGACGGGTGCCAGGGCTGGCTCGTGAACGCGCTCGAGCTCACTCTTCCAGCCCTCGATCTCGAGGCATGCATCGAGTTCCGGATCGACGACGAGCGGGCCTGGGTTGCGGCCGACGGCGTGCACGAGGAGCCTCCCACCGAACCTGATGCCGTCGTGCGCGGAGACGCTCGCGGCCTCTATCACCTGCTGATCGACGGTGACCCCGGCGATGTCCAGATCAAGGGCGACCGCGCCGTTGTCGAACGCCTGCTCGGCCGACAGCCGACGCCGACCGCCGCCTAGCCGCTATCCGCCGGTGGCGGACGACACGTACGCGGCGACGTCGTTGATCTGCTGCTCGCTCAGCTGACCCTTGAACGACGGCATCACGCCCATGCCGTTCGTGACGCGGTCGACCACGAGGTCGTACGGAGGTTTCGCGTCGTCCAGGTTCGGCCCGACGGTGCCCGTCGAGCCCGCATCCGCGAGCGTGTGGCACGTCGCGCACCCTGCGGAGGTGAAGACCGCTTTTCCGGCGGCAGGATCGCCCTGACCACCGCCCGCCGCTGGCTCAGTGGTTGCCGGCTCGGTGGGGCCGGTCTCCGTCGGGGTGGGCTCCGTTCCACCGGGCTCGGTCGGCGTGGTCTCCGTCGCCTCGGCGGCCTCGTGCTCCTCACCCAGCTCCGCGAGCAGGACCACGGCGGTCAGCTGAGCGACGAAGAGCACGATCACGACGGCGATGAACCAACCGAGGCGCCGAGCCGGAAACTCGGGCCGGGCCCGCGGTACGAGGAGAGCGACGACGAGTGCGAACGCGATGAAGACGAGAGCGACCGCGAGCAGGCCGGTCTCATACCCGGTCAGCGCGAGTGGCACGCGCCGGACGCTACCACGGTGCCTGAGCGAGGACTCTCGCTACCGCTCGAGCGGCCCCATGGTCAGTCCGTAGCCTTCGAGCTGCTTCCAATACAGCTCCGCCTGCTCCTTGTGCCCGGACCAGACGATCGCCCTGCCGGTCGCGTGGATCTTGTCCGCGAGCTGCAATCCGCGATCGTAGCTCACGCCGGGCAGGACGCTCGAGAGCGCGAAGGCGACACCCTCGAAGGTGTTGTGGTTGTCGTTCAGGACGATCACATGCCACGGCTTGCCGAGGCCGGAACCGGTGCCCCGGATGGCCCGTTCGCGCGGCGGGGTGAGTGTCTGCGACACGGATGGACCGTACCAAGGCGGCTGCGATTTCTCGGCTACCCTTCGCCCTTCCCGGGCGCATAGCTCAGCGGGAGAGCGCTCGCTTCACACGCGAGAGGTCCCTGGTTCGATCCCAGGTGCGCCCATCCTGACCCACGGAGCCAAGCGCAAACCCGCATGGTTCCGTGGGTCAGGTGTGCCGGGGATGCCGGGAATGCACGTGCGGTGCACACCCCGTGCACACCCCCGGACGCGTCGGCAGGAGCCAGTGGCAGCACTTAGGCTCCGTGCGTGTACCTCGCCTATGTAGACGAGTCTGGAAACCCCGGACCTCCGGTGTCGAGAACGATCATGGACCTGACGACGAAGGACGAGTGGATCGCGTGTGCCCCGGGGCTAGGCCACTCACGGCGCTGCTGACGCCTCTAGCCCGCTCAACGACGTTTCCTCACGGCGATCTCGCCGCTTTCTACGAAGCGCTGGCAGCTCGACCAAGCGATAGGTGAGCACTGAGAGCGCACAACCGACTGCAACCGTGAGAAACAGCGTGACGACGAAGCCTGCCCGGCCTGAGAAAGCGAGCTCATGCGCGTCGAGCCAGCCGATCACCGGCACGTGCCACAGGAAGAGGCTGTACGAGATCAGTCCGACGGCGACGAGTGGGCGCAGTTCGAGCAGCCGGACGAGCGCGGGTCTCTCCGCACCCGGGCTGGTAAGGACGACAAGCGCAAGGAAGAGAGCACAGGCCAGGGCCATCAGCGTGTTGTAAGGCGAGATGCCGAGCGGTTCGCTGCTGTCCGTCATCCTCGAGGTGACGAGGTAGGCGCCGAGGCAGAGGACTCCGATGCCCTTCCGTCCCAGTGCACTGACTCGCAGAAGACCGTCCTCGGCGTCGACCCGGAAGACGGCCAGAGCCATTCCGAAGCTGAAGAGGTCAGCTTGGCAGAGGAAGCTTCGCACGAGGACCGAGTACCAGTCGCCGCCCCACCCGCCGGACCAATTCATCTCGGTGAAGAAGTGTGGGGTGGCCGTTTTTCCCGCGAGCCCAATCCCGAGGAGGAGCAGGGCGGGAGCGAGCGCCGCAAGCCTCCGGCCTGACCGCGTCTTCGCACGGCGGGCGAGCATCCAGGCAGTCAACGCCAGCAGTGGCAAGGCGAGGTAGAAGACGACTTCGACGGCGAGCGACCAGGCAGGTCCGATCCCCGTGATGACGGTCGAGGGCTCGTAGTTCTGAAGCAGCAGCATCTGCTTTGCGAGCGCGATCGGGTCATCGATGCCGCCGTGGACTAGCTCTCCACGCGAGTTGCGGACCAGGGTGGTGTGGAGGATGAGCGCGGACACGAGGAGGATCACCCAGTACGCCGGCCCGATCCGTAGCGCCCGATTGAGGAGATATCGCGCGAAGTTCGGCCGCACCTCCTCCCGCATCAGCGCCGCAACGAACGGGCGATACAGGAGGAAGCCCGAGAGCGCAAAGAAGAGTGTCACGCCGAACGAAAGATCGGGCTCAAGGTTCGCAACCAGCTGGAATATGGCCGAGTCGCCACTCGGGCGGCTGTGGTTCCAGACGTGATAGACGACGATGCTCAGCGCCGCGAGCGCACGGACGCCCTCGACCCCGGGCAGGCGCGTCCCGAACGATGGTACGACGCCATGCCGCAATAAGCTCAGCGGGCCTCCCCTCCGCACCGGCCGCAGTAGCCGGACGCCATCTTAGCTCGATCGAGCGAGAATTTCGAGTCGACCGGAAGAGCAAACGTGCCGGACGGCACAGGCTCAGCCTGGAGGCGCTTTCATGCAGCGAAGCGCGCCCAGATCGCGAGCCTCGTCGAATCCCTTTACGAGCCGCCGGGCGAGGCGGGCGGTGACGCAGTCGCGGCCGTGTTTCAAGCCGCGTTCTCTGGGACTCCGTCGAGAGGAAGATCCAGCCGGACGGCGTGGTCGCGTTCGTACTCGGGGCGGAAGACATCGTGCATCTCTGGTTCGCTCTGAACGCTCTCGCCGGAGGTGGCGGCGATTTTGTGATCGAGGAGGGGCGGATCCCGCGCCGTTGGGCCCCCGCCGCGGACGGTGTGTCGCCGTACCCGTTCAGGTTGTCGAGTCTGGCGCACCTGACCAAGAACGGCTACTTCACGGTGAGGCGCGAGGGAAGCATTCGCCGTTATCGCCACGGTCCTCGAACGGATGCGTCCGCGAGTTCCGCCGCCACTGGGCCGAGCACGCGGAGCACGCCTGATCTAACGAGGCGTGATGGGATTGCTGCGAGAGAGGGCTGAGAAGACGCTGCTCAGCCTCCTTTAGCCAGCGGAACCTCGTGGGAGAGGTCGGGACGCTATTGAGCTGGGGTTATCGCCTCGGCATCTGCGGCAGCCATGCGGGTGAGGATTCGGCCGCCTTAGTCCACGTGAGCTGACGGAGTCCCGTGCCATCGGGATGGATCACATAACGGTCGCCGGGGCCGCGGATGCGTACAAATGCGATCCATGCCCGATCGGGCGACCACGAGGGAACGAGCCGTACTTCCCGCTCGTCTGCCGGCACGTCCTGAAACGGGACTTCTCCGTGCCGCTCACGTTTTTCGCTTTCGACGTGCTCCGCCGAGAGGCCGTTGACTTGATGGCGAAGCCGTACAGCGAGCGCCGGGAGGAGCTCGATTGAGGTGATGCAGCGATCACCCGCGCGCCGCGCGTGAACCCGCGTGTAACAAAACGGGAGTCTTCTCCGGCGGCGTTCCGCGAAGATCGTTGAGCGAAATCCTCCGCCTACCCGTCACCAGGACCACCGATCCTCGAGTTCCATGAGTTCCTGTCGTGCTTTGTCGCGTTCTTCAGTGACGCGCTCAAGGGCAGCGAGGAGGTGCGCTATGTCATCGGCCGCAGCATCGTCGGACTCTGTGCTTCGCGCGTTCTGCGCTCGAGTCGGAGCGAACTCCGCATAGCCGCGTCCTGTGGCGGAGGCGGTCGTAACAGACCACATGTGCGTCGCAGCCCAGAAGATGGATGCACTGCCGACAGCGATCAGCGATATGGCGAGTCCCATTCCCAGTTTCCGTTCCCCTTGAACGACGGCTTGAAGGCTTGCGTTGGGAGCCGTCTCCTTGGTCTTCCGAGGCCGCCCCCGTCCTTTATCGACGACTTTCTAACCAGCCGTCCGGGGCGCCGCAATCACCCAAGGTCCTAATTCCGCCTAGCCTTCGGTAGCGCCATCGAGGTCGCCTCGCGCACTAGCTTGCGGCGCGTCGCCCATAGACCAAGCGACTCGCCCGCTCGCCGGAGCGTCGGGCGCAAACTCGCGTTTAGCGGACTCGGGACAGAAGTTGTGGAGCTGACCGAGTTAGCCGTTCAATGAGGGGGGCCCGCAAACGCGAGCCTCCAGGCGACTGTTTGGCTTGCCGAAGTCAAGTCCCGGGACGTGGTGTAACTCGTCGGGTTGATCGTGGGCTCCTTAGGCCGCGGTGAGTTCGTGCGCCTCGTCTCGTTGTCTTACTCCTTCTTTCCGTCCGGGATGGCCTCCAGCGAATGGTTGCTCAGGTAGCGCCGGCCGACGAGCCACTCGTCGTTCTGCTCGATGACGACCGAGGCGGCAGGGCGGATCAGTGAGCGGTCGTCGGGGAAGATGCCGACGACGTCGGAGCGCCGGCCGATCTCGCGGTTGACCCGTTCGAGCGGTTCGGGAGCGGAGCTTCGGCCAGTGGTCGGCGGGGAAGGCGTAGAAGGTGAGCAGGTCCTCCTCGGCCTCCTCGAGCAGCGCCGACACCTTGGGCAGCGGCTTGCGCAGCCGCTCGAGCGCGTCGCCGACGAGCTCGCGTGCTGCATCTCCCGCCTCGGCGTTGAAGAGCGGGCGGAGCAGCGCCGCGACCATCCCCTGCTGGTCTTTCCGAAGGTGGCCGAGCGCCTCGCGCAGGAAGTGGACACTGCAGCGCTGCCGGGCACAGCCGAGCACCTGCGCGATCGCATCGGCTTGACGATCTGCGGAGCTCTAGACAACGAGGGCCACCCCGAGCGATCGCGTCAATTCCACGCCGCAGGTGACGACGGCGCCGCGGCGAGCAGCCGATAGCCCCAACCGCGTGCGCTAGGCGCAAGTTCGCGGCCGACGCTCCCGCGAGCGGGCGACTGCCTCGCGCTCCAGACGCCAGTAGTTGCATACGGTGCGTAAGGCGCGTGGCCGTCATCGAAGGTCTCCGAGATGTGACGTCGGTGCCGTCGATGCGGTACCGACGTTCCTCCCACTCTCTACTCCCGTAGGACCGCAGGCTGAGACGAATGCGTCTTCCAGCTTGCTCCCTGCACCACTGTCAGGGAATGGCGACATCTTCCCACGAGGTCCCCTGGATCAGACCACCGTAGTAGACGCTCCTGGTTGGGAGGCTCGGATCGTAGTACGAGTAGTTCTCGAACACAGCGTAGATCCCGTTGTCGACCGTCGAGCCTCGAAACCACACATTGCTGACACGCTTGACGTCGACGTACCTCTTGTCGTCGATCCAGACCTGGAGCGCGCCATCCATGTGTGCGCCCCACTTCACGCGCATTTGCACGCGGTAGCGATGGCCGGCAGTGAAGGCAGGGCCGAGATAGCGGCGACAGGTGACGCGTCCGTCCGCGTTGGGCCAGTTCGGATCGTCCTGATCACCGCCATTGATCTCGATCTGCAATCGAGGCGGCGAGATCTTGGCGACGGGCGCAGAGCACTTGGACCGTTTCGTGCGACCCACTGTCGCAACACCTAGCCCAATGTTGGCGAGCGGACCCCAGATGCCGCCGATCGGTGAGTTGTGCCAGCTGAAAATCGTGTTGAACCCTCCGAATACTGGGTCGTAGTGCGGCGTGTAGCCGGAATTCGTGGTGAAGGCAAATCCGTACCAGCGTGTTTTTCCAGCCTGGGCCCTCAACGAGGGTTGCCCTCCGTGCTTGGCGAGGATGCTGTCGCTGGAGTAGAGCTGGGCGCGCAGGTTCGAGGTGCCTCCGTTTGCGTCACGGTCACCAGGCTGGATCTCCGCTCTGACCGTGTGGCATCCAAGCCTCCTCATTACATCCACCGAGTCGTCGTACACGACCCGCTGTGCGAGCGTGTCGCCGAAGCCTTGGCGGATCCAGCCCAGCGAAGTGCCGTCGAACTGCCAGCCGTTCGTCCCATATCCAGGATCGCCGAAGCAGTAGACCCATCGGTTACGCGAGGGCGCGGGGATTCGCGCCCACAGCCGCGGGTCTTCAGAAACCGCGACGTCTTCGCTCGCCATGCGTTTTTCTTCCTGGTCACGCAGCGGTGGGAGGCTGCTCTCGCGATCGGCCGCCGAGGCCGGGGCGAAGACCAGAGCAATGAGAATCAACGGCGTAGCCAGCCGGCGCGCGATGGTGGCCACCGACATCTCTCGCCACACCATCCTGCAGGCCGAGCCAACCTCGGAGATGAATCTAAGCACCGTATGCGCTTCGACGTGATCCTAGCGGCCAGCCGCTCCATTCTTGTCACATCTTCGTCCGGACGAGGGCGGCGCCGCTCGTGCTTCCTGGCCATCGCCTCTCGCTCATCGTCGCGCCGCCAGTAGATCGGGTTCTTCACCTTGATCCAGCCGCGGTCGTTGGGGCTTGTAAGGACTCGTCAGCTTCTTCGCGGCGACGCCCTCGAGGCCGAGCTTGCAGACCGCGGCGAAGAGCGCGTGCCCATCGTCGAACCCGGGGTCGACTGGCGACGACACCTGATCAACGCTCGGAATGAAGGGGTCCCCGGTTCGAGTCCGGGCGTCGGCTTCGCGTCCAGACTTACGTTGCTGCTCCGCAAGATCTTCCCCTGCGCGCGATCGCTCGCGGCGGCGGTTGGCCCGGCCCCCAAACGTCACTCCTCGGTCATGGCGTGCAACGAAGACGTTCGCGCCGAACGCCGTGAACCCGAAGAAGTACTGGGCCAGTCAGGGTCGTTAGAAAGCCTCGAGGCGGGTGTCCCAACAAGCGGTGCGTGCGCGTTCACGAGGTCGGCGAGGTGCTGCAGACGATACCGAGCTTGCCTCACACCGCCTGCGTGGTCGCCCGTCGCGGCCATGCGCTCACGATTGCTGTATGGCCTCGCTAGTGTGTTCCTCCGAGAGCACACGCTCGTTGGCGACCATGCCGGCATTCGCCCTGCCGTCATCGGGCGGCTCAGTGGGCTGGCGCAGAGTCAGTGTCAATGAGTCCGCCTTGTCCTCGCGCTCGGCCACTCGCCAGAGGCTATTCCTGAAGCTGACGGCGTCCCCGACTTGCCAGGTCGCCATGCCCGACTCAGGAGCGAGCCAGCGGAGCTCCCGGCCGCCAGGAAAGTTCACCACGACCACTGACTTCAGTTGCTCGCTTTCTGCGACGGAGTGCTGATCGTCTGCCACCGGCGTCTCCGGCTCTACAACTTGCGGTAAGCTGGAAAGACGACCCAAAAAATACGATAAAAATATCCGGTATGTCAAGTCCTGAAATAAAGAGCTGGCACTTTCTCACGAACCATGCTCAAGTTCTCCTCTGCCTCCAGCGGAGCCCAGACGCGCGGCTTCGCGACGTCGCCGAGACGGTGGGCATCACAGAGCGAGCGGCACAGCGCATCGTGAGTGACCTCATCAAGGCGGGCTACGTGAGCAGAGAGCGAGTTGGCAGACGAAACCGCTACGGGCTCAACCGCCGCCTTCCGATGCGCCATCCATCGCAGCGCGACCACGACATCGGGGAGCTTCTGGACGTGCTGAGCCCTTGA
>JBKPDR010000072.1:0-6312 GCA_046727975.1 Actinomycetota bacterium | reverse complement strand
GTGGTGGTCCACCTCTTCGGCCAGATGGCTGCGATGGAGTCCGTGCTCCCCTTGGCCGAACGACGCGGGTTCGCGCTGATCGAGGACGCAGCCCAGGCCATCGGGGCCAGGCGGAAGATCGGCGGCCGGTGGCGCATGGCGGGCGAGCTGGGCACGGTCGGCACCTTCTCGTTCTTCCCCAGCAAGAACCTGGGCGGGTTCGGGGACGGTGGGATGATCGTGACCCAGGACGATGCCCTCGCCGAGCGGCTCCGCAGGCTCCGCCTGCACGGCGGCGCCCGGCAGTACCACCACGACGAGGTGGGCTACAACAGCCGGCTCGACACCCTCCAGGCCGCGGTGTTGCTGGCCAAGCTCCCCCACCTCGCGGGATGGAGCCGCGCGCGGGGCGAGCGGGCGCGTCGCTACACCGAAGCTTTCGCCGGGCACGCGGACGTCTGTCCCCCGGCGGTGGACCCGGCCAACGAGCACATCTTTCACCAGTACACCATCCGGGCGCCGCGCCGGAACGAGCTGCAGGCGCATCTCAAGGCCAAAGGAATCGGGAACGCGATCTACTATCCGCTCGCACTGCACCTGCAGCCCTGCTTCGCCCACCTGGGCTACCAGCGGGGGCAGCTGCCGGTGACCGAAGCGGCCATGGACTCGGTGATCTCGCTGCCCATCTACCCCGAGCTCACGCGGGAGCAGCAGGACACCGTCATCGAGGCGGTGCTGGAATTCTATGCCTGATCGTCGCACGGAGTCGACGGACGTCGCACAGGAGCTGATTCGGAAGGCGGAGCGCCGCGAGGCGCTCTTCGGCATCGTGGGGCTCGGCTATGTCGGGCTGCCGCTGGCGGTGGAGCTGGCCAAGGCCGGCTACCGGGTGCTCGGGTTCGACATCAGCCAGCGGGTGGTGGACGGCCTGAACGAGGGCCGATCCCACGTGAAGGACATCACCGACGCCCAGCTCCAGGAGGCGCTCGGCGCCGGCCGGTTCGAGGCGACGACCGACATGGCGCGGCTGGGCGAGCCCGACGCGGTCTCCATCTGCGTGCCTACGCCGCTCTCCAAGTTCAAGGACCCGGACGTCAGCTACATCGTGGCGGCCACCGACGCGGTCAAGCGCACGCTCCGCCGTGGCCAGGCCATCATCCTGGAGTCCACCACCTATCCGGGCACCACCCGCGAGATCCTGCAGCCGGCGCTGGAGAGCACCGGGCTCAAGGTCGGCCGCGATTTCTTCCTCGCGTTCAGCCCCGAGCGGGTGGACCCGGGGAACTCGGTCTGGCAGACGCACAACACGCCCAAGGTGGTCGGCGGTATCACGGACAACTGCACCCAGGTGGCGGTCGCGCTCTACCAGCCGGCGATCGAGAAGCTGGTGCCCGTTTCCACCACCGAGGCCGCCGAGCTGGTCAAGCTGCTGGAGAACACCTTCCGCAGCGTCAACATCGGCCTGGTGAACGAGATGGCGATCGTGTGCGACAAGCTGGGGGTCAACGTCTGGGAAGTGATCGACGCCGCGTCCACCAAGCCGTTCGGCTTCATGAAGTTCCTGCCCGGTCCTGGACTCGGCGGCCACTGCATCCCGATCGATCCCCACTACCTGGCGTGGAAGATGCGCGGGCTCAACTACAAGACCCGCTTCATCGACCTCGCGGGCGAGCTGAACACGGAGATGCCGTTGTTCTGGGTCCGCAAGGTGGCGGAGGCGCTGAACGAGCAGGGCAAGGCGGTGAAAGGCGCCACGGTACTGGTCCTGGGCGTGGCCTACAAGCGGGACATCGACGACATCCGGGAGAGTCCTGCGCTGGACATCATCCGGCTGCTCGAAGGGCAGGGTGCCCGGGTCGCGTACTCCGATCCCCACGTGCCCTGCTTCTCCGAGAACGGCCACGAGTACCGCTCGGTGCCGCTCACCCAGCAGTCCGTGGCGGCCGCCGACTGCGTCATGATCGTGACCGATCATTCGGACTTCGACTACGCCACGGTCGCGCGTCACGCCCGGGTCGTGGTCGATACTCGTAACGCAATGCCGAAAGAGGCTTGAGATGCACGTCGCGGTGGTGGGCAGCGGATACGTGGGTCTGGTCGCGGGCGCGTGCCTGGCGGAGACGGGCAACGACGTCGTCTGCGTGGACAAGGACGCGGAGAAGATCGCGCGCCTCCAGCGCAACGAGATTCCGATCTACGAGCCGGGGCTCGAGCCGATGGTGCAGCGGAACCAGGCCGAGGGCCGCCTCACCTTCACCACCGATCTCGGTGCCGCCGTGCGCGGCGCCCGGGTGATCTTCATCGCCGTCGGCACCCCGCCGGGCGAGGACGGCTCGGCCGACCTCCAGCACGTGCTCAGCGTGGCGCGGGAGATCGGGCGCCACATGAACGAGCCCAAGATCGTGGTCACCAAGTCCACCGTCCCGGTGGGCACGGCCGAGAAGGTGCGGGCCGCGGTGAAGTCACAGACCAGCATCCCCTTCGCGGTGTGCTCCAACCCCGAGTTCCTCAAGGAGGGGGCCGCGATCGAGGACTTCATGAAGCCGGACCGCGTCGTCATCGGCGTGGACGACGAGCAGGCCCGCGAGGTGATGGGTGAGCTCTACGCGCCGTTCACCCGCCAGGGCGGCAACCGGATCCTCTTCATGGATATCGCGTCGGCCGAGGTGACCAAGTACGCCGCCAACGCGATGCTCGCCACCCGGATCTCGTTCATGAACCAGATGGCGCTGTTCTGCGAGCTGGTGGGGGCCGACGTGAACAACGTCCGGCTCGGGATCGGCTCCGACCAGCGGATCGGCCGCGCCTTCCTGTACCCCGGCCCCGGTTACGGCGGCTCCTGCTTCCCGAAGGACGTGAAGGCCATCATCCGCACGGCGGACGACCTCGGACTCTCCCTCGACGTGCTCAAGTCGGTCGAGGCGGTGAACGAGTGCCAGAAGCTGGTGGTGCTGAACAAGGTGCAGCGGTACCTCGGCGCCGACCTCTCGGGCAAGACCGTCGGCCTGTGGGGTCTCGCCTTCAAGGCCGAGACCGACGACATGCGCGAAAGTCCGGCCATCCCCCTCATCGAGGGGCTGCTGTCGGCGGGCGCCCGGGTGCAGGCGCACGACCCGAAGGCCACCGATTCCGCCCGGTACATCTTCGAGGACCGGGTGATGTACGCGGCCGATCCCTACAGCGCGGCGCACGGCGCGGACGCGCTCTGCGTCATGACCGAGTGGCTGGTCTACCGGAACCCCGACTTCGAGCGGGTACGCAAGCTGCTGCGCCGTCCGCTGCTGGTGGACGGACGCAACCTGTACGATCCCGAGCGGATGAAGTCACTGGGCTTCGAATATCACGGGATCGGCCGGGGCGGTCGGTGACCCGAGTCCTCGTCACCGGTGCGGCCGGATTCATCGGGTCGCACCTGGTCGAGGCACTGGTCCGCCAGGGGGACGAAGTGATCGGGATCGACAACTTCGATCCCTTCTACGCCCGGGAGATGAAGGAGCGCAATCTGGCGGAGGCCCGCTCGCTCCCCGGCTTCACCTTCCGCGAGCTGGACCTCCTCGACACCGACGCGCTCCGATCCCACCTTACTCCCGACACGGTCATCATCCACCTGGCCGCCAAGGCGGGGGTCCGGCCCTCCCTGGCGGACCCGGTAGGCTACGCGCGCGTCAACGTGACCGGGACCGCATCGGTCGCGGAGGCGGCACGGGGTGCGGGCGTGACGCGGATCCTGTTCGGCTCGTCCTCCTCGATCTACGGCGACAGCACCCCGGCGCCGTTCCGTGAGGACGCCGTGGCCGTCGCGCCGGTGTCGCCCTACGCGGCGACCAAGCGGGCCGGGGAGCTGCTGCTCCGCTCGGTCGCGCCGATCTACGGATTCCGGGTCGCGTCGCTCCGGTTCTTCACCGTCTACGGCCCGCGGCAGCGTCCCGACCTGGCGATTCACTCGTTCACCAGGAAGATGGTGGCGGGGGAGCCCATCACCCTCTTCGGCGACGGCACCCAGGCTCGCGACTACACCTACTGCGACGACATCGTGGGCGGGGTGCTGGCGGCGCTGCGCTGGTCGGCCGGCGCGCCGGTCGGGGTGGAGGACTTCAACCTGGGCGGAAACCGCTCGGTGCCGACCGGGGCGATGGTGGACGAGATCTCGCGAGCACTGGGCATCACGCCCACCATCCGGTGGGCGCCGATGCAGCCGGGGGACGTCCAGCAGACGGCGGCCGACCTGACCAAGTCGGGCGCGGTGCTCGGGTACGCGCCCTGCACACCATTTCCGGAGGGAATCCGGCGATTCGTCGCCTGGTTCCGGGAGAGTTATGGCCGCCCAGACTGATCGTGCGCTGGAACGGGCCCGCGAGCGGTTCGCGGTCCAGGACTACTACGGCACCGTGCACCTGCTCGAGGAGATCGTCGCCACCGGCCGCGCCTTCGCCGACGTGCACCACCTGCTCGGCGTCTCGCTCTCGCTGCTGGGTCAGCGGGAGCGGGCACTGACCGAGCTGTCACGCGCGCTCGAGCTGAATCCGCGGTATCTGGAGGCCCTGATCCACCTCGGCCTGGTGCTCTCCGAGCTGGGCCGGGAGGCGGAGGCGGAAGACGCGTTCCGCCGTGCCGCCTCCAGCATCTCGCCACCGTCGAACGGGCTTCCCTCGCCGGTGGCCGCGCGGCTCGCCAATCAGCACGCCGAGCTGGCGGACGCCTACGCCGAGGCGGGGGCACTGGACGATGCGGTGAAGCAGTATCAGCGGGCGCTCGAGCTGGGGCCGACGTTCGTGGACCTGCGGTACCGGATGGCGAGGCTCCTGCTGGAGTCCGGGCGGTCGCTCGAGGCGCGCGAAGCGCTGGAGGAAGTGATCCGCCTGCGCCCCAATTTCCTCGACGCGCTGGCCGCGCTGGGACTGGCGCACTTCCTCTCGGGTGACGCGCTCGGAGCCCGGGACATCTGGCGATCGTGTCTGTCCCGCCGGCCGGAGAACGCCCGGGTGGAAGCCTACCTGGCGATGCTGGGACGCGCCGGCACGTGACCCGGTGGGCCCTCGCCGCCGCGCTGACCTGCGCCGCCTGCGGCGGTGCGGCCGATGCCGAGCGCCGAGGTGACGAGGCCTACGGCGCGGCACAGTATGCCGAAGCGCTCCGGCAGTACCGCTCGCTCGCCGACGGCGACGCCTCCGCGCGGGTCTGGGCCAAGGTCGGGGCCGCCGCGCTCCGGAGCGGCGACCTGGGCGAGGCAGCCGATGCCTACCTGCACCTCGCCGGTGAGGATCCCGAGCGGACCCAGGAGGCCGCCGAGGGGCTCGAGGAGGTGGCCAGGGCGGCCGAGCGGGCGGACCGGGCCGACGCGCTGCAACGCGCGGTGATCGGACTTCAATCCGTGGCGCCCGACCGGGTGCCGGGTCGCTATGCGCTCCGACTGGCGCAGCAGGAGGGCGCCGAGCCAGAGGAACTGGTGACGTTGCTTCCCAGGGCGATCGCCGCGGCACCGGATCAGCAGGCCGTGGATTCGCTCCTGGTCCTGCACGGGCGGCTCCTCCAGCAGACCACCGGATGCGGTCAGGCGATGTTCCAGTACCGAGCCGTCCTGCGCAGATCGCAGGACAGCTCGGTGCGGGGCGCCGCCCGGAAGGGCGCGGCGGATTGCGCGCTCGCTCTGGGCAGGCGGTCGCTGACCAGCGGACGGGACGCAGACGCGGCGCTGTGGTTCGCGGAGGCCGCCCGCATGGACTCGACCTCGGCCGCGGGCCGGCAGGCGCTGTTCGCCTACGGGGAGACCCGGCTCGCGCAGGGTGATACGCTGGCCGCCGCCCTCGCCTTCCAGGCGATCGCGGCCGCGCCGGAGGTCGTCGACTCGTTCAGCGGGAAGGCGCGGGCCAGGCTCGAGGCCATAGGACTCACACCCATGTCAGGTCCCCCGTCGGGGGCCGGGATCCCATGACAGGTTTTCGCAGGGTCGCAGTCGCCGCCATCGCGGTGCTCGCCGGCTGCGGCGGGCGCCGCTCGCCGGAGGTCGTCACCACGCCGGCCGGCACGCCCGGCTACGAGGGGGCCAGTCCCCAGCAGCTCGATTCCCTCTATCGGCTGGCGGAGCAGGATGTCCACCGGGGCAAGTGGGACGATGCGATCAAGCAGCTCGAGCGTCTGCTCCTGGAGTTCTCCCCCGGCGACTCGAGGATCGCCCAGGCGCGCTTCTGGCTCGGCGAGGCGAAGTTCGCTACCGGAACCCACCTCGAGGCCGCGCGCGAGTTCCGCCGGGTCTCGGACGAGACGCCCAACGATCGCCTCGCTCCCGAGGCCCTCCTGCGGGTGGGCGACGTGTACTCGGACCTGTGGCGGCGG
>JBKPDR010000071.1:0-17235 GCA_046727975.1 Actinomycetota bacterium | reverse complement strand
CATCCAGTCGGGCTCGGACTTGTGCTCCGAGATCGCGTCGATGAGCTCGTGGGAGAGGCCCCTCCCGGACTTGAAGAAGTACTCCTCGGGATCCGACCAGCCGTACGCGTAGTCGGAGCGGATACCGCGGACGACGTCGGTTTCGTGTGTGCTCATTCGGTACCACCCCCTACTGCTGCGGGTGTGAACGCCTCGTAGCCTTCGGCCTCGAGCTGCTTGGCCAGCTCGGGACCGCCCTCGGCGACGATCCGTCCCTGCATGAAGACGTGCACGTAGTCGGGCTCTACGTAGCTCAGAATCCGCTGGTAGTGCGTAATCAGCAGCGCTCCCATGTTCGGTCCGACGAGAGTGTTCACTCCACCCGCAACGATACGTAACGCGTCGATATCGAGGCCGGTGTCCGTCTCGTCGAGAATCGCGATCTTCGGCTTCAGCATCGCGAGCTGGAGCACCTCGATCCGCTTGCGCTCGCCCCCCGAGAACCCGTCGTTGACGTAGCGGGAGGCGAGCTCCCGCGAGACCTTGAGCTGCTCCATCGCCACCTCGAGGTCCTTGCGGAACTCCGGGATCGGAATCGGGTCGTCCTCGCCGGCGCGTGCCTTCCGAATCGCGTTGATCGCGCTGCGCAGGAAGCTCGTGACGGTCACGCCCGGAATCGCGTGCGGGTACTGGAACGCGAGGAAGAGACCACGCTGGGCGCGCTCGTCCGCGCCGAGCTCTGTCACGTCCTCGCCGTCGAACAGGATCTGGCCCTCGGTGATCTCGTAGGCCGGATGGCCCATGAGCGCGTAGGCGAGCGTCGACTTCCCAGAGCCGTTCGGGCCCATGATCGCGTGTTTCTGGTTCATGTCCACCGCGAGGTCGACACCCTTGACGATCTCGGTGCCGTCCTCCAAAGCGACATGCACGTTCTTGATTTCGAGTAGCGCCATTCCTGAGAAATACCGCCTAGCTGAGGTCGTCCAGCGGGCGACACGCCCGCCTGCACGGATGGTAGCCGGACCCGGTCGCAGGTCGACCCGGTGGTATCGTGCGCTCATGCCGTTCGGCATCTCCATCTGGGAGCTCCTGATCCTCCTCGTCGTCCTGCTGCTCGTCTTCGGTGCGAAGCGCCTGCCCGAGATGGGTCGCTCGCTCGGGAAGGGTATGCGCGAGTTCAAGGACGCAGTGACGAGCTCCGAGGAAAGCATGACGTCGCCGGCTCCCGCACCGCCGGCCGAGCTTCCATCCGCGCCCTCCGAGCCGAGCGCCTCGTCCCGCGACGAGGCTCCCGCCGAGGAGAGCGAGCGGGAAACCGTCCGCTAGGTAACCCATGCGTCGGTGGCTGCCGCGCCGCCTCCAGCACGGCGAAGAGGCAACTCTCGTCGAGCACCTCGACGAGCTGCGCTCGCGGCTCATCATCAGCCTCGTCGCTCTCGTCCCGGCGTTCCTGCTGGCATTCGCCTTCCACGAGCGGATCATCGAGTGGCTGACGGGCCCGCTTCCCGACGACAAGAGGCTCGTCACGCTCGGCGTCGTCGAGCCGTTCACGACGTCCGTGAAGGTGAGCCTGATCGCCGCACTCGCGCTCGCCCTGCCGGTGCTGCTCTGGCAGGTGTGGTCGTTTCTCGCCCCCGCGGTCGAGGAGCACGCGCAGCGGATCGTCCTCACCTCGGTGCTCATCGCCACCGCGCTCTTCGCCTGCGGCGTGCTCTTCATGTACTACGTCGTGCTGCCGAAGGCGCTCGAGTTCCTCACCACCTTCGACGACGAGCTCTACGACATCCAGATCCGCGCGAGCTACTACTACTCCTTTGCGTCCTGGACGCTTCTCGCCGGTGGGCTCGCGTTCCAGATGCCGATCTTCGTGATCGCGCTCGTCCGGCTTCGGGTCGTGAACTCCGCTCGGCTGCGCCGAAACCGCAAGATCGCCTTCGTCGCCCTGCTCGTCTTCGCGATCCTGCTACCGACCGTGGATCCGGTCTCGCTCGCGTTCGAGGTGATTCCTCTGCTCGTGCTGTACGAGGCCTCGATCTGGGCCTCGGTGCTCCTGGAGCGTCGCTGGCAACGTGCCTGGGACGAGGACCTGCTGGAAGCCGGCAGCTCTTGAGGATCCTCTCGGCGGACTGGGTCGTTCCCGTCGAGGGGTCTCCGATCCGTGACGGCGCCGTCGCGATCGAGGACGGCCTCATCGCCGCCGTCGGGAAGGCTGCGGATCTCGGGTCGGACGAGCACTTCGGCGACGCGGTCATCCTCCCCGGCTTCGTCAACGCGCACAGCCACCTCGAGTACACGATGTACGCAGGTTTCGGGGACGGCCTCTCGTTCGCGCCTTGGATCCTCATCCACATCGAGCGCAAGGCGCGCATCGGCGTGGCCGAGATGGAGACGATCGCCCGTTTGGGGGCGGTCCAGTGCCTCCAGTCGGGGATTACGACGGTCGCGGACTGCAGCTTCAGCGGAGCCGCGGCGACCGCCTGTGCGGACGTCGGCCTGCGCGCGATCGTCTATCTCGAGGTCTTCGGGCGGACCGGCGAGGAGTTGGGCGGGCGCTTCGCCGAGAACCGAGCACGGATCGAGGACAGCCTCTCGGAGCGTGTCCGGTTGGGGATCTCACCGCACGCGCCTTACACCTGTTCACTCGAGCTCTACGCGGCTTGCCTGGAGCTGGGACTGCCTCTCGCGACGCACCTGAACGAGAGCGCCGACGAGCTCCAATGGCTCAGCGAGGGTCGCGGGCCGTGGGAGCCCTTGGCCGGCGAGCTTCCTCCACCGCTCGGCGAGAGCGGCATCCGTGCCCTCGCCCGCCACGGCTTGCTCTCCCCTCGCGTCGTCGCGGCCCATTGCGTCAAGGTGGACGAAGAAGAGATCGCACTCCTCGCCGAGCACGATGTCGCCGTCGTCCACTGCCCGCGCTCGAACGCGTTCCTCGGATGCGGCACCGCGCCTCTCGCAGAGCTGCGTGCGGCAGGTGTGCGTGTCGGCCTCGGCACGGACAGCCCGGCCTCGACGCCCTCCTTCGACATGTTCGACGAGCTTCGGTCCGCCATATTCGCAGCTCGCGCCCGCGAAGAACGGCCGGACGCGCTCACCGCCGCGGATGCGCTCGAGCTCGCGACGGTGGGTGCCGCGCGCGCGCTCGGCGTCGCCGACGAGGTCGGCTCGATCGTCCCGGGGAAGCGGGCAGACCTGTCGGTGCTCTCGCTCGCCGGCTCGCCCTTCTTGCCGTGGGAAGACCCCGTTACGGCAGCCGTTCTGGGCGGATCTCCCCAGCGCATCCTCGCTACTCTCGTGTCCGGCGAAGTTCGATTCGAGAGAGGAGGGAAGACATGGCCCGAGCTGATCGACGACGCGCACAGCGCGCGAAACCGGCTGCTGTCCGCCGCAGCGAGATCGTGATCGAGGACACCATGTTCTTCCCACGGCTTCGCCGGCATGCGAAGTGGATGTTCGTCTTCCTCGCCCTCGCTTTCGGACTGGGATTCATCGGCTTCGGCGTCGGGGCAGGCGGCGTCGGCGTCGGCGACATCTTCCGTGGGACGGGAGGTTCGGGCGCGCCGTCGGTTTCCGAGGCGCAGGAGCGCATCGACGAGAATCCGAAGGACGCGCAGGCCTTCCGCGATCTCGCAACCGCGCTGCAGGCGGAGGACGACATCGACGGCGCGATCCAGGCGCTCGAGAACCTGACCGTGCTCCGACCGAGGAACACCGACGCGCTCCGCGAGCTCGCGGGCCTCTATCTCCGGAAGTCCGAGGACGCGCAGCAGCGCGCCCAGATCGCACAGCTCCGCGCAAGCTACCTCGCACCCGGCGCCGCCCTCACAGGTTCGATCAGCCTCGGAGACAAGCCGCTCGACGTGGATCCGATCAACGAGGCGGTCGGCTCGACGTACTCCGAGGAGGCGAACGCGGCATTCGCCGACGCGCAATCGGCGTCACAGAGCGCAGTGAGCGCCTACAAGCGGATTGCGGCCGCGGCGCCGCGCGATCCGAACGTGCAGCTCGAGCTCGCGCAGACGGCGCAAAGCGCAAGCGACTACGCGACGGCGATCGCCGCCTACAAGAAGTTCCTGAAGCTCGCGCCGGATGATCCGAGCGCACCGGACGTCAGGAGGCTGCTGAAGCAACTCGAACCGTTCGCCGGTTAGACTCGCTCCCGGTGGCCGGTGTCCTCGTACGCGCCTTCAGCGCGGCCGTCGCGACGTTCGTGCTCGCCGGCTGCGGCACCGGCGGATTCGACACGGGGGGGAGCCAGGGCACCGGAAAGCAGCTCTTCGTCGGTCGGTGCGGGACGTGCCACGTTCTCGCCGAAGCCGGCACAAGAGGTCCTGTCGGCCCCAACCTCGACGACGCATTCGCGCAGGCTCGCGCCGACGGCATGACCACGGCCACCTTCACGCAGGTGGTGCAGGACCAGATCAAGTTCCCGATCACCGAGCCCTCGGCCGGGGGCCCGGGGATGCCTTCACTCGACAGCACGCTTCCGAGCTGCGACGACGTCACGGGTGATGCCTTCTGCGTCGACGACCAGGAGCAGGCCGTCGCGGACATCGCGGCCTATGTCGGCGCCGTGGCGGGGACCGGGAAGCCCCCGCCCCCTCCACCGGGCGGAGAAGCCGACGGGAAGTCCATCTTCCAGGCGAACTGCGCCGCCTGCCACACGCTTGCCGACGCCGGTACCACCGGAACGGTGGGACCGAACCTCGACGAGGCGAAGCCGCCGAAGGCACTCGTCCTCGACCGCGTCACGAACGGCAAGGGTCAGATGCCGTCGTTCAAGGGATCGCTCGACGAGAAGCAGATCCAGGCGGTCGCCGACTACGTCTCTTCGGCCGCGGGCAAGTAGGGGCGACGCGCAAGCGTCAGGCTGAGTCTGGGGCATCGGTCCGCGATGCCCCTTGCTGGGCCTCGAGATCGACCACCACGTGGGTCACGTTCACGTCGAACCGCTCGCGAGCGGCGGCGACGACACCCCGCTCGAGCCAATGCGAGCGGCCGACGGGATGCGTAGAGATGACGATCTCGTCGGGATGGAACGTCCGCACGCCGTCCTCCATCGCAACGAGCGGGTCCAGGTCACCGACCTCCCCCTCGGCCTCGACCCCTACCGACGAGAGACGTGCGAGCGTCGCCTCGAGCCGTTTCTGCGCCGCCGCGCGGGCCGCATCCTCGTCCGACGTCCACGTCCGGATACGTGAGTTCAAGGCGGGACAGACGACGTGGAAGCGCGTCTTGCCGGCGAGAGCGAGCTCGCCGATCGCGTTCATCAACTCCTCGCCGCCGACGGTCTCGTTGGCGACCACAAGCACGCGGCGCTCGTCGGGCGGCCCGACGCGCTCGACACGCTGCATCGGTGGTCGCTCCCCTCGCTGGCGGAGGTAGATCCACACGGCAGCCCCGGTGAGGAACAGGAACACCGCGAACCCGAGCCAAGGGTTGATCCAGGACGCTCCAACGATGAGCGCGAACGCGCCGATCGTGATCAGCAGGAAGCGAAACGCTGCGGCCTCGCTTCGGAATGGGCTCTCCATGGCCTTTCTAGACGAGGTAGACGGTGGAGTACACGACGATCCACATTACGTCGACGAAGTGCCAGTAGATCCCAGGCAGCTCGACACCGTGGTGGTGCTCCGGCGAGAAGTGGCCGCGAAACCCGCGAACGAGCACCATCCCGAGCAGCGTCAAACCGATGAAAACGTGCGCACCGTGGAGCCCGGTCAGGCCGAAGAAGACGGACGCGAAGGCTCCGTCCCCGGTGTTGAAGCCGACGTTCAGGTACTCGACGGCCTGCGTGAGCAGGAACGCGAGCCCCATGAGAAAGGTAAGCACCATCCCGGCGAGGAACGCGGAGCGCTGTCCGCGCTTGATCGACTGCAGCGCCCAGTGCATCGTGAAGCTCGACGTCACGAGGATCGCGGTATTGATCCCGGCCACGAAGACCGGGAACTCGAACGGCTCGGGCGGCCAGCTCCCCGGAGCTTCGGGATTCACCACCCGGACGAAGAAGTACGCGGTGAAGAAGGAGCCGAAGAGCATCGTCTCGGAGGCGATGAAGAGCAGCATCCCGAGCGTGCGAGGATCGACCCGAGAGCTCTGATGGGCGGCCGGCGGCCCGTGGTGCTCGTGCGCCTCGGCGTGAGCCGTCATACGCCGACCTCCACGCGCGCAGGCTCGACGATCACATGCTCCACGGGAACGCCGGAGTCCGCCCGCAGCCTCCCGACCAGGTCGCGGCGGAGCCAGCCCGAGCGTGTGCCCGGAAAGGTGGAGACGATGATCTCGTCCGTGCGCTCGTCGTGAACGGCCTGCATCGCAGCCGTGTACGGGTCCGGGTGTGCGATCTGGCCGTGGGCGTCGATCCCTTCCGATCGAAGCGTGAAGATCGCCGTCCACAGACGGCCCTCGGCCTCCGGATGCTTTCCGCGGCGGGGATCGCTTTGCGGGCAGACGATGAGGAAGCTTGCCCCTCCCTCCTTCGCGCGAGCCCGGATCCGGTCGCGCAGCGGCTCGCCGAGCACGGTCTCGTTCGCGACGACAAGGACGTTCGCAGAGCCGGTCTCGGCGACGTCGGTGACCACGTGCTCGACGGGCCTGTCGCCCGCGATACGGCGGATCTCGTCGAGGAGATGACGCCGCAGCCATCCCGACTTCGTCTCCGTGTGCGTGGAGACGATGATCTCGTCGACGTCCTCCAGCGCGAGGACGTCTCGCACCACGGCGAGCGGGTCGTCGTCGAACACCTCGCCACGCGCCGGGATTCCCGCCGTGCGGAGTGCATCCAGCGTCCGATCGAGACGGCGACGGGCGGCAGCCCTGCGCGAGTCGCGGTACACCACGTAGCCCTGGCGCGGCTGCGTGACCGGAGCGACGACCGTGACGCGAATCGGCCCCCGCTCGGCGCGGCGCCGGACCGCGTCGACCAGCGAATGCCCTGCGAGTGTCTGGTTCGCGACGACGAGGATCGACGTTTGTCGCTCTGTTTCGTTCACGCCGGGACCTCGTGCGTCTCGACCGCAGGTTTCAGTACCGCGTGCCGCGCACCGGGGACGCCGTACTCGTACGGCCCGCCGACGACCTGCGGAATCTCGTCGAAGTTGAAGATCGGCGGCGGCGAGGTGACCTGCCACTCGAGCGTGAGCGCGCGCCAGGGGTTGTCGCCGGCGAGCGGCCCGCGGACCCAACTCAGGACGATGTTGTAGACGAAGAGCACGAACGAGGCGCCGAGCACGAAGGACGCGATCGTGATCACGAAGTTCAGGTCGCCGAACGCCTCCGGGTAGTCGAACACGCGCCGGTTCATGCCGCGCAGCCCCACGTAGTGCATTGGGAAGAAGGTCGCGTTGAAGCTGACGAACGTGAGCCAAAAGTGCAGCTTCCCGAGCCGCTCGTCGTACATTCGGCCGGTCATCTTCGGGAACCAGTAGTAGATGCCCGCGAAGATGGTGAAGACGGAGCCGCCGAAGAGCACGTAATGGATGTGCGCGACGATGAAGTACGTGTCAGAGGCGTGGATGTCGATCGGCACCGACCCGAGATAGATCCCGGAGAGGCCGCCAATCGTGAACATCGTCACGAAGCCGAGCGCGAAGAGCATCGGCGTGGTCAGGTGGATCCGTCCTCGCCACAGCGTCGCGATCCAGGAGAAGATCTTGATCCCGGTCGGAACGGCGATCAGGAGCGTTGTGATCATCATGGGCACGCGGAGCCAGTCGGCCATGCCGGCGACGAACATGTGGTGCGCCCACACGGAGAAGCCGAGGACCAGGATCCCGATCAGCGAGAGCGCCATCAGGCGGTACCCGAAGATCGGCTTGCGGGACATCGAGGAGATCACCTCGGAGACGATCCCGAAGCCGGGCAGCATCATGATGTACACCGCCGGGTGGCTATAGAACCAGAAGATGTGCTGATAGCCCAGCACGTAGCCGCCGTTGTCCGGCGTGAAGAAGGCCGTGTGCAGCACGCGGTCGAACATGACGAAAAACTGCGAGCCCGCGATGAAGGGCGTCGCGATCACGACGAGGAGTGAGGTCGTGAAGTTGGCCCAGACGAGTAGCGGCATGCGCCAGAACGTCATGCCCGGCGCCCGCATGGTGATGATCGTGACGAGGAAGTTGAGGGCGGTCATGACCGAGGACGCGCCCGCCCACTGCACGCCCATGTTGAAGAAGACGTTCCCGACCGGCCCATCCGTGGAGAGCGGCGCGTAGCCCGTCCAACCGGCGCCGAAGGCGCCTCCGGGCGCGAGGAAGCTGGCCACGAACATGACTCCGGCGATCGGGAGCAGCCAGAAGGAGAGCGCATTCAGCCGCGGGAAGGCCATGTCCGGCGCGCCGAGCATCAGCGGCACGACGAAGTTCGCGATGCCCGCGAAAGCCGGGATGATGAAGAGGAAGATCATCAGCGTGGCGTGCACCGAGACGAGCCCGTTGAAGGTCTGCCCGTCGAAGAACTGCAGACCGGGCCGCGCGAGCTCGGCCCGGAAGAACATCGCCATCAGCCCGCCGACGGCGAAGAAGACGAACGTGGTGACGAGGTACTGGATGCCGATCACCTTGTGGTCGGTGTTGACCCGGAAGTAGTCCCTCCAGCTCGTTGCTCCGTGCCCCGAGTGATCCTCGGGACGCGTCGGGCGACCGGCGATGTAGTGAAGCCAGTAGTCGAAGGAGCCGATCCCGGCGAGGAAGCCGATCGGCGCGGCGACCATCGCCCCTACCGAGACGATCACCGTCCAGTCGAAGACGGGATCCCAGCTCCACCACCAGCGGAGGCCGGCGACGAGCAGCAGCGCGAGGACGAAGAAGAACACCATCAGCCACGCGCCGCGAACGAGCCCGGGCCCGAAGAAGAGCCGCCACGTCGGGCCGTGCGGGGGCTCGAAGTGCGTCGGGTAGGTGTCCGCGGGGGACGCGTCGTGCTGCGCCGTGGTCACGCCTGCCTCTCCTGCACCCAGCGCTCGAACTCGGCCTCCGACACCACCCGCGCCTTCGCCCGCATGGTCGCGTGGCCGAGGCCGCAGAGCTCCGCGCAGACGACGGCGAACTCACCTGTGCGGTCCGGGGTGACGAGGATCTCGGTCTCGATGCCGGGGACGGCGTCCATCTTCTGGCCGAAGTTCGGGACCCAGAAGGAGTGGATCACGTCGAGCGAGGTCATCGTGAAGCGGGTCTCCTGCCCAATCGGGAGCACCAGCTCACCCGTCGTGAGGTCGTCGTAGTCGCGGTACACGAACTTCCAGGCGAACTGCTGCCCGACCGCCTCGACCTCGAGCGGCTTCGTGCCCGCCTCACCGTTTCGCGCGAGGACGACGGCGCTCACGATCCCGATCGCGATCACGAGCACCGCCGGAACCGCGGTCCACAGGATCTCGAGACCCGTATGCCCGTGAATCGGCGGCCCGTCGGCGTCGTCGTCGAGCGGCACCCGCCATTTCCAGACCGAGAAGACGACGACCGCGGAGACGAGGGAGAAGATCCCGATCGAGATCGCCGTCGCGAACCAGTAGACGGCCTGAATGCGGTCGAACTCCTCCGACGCCGAGGTCGGAAGCCACTTGAAGAGGGAGGCGACCAGAGTCAGGAGCACGGCGATGACGACGCCGATGGCGACGAGCTGTGCGATACCCCTGCGCACCGCAAGCGAGACTACTCCAAGCCGCCGAGGTCGTGCGAGGAGAGGAGTTCCCGGCAATCCGGCTAACGTCCAGCCGTGCAGCGGCCGCGACGAGCCCTCCTCATCTCCGGCGTTTTCGGCCTCCTCGCGGCCGTCGCGCTGGCGGGTCGTCAGGGGTCGGGCTCGGCCGAGCCCGCACACGGCACGAGCGCGAAAGCGCCTTCCCGGGCCGCCCTGCAGTCCATGGCCGGGAGCGGCGAGAGCGGCAAGCCGGTAGTGCTCGCCTTCGCGGGGGACGTCCACTTCGAAAGCCCGATCCGGGAGCGGCTGGCCGAGGACCCGCGTGCCGTGCTCGGGGCGATCGCACCGGTGCTCCAGGAAGCAGACGTCGCCGTCGTCAACCTCGAGACCGCGGTGACGACGCAGGGAGCTCCTGCCGCGAAGCAGTACGTGTTTCGCGCACCGCCGAGCGCCTTCACCGCTCTCGCGGCCGGAGGCGTCGACGTAGCCTCGATGGCGAACAACCACGGCATGGACTACGGCGAGACCGGGCTGCGTGAGTCACTCGCCGCAGCCCACAAGGCTCGGGTCCCCGTGATCGGCATCGGGCGCGACGACCGGCAGGCGTACGCGCCCTATCGCACGACGGTTCGCGACCAACGCATAGCGGTCATCGGGGCGACACAGGTCCTCGACGACCACCTGATCTCGTCGTGGACCGCAGGGCCGCGCAAGGCGGGGCTCGCGTCCGCGAAGAACGTGCCGCGGCTCCTACGGGCGGTGCGCGAAGCACAGGCGACAGCGAGCGTCGTCGTCGTCTTCCTGCACTGGGGAGTGGAGCTCGTCGGCTGCGCAACGCCCGACCAGCGCAGGCTCGCCCGGCAACTCGTCGCGGCGGGAGCGGACATCGTCGTCGGCGGCCATGCGCACCGCCTGCTCGGCGCCGGGCGCATGGGCCGGGCTCTCGTCTCCTACGGGCTCGGAAACTTCGTCTGGTACGGCTCCAGCGAGCTTTCGGTGCAGACCGGTGTTCTGCTCGTGACGGTGACCGGACGGCGCGTGAACGGCTACCGCTGGGAGCCCGCTCGAATCGTCGGCGGGTCTCCACGCCCGCTCGCGGGGACCGAGCGCAGCCGGGCGATCCACAGCTGGAGAGACCTGCGCTCGTGCTCGGGGCTGAAGCCCTGACCGGGCTACACTTGCCGCTCCTGGGCCGTTAGCTCAGCTGGTAGAGCAGGGGACTCTTAATCCCAAGGTCGAAGGTTCGAATCCTTCACGGCCCATCAAAAAGCCCTGCTATCTCCCATCTTTCGTTTACTCATTCAACGACACCTGAGGCTGGCGGGTCAACACAAGCCCGAGCAGAGCTGGACCCCGCCAGAGGGCACCTCGCGCGGGCTCGAGTCCCGGCCTTTGAGCAAGCCGCGGTCTTCGGAAGCCAGTCGCAAGCATCTCAGCCCTGTTGGACGCCGGAGTTACTCACGAGACACTCGTCAGCCGCCAGCTTAAGCCTGGCCAACTCTCGGAGGTGTCCGCCGTCGTGCACCGAGGACGAGGAGGTAGTCGTCCGGCGCGCTGATACCGCCGTCAGTGCGGTAGCGCTCCAGGTATCCGATGAACGCGCGGTGCAGCTGAGCACGGCGATTCGGATCGAGCGACTCCAGCCGGGATTTGAAGGAGCCGTGGGCGGTCGCAAACAGCCGCCAGATCGCCTCGGCCGACTCGCCTCGAAGCGCGTGCCTCCCTTCGACGAACGTGAGCTCGAACGCGTCGCCGAGCAGATCGAGCGCGTACTCCTCCCGGCCCCAGTCGTCCGGATCTCCCGCTCCTGGTTCGGAAGCAGGCCGCAACGGCTCGACGACGGCCACATACTCGGGATTGGGTCGCCAGGAGACGAGGCCCAGCCTTCCGCCCGGCCGGCAGACGCGCGCGAGCTCGCGGGCGACAGCCCTATGGTCGGGAGCGAAGATGACGCCCACCGCAGAAGCGACGACGTCGAAGCTCGCATCGTCGTAGGGCAGCTGCTCACAGTCGCCCACCTCAAAGCGGATCGCGAGGCCCTCTTCGGCTGCCAGACGCCTGGCCGTCTCGACGAGCCGTGGCGCCAGGTCGAGCCCGGTCACCTCCGCCCCTGCGCGCGCAGCCCGGATGGCGACGGCTCCCGTGCCGGTGGCGGCATCGAGCCATCGCTCGCCGGCCTGCGGGGAAAGCTCCTCGACCAGCTGGTCGTGCAGGGGCGCCAGCGTCTCCGCGAAGCGCTCCCAGGGCGCTGATCCCCACATCTCGGCCTGACGCGTCTTCAGCGACTCGAAAGCCACCGTGCTGCCTCTGCAGCGCTGCCTTTCGCGCCCATCGCCTCGAGCCGCTGGATCGCGTCGTCTGCAAGCCCACTAGCTGCGCCTACCTCGAGGAAGGGAAGAAGATCGACCAGCAGTCGCGCGGCGAGGTAGCGCTCCCCGTAGGCCTCCAGTGCCGAGACCGCGGCGTTCGCCTTTGCGATCGCATCGCTCGTTCCGCCGCGCTCCGCAAGCTCGACCGCCTGCCCCCAGTCGGCGATCCACTCGAGGTACGGCGCGCACGCCGACGACGCCAACGAACGTGCCCGGTCGGCGAGCTCCTGGAGCCGCTCCCAATCTCGCTCGAGCGTGTTGAGCTGGAGCTCGACGCGAAGGCGATAGACCTCACCTTGCACGCTCGCACGCACCGCGTCGCCCACCTCAGCCTGATCGACCCTGCGTCGGACTTCACTCGCGCCGATCAGAGGGCGAAGGATTTCGATCGTGCGATAGGCGTGGATCCCAGCGCCCGAGACCGCCGCCGTGTCGTACACCTCGAGCGCTCGCTTTGCGGCTGCAGTGTCGCCGGTCTCCGATGCGGAGAGCGCCTGCCCTGCGAGGGCCGTGAGCCCATGGAAGCAGGTGTGCATGCCCTCCTCGGCGACGAGATCCGGCGCCGTCGCCGTGGCCTCCTTAAGCTCGTCCAGCCGTCCGGGCGGCAGCAGCGCATTCGTCTGCGCCGATCCAGCGTGGAGGCCACGATGGGGTCCGAGCCGGGCGGCGAGCAGAGCTGCCTCACCACCGGCTGCGGCGGCCTTGTCGAAGCGACCGGCGTCTGCGAAGGCGATCGCCGCCGTGACGAGCAGCTCGTGCGCCTCTCCGCGGTCCTCCATGCTCCTGGCGACCGCGAGCGCGCGCCCGGCAAGCTCGGCCGACTCGCAGAAGCCATCCTGCGTGATCTCCATCGCAAGCCCGTCGAGCGCATAGGAGAGGAGCGTCTGCGAGCCGATCTCCTGGGCAATCGCGACCGCCCGCTCGGCATCACCGCGCGCGTCCTCCTTGGAGTGCGCTGCCATATTCCAGAAACGAAACGCGGCGCGTCCGGCCAGGAAAGCTCCCAGCTCGAACGAGGCGCCCCCTCCGTCGGCTTCCTCGAGGCCTTCGCGCAGTATCGCGACGGCCTTCGGCTTCCACTCGTCGCCGGTCAGCGCTCCGCGATAGCGGGTCCAGAGAAGCGTCGCGTGCGCGCGCAGCCGCTGGGTCGCACCTGGATCGTCGATGCGCTCCGATGTCGCGAGAGCCTCGAGGTAGTACGACCAGGCCTCATCGGCGCGGACGGCGGCATGTGCGGCCTGAGCTTTGAGCTCGAGGGCGGCGAGACGCTCGGCATCGGTTCGCGCAAGCGCGAGCGCGCGGTCACCGAAGTCGAGCGCTTGGTCGATCGCGAACTTCGCCGTGGCCGTGCGGCCCGCGTCCAGCAGCGCAACGACGGCTCTGCTGCGGACCTCGCCGCGGCGTACTGCGTCCGTCGGCCAGGCGAGCTCGGAGTCCTCTGGACGCGCCGCCGACTCGTAGTGGTGGGCGATCAACTCGACGTACTCCTCTCGGCGACCACCAGCGAGCTCCTCGATCCAGCGACCCACTTCCGCGTGCGCCATCGCCCGTCTCCCCTTCGGGATCGACTCGTAGGCGACCTCGCGGATGAGACCGTGTCGGAACGACAACTCGGTTTGGCTGGACAGGGACGAGGTCGGCCGGGTAAGCACGAAGCCCTTGTCCTCGAGCGCGCGAAGCACCGGCCGAACGCGGCCATCGCGCATTGACTCGAGCGTCGTCGCCCAGAAGATTCGCCCGACGACGGCCGCATCCTGGAGCGTGCGCTTCTCGTCAGCGGAAAGCGCATCGACGCGGGCCGCGAGGAGTGCGCGGACCGTGTCCGGGATTGTCACGGTCGCCTCGGGCGCCACCTCGGCGATCCCCTCCGGCGTCCGGGCAAGCACGCCCTTATCGATGAGGTGCGCGACGATCTCCTCGGCGAAGAGCGGGTTGCCTTCGGCGGCGGCGAGAATCCTCTGGCGCAGGCCGGAACCCACGCGTGGAAGCAGGTGGTCGAGGAGTTCCTCCGCATACGAGTCGGAGAGCGGCTCGAGACTGATTTGGGACATGCCGGGCCTCGCGCTCCAGCCTGCCCGTAGCTGCGCGAGGTCGGGCCTCCCGGTCGCGATGATGAACACAGGGCCGATGGAGCGTGAAACGAGGTGCTCGACCATGTCGAGCAAAGGCGGCTCACCCCGGTGGAGATCCTCGATCACGACGAGTGTCGGGCCACGAGCCGCAAAGGCACTCAGAAACCGCGGCCAAGCAAGACCGAGCTCCTCTCCGATCGACTCCGGTGACATCTCGTCGAGCGGGTTCTGAGGCAAGCCGATACCCGCGGTCGTGGCGAGCGCAAAGAGCACACGGTCGACCTCGCCAGAATCAACGACGGCGCCCTCGAAGACGGCCCGAACGAGCCTGCTGAGTTTGTCGGCTGCCACTTCGGCCGAGTCGCCGAGCAGGATTCCCGCCGCGTCCCAGAGGATCTCGCGCAGTGCCCAGTAGGTGATGCCTTCGCCGTACGGGAGGCATCGCCCTCTGTAAACCGCCGGCGCCGCGGGTCCCGATCGTGCGCCTTGCACGAACTCTTCGGTTAGGCGCGACTTGCCGATTCCCGCTTGAGCGAGGATCGTGACCAGCGCAGGCCGGGCTTCGTCGGCGCTCCCCCGGTACAGCGTCTCGAGCAGCGCGAGCTCGCGCTCTCTTCCCACGAGCCGGCTCGAGAAGCCAGGCACTCCGCGCGGTCGCGCGGGCTCAGCCGTTCCGATCACGCGCCATGCGCGAACTGGAAGGGATTTTCCCTTAAGCGCCTTGTCTTCGAGCGGCTCGATCGAGAACGCTCCCCGCGTCGCCAGATACGTACGCTCGCCCGCCACCACCTCACCCGGCTCTGCCGTCTGCTGTAGCCGGGCGGCGACGTTGACGACGTCTCCCGTGACCATGAACTGGTCGCCGCCCGTCCCCGCGATCACGTCGCCCGAGTTGACGCCGATGCGGATCGCGAGCTGGATGCCGTGCCGCTCGGCGATCTCGGTGTTGAGCTCTTCGAGACGCGCTTGCATCTCGAGAGCCGCTCGTAACGCCCGCTCGGCGTCGTCCTCGTGCGCGGTGGGAATGCCGAAGACCGCCATCACGGCGTCGCCGATGAACTTCTCAACGACGCCGCCCCGCAACTCGATTACGGACGCCATGGCCATGAAGTACTCGGAGAGGATCATTCGCAATTGCTCGGGGTCGAGCTGCTCGCCAAGTGCCGTCGAGCCCGTCATGTCGGCGAACAGAACCGTGACGAGCTTTCGCTCCTCCTGCTTCACAGACGGACGGTCGAGGCGATGACCGCATGCGGCACAGAACCGCGCCCCGACGGGCGTCTCGGCGCCGCACGAGGGGCACGACTCGACCAGAACGCGCCCGCAGGAGGGACAGAAACGGGCGCCGGGGTCGGTTTCGGCCTCGCATGAAGGGCACCGCGACGGAGCGAGCGAAGTCACTCGCTGGCCTTCCACAGGAGGCCTTGCTCCCGAGTCATCGTCGAGCAAAAGTAGCTTCGCGCAGCGGAAGCTGGCTTTCAAGCGCGGGGCGCGAGGGGCCGGCTGACCGCGGCGGGACGCGCTCCCGCGTGATCTCTCCGCAGGGAGTATTCAGATGCTTAAGGCTGTTGCGGGACCGGCTGGCCTCGGCAGGCTTCCCGCGGCAGAAGCTGCTGACACTCGCGATGGGTCAACGCGAAATCAACAAGGCGCCGCGAGCTTGCTCGAACACGCCCGAGGACATTCGGCTTAACCATGCCGCTCCGCCAGGCCTCCCGAATAGCCACCACCGCCCCGTCATCCACTCTTAATCCCAAGGTCGAAGGTTCGAATCCTTCACGGCCCACTACCGAAAGTCCCGGAAACGGGGCTTTTCTGTTGGTAGTGCCCAGCAGGGGACTTGCTGGGAGCAGCGGACGGCGCAACAGACGGTGCGGGTTTCGACCCTCGCGAGGCCGTGCGGACCCGAGCGGGGCTCGGGAATGTGCCCATCCCGCCCTCGCGGATTGAGCTGAGCGGCGGGCTACTTGCTCTGCCTTAGGACGCGCACTACGGGCGCCGGTGCAAATCGTCCGAGAAAGGTTTGGTCATCGAGAGCTCGGGGTCAGGTTCTTGAACCCGAAAGCGTTGCCGGTGGCCGGAGAGATCGATCCAACAGGGAGACGAACGAATGCTCTCGATGCATTCTTGGCGACGAAGCTCCGCGAGGGCTTCGCAATCGAGACGCACACTGCTACCCACGCAATCATCAACCGGCGATCGTTCTTGAGCCGGCTTCGAGGGCGTGGCGCCCTCGACCGATACGTCGTGTCAGTCGACGAGCACGGCGCGGTGACGATGATCCCAGCAGAGCCGAAGCGAAGCTGAGAGCCGAAGGAAACTGCTCGTAAGACCACCCGAGCCGGAGGGCAGTGTCCCAGGGCGAGAGAGCATCGGGTCGGGCAGCCGCAGAGCAGAAAGCTAGCGACGCCGCTGTCGTAGCGGACTCAGTGCGAGCCTGACGCTCGAACGGTCAGGACATACGTTTGGCTTGCCGTCCTACCCATGCCGTCGTGGGCCTCGATCGTGACACGGTACGCGCCAGCCTTTCGGGGCTTACCGCTGAGGACGCCCGTATCCGTGTTGAGGCGGATTCCAACTGGAAACCGGCCCGAGCGAACGCGGAGCCTCACCCGTCCAACTCCACCTCTCGTTCGGATGGTCGAACGATAGGACTGCCCGACCTTGAGGGCTGATAGTTGCCTCGTCGTCATGACGAGCTTCGGATAAACGACGACGGTAAGCGGTACTGTCGCCGTCCGGCCCTCGCTGTCGATCGCCATGAGTGTGAGCGGAAACGAGCCGGTGATGGATGGTGTACCCGTGATCGTCCCAGCCGTCTGGCTCAGCACTAGGCCCCGTGGAAGCGTCCCGGATGCAATCGACCACATCTGCGCGCCGACTCCGGCCACGGCGACGCCGACCGCGTAAGGAGTGCCGACCGTCGCTGCCGGTGCGGCTACCTGAATTGAGAACTCGCGCTCCGACTTCTTCGGCTTGCACCACGTCGCCGAAGGTGGGTCCTCATCGCTCAGCTCGATCCAGAAGGCCCATGTGCCGACCTTCGTCGGTACGCCGCTGAGAAGGCCGTCCTTCTGAAGCGAAAGGCCCGGTGGCGGCTGGCCGTTGATCACTCTGAACTGGTACGGCAAACCGGAGCCGGGAACGTTCGGATCGGGACCGCAGCCCCCTTCGCCATCGAG
>JBKPDR010000070.1:0-12899 GCA_046727975.1 Actinomycetota bacterium | reverse complement strand
GGGCGGTGCACCTCGCGAAGGACGATCCGAAAGGTGCGCTCACCTCGCTGCGGACGGCGTGGCAGATGTGGGAGGCGCTCGAGGCACCGTACGAGATCGCTCGGACCCGCGTCCTCATGGCACTGGGCTGCCGCGCCCTCGGCGACGACGAGGCGGCTGCACTGGAGCTGGAGGCTGCACGAAGCATCTTCGAGCGCCTCGGAGCTGCGCCGGACGTCGCCCGTGTCGATTTGCTCCTGGCGCCGGCCTCCGACACGCACGGGCTCTCGAAGCGTGAGCTCGAGGTGCTTCGCCTGATCGCCGGCGGGAAGAGCAACCGCGAGATCGCAACGGCGCTCGTGATCAGCGAGCACACCGTCGCCCGGCACGTCCAGAACATCTTCGCCAAGCTCGGCCTCTCGTCTCGCAGCGCCGCGACCGCGTTCGCCTTCGAGCACCACCTCGTCTGACACGCCGGCAGACGCGGGAGGTCAGGCCCGTGGGGCCTGACCTCAAATGCGACGGGACGTGGGGTCGGACCCCACGGGTGACCGCTTGCCGCGTGGTCAGGAATGACCACGAGGGCCCATCGCAGGTTGGCGGATCCGCGCGATGCGCGGCTGCCGCGTGCGCCCTACCGTGGAGCGAAACAACAAGGAGGGCCAAGATGTCGACGCGGGCAGAGCAGTTCCAGACGGTGATCGTCGGCGGCGGGCAAGCCGGTCTCGCTGCCGGTTACTACCTCAAACGCCAGGGCCAGAGCTTCGTGATCCTCGATGCGGGCGAGCGCGTCGGCGACTCGTGGCGTGAGCGCTGGCCCTCACTTCGGCTCTACTCGCCGGCGCAGCTCGACGGCCTGCCGGGATTGCCGTTCCCGGCGCCGCGGCACTCCTGGCCGACGACGGACGAGTTCGCCGACTACCTCGAGTCGTACGCGAAGCGCTTCGATCTCCCCGTCCGCACCGGAGTCCACGTCGATCGCCTTTCGGAGGACGGCGACCGCTATGTCGTCACGGCGGGGGAGCAGCGGTTCGAGGCGGACAACGTGGTCGTTGCCACGGGAGTCATGCAGGTGCCGGTCGTGCCGGAATTCGCGAACGAGCTCGACCCGTGCATCAAGCAGCTCCACTCGGTCGACTACCGGAGCCCCGCGCAGCTGCAGGAGGGCCCGGTGCTCGTCGTCGGAGCAGCCCACTCGGGAAGCGACATCGCATTCGAGCTGTCGCCCGACCACGAGACGATCCTCATCGGGCGCGACACGGGTCAGATCCCGGTCCCGCTTGCAAGCCGCCGCATGCGGCTGGCGTGGCCGGTGATGAAGTTCATGGCGACCCGTGTCCTGACGGTCGACACGCCGTTGGGCAGGAAGATGCGCCCGGAGATACGCGCGCACGGCGGGCCGCTCATTCGCTACAAGACGCCGGACCTCCTGTCTGCCGGCGTCGAGCGCGTATTCGTTCGGATGGCGGGCGTTCTGGACGGGCTGCCCGTGCTCGACGACGGGCGCGTGCTGAAGGTGTCGAACGTCATTTGGTGCACAGGCTTCAAGTCGGACTACTCCTGGATCGGCCTCCCGCTCGAGTACGAGGACGGGTACCCCCGCCAGTACCGCGGTGCCGTCGCGTCGCATCCCGGCTTGTACTTCGTCGGGATGCTCTTCCTGCACTCGTTCAGCTCGATGCTCATCTTGGGAGCAGGCAGGGACGCCAAGCGGGTCGCGCAACACATTGCGTCGCGGCACTCGACGGTCCGCGCGATGGCTCAGGTCACGCCGGGCATTCCGTCTCTCGCGGACGAGCGGGCCGCATCATGAAGAAAGCGAACAGCGATTCGGAGCGAGTCTGGGAGAACGCGATCCTCGTCTGGAATGGAATGGTGACGAGGACCCGCCGGAGCCCACCGACGCTCTCGTCAGTCCGTCGCCTCGAGGATCAGGAGGATGCCGACGGCGATGAGGTAGGCCGCGACGATGTAGTTGAGCAGCCGTGGAAACACGAAGATGAGCACGCCCACGCCGATCGAGACGATCCCCGCGATGAGCTGCCTCTGCTCCTGCGCGGTGTAGGCGAGGAGCAGCGATCCCATGGCGGCGCAGTACCCGAGACCTGAGCGCTCGAAACGAACTGCGTAGGGTTCGCGCGTGAAGCTGGACCGCGAGTGGATCGCGCTGGCCGCGTTCCTCGTCGAGTCGATCCTCGCCGGCGGCAACGCCGTCGGGGTGCGCTTCAGCAACCGTGAGCTCGACCCGCTGTGGGGCGCGGGGCTCCGATTCATGCTCGCGGCAGCGCTCCTCGGCTCCGTGATGGTCGTGATGAGGCTCGACGTCCCACGCGGACGCGCACTGGTCGGCACACTCCTCTACGGCGTCGTGATCTTCGGGGGCGCGTTCAGCCTGGCCTACTACGCGCTCGTACGCATCCATGCCGGGCTCGGGCAGACGCTCATGGCACTCGTTCCTCTCGCGACGTTGCTGATTGCAGTCGCCCAGCGGCAGGAGCGTCTCCGCCCGGCGGCGATCGTCGGAACGCTTCTCGCCCTCGTGGGAGTCGCCTTCATCTCCGGAGTCTCGGACCGGGAGTCGGTGCCGTTCCTCTCCCTGCTCGCCGTGCTCGGGGCGGTTCTGTGCTTCGCGCAGGGAACCGTGCTGGTGCGCCACTTCCCTGCCGTGCATCCCATCACGTTGAACGCCGTGGGCATGGCGGCGGGGTCGGCAGTTCTCGTCGCTCTGGCGCTGGTCTTCGGAGAGTCCATCGCCGTCCCGGAGAAGTCGGCCACCTGGGCCGCGATCGCGTACATGGTCGCCGTCGGCTCCGGCGTCGTGTTCGTACTGTACGCCGTCGTCATCCGTATCTGGGGCGCGTCTCGGGCCGCGTTCGGGTTCGTGCTCACGCCGGTCGTCACGGTGCTGATCTCGGCGTGGCTCGACGACGAGCCGATCACGACAGCGCTCGTTTTCGGCGGCTTTCTCGTACTCGCCGGGGTCTACGTCGGCGCACTTCGGGCTCCACCCGACGCCATGCCACTCGAGGCCAGCGAGAAGCCCGCGTAGAGCTAACTCTCCGAGCGTTGCTCGCGTTCGTCGTCGGGAGCCGCCTCGTGCTCCACGAGCACGCCGTCCTCGAGGTGGAATCGACCCGAGCACGCGACGCAGATGCCAGAAGCAACGCCACCCTGGCTCTGCTCCGTGTCCGCGAGCGGAGGCTTGCCCGATCCCTGGCACCGACCGACGTCGGGAATCGTCATGGTGGTTCCGTACCGCTTGCGCCTGAGGGCGAAACGTCTGCGCTCGGCACAGCTGCCGGAGGGCGCTGGCAAGAACCAGCGGCTAGCGTGCTGGGCCGATGCGCGACGCGATTCCGGTCTACGTCCATCTGCTCCGCGCGAAGGATCTGATCGACCGCCAGTACGCGAGCGAGCTCGACGTCGCGGCCCTGGCCAGGGAGGCGCACGCGTCCCCTGCGCACTTCAGCCGCAGCTTCAAGAAGGCCTTCTGCGAGACGCCTCACCAGTATCTCCTGCGGCGGCGGGTCGAGCGTGCGAAGGACCTCCTCCGCAGCACGGGTCTCTCCGTCACCGAGGTGAGTCTCGAAGTCGGGTTCCGGAGCCTCGGCTCCTTCAGCACCGCGTTTCGCGAGCTCGTAGGTGAGCCGCCGAGCGACTACGCTCGCCGCTGGCGCACTGCCGGCGCGCCCCCCATCCCTGGCTGTTTCACGCTCATATACACACGCCCGCATCGAGCAGTTTTCGAGAAGCGCGGCCCGGCCCGACGGGCTAGCTTGGACGGGAAAGCAACGAAGGAGGCGTGAGCATGATCACCGGCCTTTCGCACACGACCATCTGGGTGCTCGACCAGGACGAAGCGCTCGACTTCTACACGCAGAAGCTCGGCTTCGAGGTGAACACCGATGCGACCATGGACGACTTTCGTTGGCTGACGGTGAACGCGCCCGGCCAGCCGGAGCACGAGTTGATCCTGCTCGTGCCCGGACCGCCGATGATGGACGAGCAGAGCGCGGAGCAGATGAAGGCGCTCGTCGCCAAGGGCGCGCTCGGACCGGGCGCCTTCGAGACCGACGACTGCCAAGCGACCTACGAGAAGCTCAGCGACCGCGGGGTCAGCTTCCTCTCCGAGCCGACCGAGCGCTTCTACGGCATCGAGGCGACGTTCCGCGACAACTCGGGCAACTGGTTCAGCATGACGCAGCGCGCCGAAGTACCTGCCAACCAGGGCTCGTAGCCCGGTCATACTGGCGGCGTGCGAGGCGCGCAGGTCGTCGAGCTGGGCACGCCGCCGGTGACCGTCGAGATCGACGGCGACGGATCGATCGAGATCGTCGCCGTCGCGCTCAATCCACTGGATCTCGCGGTGGCGGCGGGACGCTTCTACGGTGGGCACCCCGAGCTGCCCTACGTTCCCGGCTGCGAGGCGGTCGGGCGCCGCGACGGTGAGCGCTTGCATCTCTTCGGGGACGGCCGGGGCACCGTCAAGGACGGGTTCCTCGTCGAGCGTGTGGACTTCCCCGAAGCGCTCGCGGTCCGGATTGCGGACGAGCTGGACGACGCCGCTGCGGCTGCGTGTGGCATCGCCGGGATGGCGGGGTGGGGACCGGTCGCCTGGCGAGCGCCGGTTCGACCGGACGACCGTGTGCTCGTCCTCGGCGCCACGGGGACGGTGGGTTCCGTCGCGGTTCAAGGTGCGCGCGTGCTCGGTGCCGAGCGGGTGGTCGCTGGGGGCCGCGACGAGGATCGACTCCGGCGCGCACTCGAGCTCGGCGCCGATGCGACCGTCGCGCTCGAGGGCGAGGACCTCGCCGACCGTTTCCGGGAGGCATGTGGCGGCGACGGCCCGACGCTGGTCATCGATCCGCTCTGGGGCGAGCCCGCGAAGGCGGCCACCGAGGCCGCCGCGCCCGGGGCCCGGATCGTGCAGCTCGGCCAGTCGGCCGGCCCGGAGGCGACCTTGGCATCCTCGGTCGTCCGCGGGAAGCAGCTCTCGATCTTGGGCTACTCCGACTTCGCGCTCACGCCCGAGCAGCGGCGCGAGGTGTACCTCGGCCTCGCCGAGCACGTCGCCGCGGGTCGCATCCGAATCGACGTCGAGACGTTCCCGCTCGAGAAGGTAGGCGACGCCTGGAGCGCGCAGCAGGGCGGCCGGAAGGCAGTCGTCGTTCTCTAGGCGGGGCTGGGGTCAGACCCCACGGGTCTGACCCCAGCAACAGCCGCTATACGAGCCCCTGGCTCTTCCACTTGCGGTAGATCTTCTTCGCCGTCCGATCGAGCCCGCTCACCGCGTCCGCCGGCGTCAGCTTGCCCTGCGCGACCTGCGCGAACATCTGCGGGATCAGCGAGGTGGTGAAGATCTCGTCGATCACTGCGTTCGAGTTCCCGGGGAAGCCGACGTTCGTCGTGTACTTCTCCGCGATGGTTGTCAGGATCGTGTACTTGCCCCGCGGCCTGTTCGTATCCGCGGCGGCCAGCTTCCGCATGGTCTTGAAGCCGCCCCTGATGGCGCCGTTCCAGCCGGGGAAGTTGTAGTACTGGCTCTGGACGAAGTGCTGTCGGTAGTTGAGCATGGCGTCGACGAGGTACCTCTTCGCCGCGGCCTTGTTCTTGGCGAACTTCCAGATGACGTAGACGCCCATCACGTGCTCGTTTCCCATCCGCATCACCGGCCCCGCGGGGATGGACGCGAGCCATGTGTCGGCGGCGATCGGGTTCTTGTCGCGCTCGGCGACACGGGGGATCGAGATGGCGTTCAGCACGACCGACAGGCGACCGGCGAGGAAGCCCTGGTTGTTCGAGGCCGTGTTCCAGGCGAAGACCTCGTCGGACATCCCGTTCTTGTAGATGTCCCGCATCAGCTTGAGCGCTTCGATCGCTCCCTTGCGTGCTGACCCCTGGCCGAGGACGATCCGGTTCTCCTCGTTCTGGATGAAGCCTCCGTAGCAGTAGAGGAGCGAGATGAGGAGCATGTTCGAGTCGAGCTCGTTCGTGGACATGCCGAACCCCACGGGATGCCCCGCTGCCTTCAGTTTGGGGGCGCCCTTGCCGACGTCCTCCCACGTCCGCAGGCTGACGCCGGCCGCCTCCACGATGCTCTTGCGATAGGTCACCGGATCCGGCGCGTAGTTGTCGGGGAACCCGAAGAACTTCTTCGTCTTCGGGTTGTACGTGCTCCGCTTGGAAACTCCCGTCATGGGGCCGAGCTTCTTCGTGACCTCCTGGACGATGTCGTTCAGCGGGACGACCTGCTTCTGGTACGACGACGGCGGCGAGAGGAACTGATAGAGGTCGTGCCCGCTCTGCGCGGCGACTTCCGAAGCCGCAGTTGCCGGCAGGAGCGCGTTGTTGATGTGGTCGACCTTCACCTCGACGTCGTTCTTCTCGCCCCACTGCTTGATGTAGGTTCCGTCGAGCCACGGGTCGTACTGCGGGATGAAGTGCGCCCACTGCAGGATCTTCAGCTCTCCCGCGAGCTGCTTGTTCTTGAAGCGCAGCGGGCCGTACATTCCGAGCGCCTTGTCCGGGAGCGCTCCGAACATGCTGACGGCGAACGCAGCGGCACCTGTTCTCCGAAGCAGGTCGCTGCGGGTCAGCGCAGAGCTCTGTGACCCGAGCTCGTCTCGAGGTTCTGACACCTTGACCCTCCTTTCGTGATCATTGTTACCGGAAGGCACCACCCGTGAAACCCTTGATGAAGCGGTCGAGGAACGCGTTGTAGAGGAGGGCGAGCGGAATGGACGGAAAGAGCGTCGCCGCGAGAAGGGACTGCCAGAAGAAGACGTCGCCCCTGATCAGGTCGTTCGGGATCCCCGCCGACACCGTTCGTTGCTCGCTCGACGAGATGAAGGTAAAGGCGTAGATGAACTCGTTGACGCAGAGGGAAAACGCGAAGATCACCGCCGTGAGGATTCCCGGGATCGAGATCGGAAGAACGATCCGGTAGAGCGCCTTAAGCCGCGAGGCGCCGTCGACGAGGGCTGCCTCCTCGAGCTCCGGCGGAATCGTTTTGAAGAACCCCATGAGGAGCCAGGTCGCGAACGGGATCGTGAACGACGGGTAGACGAGGATGAGCGACCAGAGCGAGTCCTTCAGGTCGAGGCTCGTGACGAGCCGCGAGAGCGGCAGGAAGAGGAGCGTCGGCGGGATCAGGTAGATGAGGAAGATCGCCACCCCGGCGCTCTGGCCCCAAGGGCCGGCGAGCCGCGCGAGTGCATATCCCGCGGGCATCGCGAAGAAGAGCGTGATCCCGACGACGGCGAGCCCGACGATCGTCGTGTTGACCAGCCACGTCGGGTAGTTCGTCTGCTCGAAGAGGTACGTGACGTGTTGCGTCGTCGCGTAGTTCCAGAAATCCCAGTGGAAGTGGCCTTCGTTGTCGTTGTAGACGTACGGCGAGTGCGTCGCAATCGAGAGATCGAGGTTCGTCTTGAACATCGTCACGAGCGCGAAGTAGAAGGGGAACGCGAGGACGATTGCGAACGGGCCCACGACGAGCCAGGTCAGTCCCTTGTCGCGCCAATTCATCTACGTCACCTGCACTCGGCGTGCGAAGTAGAGCATCGCGACGGTGACGACGATCAAGAGCGGGAAGAGGTAGAGCGAGACGGCCGCCCCCTCGCCGAGCGAGCCTGACGCGATGCCGACCTGAAACGCCCATGTCGGCAGGACCTGGGTCGCGTTTGCCGGCCCGCCCCCGGTGAGGATGTAGACGACGGCGAAGTCGCCGGCGGTGAAGACGATTCCGAAGAGGACGGCGACGAGGGCGATCGGAAGCTGCAGCGGAACGTCCACGTACCAGAGCTTCTTCAGACCGACGGCGCCGTCGATCTTGGACGCATCCTCGACCTCCGTGGGGATCGAGGCGCGCCCGGCGATGAAGATGACGACCGCGAACGGCAGGATCCGCCAGGCGTGCACGAGCGTGATCGCGACGAGCGCGAGATTAGGCCGTCCGAGCCACTGCAGGGGAACCTGGGTATCTTCTTCGATGCGGAGGGCCCCGAGAAGCCAGACGAGCGCGTTGTCCAGATGGAGCTCGGCGAGCGTCCAGTTCGTGACGCTGTAGAGCGAGTCGAGGATCCAGCGCCAGGTGATCGTCGACAGGACTACCGGCGCCGCCCACGGAAGGATGACGAGGAAGCGGATCAGCCACTTGCCGCGAAAGTCCCGCACGAGAAACGCCGACAGCAGCGCGGCGCCGATGACGACCAGGGCCTGCGAGGCGAACGTAAAGATGAGCGTGTTGCGCAGCGCCTTCTGGAAGTTGTCGTCAGACCAGACGTTCGTGAAGTTGTCGAAGCCGACCCAGTTGCCGCTCAGCGAGCCGCCGATGGCATCCGTGAAGCTGAGGTAGATCGCCCACCCGAAGGGAACGCCCACGACGAGCGCCATGAAGACGACCGCGGGGGCGATGAGGAGCGGGGCGAGGATTCGGCGATCCTCGAGCGCACGTCGCCAGCGACGTGTGCCGGGACTCCATACAGGAGCAGCCTCGGCCTCCATCGGACTATTGTCGATGCTAGTAGATTTCGGATCACCGAAGGTTCCGGGGGGCGCGAGTGGCGGAGATCACGCTCGAGAAGTTGACAAAGGTCTACCCCGATGGAACCGAGGCGGTGACAAGCCTCGATCTCGAGGTTGGCAACGGCGAGTTCGTGGTCTTCGTGGGGCCTTCCGGGTGTGGGAAGACCACCGCGCTCAGGATGATCGCGGGTCTGGAGACGATTACCTCCGGGGCCGTGAAGATCGAGGGCCACGTCGTCAACAGCCTGCCCCCGAAGGACCGGGACATCGCGATGGTGTTCCAGAACTACGCGCTCTACCCGCACATGAACGCGGCGGACAACATGGGGTTCGCGCTCAAGATGCGCGGCGTCCCGAAGAAGGAGATCGAGGGGCGCGTTCGCGAGGCGGCGGTGATCCTCGGGCTGAGCGATGCGCTGAAGAAGAAGCCGCGGACCCTCTCCGGTGGTCAGCGCCAGCGCGTCGCGATGGGACGGGCGATCGTGCGGCAGCCGCAGGCGTTTCTCATGGACGAGCCGCTCTCGAACCTCGACGCGAAGCTGCGTGTCGAAATGCGGGCGGAGATTGCGCGCATCCAGCGTGACCTGAACGTGACGACCGTGTACGTCACGCACGACCAGACCGAGGCGATGACGATGGGCGACCGGGTCGCAGTCCTGCGAAGCGGCCTCCTGCAGCAGGTGGACCGGCCGCAAGTGCTCTACGAGCGTCCTCGGAACCTGTTCGTCGCCGAGTTCATCGGCTCGCCGGCCATGAATCTCGTGATGGCCGATCTCGTCCGCACCGATGGCGACCTGTGGGTCGAGTTCGGAGGCCATCGCCTGCGCCTCCTGCGCTCGCTCGTCGAGAGCCGGCCGGGCCTATCACGCTACGAGGGACGCAAGCTCGTGCTCGGCATTCGGCCCGAGGACATCGAGGACGCTGCGCTCGTCCATGAGTCGCACGCGGACTGCCGGGTCGAGATCACGTGCGACATCCGCGAGGACATGGGCTCCGAGGTCTACGTCCACTTCAACGTTCGGGGCGAGCCGGTCACGTCGAAGGAGGTGGTCGAGGCATCCGTCGTCGAGGCCCTCGAGGACGAGGAGGTACGACGCGCAGCGGAACAAGCCCGTGGGGTCGGCGTCCCCTTTGTCGCGCGTCTCGATCGCATGACGCAGGCGCGCGAGCAGCAGAAGCTCGAGATCGAGGTCGACGTGTCGCGACTCCACTTCTTCGACCCGGACACGGGCCTGCGGGTGGACGACGGAGCGTCAGGCGCCGCTTGACGCCCGTTTGCGCGACGTCCGGGGTCGAGTTCGCGGAACGCTCCGCCCGACGCGGATCAGCTGTCGTCGCCGGGCTGCGCCACTGCGTCGGGCCGGTCGAGAAAGGAGATCGTGATTTCCTCGTACGGTTGCTCGCCGACATTGACACCGCGGTGCGTGCGGGCGGTCGGCTCGTCCCAATCTGCCTGCCCCGGCGTGACCTCGAATCGGTGGCTCTCGCCATCGTCGCGATACTCTATGGCGAGGGCGTCGCCTCGCAGGACCACCGTCACCCGATGAAACGGGTCACGGTGCCAGGGCATGGCCTCGCCAGGTGCAAGGCGCAACCGGCGGACGAGGGTCGTCCCACGTTGAAAGAGCCTTTCTTCTGCCATCGCTGACACTCCTTGACCCGGGGACCCGTCACCGATTCTCTCCAGATGGTCACGTCGCGCGTCAACACATAACAGTCACGACTTCTCGGGGGAGTCCACCAGGCTAGCGGCCGACTAGCCTCGCCACATGACGCCTGTCTGCGCGACGTGCGGTGCCGTCTTCCCGGAGACGTCCGAGCCTCCGCCCGTGTGCCTCATCTGCGAGGACGAACGCCAGTGGGTTCCAGAGGAGGGCCAGCGCTGGACGTCGCTCGAAGAGCTGGCCGACGAGCGGCGGAACGAGGTGCGTCAGGAGGACGAGGGGCTACTGGGGGTCGGGATCGAGCCCGAGTTCGCGATCGGCCAGCGGTTGCTCCTGCTCGAATCGTCGGCGGGGAACGTCCTCTGGGACATGATTCCCCTCTGCACGGAGGCGGCGGTCGCGGAGGTTGAGCGACGCGGTGGCGCGACGGCGATCGCGATCTCGCATCCCCACTACTACTCGGGCATGCTCGAGTGGAGCCGCGCGCTCGGTGGCATTCCGATCCTCCTCCACGCGAACGACCGCGAGTGGGTGACCCGGCCCCATCCGCTCGTGGAGCACTGGGAGGGCGAGACGTACGAGCTCGCCGGCGGATTGACGCTTCTGCGGCTGGGCGGCCATTTCCCGGGCGGGACGGTGCTCCACTGGCCGGGCGGCGCCGATGCTCGGGGCACGCTCCTCTCCGGGGACATCGTCCAGGTGCTGCCGCACCGTCGCTCCGTGTCGTTCATGTGGAGCTATCCGAACCTGCTGCCGCTCCCGGTGTCGGAGATCCGCCGCATCGTCGCGATGCTCGAGGAGTGGGACTTCGACCGGATCTGGGGTGCGTGGTGGAGCCGGGTGATCCGGGCTGGCGCGAAGGACGTCGTCCACGCCTCCGCCGAGCGCTATGTGCGCGGGCTCGGGGTGTAATCCTGTCGGTGCACGCGGTCGCCCTCGATGAGGAACGGCTCGGCCAGGTGCCTCGGCCCGGTGCCGTTCTCGCTGAGGATCGGCTCGGTCGAGTACTGCGCGAGATAGACACGACGCATCTGCCCGGTCGTGTTCGCTCCGCTGCGATGGAAGAGAGTGCTCGAGAAGCAGGCGATGCTCCCCGCCGGGACGACGATCGGATCGCCGGGGTCGTCGCCGAAGTAGCCGACCATGTCGTTCGTCTCCTCGTCTCGCACGTGCTCGACGACATCGCGCGTACCGGCGCGCGAGAACGGGAGCAGGTACACGGTGCCGTTCGCCTCCGTAACGTCATCGAGCGCGATCCAGCACGTGAGATACGGCGTGTGTGCATATGGAATGAAACCGGAGTCCTGATGCCAGCCGAACTTCATCCCCTGCTCGGCGGCCTTGACGACGTACTGCTCGTTGAAGAGAAAGACCGTCTTCCCCAGCGTCGCCAGCGCGACCTGCGCCATCAAATCTGAGAACAGGAAACGCTCGACCGCGCGGCTCTTGCCGTATGCGTGCACGAAGTAGCGCCGGCTGCGGTGGTCGAGATCGATCGAATCGACGCCGAGGCGATCCATTTCCCGATCGCGCTCGTCGATGAAGCGTTGGCATTCGTTGCGCAAGATCGCGAGCATGCTCGCGGGAACGATCTTCTCCAGGACGAAGTACCCGTCGTCGCGGAATCGGCGGGTCTGCTCAGGCGTGATCTGCGAAGCCAGCGCGGCCAAGCAGACGAGATTACCGACGGGCTCTCCCACGCTCGACCGCTTCGCGTACTCCCGGGACGACGTCGGCGGCGAAGCGCTCGAGCTGCACCTGCGGTTCTTCGCTCGGCCAGAAGATGAACGTGTCGAGTCCGAGCTCGAGCACACATTCGGCGAGCGCGTCGATCCAGTGCGTCGCCGGCCCCTGGAACATCCCGCGCGCGGGCCCGTCGAGAACCAGGCCGCCGACGTTGTACAGGCGCTTGATCTCGGCCGGGTCGCGATCCGCTTCGGCGGCGCCCTCGTCGACTCGCGCCGCGAGCTTCGGGATCTCCTGCGGCGGGGCCCACGAAAACGACGGGATCCACCCGTCGGCGAGGCGGCCCACGAGGTTGAGCGCGCGAGGCCTGCCGACCCCGAGCCAGATCCCGATCGGGTGCGCCGGCGCCGGGCCGGGGTGGAGGCCGGACACGCCGTAGTGACGCCCGGCGAACCGAATCGTGCGCTCGCCGCTCCAGAAGAGGCGGATGATCTGGACCGCCTCCTCCAGCGCTTCGAGCGCCTCCCGACCCGAGAGCGTGGGCCCGCCCATCGCCCGGATCGCATCCCAGAATGCGCCCGCGCCGAGGCCGAGCTCGAAGCGGCCGCCCGAGAGGACGTCGAGCGAGGCGGCCTGCTTGGCGATCATGGGTGGGTTTCGCAGCGGTAGGTTCGCGACGTCCGGGAACACGCGAATACGCTCGGTCTCCGCGAGCAGAGTCGCGAGCAGCATCCAGGTCTCGAGGAAGCGCCACTGGTACGGGTGGTCCTGCACGCCGATCAGGTCGAACCCGAGTGCGTCAGCCCTGCGGGCAAGCGCGAGCGAGGTGTCCAGGTCCGCCGCCGTCGGCACGACGCTGAGGCCGAACCCGATCGGCTTTCCGTAGTCGCGGCTCATGGAGCCTGTCTAGCACGCGACCGCCGAGCCGCAGCCCGCAGGCGAGGACGCGACGCCAACGTTGCACCGGCCCGGCGAGGTCGTGCGCACGCATTCTGCGGAGCTCGATTTCCAATCGGAGATCGAGGCAGTCGTCGTCGTCCGCGA
>JBKPDR010000069.1:0-17496 GCA_046727975.1 Actinomycetota bacterium | reverse complement strand
GTCTCGGATCGCTGTCAGAAGCTCGTCGCAGTGCGCCGCATCGCGCGTGGCGACGACCAGCTCGACCTCGGTCTGGAGGACGGTCGTGGTCGTCCCCTCGCGGTGGTGATCGACCGAGACGACGTTGCCTCGCTCGCGGGCCACGAGGTCGAGAAGGTTGCGGAGCTCACCCGGCCGGTCGGGGATGAGCGTGCGCAGCGCGAGATAGCGGCCCGCCTGCGTCAGCCCGTGCTGCATGACGGAGATGAGCGCGGTCGCGTCGATGTTCCCGCCCGAGAGCACCACTGCGACCGGGCCCGAGCCGCCGGCGCGGCCTGCGAGGAGCGCTGCGAGCCCCGCCGCCCCCGCACCCTCGACGAGGAGCTTCGCGCGCTCGAGACAGAGGACGAGCGCCTGGCAGATCTCCTCGTCGGAGACCTCGACGATTTCGTCCAACGTCCGGTCGAGGATCGAGGTCGCGAGCTCGCCGCGGCTCTTGACGGAGATCCCGTCCGCGATCGTGAAGCCCGGCTGGCAGACGACTCCGACGATGCGGGTCGCAGGACCGCGTTCGCGGAGCGCAAGGGTGATCCCTGCCGCGAGCCCTCCGCCCCCGACGGGGATGAGAACGGTCTCCGCGTCCGGCGCCTGCTCGGCGAGCTCGAGTCCGATCGTTCCCTGACCTGCTATCACCCGCGGCTCCTCGAACGCGTGGATGAACGTTGCGGCTGTGCGCTCGACGTGCTCGAGAGCGGCCGCGAGGGCGTCTTCGAACGTTTCTCCTCCCAGCTCTGCGATTCCCCCGTAGGCACGGGTTGCCTCGACCTTCGCCATGGGCGCGTCCTGTGGCATGAAGATCGTCGCAGCGATGCCCGCTTCTCGGGCCGCCCAGGCAACGGCTTGCCCGTGGTTGCCCGCGCTCGCAGCGGTGACACCCGCGCTCCGCTCGTCGGCCCCGAGCGTCGCGATCGTGTTGAATGCGCCGCGGATCTTGAACGAGCCGGTGCGTTGCAGATTCTCAGCCTTGAGCAGGACCTGACGTCCGGTCAGTCGAGAGAAGGTCTCGCTCGGATAGAGCGGGGTCTCGCGTGCGACGCCCGCGAGGCGTTTCCGCGCCGCCTCGATGTCCGCGATCGTTGGACTTGTGGGGTCAGACCCCACGGGTCCGGCCCCGCTCATCCGTGAGCCTGAACACCTGCTCCAGGATCTCTCGCACCGCGCTCAGCGGGTCGAGCTCGCGCTTCTGCACGGCCTCGAGCACGCGCTCGAGCTCGGGATCGCCGGCCACGGTCGACACCAGGTGCGCCCGCGCACGGCTCGAGGCGACTGCGAAGACCTCTGCAGCGAGGTTTCGCCGACGCCGCTCGTCCAGCGTGCCGTCCTGGTCGAGAGCGGCCCGCCGCTCCTCGATCGTCTGCCAGAGCTCGGGCACGCCTTCGCCCTGGAGCGCGTCCGTGAGGAGGATCGGTGGACGCCGCGCCTCGTCGCCCGTGAGCCGAATGACCGAGCGCACCTCGCTGAGCATGAGCTTCGCGGCCGGATGGTCGCGCTTGTTGATCGCGATGACGTCCGGGATCTCCATGATCCCCGCCTTCAGCGCCTGCACGGAGTCTCCGGACCCCGGCATCAGCACGAGCACGATCGTGTCCGCGATCCCGGTTACCTCGACCTCGCTCTGACCCGCCCCGACGGTCTCGACGAACACGACGTCCTTGCCCGACGCATCGAGCAGGAGGACGGCCTGGAGCGTTGCCTCGGCGACCCCGCCTTGGTGCCCGCGAGTCCCCATCGAGCGGATGTACACACCGGGATCGAGGAAGTGATCCGAGAGGCGTATGCGGTCGCCGAGGAGCGCGCCGCGGGAGAAGGGGCTCGACGGGTCGACGGACACGACGCCCACGGTTTTCCCCGCCGCCCGAACGTGGGCGACGAGCGCCGCGATGAGCGACGACTTCCCGACCCCCGGTGGGCCCGTCACGCCGATCACGGCCGCCTTTCCCGTTTCGGGATACAGGTCGTGGACGAGCGGATACGAGAGCGTGTCGCCGTTCTCGACCAGTGAGATCGCCCGGGCGAGGGCGCGGCGGTCACCCGCGCGCACGCCCGCCGTCAGCTCCTCGAGCGTCCACGCCTTGCGCGCCATGGAGCGCCACTCTACGCGGCCGACACCGCCGATCCGCGCTCAGTCCGTGGTCGTGCTGGAGCGTCGCGCTTCGCGCTCGTGCCTGCGCTCGATCTCCTCGAGCAGCACGGCGATGCGCTCGAGCCCGCTCCGCGCAGACCCGTCCCGGGCCGGCTTCGGCACGGGTCCCGGGGCGATGCGGCGGACCGCCGCCTCGGCCTGAGCGCCCAACGTCGCGTGCTCCTCCGCGGCACCTGTCGGAAGCCAGCGCGTCATGGCAATCGCGACGAAGGCGCCGACGACCGTTGCGCCCGCGGCTCCGACCAGTACCCAGCGCGCACCCACGAGATCCGTGAGCAGCCCCGCGGCCGCCATGGCGATGCCGAGGACGGCGAAGTTCGTGCTCATGATGGTCGCAAACGCCCGCCCTCGGTAGCGATCCGGTGCCCCGCGTTGAATCAGGAGCTGGTTGCAGATGATCGCGGCGCCGTTGCCGGCCGTGCTTCCGACGACGAACGGGACGGCCAACCAGATCGACGGGCTCACCGCCACTCCACCCAACCCCGCGGCCATGAGACCGATGGAGCCGGCGTAATGGCGCCGGAGCCCGACCTTGCCGAGCGAAGGCGCGGCCAGGTAGCTGCCGAACACGAGCCCGAGCCCGCTGGCGGCCACGAACGCGCCGAAACCGAGATCTCCTGCACCGAGGTCGTCCTTCGCGAAGACGACCTCTGCGACGTTGATCGCAGCGCTGCCGACTCCGACGATACTCCAGACGACGAGCACCGTTCGGAGCGGCGCCACCCTGAGCACGAGTCGGATGCCCTCGGCGACATCCCGCCAGTGCCCGTGGGTCAGTGACTCCTCGGATCGCAGCTGGCTCTCGGCGATGCGTGCGACGAGCGAGGCTGACAGGAGAAACGTCGCCGCATTGACCGCGTACGCCACCGAGGGGCTCCAGAGGGCGACCATCCCCGCCCCCACGAGCGGCCCGACCATCAAGGCGCCGTTCTCGATCGTCTGCACCAGCGAGTTCGCGTTCGTCAGCTCCTCGTCCGGGACGAGGCTCGGAAGCCCGGCGTACGCGGCTGGCCTGAAGAACCCGGTCGCAATTCCCGACACCCCCGCGAGAGCGACGATCCCGGCCGCTGAGTCCACGAAGGGGAGGGCGCCGAAGACGCCGAAGCGTGCGAGGTCGGAGGCGATCAGCAGACGGCGCCGGGACAGGCGATCGACGAGTGGCCCGAGGAGGAGCCCGATGAGGACGATCGGAAGGAAGTCCGCGATCAGCAGGGCGGCGACCCAGACACCCGAGGAGGTACGGTCGTAGACGTCCAGGGTGAGTGCGATCGCGGCGATGTACGTGCCGATGCTCGAGCCCGCCGTGGCAAGGAAGAGGAGCCCGAACGACGGCGATCGACGCAGGAGACCGAGACGGCGACTGCTCTCCACGAGCACCGTTGACGCTACCACCGTACCGCGCCGCTCTCTACGGCCCCTCGGGCCACGTCCCACTCCGACACCGCCGTGTGCACGGAAGCGGTGTTCGCCGCCCTCCTTCGGCGGCCTGCAGCCCTCTCGGGAGCTCTAGGCGCCGCGCATCGCCTTCGCCATCCGCCTGGCGAGGATGCGCGCGATCCGCACTTGCTCCGGGCGCTCCAACGGGTCAATTGCCGAGCCGAACAGGACCGCTACCTGGGCGCGTGTCTGCTGGAGAACGACGAGGTCGACGTATGCCCGAACCGTCGCTCCCTGGGACTGCCCGGTAAACGCGACGCGGTAGGAAACGGTCTTCGCCGAGAGACGCGGAAACTGGAACGTCCGGAGCGAGAGCAGCTTCAGACCTCCCTTCGCAAATTCAGTGCGAAGGAGATTTGTGATGCATGCGATACCTGCCGAGTTCGTGCCGCGTCTCCACGACGCGTTCGCGTCCGCGACGGACTCATAGACGGTCGAGTTGGTGTTGACGGTGACGAGGCCGCTGACGAAGGTCGGCGTCTTCGCTTCACCTGTGACGGTGAGGTCCGACTCGTCCAGCGCCTTGCAATACCCGTCGAAGTCTCCGCTGCTGGAAGGCAACGCTCTGTAGCCGAGTCCGAGATCCGCTTTGCGTGTGAGCATCGCCTTCGCTCTGGCCTGGTCGGCGGGATTGATCCGCTTCTGCGGATCGCCGCGGGCTGCCAGCGCGGCTCCACTGCTGACGAGCGCGAGGATCAGGCCAACGACGAGAAGACGACGCACGATTCTCATGGTACGAAGCCGATCGGAAGCGGTCTACGCCTCGTAGGCGAGATTCCCCCGGAGCCAGCGCTCGACCTCCTGCACCTCCATGCGCTTGCGCCGAGCGTAGTCGTCCACCTGGTCGCGTCCGATCCGTCCCAAGGAGAAGTACCGCGCCTGGGGATGGCCGAGATAGATCCCGCTGACGCTCGGCGGAGGCGTCATCGCGAAGGTCTCGGTGAGCCCCATCCCTGCTCGCGGTGCATCGAGGAGCGCGAACAACGTCTGCTTCTCGGAGTGGTCGGGGCAGGCGGGATAGCCGAACGCCGGACGGATACCACGGAAGCGCTCCCCGATCAACTCTTCGCTGGCCAGGCTCTCGCCCGGTGCGTACCACTCGCGGCGCGCGGTCTCGTGGAGCCATTCCGCGAACGCCTCAGCGAGCCTGTCCGCGAGCGCGCGAACGATGATCGCCCGGTAGTCGTCTCCATCCGCGGCGTAGCGGTCCGCAAGCGCTTCGCCGCCGTGGACCGCGACCGCAAATGCACCCACGTGGTCGGTGAGACCGGTCTCGGCGGGCGCCACGTAGTCGGCGAGCGACCGGTTCGGACGCGAGTCGCCGTGATCGGCCTGCTGGCGAAGCATGGGGAAGCGAACGCCGTCGAGGACGACGTCGTCGTCCTCCGCTGCCGCCGGCCAGAAGCCGTAGACCCCTCTTGCTTCGAGGAGCCGCGAGGCGACGACTTCGTCGAGGAGCTCGTTCGCTGCCTCGTGCAGGTCTCGCGCGACCTCGCCCTTCTCCGGGTCGTCGAGGATCGCCGGGAAGCGGCCTTTGAGCTCCCAGGCATGGAAGAAGAAGGTCCAGTCGATGTACCCGCGCAGAGTTGCGATCTCCGGGTCGACGACCCGCGAGCCGGTGAACGCGGGCGTCGCGAGGTCCTCCTCGTGCCAGTCGATCGGAGTCCGGTTGCGCCTCGCCTCGACCAGCGGGAGCAGCGGCTTGCGGCCGCGCTCGGCGTGGAGCGCGCGGAGGCGCTCTTGATCGGCCCTGTTCTCCGCGTCGAAGCGCGTGCGACGGGCGCCGTCCAGGAGATCGGAGACGACGCCGACGACCCGTGAGGCGTCGAGCACGTGGACCGTCGAAGCGCTGTACTCGGGCGCAATCCGCACCGCCGTGTGTTGCCGGGAGGTCGTCGCGCCCCCGATCAGCAGCGGCAGCTCGAAGCCGCGCCGCTCCATCTCCTTGGCGACGCCGACCATCTCGTCGAGCGACGGCGTGATGAGGCCCGAGAGGCCGACCACGTCGCAGTCCTGCTCGACCGCCGTGTCCAGGATCCGGTCCGCGGTGACCATGACTCCCAGGTCGATCACCTCGTACCCGTTGCAGCCGAGGACGACCCCGACGATGTTCTTGCCGATGTCGTGCACGTCCCCTTTGACAGTGGCGAGCACGACGCGCGTCGCCGCAGAGCGCTCCGTCTTCTCCGCCTCCATGAACGGCTCGAGATAGGCGACAGCGCGCTTCATCGCACGAGCGCTCTTCACCACCTGCGGCAGGAACATCTTCCCCGACCCGAAGAGGTCGCCGACGATCTTCATGCCGTCCATCAGTGGCCCCTCGATCACGTCGAGCGGCCTCGCCGCTCCAGCGCGTGCTTCCTCCGTGTCGTCCTCGATGAAGTCGACGATCCCGTGCACGAGGGCGTACGCAAGGCGTTCCCCCACCGGCGCCTCGCGCCAGGAGAGGTCGCGCTCGCGACGGGTCGCACCGCCGGTCACGGTCGACGCGTAGTCGACGAGCCGCTCGGTCGCATCCGCTCGGCGGTCGAAGATCACGTCCTCGACGTGCTCGAGCAACTCCGGCGAGATGTCCTCGTACACCGCGAGCTGACCCGCGTTGACGATGCCCATGTCGAGACCCGCCCCGATCGCGTGGTAGAGGAACGCGGCGTGCATCGCCTCCCGGACGGCATCGTTCCCGCGGAAGGCGAACGAGAGGTTCGAGATCCCACCCGAGACGAGCGCTCCGGGGCAGCGCTCCTTGAGTCGCGGTATCGCGTCGATGAACGACTTCGCGAACGCGGCATGCTCCTCGATTCCCGTCGCGACCGCAAGCACGTTCGGGTCGAGAATCATGTCTTCGGGAAGAAACCCGGCCTCCCGCGTGAGCAGGTCGTAGGCCCGCCCCAGGATCTCGACCTTGCGCTCGACCGTCTCCGCCTGTCCGCGCTCGTCGAAGGCCATGACGACTACCGCAGCCCCGTAGCGCCGAACGGTTCGCGCCTGTGCGAGGAAGGGCTCCTCGCCCTCCTTCAGCGAGATCGAGTTGACGACGCCCTTGCCCTGGATGCACTTCAGCCCGGCCTCGAGGGCGCCGAAGCGCGAGCTGTCGACCATGATCGGGAGGCGCGCCGCCTCCGGCTCGGTCGCGATCAGGTTCAGGAACGTCGTCATCGCCTGCTCCGCGTCGAGCAGGTCCGCGTCCATGTTGACGTCGAGGATGTTCGCGCCTCCTCGCACCTGCTCGAGCGCGACGTCCACGGCACCCTGGAAGTCGCCGGCCTCGATCAGGCGGCGAAAGCGCGCCGAGCCGGTGACGTTCGTGCGCTCGCCGACGATGACGAACCCCGTGTCGGGGCCGATGACGAACGGCTCGAGACCCGAGAAGCGCGGCAGGCGCATCGTCTCGGGGAGCCCGCGCGGTGCCAGGCCCTCGACCGCCCGGGCGATCTCGCGCGTGTGCTCCGGAGTCGTCCCACAGCAGCCGCCGACGACGTTCACGAGGCCGTCCTCCGCGAACGCGCGCAGGAAGCGACTCGTGTCGCCCGGCTCCTCGTCGTGGAGCCCGAGGGCGTTCGGGAGGCCCGCGTTCGGATGGCAGGACGTGTAGGTCGAGGCGACGCGAGCCAGGTCTTCGATGAACGGCCGCATCTCGGTCGCGCCGAGCGAGCAGTTGACGCCCACGATGAACGGCTCGGCATGCTCGACCGAGAACCAGAACGCTTCGACCGTCTGACCGGAGAGGTTTCGACCGGAGCGGTCGATCGCCGTGAAGGAGATCCAGAGCGGGAGCTCGGGCGCCACGTCGCGCGCTGCGACGAGCGCGGCCTTGGCGTTCAGCGTGTCGAAGATAGTCTCGATCAGGAGCAGGTCGACACCGCCCTCTCGCAGTGCCGCGATTTGCTCGGCGTAGGCCTCCCGCACGGTGTCGAAGGTGACCGCCCGGTACGCGGGGTCGTCGACGCGCGGCGAGAGCGAGAGCGTGACGTTCAGCGGGCCGACCGAGCCCGCGACGAACCTCGGCTTCTCAGGCGTCCGAGCCGACCACGCGTCCGCCGCCTTGCGCGCGAGCCGTGCGCCCTCGAAGCTCATCTCGGCCGCGACGTCCCCGAGCGCATAATCCGCCTGGCCGATTCGCGTCGCCGTGAAGGTGTTCGTCGTCGCGAGGTCCGCGCCGGCCTCGAAGTACGCATCGTGGGTTGCCGCGACGATGTCCGGTTGTGTCAGGTTCAGGAGGTCGGGGTCGCCCTGGACGTCGCGCGCGTGGTCGCCGAAGCGGTCGCTGCGGTACTCCTCCTCCGAGAGCCCTCGCCGGTGGATGAGGACTCCCCAGGAGCCGTCGAGGACCAGGATTCGGTCCTTCAAGAGCTTCTCGAGTTGGTTGCGCGTATCGCTCACAAAAAACGGCTCCCACCTAAAGAGGTCGGGAGCCGAAGCTCTCGGGCTCTTTAGGCGATTTTTTAGCCTGGTCGCCAAGCTGCCACAAAGTCCCAGGTACTCAGACGGTAGCAGGCGTTCTCACGTTTTCCACACGCCGAAGAGGAATCCGCCCCGGGCTCCCGCGACGAGCGCGGGCGGCACCCGGATCGAGGGAGGGGTACACTGGACGTTCAGACGCTCTCTCCTTTCGCCTCTGCATCGTCCCGGGTCGCGCTTGGTTTGAGCCCGAGGACGGAAGGAAGGCTGCTTGGCCTCTCTATCTGCGAACGATTCGAAGAGCCTCTCCGAGCGTGAGGAGCGTCGCGCCGACGAGTTGGAGCGCGACCGCGAAGCATGGAACCTTCCACGTCGGGCTGGCTCCGGCGAGCGCGACTTACCGTCCGCGGACTCGACCGAGGAGCCCGCAGCGAGGGAGCACGAGGACTCTGCGCCGAGCCGCCTCGTGACGCGAGGAGCCGGGACCCCGAAGTAACGGGAGCCCTGCTCCGCGCACGATCCTCAGTCGGTGGTGCGCCCCGAGACCGTGAGCTGATTCTCGGCGTGCCGGATCCGCTGCTCGAGCTGCCACCGGTCCGCCTGCGACTCGCCGGCCTCCATCTTCTCGAGCTCCGCTCGCGCCTCCTCCAGCTGTCTCCGCGCGCGCTCGTCGTCGATCTCCTTCACTCCGACCGCATCGTCCACCAATGCGAGAGCGCGATCGAGCTCGACCTTGAAGAACCCCGGGCCGGTCGCGAACTCCAGCACCTCCTCGGGGCCGAGATGGATCCGAGTCGATCCCGCCTTCAACGTCGCCACGAGCGGAGCGTGCCGCGCAAGCACGCCGATCTCCCCTGCCGCCCCCGGAACCACGATCATCTCGGCCTCGCCTTCGAACGCGGCCCCCTCGGGCGTGACGAGCGCGACGTCGAACTTCGGATGTGAGTCGGCCACGATGCCTACTCAGGCGGCGACGGCTTCCGACTGCTTCGCCTTCTCGACCGCGTCCTCGATCGTCCCGACCATGTAGAACGCCGACTCCGCAAGCTCGTCGTGCTGGCCGTCGATGATCTCGCGGAAGCCGCGGATCGTATCCTCGAGCTTGACGTACTTCCCAGGGGTGCCGGTGAACTGCTCGGCCACGAAGTTGGGCTGCGAGAGGAAGCGCTCGATTCTCCGCGCCCTCGCGACGACGAGCTTGTCCTCGTCGGTCAGCTCGTCCATGCCGAGGATCGCGATGATGTCCTGCAGGTCGCGATACCGCTGGAGGATCTGCTGCAGCTCCGTCGCCGTCTCGTAGTGCTCGTCCGTGACGATGCCCCGTTGGAGTGCGCGTGAGAACGAGTCGAGCGGGTCGACGGCGGGGTAGATCCCCTTCTCGACGATTGGCCGTGAGAGCGTGATGAAGGCGTCCAGGTGCGCGAAGGTGGCGGCGGGCGCCGGGTCCGTGAGGTCGTCGGCCGGCACGTAGATCGCCTGCACCGATGTGACCGAGCCCGTGTGCGTGGAGGTGATCCGCTCCTGCAGCTGACCCATCTCGCTCGCGAGCGTGGGCTGGTAGCCGACCGCGCTCGGCATGCGCCCGAGGAGCGCCGAGACCTCCGAGCCCGCCTGGACGAAGCGAAAGATGTTGTCGATGAAGAGAAGGACGTCCTGGCCCTGGTCGCGGAAGAACTCGGCCATCGTCAGTGCCGAGAGGCCGACGCGCAGGCGCGCGCCCGGCGGCTCGTTCATCTGTCCGAAGACGAGCGCGACCTTGTCGAGCACGCCCGACTCCTCCATCTCGCGCCAGAGATCGTTCCCTTCGCGTGAGCGCTCGCCGACACCGGAAAAGACCGAGACGCCGCCATGTTCCATCGCGACGTTGTGGATCAGCTCCTGGATGAGGACGGTCTTGCCGAGCCCTGCTCCGCCGAAGAAGCCGACCTTGCCGCCCTTCACGAACGGAGCGATGAGGTCGATGACCTTGAGGCCGGTCTCGAAGATCTCGATCTTGGGCGAGAGGTCGCGGAAGAGTGGCGGGTCGCGGTGGATCGGCCAGCGCTCCGTGGCGTCCGGGACCGGCCCGGCGTCATCGATCGGATCCCCGGTCACGTTCCAGAGGCGGCCAAGGGTCGGGTCGCCGACGGGGACCGAGATGGGCCCCCCCGTGTCGGTGACGAGCACGCCGCGTGCGAGGCCGTCCGTCGAGTCCATCGCAACCGCTCTGACACGGTCGTCTCCGAGGTGCTGCTGGACCTCGGCGATGAGATTGTCGCTCGTCCCGTCTTCTCTCGGGATCTCGATGCTGAGCGCCGTGTTGATCTCGGGCAGCCGATCCGTGAAGACGGCGTCGAGGACGACACCTCTGATCTCCACGATTCGGCCGGTGTTCGCTTGTCTCTTTCCGTCTTCGGACATGAGTCTCCTGAGGCGAGATTCGAGGCTCAGCCCGAGTGCTCGTCCAGTGGGCAAGCCGGCGGGTCGAGTCTATCGGAGAGACCGACGACGAAGCCTGGGAGCAGCGCTAGTAGTGCTAGACCGCCCTGGAGATGCGCTGCGCAAGCCGAGTGTCGCGGACGCGCTCGATAATGCGTAGGTCGTAGTCGGCCGAGTCGAGATATGCCGGCCGCTTCGTCGCACGCGAGTCCAGACCCGGAGAGCGTACGAAGTCGCTTGCGTTGAGCCCGAGCCCGAGTGCGACGGCGATGCTCGCTGCTGCTGCGGCGACACGGACAGCGGTGCTGGAGACTCGCCGGCGGCGTGGCAAGACCACCGGATGCTCGAGCTGCTCGAGCGGTGCCTCCCGCAAGGCTGTCGTGATAGCGACGACGTCGTCACGAAAGGCCCGGCAACGGTCGCATCGTCGGAGATGTGCCGCCACCATGACGCGCTCGAGCTGCGAGATCTCGCCGTCGAGCTCCAGCGACACCTGGCCGCGAACGCGATCACAAGTTGGGCTGAGCAGGAGCATCACACGAACTTGGACGACACGCGGATGACTCTGGTTAGGCCGTGTCGACGTCGACCGTATGCGCGCGCGCGGAGATCGAGGCTTGCTCGGTGAGCTTGAGCGGCTCCAGGACCTCGGCGAAGTGGCACGCGCTCGGGTGCCCGAATCCCCGGCTCTCGAGTGGGGGCTCGACCTGGGCGCAGATCTCCTGTGCTTTCCAGCAGCGCGTCCGGAAGCGGCAGCCCGACGGGGGATCGGCCGGGCTCGGCACGTCCCCCTCGAGGACGATGCGCTTCCGCTTTCCCCGCTGCTGCGGGCTCTCGATCGGCACGGCCGAGAGAAGCGCCTGCGTGTAGGGGTGCGTCGGCCGCTCGTAGACCTCTTCCCTGGTGCCGAGCTCGACGATCTTGCCGAGGTACATCACGGCGACGCGGTCGGACACGTGGCGGACGATCGAGAGGTCGTGGGCAACGAAGAGGTACGTGAGCCCGAAATCCTGCTGCAGAGTCTCGAAGAGGTTGATCACCTGCGCCCGGATCGAGACGTCGAGCGCCGAGACGGGCTCGTCCAGGATGAGCAGCTGGGGGTTGAGGGCGAGCGAGCGAGCAACGCCGATCCGCTGACGCTGGCCGCCCGAGAACTCGTGCGGGAATCGGTTGGCGTGCTCCGGGCTCAGCCCGACCGTGCGCAGCAGCTCGTCCACGCGCCGGTTCCGCTCCGATCGGTTTTGGGCGATGCCGTGGATCGTGAGCGGCTCGCTGACGATGTTGCGAACCGTCATCCGCGGATTGAGAGACGCGTAGGGATCCTGGAAGACGATCTGTAGCTGCCGCCGGACGTCCCGCATCTGCTTTCGGTTGAAGCCGGTGATATCGCGGCCGTTGAGGACGATCTTCCCGGACGTCGGCTCGATCAGCTTGAGGACCGTACGGGCGAGCGTCGACTTACCGCAGCCGGATTCACCGACGAGACCGAGCGTCTCTCCCTGCCTCACCTCGAGGTCGACGCCGTCGACCGCGTGCACCTGCCCGATCGTCCTCCTCAGCAAGCCCTTGCGGATCGGGAAGTACTTGACGAGATTCTCGACGCTCAGGATCGTGCCGTCGGACGACGGTTGTGTCCCGATGGCGGTAGCGGCCTCCATCATCCGACCGCGCCTGCGAGTCTCGACTGGTAGCCCTCCAGCTCCTCGAGGAAGTGGCACGCTGAGAAGTGCTCGCGTTGGTGAGTCTTGCGCAGCTCCGGGATCTCCGTCCGGCAGCGTGCGCGGCCGTTGGAGAGGAAGCAGCGCGGATGAAACGCACACCCGGGCGGCCGGTTGATCAGGCTCGGCGGCTGGCCGGGGATGGGCCGCAGCAATTCGTGTTCGACGGTCAGGGTGGGCAGGCTCTCCATGAGGCCGACTGTGTACGGATGGCGGGGGTCTTCGAAGATGGTGTGCACGTCTCCGGACTCCACGATCCTGCCCGCATACATCACGATCACCCGATCCGCGAGCTCGGCGATGAGCCCGAGGTCGTGCGTGATCAGGATGATCGCGGCATGGGTCTCGTGCTGTGCAGTCTTCAACACCTCGATGATCTGCGCCTGGATCGTCACGTCGAGGGCCGTCGTCGGCTCGTCCGCGATGAGCACCGCAGGCGAGTTGGCGATGGCCATTGCGATCATTGCGCGCTGCCGCATGCCGCCGGAGAACTCGTGCGGGAACTGACCGAAGCGCTGCTCGGGGTTGGGGACGCCTACGAGCGCGAGCAACTCGACTCCCCGCGCGCGGGCTTTGTCGTCGCCAATCCCGGGGTTGTGCGCCGTGATCGCCTCGATGAGCTGGAACCCCACCGTGAGAACCGGGTTCAGCGATGTCATGGGGTCTTGGAAGACCATGGCCATGGGGCCACCCCGTAGACGACGAAGCTCGCGCTTCGACATCTTCATGATGTTGCGGCCCTTGAACGAGGCTTCGCCCCTGACGATCTTGCCCGGCGGCTGCGGAATCAGGCCCAGGATCGACAGCATGCTCACGCTCTTGCCGGAGCCCGACTCGCCCACGATCCCGAGAGTCTCGCCGGCGTGGACGTCATACGTGACTCCGTCGACCGCGTGCACCACCCCGTCTTCGGTGTGGAACTCGACGGTTAAGTCTCTGATCGAGAGGATCGGCTCAGGCACGAACCCGCTGGGTCGGATCGAGCGCGTCGCGCAGGCCGTCGCCGACGAAGTTGATGCAGAGCACGATGAGCACGATTGTAAGACCCGGGAAGAGCACGAGCCACCACAGGTCCGTGGAGACGTTCTGGCCCTGGGAGATCAGCAATCCGAGTGCCGGCGTGGGAGGCAGGATGCCGAAGCCGAGAAAGGAGAGTGCAGCCTCGAGGATGATTGCGAGGCCCACGGTCAGGGTCGCATAGACGATGATCGGCCCGAGGCAATTGGGAAGCATGTGCCGGAACATGATGCGCAGGTCGCCCGCGCCCGCGGCCTTCGCAGCGTCGACGTATTCCTTCTCTCGTAAGGACAGGAACTGTCCGCGCACGATTCGCGCGAGCTGCGTCCAGAGGAGAAACGAGAGGATCACTGCGACCCGGTACGGGGAGCCCTTCCCGAGGAAGGCCGCAGCGGTGAGGAGCACGGCCAGCCCGGGCAAGGTCAGGACGAGGTCCGTGAAGCGCATGAGGAGGTTGTCTACCGCGCGCCCGTAGTACCCGGCGACGGCGCCGATCGTGGTGCCGATGAGGACCGCGAGGAGCGCGACGATGAAAGCGACCTTCTCGGAGGTCTGGATGCCGTAGATGACCCGGCTGAAGTAATCGCGGCCGAGGAGGTCGGTGCCGAACAGGTGCCAGTTGTCGAGCGTCGGACCGACCCCGGCATTCTCGAGATCGATCCCGTCGTAGGGATACGGCGCGACCCACTTGGCGCCCGCCCCCGCGCCGAGGATGAGGATGAGGATGATGAGGCTCGCGACCGCGAGCCTGTGCCTGAAGAACCGCCGTCGGGCGTACGTCCACTGGCTGCGGGCCTCGACCTCGAGCCCGCTCTCGTAGACGAGGCTCTCGTCCCCGACCACCGCGGGCCCGCCCAATGCTGCCTGCGCGGCGGCCGTCCGATCCCTCTCGAGCGAGTGCTCAGTCATAGCGAACCCTCGGATCGAGGTAGCCGTAGAGGATGTCGGCGATCAGGTTGAAGACGATGATCATCGTCGCCGTGATCATGAGCCAGGCCATGATCGGATAGACGTCTTGGTTGAACAGGTTCTCGATGAAGTAGTTGCCCATGCCGTCGAGCTGGAAGATCGTCTCGGTGATGACGGCGCCGCCGATGAGCGTGCCGAAGTTGAGCGCAGAAAGCGTGACGACCGGGATGAGCGCGTTCCGGACCGCGTGCCGCAACGTCACCTTGCTCTCGGTGAGACCCTTTGCCCGGGCCGTGCGGACGTAGTCCGAGTTGACGACCTCGAGCAGCGACGCCCGCATGTAGCGGCTGTACACGGCGATCTGGAGCACCGCGAGGCACATGACCGGTATCGCCAGGTGCTGGGCGCGGTCGAGCACCCAGTGCAGGCCGGTTCCGGGGTCGACGGAACTCAGCCCCGAGGTGTAGAAGATCCGCACGCCCGTCGCGAGGAAGAGGTTCGTGAAGGCAATCTGCAGCATCAGCGCCAGCCAGAACACCGGCATCGCGAAGCCGAGGAAGCTCAAGGTGGTGGCCGCGTAGTCGAACGGCGAGTACTGGCGAATCGCTGAGTAGATCCCGATCGACACTCCGAACAGAAGCGCGAGCAGCTCGGCGGCGACCACAAGGGCGAGCGTGTGCGGGATCACGCGCTTCAGGTCGTTCCAGATCGGCTCGTTCTGGAGCAGCGGCGTCCCGAAGCCGTTCGTCACGGCGTCCTTCACCCAGTACACGTACTGGACGGGAATCGGATCGTCGAGGTGCTTCCGCTCCCTAATATTCTCGACCGTCTCCTCCGAGATGAGCGGACTCAGCTTCAGCTCGGCCAGCGGGTCGCCCATCAACGACACCGCCGTGAAGATCAGAAAGCTCGCGGCGATGAGGACGGGAATGCTGTACAGGATCCGTCTGAGGATGAAGGTGAGCACGATCGCCGCCTTGTCGGAATACTGCTGGGCCCCGCCGGCTCACACCGGACGGGACCCAGCGTCGTTCTGTTGACTCAGTCGGTCAGCTTAACCGACCCACCAGTCTTCCATGTTGTCCGTGGGACCCTGGACAGTCGGGTTGTCCCTGATGCCGTGCACCTTCGTCTTGTAGACGAGGTACGTCGGCTTCTGGTAGAGCGGCAGGGTCGGTACGTTGAGGGCCATGATCCTGTCCGCCGTGTTCACCAGCGCCACCCGCTTCTTCGGGTCGAGCTCGGCGTCCGAGTCCCGGAAGAGCTTCGTCACCTTGTTGCTGCAGTAGCCCTTCCAGTTGGACTCGCCGCCGCAGCCGTAGATGTCGACCTGGCCCTGCGGGTCACCGCTGCCGACCCAGGCGAAGAGCGCCAGCTGGTAGTTGCCCTCCGAGACCCTCGGGAAGAAGAGGCGCGAGGGCTCGCTGTCGGGGATGAACTGGATCCCCGCGTTCTTGGCCTGCGCCTGCATGATCTCGAGCGCAAGCTCGCGCAGCCTGTTGCCCGCGGTCGTGCCGAACTTGACCGCGGCCTTGATGCCCTGGCAGGTGAAGATGCCGTCGCCGCCCTTCGTGCAGCCCTTCTTCTGCATGATCTGCGCGACCTTGGCCGGGCTGTACTTGTACGCCCCGAAGTGCGGGACATACAGGCCCTTCTGGCTGTTCGCGTAGGTCAGGTTCTGGAGCGGCGTCAGCTTCGGGTTCAGCGTCCTGAAGAGCTGCTTCACCATGGCCTCGCGGTCGATCGCATAGGAGAGCGCCTGCCGGAACCACGGCGCCCGCAGGAGCGGCATGCCGCCCTTCAGCTGCTGGTTGTAGTCGATGTGCTCCAGCGTCGTCCCAGGATTCGACTCGACCTTGAGGCCGGCCTGGCCCTTGAGGTCGGCGAGCTGAAGCTGGGGCTGCGGGTAGATCACGTCGACCTCACCGCCGCGGATCGCCTGGATCTCGGTATCCGTGTTCGTCCGGAAGACGAAGACGACCTTGTCCAGATACGGCTTGTGCGGTCCCCACCACTTGGGGTTACGCGTCATCGTGATCGACTGGCCCTTCGTGTAGTTCGAGAAGATGAATGGGCCATTGCCGATCGGCTTGTTGTTCTTGGGGTTCACGATGGCGTTGTTCCAGACGGTGTTCATATCCGCACCCTGGAGGGCGTGCGCCGGCAGGAGCGCGTCGCCGAACGGAACCACCTGCCAGGCGGCGTACGGTTTCTTGAAGACGATCTTGAAGGTCTTCCCCCGGCCGATGACCTTGGCGACCGAGTCCCAGCCGCTCCGGCTGGCCATGTCGACCTTCGGGTCGACCGTCGTCTTCCACCGCATGATGAAGTCCTTCGCGGTGACGGGCACCCCGTCGTTCCAGGTCGCGTTCTTCTTGATCGTGACCTGAAGCGTGAACGGGCTCTTGTCCACGATCTTCGCCGGGCCGGCAGCCAGATCCGGCACGAACGAGTAGTTCGGCAGCTGCTTGTACAGACCTCGCAGCGACGTGAAGACCGTCCACGAGGTCCAGGTGTTGTTACACCCGGCCAGAATCGTGTTCATGCACGGCGGCTCCTGCTCGGCGCCGAACACCACCGTCCCGCCTGTCTTCGGCTTCTGCGCTGTGCCCGCAGACCCGCCGGCGACGAATACGGCGGCCACGAGGCCGGCGACCGCGAGAGCCGCCAAACCAAATCTACGCATAGGTTTCCTCCTCTTCGAGTTCCACCGGAAATTAACCGGTGAAGTCCGACACTTGAGACGCGACGAAGCGGGCAAAGTTAGCACCGTGCCGCAGTCGCGACCTTCCCCGAAGGCGTATGGTTGAAACGTTGGAAGGCTCAAGACGGCAACATGAGGGGAGGCCGAAACGGCCCGGCCTGAACGCGAGACCGGCCGGCCGTGAGACGAATCCCGCGCTGGGCGATCTCGCTGAGCTCTCGGAGAACGTCGTCCCACTCCTCGAGCGGGCAGACGGCGCCAGCTGGTACGAGGAGGAGCGCAATCCCGTGGATCTCGCCGTCCTCGCGTTGTGCAAGCTGCGTCGCGCCGGAGCCGGCGGGAGCGGCAGCCCCGAAGGTGGAGATGCGGCCGTTCGGGTTGCCCTTGGGCAGGTGGACGTCTCGGCCACGCTCTGGATCGCAAGCCGTGCGATCTCCTACATGGATGAGCACGGCTTTCCGGAGAGCGTGCCGCCGTCCGACGAGGGGTAGCACTGCGCGACTCGCGCAAGCGGCTCGCGCGAAGCATTCGCGGGCCCCTTGTCGGACGTTGAGTCAAACGGCTCGGGGCGCTAACGTAAGTGGCAATGAGCCGCTCGCTCTCGGGATTGCCTTCGACTGGCATCCCGGAGTGCCCGAGACGACGACGTGTTGTGGGCTGTATAGCGGCTTGCGGGATTCTCCTCGTGGTGATGAGCGCCTGGCTCGCTGCGG
>JBKPDR010000068.1:0-18531 GCA_046727975.1 Actinomycetota bacterium | reverse complement strand
AGGGCTCCCACGTCAGCGCGAGGGACGACAGAGCCGGTGACGCCGTCGTCGACGAGCTCAGGGAGCGCGCCGTTTGACGTAACGACGACGGGCCTGGTGCACGCCATAGCCTCGATCGCCGCCATCCCGAACGACTCGATGCAGTCGTCGGAAGGCACCGCCGCTACATCGCAGCGACGCCAGAAAGCCGGCATGTCGAAACTCCAGCCCTTGAACTCGACCGAGCCGTTCAGGCCGAGCTCCGACGCAAGGCTCTCGAGCAGGGGGCGATTCGGGCCGTCGCCCGCGATCAGGAGCCGGGCACCCTCGCGTGCCGGGCCTTCGGCGAACGCCCGCAGTAGGACGTCGATGCCCTTGCCCTCGACGAGTCGTCCTGCACACCCGATCGTGACGGCATCTTGGTCGGCAGACGCCGGGCTGCCCGTATAGACGTTCAGGTCGACGCCGTTGTAGATGCGCACGAGCCGACCCGTGCGTGGCCGCCGGCGCAGGCGCGAGAGCACGAAGTCGGACACGGCCACGTCGACGTCGCTTGCCCAGAATCCACTGGCGCGGTCGAGCGATCGCACGAACCGGTCGCGGAGCCTGATGGGTCCGAGCTCGAGCGTCGCATCGTGCGCGACGGCAACGATTCGGCCGCGGTAGCCTCCGGCGCGAAGCGCAGCGGCGAGGTAACCGCCCCGAGGGATTAGCGCACCGTCGGTCCCCAGGGCTCGCACCGATCTCGCAAGTGCCCGGGGGTGCTGCGTGACACGTGAGCCGCGTGCGAGCCCGAGCGACGTGTGCGGTACTCCGGACGCGTCGAGGCGTGCCCCGAGAGGCTCGCTGCGAGTCACGAAGACGACACCCGCGTCGGCGCCAAGGAGACGCATCGTCCGGCAGAGGTCGACCGTGAAGGTCTCGGCGCCGCCCAGGGCGCCGCTCCAGAGAACAGCAGCGACGCGGATCATGTCAGGCCACGAACCACCCGCAGAGCGTCCGGGCAGAAGCGAGCGTCGTCGCCCGAAGCGTGGTCCGAAAGCAGGCGCAGGAGCTCGTCGAGCTGTCGCGCCTTCCGTCGCGCGCGTCCCCACCGCATAGCGGCGAGGGGGTACATCCCGAGACGCAACAGGCGTAGCGTGACGAGCGTTGCACGCGCAGCGCGCCTCGCCGCCCGCTCGTCCTCGTGGATCGCCACATACTGGATCCAGCCGAGCAGGCTCCAGGCCATGGGCCCGGGACGAAGCCCGTCGTGCGCGGACGAGCGTCCACCGGCATGACGGCCCCGTATCGCGTCCGTCGTGCGAATGGCGAGGCCCGCGTCGCAGTAGCGGCGTGAAAGGTCTTGATCCTCGTAACAGAAAAAGAAGCGAGGATCGAATCCGCCCAGCCCGAGGAATTCCTCCCTCGAGACGAATAGCATCGCGCCGCTCACCCAGGCCGGCGCCGTTCCTTCGTAGATGCGAACGCGGGGCCGCCACTCCCTTGGGCGCAGCGTTTCGAAGGTGTGCGCGAAGTACTCGGCCATCCAGGATCTTTCCGCGCGTCGCCGGTCCCTCTCCCCCTCGAGCGATGGCGCAACCAGCCCGAACGGCCGGCCCTCGAGTAGGCGATCGAGCTGTCCGCGGTCGACCGCCGCGACGACAGCGTCTGGGTTGATGAAGAGCACATGGGATCCTCGGGCGGCCTGAGCGCCGGTGTTACATGCGCGACCGAAGCCCACGTTCTCACCGCTCTCGATCACGTGGGCGTCTGGCGCTGCGGCCCGTATCGCGCGCACGGTCTCGTCGTGAGAGCCGTTGTCGACGACGACGATCTCTGCGTCTGGAAGAAACGCCCGCACGGAGGCGAGGCAACGGCCGACGCACGTTGCTGAGTCGTAGGTGACGACGACCGCGGAGATCATCTTCGCCGTCTTCGCTTTTGCTGTCGAGGAACCATGCCTTTGACCCGAGCGCGGATCCGCTTTCTCGGTTCAGGTCCGCCCTTCCCCCCGCGAGTTTCTTTCCAAGAATGCAGTTCTTTCATGTCTTCGAACCGTAGCCTGGGACAGGCCGACACCGCAACGTGCAGGCGGGCCCGTCCAAAATTCTGTTCACTCGAGCAATAGCGGTGAGTACCCGACCATCCACCCGGATCCGACATGCTCGCGTCGCATCAACCTCGGCTGGATAGCCTAATGAGCTAGCCGCTCAGTTTTGCGCATATCTGGGCGCTTGTCGCGGTCGAGCTGGAGCACACGCGTTATGCGCTCCGCAACAGCTCGCCAGGTGAAGAATCGTGATCTTTCCAGTGCCGCGGCACCCATTGTGGAAGCGCGGTTTGGATCGCACATCGCGGTCATTGCCTCGACCAATGCCCGCTCGTTGGATGGGTCCACGAGCAATCCTCCTTCCTCCCCGATCACATCGCGAGCGCCACCGACCGTCGTGCCGATACTGGGGACGCCGGCAGCCGCAGCCTCGACGTACACCATCCCAAACGGTTCGAATTGCGACGGCATGACGAAGCACGTCGCATTCTCGAAGAGCGATTCAGCCTGCTCTCGGTCCTTGGCCTCCGAGATGTCGAATGGCCCGTGCGCGACCACACCGTCCATTTGGATGGGCGGATGACCACCCGCGATGTCGAGACGCGCATCGGGCACGTTCTCCCTCACATGCGCGAACGCACGGAGCAACATGGGGCCATTTTTCCGCTCCCAGTGGTAGCCCAGGAAGAAGAATCGTGGGTGAGTCCAGTCGCGACTGATCGGCCTCGGTTCGTAGTTCCTGCCAAAACCAACGACGTGGACCTTTGATCGTTCGACGCCGTAGTCGGACACAATCGAGTCTGCGGCCCATTGGCTCGCGACACAGCAACCAACTGCGGATGCGTAGCATCTTGCTTGCGCCGCGATCCACCTCTTGACCGCCGCCGCACCAAGCAGGGCTACAAATCGCTCCACTCGGTCAAGCTGCACTACCGTCATGTCCTCATATGTGACAAATCGCCGCGAGAACGGGACACCGAAGTCTGAACCCATCTGGATGACCGCATCCAGAGGTGCAACTGGACGTGCTCGCATGCGTGCGGTCAAACGGTATAGCTCCCGGATTTCGGGCGCGTACATCCCTCCGTGGCGATTTCTGCGCCCGACCGCCGCCCACATTTTCGCAGCGAGCGTTACGCTGCGTCCAGGTTGCGCGTCTATGAACTGGGCATCGAATCCGAGTGCATCCAGGCCTCGTCGCAAGCCCGCTGGAATTCCCGACCAAGCCTTTTCCGGCGGATCCCCACTTCGATAAATGAGCCCGACGCGTCTCCCTCGGGCTTGATTGGGTGCGAGCACGAGGAAGGCAGTATGCCGAGGTCGTCGTACCCGCGCCCATTCCGCAAAGAGACCGTGAATCGCGCAGGTCCGACATCCAGATCCGACGCCGAGTGCGAATTGAACCGCCTTCTCATGTTGCGGAGTCCGGGCGAAGTCAAGAAGCCGAACCCGCTCGATACTCGATAGGAGCTGCGCGACTCGAGACTCCACGGGTTCTCCGAGTTCGTCGCCGAAGAAGGTACCCGTGGCCACCATTCGAAAGGTGCTGAGCAACCAGGCCGCCTTCCAACGCCTCGTCGGTGGATCGCTTTCCCGGTGAGGCGCTGATGACGAGACGCCGGCCGTGGCCCCGATGCTTGGCGTGACAACGGATCGCCGTCCCGAGCCCCTCTCTTGCCGAACAGGCGAGAGCGTCTGAGTATCTACCTGCGGTCCGGCTCTCCTGGCTCGTTGACGAACTTTCTTGCGCTGCTACGCTGAGGACAGTCGTTCTCGCACGCGAGACGACGGCCCGGGGGGGACCAAAAAACCAAGCTCATCCCAACGGCCTCCGTCAGAAACGAGAGCTCAGTGAGAGACGTATTCACTAATCCGCCAAGGACGCTGGCCGATTACCTGGCCATCCTCCGGCGACGTAAGTGGATCATCGTCGCGTTGCCTGTCCTGACCGCCTTGGCCGCTTTCGCTCTCTCGACGACGCAGGCTCCTGTCTATCAGGCACACGCCACGATCCTCGTCAATCGGGCGGGCATCGTCACGGCGATTACGAATGTGCAAGACCCTGCCACGTACGACGCGACGCGGTTCCTAACGACACAAAGTACCGTCGCGCGCTCGTCCACACTGGCCGCTCGGGTGGTCGCGGCAGCCGGAGTTCCGGGCGTCACGCCCGGTGCATTTCTCGGCTTGTCGAGCGTTACGCCGCACACCAACGCGGACCTGCTCGATATGTCGGTCTCACACCCGAATCCGAACGACGCCGTCCTTCTCGTCAACGCGTATGCGCGCGAGTACACCCGCTACAGGACAGCGCTCGACACCGCAAGAGTCAACGACGCGCTTCGGACGATCCGTGTACAGACGGCGAGGATGCAGGCCCGCGGCCGAACTTCATCACCGGCCTACCAGACGCTGATCCAGTATCAGGGTCAGCTGGAGACCGTCGGCAAGCTCCTAGCGAACAACACGAGCGTGCTCCAGACAGCGGAGGGCGCCGGCCAAATCAGTCCCCGCCCAAAACAGGATCTCATCCTCGGAGGGCTCCTGGGCGTTGTGTTGGGGTTTGGACTCGCGCTTCTCATGGAAGCACTGGATCGACGGGTTCGGAGCGGTGAGGAAGTCGAGGCGGTATTGGGTCTCCCGCTGCTCGGACGGATATCGCCTCCACCCCGCGAGCTGGGAAGCAAGAACCGGCTTGTAATGCTCGCGGAGCCGAGGAGCGCTCGCGCCGAGACGTTCCGCAAGCTGAGGACGAGCATCGAGTTCGCCAATCTCGAAAGCAGCGCTCGGACGATCATGTTCACGTCCGGCGTACAGCGCGAAGGAAAGTCGACGACGGTCGCGAACCTTGCAATCGCGTTCGCGAGGGCAGGGCGACGGGTGGCACTTGTCGATCTCGACGTCCGTCGACCGTCCCTCCACTCCTTCTTCGACGTGCGTGCCAGCCACGGGATCGCTGAGGTCGTTGTCAACAACGAAGAGCTCGCCGGAGCCCTGCAGCACGTCACCTTGCCGGCGGCCAGTTCAGCGTCTCTCCGCGCGGGCAACGGCCGACCGCCCGTGTCCTCCGGTACCCGTTGGGTTCCCTCGCCGACAGGAACGTCTGATTCCTCCCCATACGCCGAATCGGACGATGGCCGCGATGACCGAGTCTTGCACTTTCTCGCGTGCGGCACTGTCCCGAGCGTCGACCGCGAGTTTCTCCACAACGAACGGCTCTCCGCCGTGATCAAAGAGCTCGGCGAGTTGTTCGACGTCGTGCTCGTGGATGCTCCGCCGTTCCTGGCTGTGGGCGACGCGATGACCCTGAGCGCGAATGTGGACGCGATCGTCGTCGTCACCCGCTTGGGCACCCAGCGCCCGATCCTGCGGGAGCTTGCGCGAGAGTTGCAGCATTGCCAAGCGCCGACCCTCGGCTTCGTCCTGACGGGCGTCCCCGTGAGTGACGGCTACGGCTATGGCTATGGCCATGGCTATAGCCATGATGCAGATCTACAGCGTGGTCACCCAACGGCGTCCGATGTCCACGCATCGAGAGAGCCCGGCAGGCAGCTCTCGTAGCCGCATCCTCCATCGGTAGAGGCCAAGCGACTCTTGCCATTCCTCGACCCCAAGAACGCGGACTGACGCGACGCCGAGGTCCAGCGGAAAGGCTGCGGGAGTCACGCGGCCGTCCAGTTCAGAGTCGAGGAGGAGACGCGAGAAATCTCTCGCAGATCTCAACGTGAAGCGCTCGCTCCCTTTTGTCGACCTGCTCGGTCACAGAATCGATCGCGCGGGTCTTGAAGCGACCGCCATGCGGTGCCGAGACGCAGTGGTGCGGGGAGAGCGTATTCATCACGTGTCGCTCAACGCCGCCAAAGTCGTCCGTGCGCGCGACGACCAGCGTTTGATGGCCATTCTGCAATCCGCGCAGCTCGTCAATGCCGACGGCCAGTCCCTCGTGTGGGCATCGCGGCTGTTGGGTGATCCTTTACCGGAGAGAGTGGCCGGAATCGACCTCATGTTCCGGCTCCTTCAAATCGCCGAGGCCGAAGGATTCCGTGTCTACTTCCTCGGGGCCCGCGCAGAAATACTCGAGCAAGCGCTTGCAAATCTTCGCGTCCTGCATCCACGGTTAATTATCGCGGGTTCACATCATGGCTACTTCGCCGCTCATGAAGCCGCGGAAGTTTGCAAACACATTAACGCCGCCCAGGCCGACATTGTCTTCGTCGCGATGAGCTCGCCGGGAAAGGAGTATTGGGTCTCCGACCACGGGCAAATGCTCGACGTGCCGCTCATCATGGGCGTCGGAGGCACGCTCGACGTGGTCGCCGGCGTCGTTGCTCGGGCTCCGCGATGGATGCAGAACGCGGGTTTGGAGTGGGCATTTCGCCTTGTTCAGGAGCCGCGACGGATGTGGCGACGTTATCTCAACACGAACGTCCGATTTCTCGGCATCGTCATCGCTGCGCTTGCAACCCGAATCCTGCGACGTATTCTCGCCGGACGATTCGGTGTGAATCCGTCGCGGCAGGCGGATGGGATGAATGAAGACAGCGATTTCGATGATCACAGCTCTTCGAACTCAACATGAGCAGCCGCGAGAAAACGTCAGGACAGCGCGCGATGAGCTGGCGGATGCATTCTGGAACGTCGGAAGGTCAACTGCTGCCCGGCGAGCGCAGCTCATGAGGAGCCTTGCCGTCGAGCGTGACCGCGACGGCAAGCACGAGCACGACGAGCACTGTCAGCGACGTGTTCCAGAAGGGGTACTCGACAAGACCGTTGACGAGAAAGGCGACGAGGAGCGCGAGGAATCCCACCGCCGTCAGTTGTTTCGCGCCGGCTTGCGTGCGAAATCCGTTCCACACCGCCCTGAGCGCAAGGAGTACGAGCCCCGCGAACGCGAGCGCGGCGAGGATCCCGAAGAAGACCGCGAGGCCGACGAACAGGTTGTGGGGGTGCGTCGCGAGCTCGGGTGAGCCGGAGTAGATCACGACCTCCTCGAAGTGTCCAGAGCCAGTGAGCGGATGGTCGACCGCGATACGAGCCCCTCGTTCGACGAGCTCAAGCCGGAACTCGTCCAGGTTGTCTGCCTCGGTCCCGAAGAGCGACGAGATCCGAGCGCCGATCGCTCCTGCGTCGAGAAGCGCGAGAGCGGTGGCGCCGACGGCCGCGACAGCGCCGACGGCGAGAACGGGTAACCGGGTCCGTCGTTCGACGAGGTAGACAGAGGCGCCGACGACGAAGGCGATCCACGACGCGCGCGAGAAAGTCACGACGAGGGCGAGCGAGCCTAGGCCTGCCGCGACGAGCCCGAAGCGACGCACCGCCCCCCGTTCGGCAAGCGCCAGCGCGAGAACAGCAAGAACGGCGAGCACCAGAAACTGGGCAAGAGCGTTGCGGTGACCGAGGGTTCCGGTCGGAACCGGATAGACGACTGCCCCGTTCAGCAGAGCGACGCGTTCCGACCAGCCATCCACGTACTCGAAGAGCGCCAACGACGCCTCGACGAGCGTTGACACCGCGAGCGCGACGAGGATGAGCCGGAGATGACGCCGGTTGCGGAGGTTCGCCGTCACCGTGTGGAAGACGATCCCGAGAGAACCCCAGAAGAGAAGCTCTCGTAGCCGGTCGGAGTTGTCGACGGGACCGAATGTACTGACTGCGATGAAGACGACGAGCGCAGCGAATATCCAGTCGATCAACTGAGCGTGAAAGCGCTCGCGCCGGGTCGCGACGCGAATCAGGTACCCGACTGCCCCGCCTCCGACAACCGCCTCGAGCGGCGCGACCTGCGCGCCCAGTACGTGGATGCTGTCTCCCGCTGGAAGCAGCAGCACGACGAACGGGCCGAGAAGATACGGGCGAAGGAAAGCCGTACCGAACGCGGCGAGAGCGAGCAGGCCGAGGCCGGCGGCGGCGATGCCCCCGAGGGCGGCGAGGGCGACGAAGCCGGCCGCCGCCGCGGCTGCCGCGACCTGAGCCCGGCGGTCAAATGGCGGGAGCCGCGATCTGAGCACGTCGCCGATGGCCCGGCCCTGCGAACCAATGGCGCTTCCAGTCGGAGAGTCGGTCGGCAAGTGGTTCTCCTCCATCTCCTACCCATCGGTCGCACGCACGCAGCCGATGAGCGAAGCGGGTGGTCGGCCCAACGCTATCGGAGAAAATGCATGGAAACTCCCATCTTTGGACGAGACGTGGCGCCCCCAGATGGAGGTGCAGGAGTTGCCGATTACGGTTTCGGCGGAGGCCCGCCCTGACGCGCAGACCGCTCGCGGGAACGCGAGCCTTCGTGTCGCGATCGCGCACGAGTGGCTGGTCCGGTACGCGGGCTCGGAGCGCTGCGTCGCCGAGATGCTCGCAGCCTTCCCAGGCGCCAGACTGCTGACGACGCTCCTGGACGCTTCAGCCGTCCCGGCTGCGTTTCTCGCCGCCGAGCCTTCTCTGCTTCAGCACGTTCCAGGTGCGAAACGTCATCACGAGTGGTTCCTGCCGCTCATGCCGCTCGCGTGGCGACTGCGCCCGAAGTTAGGCGAGGTCGACCTCGTAATCTCGAGCAGCCACGCCTGTGCCAAGGGCGTCCGGGTAGACCGTCGGATACCGCACCTGTGCTACTGCCACACGCCTATGCGCTACGCGTGGGACTTCGACGCCGAGCAGGAGCGTTTCCCAAAAGCGGTCCGTCCGCTCGCCAGGGCCGGCATGGGTTGGTTTCGCCGCTGGGACCGAAAGACGGCGGCGCGCGTAACGCGCTTCGTCGCGAACTCGACCGCGGTCGCGCAGCGCATCCAGCACGTGTTCGGGCGGACCGCCGAGGTGATCCATCCGCCCGTCCGCACGGAGTTCTTCACGCCGGGCGGGAAGCGGGAGGATTTCTTCCTCTATGTCGCGCGCTTCGTCAGCTACAAGCGCGCGGACCTCGTCGTCGAGGCTTTCGGTGCCCTCCCCGAACACCGCCTCATGATGGTGGGCGACGGCCCGCTCAGTTCCGCACTTGCCGCCCGGGCGACGCCGAACATCACGCTGCTCGGAACCCTCGACGACGATCGCCTTCGCGATCTCTATCGCTCCGCGCGTGCCCTCGTCTACCCGGCAGACGAGGATTTCGGGATTGCGATGGCCGAGGCACAGGCGTGCGGGACACCCGTTATCGGTCTTGCGGCCGGAGGCGCGACCGACATTGTCGAGCCCGGCCGCACCGGCTGGCTCCTGCGCGGGCAGTCGGTGGACGAACTACGGGCTGCCGTCCGGCGAGCTGCGTCCGAGGAACTCGACACTGAGGAGATCACGCGAAGCGCGCAGCGCTTCTCAGCGGCTCGGTTTCGGAGGGAGATTCAGGAGGCCGCGGCCCGGTGTGCCGCGGAAACCTGACGGCGCGGAGCCTCATGCTCCGTCTTCCCTGCTCATGAGGGAAGCGGCGGCCCGCTTCCGGCGAAGGGCCTCCTGGAGGGTCCTTCGCGGCGCAAGCACGACACGGGCGTCGTCAGGAATGCCGGTGAGCCGGTTCGATGTGCGGAGGAAGCGTGTGTAAGGGCGGGTGCGGAACGCGGCGGCGCGGCCACGGACGGGAGCGGTGCCGCTGCCGGAGAGCGCCTGCACGGTGGCGTGGCCGATCTCGGTCACAGTCCGCAACGCTCGTGCGGGAAGTCCTGACGGGCCATGAAGCCGGAAGAGAATCCTCCTGTTGCGGGCGACGAGGAACGCCTTCAGCCATGACCCTTCTCCGGTCGAGACCGAGCCAACGTGGAAGGCGACGGCACCGGGGACGACGAATGCACGGTAGCCCTTCTTGCGCAGGCGCCAGCCGACATCGACATCCTCGAGATACGCGAAGTAGAGCGGCTCGAGTCCGCCGACATCCGCCAGGGCAGCCCTGTGGATGAGGCAGCCGCTACTCGAGGGGCCGAAGACCTCGACCAAGCCGGTCGGCGTGGTGGCTTCGCGTCCTGCGTCGCTCTCGGCCGGAACGCCGATCTCGTCGACCTCGATGCCGCGACTGTTCACCACCGATGGATTCGCCGCGTAGCGGATGTCCGGCACGAGGCAGGCGACGTCCGGCGCAGCCGACCGCGCGACCTCGAGCATCGCGACGACGAAGCCCTCGGAGACGGTCAGGTCGGGATTCGCGAGCATGATCCAGGTGCCGTGGGCGAGCGCGATCCCCTGCGAAGCCGCGACGACGAAGCCCGCGTTCAGGCGATTCTCCACGATCGTGTCGGCGCCCGCGTCGGCGGCGACGCGCACGGAATCGTCGGTCGAGGCGTTGTCGACGACGACGATCTCGAGGGCTGCGCTTGCCGCCGCCGCGGATCGCCGCAGCGCGCCGAGCGACGCCGGCAATGACTGCCCCGAGTTCCAGGAGACGATCACGACGGTGATCTCCGGACTGGTCACACGACCTCCAGCGTTCGCCTGCGGACAGGGGGAGGCCCATGCCGGAGATTGAGAGCTGCCAGGTATGCCTCGTGCAAGACGGCTCCCTGCCGATCGATGGTGAAGCGATCCAGGACGCGGCTCGCGGCGGCGCTCGCGAGCCGCTCCCGGAGGTCGCGGTCCTCGTGCAGGCGAACGATCCAGTCCGCGAGCGTGCTGGGGCTCTCGGGCGGGACGAGCACACCACTCTCGAGGTGGTCGATCTGCTCGGCTAGCCCCCCGACGTCCGTCGCGATCACCGGCACGCCGGCCGCCATTGCCTCGAGGGTCGCGAGCGGGAAGGCGTCCTGTCGCGAGGCGAGCACGAAGATCTCCCAACGATCGAGAGCGTCCATCGCGGGACGACGGCCGAGCATGCTCACCGCTTGACGGAGCTCCGTCGAGGACGCGAGGGCCGAGACCCGCTGCTGGAAGTCGACATCCTCGTCCAGGCCCGACTGGCCGATGTGCTCGAACCCGAGCTCGGGACAGCGCGCGCGGGCGAGCGCCGCCGCCTCGAGAAACACGTCGGTTCCCTTGGTGCGGCACACAGTTCCGATCGTGCCGACGGTCGGTGGCGGGGAAGCCGCTTGTCTCCTCGAGCGCTGCGCAGGAACGCCGTTGTACGCGACGAGGACAGGCGTCCTTCCCGCGTGCGGCCGAACGATCCTGGCGACCGCCTCAGAGACGACAACGACGACGTCGGCGATCCTGACGGCCGAGCGCACGACGAAGGTCCGTTTGGCGCTGGGCGGAGGCAGCTCGTGCACGTGAAAGACGACCGGGAGGCCGAGCGAGCGCGCGACCCGCGCCTCGGGAAGCGTACGCAGGGTGTTCGCATGCACGACGTGCGGACGTGCGCGCAGGAGCGCCTGCCGGAACGCGGCGAGATAGGCCGGCGCATCGCGGAGGCGCGCGACAAGGCCCGGGTGGGCTCGCCACCCCCGCACGCTGTAGCGGATCGGCTTTTCACGGTACGCCTGGCCCGAAAGCGAGGCGGCTGCCTCCTGGAGCAGCGGTCCCTCGCCCGGAAACCATCCGCTCGCCGTCCACCCATATGCCTCCAGAGGCTCGAGCGCGTGGAGAACCGACCGCCCGGCACCGAGCGCTTCGGACTCGTGAAACACGATGAACAGGCGGAGGAAGCCCGGAGGAGACGCTCCCGGCTCCAGCGCAGGCACCTAGCGCCTCCGGCTGAGGCCGGTCCTACCGGTGGGCACGCTTTCAGACGAGCGAGCCGCTGCCCGCGCCGCCTCCCGCCCACTCTTCATCGCGTGATCCATGTTGAAGTACTGCCACTCGCCGAAGCGGCCGGCAACCAGGACGCCCTGTTCTCCGAGCCACGCTCGGATCAGGTCCACGTTCGACGCATGGTCGAGGTCATAGATGACATAGGCGGGAACGATCTCCTCCATGTGGATCAACTCGACACGGTCATCGGGCCGCAGGATCCTCGCCCGTCCGAGCGCCTCGATCGCATCCTCGACGACACGCTCGCGCTCGAGCGGCCTCACATCCGAGAACGCGATCTCCATCGAGATCGAGCTCTTGCCCGGCGGCACGTTGTGCGAGGTGAAGTTCGCCGGAAACGACAGACGATGGAATGCAAACCCTTCCTCGTAGAAGTACACCCAGTGCTTGTCAGACACGTTCGGTCGGTCGACCCCGAGATTGACGCAGTAGATGCCCTGGTAGCGCAGCGCCGTGCAGGCGGCGTGAACACGCGGCGGAAGATCGGACATCAGCGAGGGCAGCTGCGACAACGGCAGCGTGTAGATCATGCGATCGAAGGCCACGCTCTCGCCGCCCCGGAAGACGGCGTTCCGCGTGGCTATGTCGATCCGCTCGACCTCTCGCCCGAGGTGGACGTGATCAACACGCTCGCCGAGCGCGCGTGTCAGGGCCTCGATTCCTCCCCGCTTGGGGTACCAGAAGTGAGCGGTCGCGCCCACCTGGTCGACGTCGTCGCTCAGAGCCCCAGCGATGATCCGTTCCACGTCGGGCGTGGGAACGCGCCTCTCGATCCAGGCGAAGTCCATCTCGCTCGGCTCCACGGTCCAGACCTTGCGGGCGTACGGAATCATCAGCCGCTCTGCGATGCCGTCGCCGAAGTACCCGCGCATCCACTCGTCGTAGTTCTGCGGGTGGAAGTCGCCGCGCGCGCGCTGGTCGATGGCCGTGACGAGGCCGGAGAGGCACTCGAGCACGAGATGGGTGGGCAGCCCGTGCAGGTGCGCTTGAAAGGGGAAGCGCGTGTAGAGCCCGTATGCATGGTGGTAGATGTAGGCCTCGCGCGACTGGCTGGTGAAGTTCGTCCCCAGGAGGTCGCGGATGAGCGCACCGATCTCGGGGTCCGCTGCGAAGAGGATGTGCGGGCCGAAATCGAACACGTATCCCTCGACCTCGACCGAGCGCGCGTGGCCGCCCACCCTCTCCTCACGCTCGTAGGTCTGCCAGTCGCTTTCTCCCAGCTCCTGCAGCGTGTACGCGGCGCTGAGGCCGGCGAGGCCCGCACCGAGAATCACGTCTTGCCGCTCACTCATTCGTCAGCCGTTCGCCGGCACCGCAGATCCCCCTCGTCATCGGCACGGTCAGCCGCCGGCCTGAGGCTTCGACGTCACAAGGCGGACATGGTTTGCGATCGCGACGGCTACGAACCAGACGATCACCGGCACGATGGGCATCAGCATCCTCGGGTATGCCGAGAGAAACGCGTGAAGCCCGAAGGAGACGCCGGCGAAGATCGCGAAAGGCGCAGCGGGCGGGGGCAGCGCACGGCGCACCCGTAGAGCAACGAAACCCGCAAAGAGAATCGCGCCCAGCAGGACCGCATTCGGAAGCGCGAAGTAGAGAGCGCTCAGGCGCTGCGCACTGTAGCTGTACGGGGTGTTGAAGAACATGCGGGATAGATTGGCGGCGACGTTCTCGAGGTACTTCCTGGGATGATCCCGGATGTTCGCCACTGCCCTGCGCTCGAGCTTCGCGTTCTGCTCCGCGAGCGTGAGCCCTCTCAAGGTCTCGAAGAAAGGCCTGTGCTGAGCCAGGTTCGGGTCACTGAAGGCCCAGTCCCCGCGTTGCCAGTCGCCGAGATCGCGTTCATACGGCGAGCTCATCCAGTACAGCGACAGGGCGCCGGAGTTTCCCCACTGGAAAACGCGTCCTGTCTCCGCGGTCGTGTATGCGAGCCACGGGATGCAGAAGACGAGCCCGAGGGCGACCATTGCCGCGAGCCGCCGCGCCGTCTGGCTGCGGCGGACGAGCCACCAGACGACGAAGCAAGCGAGCACGATCGTCAGCACCCAACCGTAGTCGACGCGGGTGAGGGCAAGACCCGAGAGCGCGACGCCTCCGAGCACAACCCATTTGCGTCCCCCTGCCTCACACACCCGAGCGATCGCGTAGAGAGCGAGGACGACGAACAGCACCGCCAGCGGCTCGCTGTGGAGGTTGGGGAGGACGTAGTAGAACGGTAGATAGAGCCCGAGCGCCCAGGTGGCAACCAACGCTGCCCTGGTGGACATCGAGCGCTGCGCGAGCTTGAAGAACACGATCACGGCGAGGAAGAGGAACAGCGGCCCGGTCAGCCTGACAATGGAGAGGGGCAGGTCGGCGGCGACCGGCCCAGCGAGGGCGAGCGGCAGACCGGGTCCGAACCACAGGTCAGGGTAAGAGGGGTCCGCGTCGAGGAGGGCGTCAGGCCGGCCGGTCGCATAGTGACCGTGCGCGAGGTTTCGGGCCAGCTCGAGGTACCCCTGCTCGTCGTCTTCGTGCTCAGGAAAGAAGAGACCAATGAGAACGAACAGCGCCAGGAGCGGCAAGAGTAGGCGTGCAGGATGGGACGTAACACTCGCTCGCCAGCGATCCACTGTCCATACGAGCGGGGAGCTGGACCCGCGACGCCTCTCGCGCGCTGGAACGATCGCCATCATCTCATCGTAGTGATCGCAGATCGCCGCTCTACACCGCGGTTCGAGATCGAGTTGAGCCCCCGTCGCTCGGCCAATGCGTGCTGCTTGGACCGCGATGAACGCAGGTCCGATGGCAAGCGCAACCCGGGCGGCCTCCGATGAGCGCTCAGAGCTCCGCCCGCAGCGATCGGATCGCCGGCGCCGCCGTGACCGCCTTCGTCCTCTTCCTCGGCTTGCTGGCAATCGCCCTTGCCGCCGGTTCGTTCGCTTCTTACACGTCGGTCAAGGCACATCTCGACTCGTTCGCGTCCGACGGCGACGCTGACGTGACACGCGTCGACTTCGACCAGATCGTCATGCGGCTGCGAGTCGCCGCTGCGGCAGCGGCGCTCGCCGCTGTCGCCGTCCATGTGGGGCGGCGTCGCCTCCGCCGGCTTCTCGCCGAGCTCGCTGCCTCTGCCGCGAGCTCGGTCTCTTGCCTCTATCGCGCGCTCGGCGTCACCCTTGCCAGGGAATCGCGGGTCCACCTCGGCGCACTCGGCGTCGTCACCCTCGTGGCGTTCCTGGTGAGGCTCGAGTTCCTGTTCCAGCCGATGCGCTACGACGAGTCGGCCACGTTCGTCAGCTACGCATCGCCGCCGTGGTACATCGCCGTCACGGACTACGCCGCGCCGAACAACCACGTGTTCCACTCGCTGCTCGCGCACATCTCGATCGTGCTCTTCGGCGGGGAGCCCTGGGCGATCAGGCTGCCGGCCTTCGTTGCCGGCATCCTTCTCGTCCCGGCGTCGTACGTCGCGGCGAGGGCGTTCTACGGGAAACACGCGGCCCTCATAGCGGCGAGTCTCGTCGCCGGTTCCTCCGTGTTGGTGGAGTATTCGACGAACGCGCGCGGCTACACGCTCCTCGCGGTCGTCTTTTGCCTTCTGCTCGCGCTCGCGACGCACCTGCTCACGACCTGGAATCCCGCCGAGTGGCTTGCGTTTTCGGTGCTCGCCGCGATCGGTTTCTACATCGTGCCCGTCATGCTGTACGGCTTCGGCGCCGTAGTCGCCTGGCTCGCGCTGTCCCTCTGGACACGCGAGAGGAGCCTGATCGCCCGCCGGCTCCTCCCTTCGGTCCTTGTCACGGCCATCCTCTCAGCGCTTCTCTACGCACCGATCGTCGCGGCCTCGGGGCTCGATGCGCTGATCGCGAACGAGTTCGTCGAGTCTCTCTCCTGGGGCAGGTTCGCGAGTACGCTCCCCGATTCGCTCGTCGACGTCGGGAAGGAGTGGCATCGGGACATTCCCTGGCCGCTCGCTCTCGTCGTCGGAGCGGCGTTCCTGACGGCGATGGTCTTCCACCGCCGAGTCAGCCGCTTCGCCCTCGCACCCGCCCTCGCCGCGCTCGCCTGGATTGCCCCGATCGTCGTCGCTCAGCGTGTCGTTCCATTCGAGCGCGTGTGGCTGTTTCTCGTCCCGCTCTACCTCATGACCGCAGCGGCAGGAATCGTCTTCGCTCTGCGCCCGCTCTCGGCACGAGTCGGCGGCGAGGGAACGCTCGCGGTGGTGATCGCGATCGCCCTGGCAGGCTCGCTCGCTGGGAGCGCCGTGGCGAGCCAGTCGGTGTACCACTCGGAAGACACGTCCACGTTCCGAGACGGTCGGCAGGTCGCGGTACTGCTGGCGGACCGACTTCGCCCGGGTGACAAGCTTCTCGTCGCTCCACCGGCGGATGCGATCCTGGAGTACCAGCTCGAGAGGCTCGGCTTCGACGCGGCGGTGCTGCTCTACTGGCGGCAACCGGCTGACACGACACGCTTTTTCGCCGTCGTGAAGGAGGTGCCGGGGAACTACCCGCTCGCCCGCCTGCTGGCCGACCCGAGACTCGACGGCGTCCAGCTCGGTGAGCCCCGCCTCGTCCGCCGTTACGACGCCGCCGCGGTGTACGAGCTTCGCCGCGACGACGGGTAGGCGGGCTCGCAGCCGTGGGATCCAGCCCCGGTGACATCCGCGTGCAGCCGATTAGACTGCGAGCGGGGAGGGTTGGTGGAAGACGGGGCATGATGGGGCGATCTCGACACGGAGCTATCCGGGCGAAGCTCGGAGCCATCGGGCGTGCCCGGCGAAGGGAACGCGGCCGTGTGGAATGAGCGCTCGATCGCGGTGGTTCTCCCGACGTATCGGGAGCGAGCCACGATCCGAGAGGTCATCCGCGGCTTCGAGGCGCTTGGCGTCGTCGACGAGATCGTCGTCGTCAACAACAACGCCGAACCGGGGACCTCGGAGCAGGTTGCCGACACGACGGCCCGCGAGGTGTGGGAGCCGCGTCAGGGCTACGGCGCCGCGATCCAGCGTGGGCTCGCCGAGACGGAGGCCGACCTCGTCTGTATCTGCGAGCCCGACGGGACGTTCGAGCCGGCGGACCTGTGGAAGCTGCTCGCGTATTCGGGTGACTTCGACTTCGTGTACGGGTCGCGAACCGTGCCGGAGTTCATCTGGACAGGCGCGAACATGGGCTCGTTTCTCAGGTGGGGGAACTGGGCAGTGGCGAAGCTGATCATGGTCCTCTTCAACACCTCGTCTCTTACCGATGTCGGATGCACGATGCGGCTGGCCTCCGGGCCCGCGTCGCGCTCGCTTCTCGCCCACTACACGGTCACGGACAACTCGTTCAGCCCCGAGATGATGCTGTTGTCCACCATCGGCGGCTGGCGGACCGTCCAGATCCCGGTGAACTTCCGCACGCGACAGGGCAAGCCCGGGACGACCGAGGACTTCGGGCAGGCGTTCGGAATCGGACTTCGAATGATTCGACTCGTGTTGAGATACCGGGCGCGCAGCCGCGCGGTCGTGCGGCGCTTGAACGAGGACGGCATCCGAAACGACGCAAGCTGGACGGTCGAGGAGGCGCGGCCGGGAGGTAAGCCGGCCAAGATCCTCCCCGCTCTCCCGCGGCCGCGCCGAACGAGGAGCGTACGCCGGTCGACGCCGCGCGAGCACCGCTGACCGAAGCCGCGTCCGCGCTCTTGCCGCGACGAGTCCGGGAGCTCGTCGCGGCCGATCTCACGCACGCCGTCGCCGCCGCCGCTCTTGCTCTGGTGTCGGCTGCTCTCGTGCTGGAGATTTGGAACGCGCCCCTCCACGTCCCGTGGGTCTACTCGGGCGACGGCAACCAGTACGGGATGTTCGTCAAGGGCATCCTGGACCACGGCTGGCACTACACGAACCCGAACCTCGGAGCGCCCGACGGCCAGCAGCTCTACGACTTCCCGATCGTGAGCGGCGAAAATCTCCAGGCGCTCATCGTCAAGCTCCTCGGCCTCGCGTTTTCCGACTGGGCCGCGGTGATGAATCTCTACTTCCTGCTCACTTTCCCGCTCGCGGCTTTGACGTCGTTCGCCGTCCTGCGCTTGCTCGGGAGCGCATCCGGGCCTGCGCTCGTCTGCTCGACCCTCTTCGCCCTGCTTCCGTACCACTTCGCTCGCGGCGAGCGAGAGCTCTTCATCTCGGGCTACTTCGCGGTGCCGCTCGGCGCCTACCTGGTGCTCTCGATCCTCGCCGGCGAGCCACTGTTTGCTCGCCGCGCCGACGCCGGGAACCGGCTGCTCGCGTACGCCTCGCGACGATCGCTCCTCACCGTCTGCTTCTGCCTCACGATCGTGCTCGCATCGGCGTCGTTCTATTACGCCGTGTTCACGCTCATCCTCGTCGCAGGTGCCACCGCTCTCAGTGTGCTGCTACAGCGGAGCAGGCGCGCCCTGGCATCGGGAACGGTCGTGATCGCGCTCATCAGCGCCGGAGTCCTCGCGAACCTCGCACCGACGATCGCCTATCGGCTCGAGCACGGTCCCAACGACCTCGTCGCCAAGCGCGGCGTCAACGAGAGCGAGATCTTCGCTTTGAAGCTGACGCAGCTGGTGCTCCCCATCGAAAACCACCGCATCGGTGCGCTTGGTCGCCGCAGTTCCCGGTATGCGGAGACGGCACCCTTTGGCGAGCTCGGGCGACCCGTCCACCTGGGACTCGTCGCCAGTCTCGGCTTCGCCTGGCTTCTCGTCGTCGCGCTCGCCGGCGCGGCGAGCCGTGGTGGCTGGCGGCCGGGCGCACCGTACCGCCACGCGGCGGTCGCCGGCGTGCTCGGATTCCTGATCGGGACCGTCGGAGGACTCTCGGCCCTGATCGCCGCCAGTGTGACGCCACAGTTCCGGGCGTGGAACAGAATCTCGAT
>JBKPDR010000067.1:0-11500 GCA_046727975.1 Actinomycetota bacterium | reverse complement strand
AAGCGCTCCGGCGCGATCCGCCCGCCCGAGAAGACGACCCGATCGACGCGGGTGGAGACGGAGAAGCCCGGCTCGATCGCGACCGGCTTGGGGAGCTTCTTCGTGATCACGCGCGCGTTCCAGCCCGGCAGCGCCGCCGGGGAGCCGGTGTACACGCCGTTCGGGAACTGCACATCGACCTTGACCGTCGATGCCTTCGCGTCCTCTGTCGGCACCGTGACACTGATCACGGTGAAGCCGCCCGCCGGGAGGGCGTTCGGATGGACGGTGACGTGCGCCTGAGCGGCAGCGGCGAATGCCAGCATCTCCAGGACGACGGTCGTCAGCAGGACAACACGTGGCTTCATCTCTCAGGTGTCCTTTCGGATCGGGATCGTGACGGTGGTGCTCCGCTGGTCGAAGTCCCCCCGGCGAATGTCGAGCCGGAGGGTCCAGAGCCCTGCGAGCGGGAATGTCGCCGCAGGGATGACGACGTGACCGGGTCCGGCGGGCACCGCCTTCAGCCGCAGCGGACCGACTCCCGCCGCCGGGAGCGAGGCTCCGATGCGGACCTCGTCGACCCTTGCGGGCTGCCCGGTCAGATGGTTGAGCAAGTAGACGTGGATCTCGTTCGGCCCGGTGCGCGCAGGGTCTACGACGAGGTTGATCTGGAACGGATGGACGAACGCGTCCCGCGAGACGGGGCCGGCCTGCGCCGCGAGTTGAGCCTTCGCCGGCGGCTCGGCGACGAGCACCGCGGTGACGCCGACGATCGCGACGGCGAGCGACAGCTCGAGCGCCGTCGCCCGCAGAAAGCGCCGCCGTTCGAGGGCCGATGCGATCCCTGCCCGCAGGCGCGGGACGGAGAAGCGATTGTTGAACGCGCCGAGGGCGAGCACGGGTAGGACAAGCGCCACCTTGACCAGCAGCAGCTGCCCGTAGGTCGTCTCCCAGAGACCAGCCCAGGAGCGGATTTCGAGGAAGCCGTTCACGACCCCCGCGAGCAGCAACGCCGCGACCGAGACGACCGCCAGCGCCGAGAAGCGCGGAACCGCTCTCGCCGCGAGCGGCCAGCGCGCGCCGCGTGCCCGCCAGAGCGCGAGCAGAAGCATGGCGAGGCCGCCGATCCAGGCCGAGGCCGCCACGACGTGCACCCAGTCGCTCGCGACCGCCAGCGTTCCCGCCACCCGCGCGTGGCCCGAGAGCGCCGGCGTGATCCCGATAGCGACGCCGAGCGCACACGCCCCCAGGGCGAGCGCCCGCTCGCGTCGCCCGGGCCGCCAAAGCGCGAGCGCGGCCACAGCGGTGAGGGCGAGGGCGAGAACGACCCGCACGAGCCAGACGCGCCCGAACCGGGTCTCGAGCACGTCGCCGATCAGTGATGTCCGGAAGGCCGCATCGAGGCCGAGCCCGCTCGCCTTCGCCGCCTCGAGCCCGATCCCCGCCACCGACGCGAGCGCCAGGAGGAGGCCGGCCGCCGCGAGCGTAAGCCAGAGCGGTCTCCGGACAAACGGAACTTCCGCTCGGAAGACGAGCACGAGCGCGACCGCCCCCCCGATGCAGAGCAGGATGAGCGCGAAGTTGAGGAAGCGAACGACGTCGAAAGTGCGATCGACGACCCGCGAGCCGGCCTGCTCCTCCAGCACTTCACTCGCGACACCGCCCGCACCCGCCCCCGGCTCACCGACGTGGAAGACGAACGCACCGCTCACTGGATGCGAGTCCGCCGACACCACCCGCCAGGCGACCGTGTACGTCCCGCGCGGAAGCCCCGAGCGAACTCGCACCTCGACTTCCCGCGGCCGTGGCCGGGTCGTCCCGCCGTCATCCACGCGCCGCGCCGCGCCGTCGTACACCCGCACCGAGCCGAACGCCGTCTCGACCGCCTCGTTGAAGCGCAGCACAACCTTGGCCGGAGCACGGGCGAGCACCTCGTCGTTCGCCGGCGCCGACGAGACGAGCGTCGCGTGCGCAGACGCCGCCGGGGCAGCCGCGAGCGCAGCCACCGCCGCCACGGCGACCGCGACGCACACCTGCAGCGCGGGGGAACCTCGCAAGCGGGGTATCGGCACTTCCTCCTTTCGCGTTTCGAAGGCGACGCACGAAGCGCCGCCGACAGGGTCAACGCGAAGGAACCGGCGGGCCGCGCGACCCGTACCCGAGCGCGAGCACGGGAACGCGCGGAACACGAAGAGAAATCCGCGGCTGCGTCGCCGCGCAGGCAAGAGTGCGCGATCGCGGCGAGCGGGCGAGCAGTCGCCCGAGTGAGCGCACGACGCCCAGGAGAAACCGCGCCAGCAGATACGCCGCGGCTGCGAACGGCAGCTGCAGCAGCAGCCCGATGACGAACGTCGGCTGCACGACAGCGGCCCAGGGGAAGACGCCGTCGTGGAACAGGCGCTCGAAGTGCTCCTGGCAGGCAAAGACCGCCGGCGCCAGCGCCGCGAAAATCACGGGAGACGGACGTGCGCTTTGCCTGCTCCCGTAAGACAAGCGATGACCGAGTTCGCACGCCAGCGCGAGGACGACGAGAACGCTGCAAACCGCGAGCACGACCGACGCATATGCGAGGTACGCATGGCCGCTCGCCGCCAGCTCGTGCCGCCGCTCCGCGCCATCGGCAGTGACCAGCCGGTACGCGAGGGCATGCGCCGACTGCGAACCCAGCACCGCGAGCGGCACCGTCAGTAGCCAGACGACGCTTCGCCTCGACACGCAAACCAGATGGTACGTGTGAGACACCGAGAATCCGCGCGCGGAGTATCTCCTCGAACGAGGTGCCGACCTCAACCGGATCCCGTCGTGGAACGGGTGACCCCCCTGGACGTGGCACACGGAGCGGCGCCGGTGAACTCGGCTGAGCCCAGCGGCGATGCTCGGAGGTCGCCGACTCGCTAGACGAACGTTTCCTCAGCCGCGGTGGGAGCCAGCTCATCGAGCAACACCCGCGCACGAGTGGCTGCGGGACGGACTTCCTTCGCCTCGTACCGTCGCACCGCGTCAGCGACGATCGGTACGGCCTCGGGCGCCCGCCCACCCACTCGCAGCACCTCGGCCAGGTCCATGAGCGCATCCGTCTGCGTGTCGACCCGGTCGGTGCGAAGCGCGAGTTCGACCGCGTGCCTGGCGAGCGCCTCTCCCGTCCCGACGTCGCCGCGACGTGCGAACAACATTGCTCGCGCCCCCCGCCAGAGAACCTGTGCGGCGATCCAGCCTTTTGCCGCGCACTCCTCGCAGACGTCGACGAACTCCTCCGCCTCGTCGTACCGACCCTGTGCGTAGAGACAGTGCGCGAGCCATCCCGCAGTGATCGCGAGGTAGTTCTTGTCGCCCATCGACTCGAGCGCTTCGAACCCTTGCCGTAGCTCCTGCTCCCCTGCACCCCAGTCTCCGCGCACCATTTCGACGAAGTACCCCAGTCCTTCGCCGTGGCTCATCGCGGCTCCAGGAAGGTCGCCGAGCTCCTGCCGATCGGCAACGCCTCGCAGGATCATCTCCCGTGCCGCGTCTCGTTGGCCGAGCATTCCGCGAAGCTGGCCCAGGAAGCACATTGCGTAGGCCTCGGCGCCACGGTGGCCCCGCACCGCCTCGAGGATCTCCTCTCCCCGCGCGAGCGCCTCGGTGGCCGGGGTCGGTCCCCAGACGAGCGAGACGAGTACCCCGATCAGGTCGTCCTGCGGGTAGTGCTGGTCGCGTGCACGGCGGTCATGCTCGAACGCCCGCTCCGCCGCCGGGCGCATGCGCTCGAGCTGGCACAGTCCCCAACGAGCCCAGTAGACGACGCGCCAGGCCCGGGCCGCACCGAAATCGTCACCGTTGGACTCGCAGAGCGTCGCCGCATCAAGCGCTTCAGCCTCCAGCTGCTCGTAGTCAGCCGCGGGGTCGACCTGGAACTGAAGCCGCAGCTGTGAGAGCCGCGAGCGAATCCGAGTGCGTTCATCGGCGGCCCGATCCGCGAGCTCAATCGCTTCGCTGAGCGCACGATCCGCTTCGGCGAAGCGGCCTCTCCAGAGGAGGGCGTCGCCGAGATCAGCGAGGACCTGCGGGCGGCGCGGGGCGTCTGCCGGCATCAAGCCCAGCGCTCGCGAACGAAGCGTGACGCCTGCGGAAACGTCCCCGCGCGCGGAGGCGGTCCAGCCCGCAGCCGCAAGCCGATCGGCGGCTCGTCGCGCGAGCTCGTCCCCGCGTTCGCCGAGCGTCCCGAGGTCGGAGAGATAGCGGTGCGCCTGCTCGAGGTGCCAACCGACGATCTCCGCGTACTCGGCCGAGCGATCACCGGCTCTCGCCTCGAACCAATCGGCGAAGCGTTCGTGCAGGTCCGCCCGGGACTCTTTGGAGAGCGCATCGTAGGCGGCATCGCGGATCAGGAGATGGCGGAACTCGAAGGCGCCCTCGTCTACGAAGTCCGATTGACACGGGCGGACGAGCTCCTTGTTGGCGAGCTCGAGGAGCCGCGAGGGGATGCGACCTGACAGTGCCGGGGACGCAAGCGCCTCGAGGGCGCCGATGTAGAAGATCTGGCCAATCACTGCAGCCCGGCCGAGCACTGCGCGCTCGTCGGCGCCAAGCCGCTCGAGACGCGCGGCCAGAAGGGCGTGGATCCCGGGCGGGACGCTGATGGTCTCGAAGTCGCCCACGGCAACCCAGTGGCCGTCTTCCTTTACGAGCAGCCCGTCGTCGATCAGCATCGAGATCATCTGCTCGACGAACAGTGGATTGCCTTCCGCCGTCTGCGCTATACGATCGCGGACGTCCAGGGCGGACTCGCCCTCGCCGAGCAACTCCGCGATCAGACGATCGGACGCCGCCTCGTCCAGTGGTTCAAGCCTCAGCGTGGTGCTTCGCGTGAGGCTCTGATCCCAGTCAGGACGGCGCTCGAGGAGTTCCGGTCGACCGACGCAGAGCAGGAGAATCGGCACCGATACTGAGTGACGCGCGACGTTCTCGATGAGCGCGAGGAGCGTCGGCTCGGCCCACTGGGCGTCGTCGAGTATGGCGACGAGCGGCCTGGCCCGTGCAAGTCTCGCGAACAGCGTTCGGACGGCCCAGAAGCCCTCCTCGATTGCGCCCCTCGTTTCCAGGAGCCCCGTGAGCTGGGCGATCGTCTCGGCGACAGTGCGCGCGTTTTCCTCGGGCTCCACCAACGCCGCCAGCTTCGCGACCGCGTCGTCTGCTCCGTCACCCTCGACGATGCCCGCTGCCTGCTTGACCATCGCCGCCAGCGGCCAGAACGTGATCCCCTCGCCGTAGGGAAGGCAGCGTCCTCGGAGCACCGTCGCACGCTCACCCAGGCGGGCGACGAACTCGTGCGCGAGCCTCGACTTGCCGATTCCGGGTTCGCCGAGAATCGCGACGAGGCGGCAGCTCCTTTCCGTGAGCGCTCGCTCGAGGGCCCACTCGAGCTGGGCGAGTGTGTCTTGGCGGCCGACGAGGGGAGCATCCAGCCGAGGTGCTGGTTCCGTCATCGACACGACCTTGACCAGCCGGAACGCGGCGACTGGCGTCTGCTTGCCTTTCAACTCCACCGACGCCACGGGCTCGGCTTCGACCGACGCGCGCACGAGCATGTGCGACGACTCTGCGAGGAGAATCTCGCCTGGCTCGGCAGCCTGTTGTAGACGCGCCGCGGTGTTCGCCGTGTCGCCGGCGACGAAGTTGCGATCGGGGATGAGGCCCTTTCCCGCCACCGTGCCTGTATTGATCCCAGTCCGGGTCGCAAGGACGACGCCGTAGCGCTGCTCGAAGTCCTCGTTCAGGCGCGCCAATGTCTCTCGCATCTCGACGGCGGTTCGGACGGCGCGCAGTGCATCGTCCTCGTGCAGCTCGGTCAGGCCGTACACGGCCATCACCGCATCGCCGATGAACTTGGCGAGCGTCCCGCCGTGCCGCTCGATGACCGGTCTGACGCCCTCGAAGTACTCCGTCAGGACGTGCGAGAGCGTCTCCGGATCGAGCCGCTCGCCAAGACCCGTCGAGTCGACCACGTCGGAGAAGAGAATCGTGACCGTCTTCCGGAAACGCTCGGAAGACTCCTGCGCGAGCGGGTTACCGCATGCATTGCAGAAGCGCGCGCGGTCGGGGTTCTCCTCGCCGCAGGTCGAGCACGCTGCCACGGGTGGAGTCTATGCCGGTGAGCTCGAAGTGGCAGCGCGCGATAGCCCTTGCCGTGGACAGGATGCGAGATCTCGTACGAGGGAGCATCTTGGCGCGAATGTGCCTAGCGAGACAACCCGATCCGCTCTGGAAGTTCGTCGAGGAAGCCGAGTAGTCTCGCCTTTGAAAGGAGTGCTCGGATGCTGCGGGAAGATCGCTTGCGCGGCCTCGTCGAGGCCGGGATCGCGCTCAGCGCAGACACCGACGTCGAGGTGCGGATCGAGATCACCGCGAAGAGCGACCACGGCTTCGATGACGAAGTTGTCCGAGCAGTGACCGAAAACGCACGCACGCTTAAGTTCGAGCAGCACGGATTCGAGGGCGATTAGTTGCCCGGTGGATCAACGCAAGAAGAGGGCCGTCGTCGGTCGCTGAGACAACGCGCTCTCGAAACCGTCGGAGCCAAGGGCGAAGCAGTCAATTGACGCTCTAGGCGCGCGACACAAAGCAGGCGCGGTGGAGTGCCCATCTTCTACGACGCTTCAGATCATCGGACCCGCAGGAGACTCGATTTCCACAGTGGACGAGTGGTTCCGATATGCACCGCCCAGACGGGGCGCGGTGCAATGGGCTGACTGGCGGAGCGCCAAAGAGCTGGCGAAGGTGTGGCTCCGGAGCGATGTTGCCGCGGCGGGCACAACCGCATATGCGCAAGGCGCCGCGCCCTTCCACGCTTGCTCACGCGATCGCCAGAGTCTCGTCGCGCGCTAACCGCGCGAGCGCCTCGCGCGGGCTCAGGTGCCGCCCCTCGTAGCGCGCCTCCGCTACCTCGGGCCCACCCGCGTCGAGCGCCTCCATGGTCGGCTGCAGCGCCATCCGCAGCACCGGCCACATCTGGATGCCCGTGCGCTCGCGGAGGCCCTCGGCCGCGCCGAGCGCGGTCGCGGCGCGAAGGGGATCGCCTTCGGCGAGGGCGACCGCGGCGAGGCCCTCGAGGCAGTACGCAGTCCCTTCCAGGTACATGTGCGTCCCCGCGGCCGTACGGAGATCCTCGTGCGCCGCTTGCACGTCGCCGCTCGCGAGGCACGCGAGCGCCCGCAGCGTGCGGTTCGCTCCCGTCATCGACGAGAGTCCGAGTACCTCCGCTGCAGCCAGTCCTTCGTCGATCCGCGCGAGACCTTCCTCGGGATCGCCCAGGAGCGTCGTGATCGTCCCCTGCAGGCCGAGACTTGTGGCGAGCCCGAACTCGTTCTGCTCGGCGCGGAAGATCTCGACTGCGCGTGTGACCTCCGCGAGCGAGCCGTCGAGGCTCGGCTCGAAGTGCGGGAGCAGGCCGGCGAGGATCGTCCGCGCCCAGGCCTCCCGATCCGGAGGCCCCGACTCGGCGAGCACGTGCACGGCCTCGTCGAGCGCCGCCCGCGCCTGCTCGTACCGCCCGAGCTGGTAGAGCGACGAGCCCCAGATCCGGCAGAGCTCGCCGCGCAGGCGCGGCTCGAGCTCGTCCCGCGCCTCGTACGCGAATGGCATCCACGCGGTCGCGTCCCGCACCCGATCGAAGAGCCAGACGTAGCGCCACGTCGCCGAGGCGATCTCGACGAGCGGCTCGAAGTCCCGTGCGGCGACCCTGGGGGCGACGGTGGCTTCGATGTTCTCCCACTCGTCGTCCAGCAGCAGCATCGCCTCCGGCGTCCGACTACCGGAGAAGAGCGGCCCGATGCTCTGGACGAAATCGTCGAAGTACGCGGCGTGGCGCCGCCGCGTCTCCTCCTCGTCGCCGCTTTCTCGAAGACGATCGGCCGCAAACTCGCGGATCGTCTCGAGCATCCGCATCCGCTGCTGGCCGCTCGAGCCGCGCTCCACGAGGACGAGGCTGTTCTCGGCAAGGCGCTCGAGGCTCCCAAGGACGTCGGAACAGCGCTGACCGCCGCAGACGGCCTCGGCCGCTTCGACCGTCCACCCGCCCGCGAACACCGAGAGCCGCGCGAAGAGCGCTTGCTCCGACTCGTCGAGGAGGTCGTAGCTCCAGGCGATGGTCGAGGTCAGCGTGCGCTGGCGACCCGGTAGGTCGGGGACGCTGCCGCCGACGACGTCGAGGCGCCGCCCGAGCCGCCCGAGCAGCGCGGCCGGGTCGAGCACGCGCAGCCTTGCGGCAGCAAGCTCGACCGCGAGCGGGAGGCCGTCGAGCCGGCGGCAGATCTCGCGCACCGCGTCCGCGTTGTGGGGCGACGGCCTCCAACCCGCGCTCGTCGCCTGCGCACGCTCGAGGAAGAGCCGAACCGCGGCCGACTCGGCGAGCGGCGGTACAGGGAGCTCGTGCTCCCCCTGCACGCGCAGGGGAGTCCGGCTCGTGACGAGGACGTCCGTGCCGGGGCAACCGGCGAGCAAGGTCGTGACGACCGACCGCGCGTCGAGCACGTGCTCGAAGTTGTCGAGAACGAGCAGGACGCGGCCGCGGGAGAGGTGGTCCTCGATCGTATCGACGAGGGCGCGCGCCCCCTCGGTCCGGAGGCCGAGGCTCTCCGCGACGACACTCGGAACCTGCTCCGCAGTCGGCGCGTCCTCGAGAGCGACGAAGTGGACGCCGTCCGGATACGCCCCTGCAACGTGCGCTGCCGAAGCCACGGCCAACCTCGTCTTGCCCATGCCTCCGGGGCCGGTCAGCGTGAGCAGCCGCACCTCACGCCGCTGGAGCCGCTCGACGACGTCCGTGATCTCCCGGTTGCGGCCGATGAGCTCCGTCAGGTGCGTCGGTAGGTGCACGATGTTCGCCGCGCGGGCGCGGGGCGGCGGGAGGTCCCGCTCGAGGCCTGGTGCGACGAGCTGGAGGAGCGGCTCCGACCGGTCGAGGCCCTTGAGCGCGAACGAGCCGAGCTCGAGCAGCTCGACGTCGCTGTCGAGCTCGCCGAGCAGGTCGCCCGCGGCACGCGAGATCAGCACCTGACCGCCGTTGGCCGCAGCGCCGATCCGCGCCGCGCGGTGCACCTCGAGGCCGACGTAGCCGTTCGGCGTGAGCTCGATGCTCCCCGTGTGGACGCCGATACGCGCGCGCACGTTCACGTTCTCCGGCCAGGTGGCGCTCGCGAGCTCGCGCTGGACTTCGATCGCCGCCCGCGCGGCCGCGGCGGGAACGGAGAACGCGGAAACGACGCCGTCGCCGTCGAAATCGGCGACGGCGCCTGCGTTCCGGCTCGTCGCTTCCGTGACGATGCGACGGAACGCATCGAGGAGGGTTGGGTAGGCGTCTCCCAGCTGCCGGACGAGCGGTGTTGAACCGTCGATGTCGACGAAGAGAAACGAGACCGTTCCCTCGGGGAGGTCCTGGACAGGCGCGCGGCCCCCGTGAAAGCGCTGCGTGAGCAGCGCAGCCAGGTCGTCGACGACGAGCTCGGCGAGCTCACCCGGCGTTGCAAACGAGCGGACGCGCGCCTGCTCCGCCATCCGAGCCAGCAGCCGCTCGAGCGGCGCCTCGCGCTCCGGCGCCGGCTCCTTCGCGTAGAGGAGCTGCGGAAGCGCGCGGCCTCTCGTGTACTCCTCCTCGAGCCCGGAGACTCCGCCCTCGGGCCTCCACCCGTAGCTCTGCCAGTAGATGCCGACGAAGACGTCGCACCCCTCCGCCTCGTCGAAGACGGGCGCGAGCCGAAGCGTGCGGATTACTGCGCTCGCGGCCTCGCACTCCTCCCTGAGCTCGCCGCTGCTCGAGCTGACGAATACGCGTAGACGCCGGTCACTCATCTGCGCGTCAGTCTTGCAGCGTGTGTAGACCAGCGGTGTGAGTGACGGCGTCAAGCAGTGGGGATTTCGCGATCGGGCGCACACAGGGTCTTGCGCTGGGGCATCGTGGTGCTGCCCGCGCTGAGCGAACGCGGGCGCTATCGCACGCCATCGAGAAGTTCGGCCGGTCGGATCCGTAGAGCTCGAGCGATGCGGACAATCGTCGACAGGCGAGGGTCGCGGCCCGCCCGCTCGAGGAGCGAGATCTCAGTCCGGTGGAGATCGCATGCCTCGCCGAGCGCTTCCTGCGAAAGGCCGAGCCGCGTTCGGTGTTTGCGGAGGTTGCGCGCGAACTGGGCTGAGTCGACGGCGGGACTCCTAGTCGCCCAGCGCGGGGGTGCCCCCGGGGGTGCGAAAGGGTCGCATCCCTCAACCGTCCGTCACTCCCTGCCGAGCAGCTCACGGAGCAACTGAAGCCGGTCGGCAGGGGGTAGCGCCTCCAGCACGGCCTGTGCGCACGGCCACAGCGCCACGACGTCGGTAACCCGAGCTGCCTGCTCCTCGTCTCTGCGGCGGAGAATGTCCACCGCCCAGATCTTTTCGGAGTTGAGGGCGATCGGGTCTTGCAGGATTGCATGTAGGACTTTGCGGCCGTTCCCGGCGAGAGGTACAGCGATGGGACTCCAGCGAGGGTACCCCCGGGGCCTCGCGCGCGATTACAAGGAGATCGAACGTGCATGGTGGAAGTGTCACTCACCGCCAAGTGTCGCGAGAGTCCGAATCAGTCCGGAACGCGAGCGCCAGGTGACTCGACAAGGTGGCGGACAGAGCTGGACTCAACTCTGAGGGAGCCCAGCGGCTCTCGTTCCACGACCTTCGGCACACCGCAATCACGCACCTGATCCGTTCAGGGGCGGACGCCGCTCAGGTCTCGCGCTTCGCCGGTCACTCCAAGGTCTCCACGACGCTCGACCTCTATGTGGGCGAGTTCGAGACGCGGAAGGTCAACGACTCGGGACAGCGTCTCGCGGCTGTCTACGCTGCAGCCCCGGCACTCATCCATGATCGACTCTCAACTGACTGCGGCACCTATGTCACGTGCTTCAGTCGGCGGTGGCGGGTGCATACCGCGGGCGCCCGGCCGGCCGGTAGACCTGGATCGTTACGCCCTTCGAGTCGGCTCGCGAGTCGACGAGTTCAAGCGCAATGTCCGGGCCGGCGTCGGGGAACAGCCGCGTGCCCTGGCCGAGGACCACGGGGACGATGAGCAGGTTCATCTCGTCGACGAGGTCGTTTTCGAGCAGCCACCGGATCAAGGCACCGCTGCCGTGCACCTGCAGCTCACCCGCCGGCTTGGCTTTCAGCTCGCCGATAGCAGCCGCGAGGTCACCGGAGAGGACGGTCGTGTTCGCCCAGCGCGGTTTGGTGAGCGTAGTCGATGCGAGGTACTTGGGCTTCGTGTTCAAGGCGTCTGCGATGGGATGGCTGCCCGGATCCATCGCGCCCCAGTAGGGGGCGAAGAGCTCGTAGGTCCGCCGGCCGAACAGGAACGCGTCGGCGCGCTGGTACGTCTGGTTGATGAACGTGAAGGTCTCGTTGTCGAACACCCCCATGGCCCATCCGCCGCGCTCGAATCCGTTCCTGCGGTCCTCATCCGACGCGCCGCCGTTTCCCTGCATCACTCCATCGACGGTGACTTGCGTCATGGTCGTCAGTT
>JBKPDR010000066.1:0-24506 GCA_046727975.1 Actinomycetota bacterium | reverse complement strand
GGCGGCAACGCGCCGAGCCGGCCTCGAACCAGCTCGCGGAGCGAATCCGGCACGGGCAGCCGCTGTCCTGCTTCGACCGAGAGCTTCGTCCGATGCAGCATCCGCACGATCTCGAGCGCGTAGAAAGGGTTCCCGCCCGCTGCCTCGTGCACCTCGAGGAGGAGTGGACGTGGCAACGCGATTCCCAGGTGGAGCTGAACCACGCGGTGCAGGTTGGCTACCTCGAGTGGCCCGACCGTGATCTCTTCGAGGCGCCCCGGCGGAGCCATCCGTCGCAGCTCCGCGGTGAGAACGCTCCGCTCCGGGACCCGCAGAGCGAGGACCAGGCCGACCGGTTCGCCGCGCAGGCGGCGGACGGCAAAGAGCAACGCGGCAGTCGACGCGTCGTCGAGCCACTGGACGTCGTCCACGGCGACCACGAGCGGACCGGCCCTCGAGATTGCCTTCAGCGTGCCGAGGACGGCTGCTCCGACCGCGCGCTGGTCGGGCGGAGAGCCAGCCGCGTCCTCGAGGAGCAGCGCCACGCGAAGCGCGCGTCGTTGAGGGGACGGCAGCTCCTCGAGCACGGCTTCGAGCGAAGCGCCGAGCAAATCCGAGATGCCCGAGAAGGAGAGCGTCGTCTCACTCTGTCCCGGCTGAGTCTGGAGGATCTGAAAGTGCCTGCGCTCCGCGCGATCCACTGCAGCGCGCCAGAGCGTCGTCTTGCCGGCGCCGGCCTCGCCCTCGAGCAGCGCCGACACAAGTCCCTGCGGCACGCGGTCGAGGAAGTGCTCGAGTACAGCGAGCTCGGCGTCGCGGCCGATGACGTGTTCGAACATTCCTTCCCTGGTAATCGTAGGCCCCTACTGCTCGGCCGACCAGGTCGTCGCTCCGAATACTGACGTCGTGGGCTACACGATCTTCCTCGCGTCCGAGCTCGAATGGTTGCACGGGGACGACGATTCGCAGGCGATCGCCGCGCTTTCCGAAGGGCTGAGCTAGGAGGCCGCGACCGCCACGGCCTCGGCGCGCTCGAACGCGAGCTCGCCGTCATGGGCCTCGACGCGTACCGTGTCGCCTTCGGCGAGGCGACCCTCGAGCAGCTCGAGCGCGAGCGGGTTCTCGAGCAAACGCTGGATCGCGCGCTTGAGCGGACGTGCGCCGTACGCGGGATCCCACCCCGCTTCGGCGAGCAGCTCCTTGGCGTCGTCGGTCAGCTCGAGCTCTATGTGGCGGTCGGCGAGCCGGGCACGCAGGTGCTCGAGCTGGAGCTCGACGATCTCCGACAGCTGATCCCGAGTCAGCGGCTCGAACTGCACCACCTCGTCGATGCGGTTCAGGAACTCGGGCCGAAAGCGATCCTGGAGGTCCTCCGGCGTGCGGATGTTCGAGGTCATGATCACGACCGTGTTCCGGAAGTCGACGGTGCGGCCGTGGCCGTCGGTGAGGCGCCCGTCGTCGAGGAGCTGGAGCAGGACGTCGAAGACCTCGCCGTGTGCCTTCTCGATCTCGTCGAGTAGGAGCACAGCGTACGGGCGGCGGCGCACGGCCTCGGTCAGCTGCCCGCCCTCTTCGTAGCCGACGTAGCCGGGCGGCGCGCCCACGAGGCGGGCGACGGTGTGCCGCTCCTGGTACTCCGACATGTCGAGCCTGACGAGCGCGCGCTCGTCGTCGAACATGAACTCGGCGAGTGCCCGTGCGAGCTCTGTCTTCCCGACACCCGTCGGACCGAGGAAGATGAACGAGCCGATCGGCCGGTTCGGATCCTGCAGCCCGGAGCGGGCCCGCCGGAGAGCGTTCGAGACCGCCTCGACCGCTGCATCCTGGCCGACGACACGCTGGTGGAGCCGCTCCTCCATGTGCACGAGCTTCTCCACCTCGCCCTCGAGGAGCCGCGATACGGGGATCCCGGTCCAGGAGGAGACGACGGCGGCGATGTCGTCATCGTCCACCTCCTCCTTGACCATCGGGGTCTCCTCGGACTCAGCCCGTGCGGCCAGCTCCGCCTCGAGCTCGGGGAGGATTCCGTAACGGATCTCGGCGACCCGGGCGAGATTGCCCTGCCGCTCCTCGCGCTCGGCCTCCATCCGCAGGTCGTCGATCTGACGCTTGATCTCGCCGACCCGCTGCAGCGCCTCCTTCTCGCGCGCCCAGCGTGCAGCGAGCTCGTCGCGAGCTGCCTTCGCGTCCGCGAGCTCGCGCTCGACGGGCGCGCGCACATCGTCCGACTCGTTCGCCATCGCAGCGAGCTCGATCTCCAGTTGGCGCACGCGGCGGTCGGCCTCGTCGAGCTCGAGCGGCGAGGAGTCGATCTCCATCCGGAGGCGTGAGGCGGCCTCGTCGACCAGGTCGATCGCCTTGTCGGGAAGATAGCGATCGGCTACGTAACGGTCGGAGAGCAGCGCCGCCGCGACGAGCGCCGAGTCACGGATCTCGACCCCGTGGTGCGCCTCGTAGCGCTCCTTGAGGCCGCGCAGGATCGCGATCGTGTCCGCGACCGAGGGCTGTCCGACGAAGACCGGCTGGAAACGCCGCTCGAGGGCTGCGTCTTTCTCGATGTGCTGCCGGTATTCGTCGAGCGTCGTCGCGCCCACGGCGCGGAGCTCGCCTCGGGCCAGCATCGGCTTGAGCATGTTCGCCGCGTCGACCGCTCCCTCGGCCGCGCCCGCGCCGACGATCGTGTGCAGCTCGTCGATGAACAGGACGATCTCGCCCGCGGCATTCTGGATCTCGGCGAGGACAGCCTTGAGCCGCTCTTCGAACTCGCCGCGATACTTGGCGCCGGCGAGGAGCGCGCCCACGTCCAGCGCCCACACCCGTTTGCCCTTGAGCCCTTCGGGCACGTCGCCCGCGACGATGCGCTGTGCAAGCCCCTCGACGATCGCCGTCTTCCCGACACCCGGCTCCCCGATCAGGACGGGGTTGTTCTTCGTGCGGCGCGAGAGGACCTGGATCACGCGCCGGATCTCCTCGTCTCTCCCGATGACCGGGTCGAGCTTGCCCGCCTCAGCGAGCGCCGTCAGATCGCGCCCGTACTTCTCCAGCGCCTGATACGAGCCCTCGGGATCCTGGGACGTGACCTTCTGGCCGCCCCGCACGTCCTGCAGCGCCTGGAGCAGCTGGTCGCGCGGCACGATCTCGAGCGCGAGGAGCAAGTGCTCGACGGACGCGTACTCGTCGCCGAGGGCGCTCATCTCCTCGAAGGCGCGATCGAGCACCCGGCTCAGACGAGGGGATGCCTGCGGTTGGACGTTCCCGCCCGAGACCGACGGCTGCTGACGCAGGCGAGCCTCCGCCTCGGCGCGCAGCTCGGCGGCCCCATGGCCAGCCCGCTCGACGAGGGTGCGCGGCAACTCTTGGTCGAGCAGCGCGATCGTCAGGTGATCGGGCGTCAGCTCGGGATTGCCCATCCGGCGCGCGAGCTCTTGGGCCCCCGCCACGGCCTCCTGCGATTTGAGCGTCAGACGGTTGAAGTCCATGTCAGCTCCTCGACGCGGGATGCTGAGCCGGCCGGTACAGGACGACTTCCCGTTTGTAGGACTTGTGAACGTTTGCGATCTCCGCACGGAGCTCGCGCTCGAGCCGCTTCATTCGCGTCTGGAGCCGTACGAGCTCGTCCTCGAGGCGAAGGACCTGCTCCACGCCCGCGAGGTTGAGCCCGAGCTCGGTCGTCAGGCGCTGGATGAGGCGCAGGCGCTCGATATCGGCGTCCGAGTAGAGCCGCGTGCCGCCCGGTGTGCGCCCGGGCCGAACGAGGCCCTTCGCCTCGTACAGGCGCAGCGTCTGCGGATGCATGCCGACGAGCTCGGCGGCGACGCTGATCATGTAGCGAGGGCGATCGGGCATCAGCGGAGCACCCCCTCCCGGCGGCGCTGCTTCGCAGACGTGCTCATGATGCGAACGCCCTCTCGCGTGGGTCCTCACGGGAGACCTTGTCGTAGCCCTCGAGGGCCTCTCGCTCGGCCTTCGTGAGCTTCTTCGGCACGGTCACCCTGACGCGGGCGAGAAGGTCGCCGCGCCCGTTTCCTCTCAGATGCGGCGCGCCACGACCCTTCACCCGCAGCAGCTTCCCGCTCTCGGTCCCGGCCGGCACCTTGAGGGAGACGGGCCCGTCCGGGGTCGGGATCTGCACGTTCGCGCCGAGGGCGGCCTCCGCATACGTCACCGGCACGTCGAGCACGAGATCGGAGCCGCGCCGCTGGAACAGCGGTGAGGGATCGACGTCGACGATCACGAAGAGGTCGCCGGAGGGCCCGCCGTTCATGCCCGGCTCGCCCTTGCCCTTCAGCCGAATGCGCGTGCCGGTCCTCGCGCCGGCCGGGATCTTCACGTTGAACCGCCGCGTCGCGCGCTCGCGGCCTCGGCCGCGGCAGCGCCGGCACGGCTTCTCGACGATCGAGCCGTTGCCGTGGCAGCGCGGGCACGGCTGGGAGAACGCGAACAGGCCCTGTGCCTCGGAAACGACACCTCGTCCGCCGCACTCGGGACAGACGACCGGCGACGTTCCGGGCTCCGCGCCCGTCCCGTGGCAGGCCGAGCACACCGTCTCGCTCTCCACGGGGACGCGAACCTGTGCGCCCCGCAGCGAGTCCGCGAACGAGATCCGGACACGAGCCTCGAGATCGTCTCCGCGAACCGGCTGACGGCCCGCCCGCCGAGCGCCCCCGAACATGCCGCCGAGCAGATCGCCGAGGTCGCCGAACCTGAACTCCTCGAACTGGACGCCGCCGAAGCCAGGGCTCCCGCCCGCTCCGCGCTCGCCTGCGGCACCGAAGGTGTCGTACGCGCGCCGCTTCTCGGGATCCGAGAGGAGGTCATAGGCGGTCTGCACCTCCTTGAAGCGCTCCTCGGCCGCCGTGTCTCCGGGGTTCCGGTCCGGGTGGTACTGACGAGCGAGCTTGCGGTAGGCCTTCTTGACCTCGTCATCCGACGCGGTCTTCGGGACACCGAGGATCTCGTATGGGCTGGTCACCGCTGCCATACCGCTACTCCGCGACGATCACGCGTGCGGGTCGAACCACCTTGTCGCCGAGGCGGTAGCCGCGCTGGACGACCTCGACCACCGAGCCCGGCTCTGCATCCTCTCGCGGCTGCGTCAGCAGAGCCTCGTGGACGTGCGGATCGAACGAGCCGTCGGTCTCGATCTCCCTCAAGCCCTCCTTCTCGAGCGCCTTCCGGAGCGACCGCTCTACGAGGCGCACGCCGTCGACGAGAGCGGCTTCCTCGTGCCGTTCGGCCGCCTCGAGCGTGCGCTCGAGATCGTCCAGCACGGGCAGCAGCTCATGAACGAGCCGCTCGTGGGCGTGAGCGACGAGACGCTCCTGGTCGCGGACCGCGCGCTTCCGGTAGTTCTCGAACTCCGCGGCCACGCGCTGCAGGTCCGCGAGGTACTCGTCCCGCTCGGCCGTGGTCCTGGCCAGAGCGTCGTCGCTCTCCTGGGCAGAAGCGCCCTCATCGTGCTCTTGGGCAGAAGCGGCACCTGCCGCTTCTGCCCAATCCTTCGCCCGAGGTTTTCCCTTCGTCACGGTCGCTTTGCCTCTTCCTCTTCGTCGATGACCTCGAAGTCGGCGTCCTCGACGACCTCGTCCTCGGTGCCGGCGCCGTCGCCCGAAGGCTGCGAGGCGGCTTGTGCGCTCGCCTGCGCGTAGATCGCGTCGGCGAGGGTCCGGGAGGCCTCCTGCAGCGCCTCCGTCTTGGCGCGGATGTCGGCGACGTCCGTGCCCTCGACCGCCTGCCGCAGCTCCATGATCCGCCCGTCGATCGTGGAGGCCTCGGACTCGGCGATCTTGTCACGGTGCTCGGCAAGCGTGCGCTCGAGCTGGTACGCGAGCGCTTCACCTGCGTTGCGGGCGTCCGCGAGCTCGCGCAGCTGGTGCGCCTCGCCCGCGTGCGACTCGGCGTCCTTGATCATGCGCTCGACCTCGTCCTCGGTGAGGCCCGAGCCGCCCTCGATCCGGATCTGCTGCTCGTTGCCGGTGCCGAGATCCTTCGCCGAGACGTTGATGATCCCGTTGGCGTCGATGTCGAAGGACACCTCGATCTGCGGCATGCCGCGTGGCGCCGGCGGAATGCCGACGAGCTGGAACTTGCCGAGGGTCTTGTTGAACGACGCCATCTCCGACTCTCCCTGCAGCACGTGGATCTCCACCGAGGGCTGGTTGTCCTCGGCCGTCGTGAAGACCTCGGACTTGCGCGTCGGGATGGTCGTGTTGCGCTCGATCAGCGGCGTGAACACGCCGCCCCTGGTCTCGATCCCGAGCGAGAGCGGAGTGACGTCGAGCAGGAGGACGTCCTTCACCTCGCCCCTGAGCACGCCGGCCTGGATGGCCGCGCCGACCGCGACGACCTCGTCGGGATTCACGCCCTTGTGCGGGTCCTTGCCGATGAGCTCCTTGACCTTCTCCTGCACCGCCGGCATGCGGGTCATGCCGCCGACGAGGATGACGTGGTCGATCTTGTCGGCGCCGATGCCTGCGTCGGCCAGCGCCTGCTTCGTCGGCTGGACGGTGCGCTCGAGGAGCGCGTGGGTCAGCTCGTTCAGCTTCGCCCGCGTCAGCTGCAGGTCGAGGTGCTTCGGGCCCTCGGGCGTCGCGGTGACGAAGGGCAGGTTGATCTGCGTCGTCATCGTGGACGACAGCTCGATCTTCGCCTTCTCGGCCGCCTCGTAGAGGCGCTGGAGCGCCATCGGGTCCTGACCGAGATCGATGCCCTGGTCGCGCTTGAACTCCGCGATCATCCAGTCGACGATCGCCTTGTCGAAGTTGTCGCCGCCGAGGTGGTTGTCGCCGTTCGTCGCCTTCACCTCGAAGACCCCCTCGCCGAGCTCGAGCACCGAGACGTCGAAGGTCCCGCCGCCGAGGTCGAAGACGAGGATCACCTGCTCCGTCCCCTCCTTGTCGAGCCCGTACGCGAGCGACGCCGCGGTCGGCTCGTTGATGATGCGGAGCACGTTGAGGCCGGCGATCTTGCCCGCGTCCCTCGTCGCCTCGCGCTGGGCGTTGTTGAAGTACGCGGGAACGGTGATGACCGCGTCCGTCACGGTCTCGCCGAGGTACGCCTCGGCGTCCGCCTTCAGCTTCTGGAGGATCATCGCGCTGATCTCCGGCGGTGCGTACTCCTTGTCCCCCGCCTTCACGCGCACGTCCTCGTTCGGGCCCTTCACGACCTCGTACGGGACGATCTTCATCTCCTCAGAGACCTCGTCGTACTTTCGGCCCATGAAGCGCTTGATCGAGAAGATCGTGTTCTGCGGATTCGTCACCTGCTGGCGCTTCGCAGGAGCACCCACGAGCCGCTGGCCGTCACGCCCGAAGGCGACGACGGACGGAGTCGTTCGCCCGCCCTCGGCGTTCGGGATGACGGTGGGTTCGGAGCCCTCGAGCACGCCCATGCACGAGTTCGTCGTGCCCAGGTCGATGCCGATCGTCTTTGCCATGCTGTCTCTCTCCTTCTTGAGTCTTGCTACGAGTGTAAATCTGAGTCGAACCGTAGCAGATTCTCATCGAGAGACTCCGATCAGCACCCCGCCTGCGACGATGACCGCCGCCCCCAGCGCGAGGCGGATCCCCACCAGCTCCGCGCGGCGAAGGAAGAGCACCGACAGCGCGACGCCCCAGAGCGACTCGGTGGCGACGAGAGGCGATACGACCGTGACGCGCCCGCGATAGAAGGCCTCGAAGAGACAGACGTACGAGAGGCCGAAGAGAATCCCGGCCGGCGCGAAGTCGCGCAGGGGGGCGAGGGAGATCCTGCGCTGGCTCAACAGTACCCAGGTCGCGATGAGCAGTGCGCCCGTTCCGAGCGTGACAGCGGCCGCGAGCTGCGGGCTCACCTCCGAGTCGACCGCGAGCCAGCGGACGAAGTTGTCGCGCGTCGCGAAGACGATCGTCGAGCCGAACGCATACGCGAGGCCGAGCCTCCTGACGTGCATCGGCCGGTCGCGCTCGGCGACCAGCAGGACACCCCCCGCGACGATGAGGACGGCTCCGGCCAGCACGCCGGCGACGGCTGGTTCGCCGAGGAAGACGAGGGCGATGACCACGGCAAAGAGCGGGGCCGTCCCCACTGTCACCGAGGCCCGAGCGGGCCCGGCGTCGCGGACGCCGAGCGTGAAGAGCGTCTGCGAGAGGCCGGGCCCGAGAAGGCCGGCGAGCGCGAACGGCCACAGTCCCGAGACGTCCCAGTCGAGCCGGATCACTGCGGCCGCAAGTGCGACCGCGAGCGCCGGGACCACCGTCCAGAGCGCGCCCAGCTCCGCGCTCGCGCCTCGTTTGAGCGCGGGTCGGAGCGCAACCGTCATGGCGCCGAAGAGCGCCGCAGAGAGGATCGCGAGGACGACGGCGTCCACTCAGTCGCCGTCTCTGCCCACGAGCCGCCGGAGTGCCCGGGCTGCGGCGGGCTCCGCGAGCACGATCCCGGCCAACATCACGACACAACCCGTCCAACCGACCCAGCCGAGCACCTCGTCGGCGAGGAGCACCCCGAAGAGGGCGGCAAAGGGGGCCTCGAGGGTGAAGACGAGAGCGGCCCTGGCGGCCGTGGTCCGCGCCTGCACCCACGTCGCGATCAAGTAGCCGAGCGCGCCCGCGAACACGCCGGTCACGAGGAGCGCTCCCCATACCGTCCAGCCGCGTGGCATCTCGACCTGGCCGAGCGCGAGAGCGATGACCGCGAAGCCGACGAACGAGGCGCTCATCTGCAGGAAGGTGAGCGCACGCGGGTCGTAGCGCGGCGCGAAACGCTCCATGGCTGCGATCTGGAACGACTGCAGCACCGCGTTGCCGAGCACGAGCGCGTTCCCCAGCGTCGATCCCCCAGGAACGCCGTTCAGGAGCAGGAGGCCCACGACCGCGAACACAACGCCCGCCCACGCGGCGACGGGCACGCGCGTGCCGAAGAGCCAGAGCGCGATCAGCGGGGTGAAGACGACGTAGAGGCCGGTGATGAAGCCGGTGCTCGCGACGGTCGTTCGCTCGAGCCCGGCGGTCTGCAGCCCGTACGCCGCCGCGAGCAGCGCGCCGACCCCGAGGCCGGCGACCACGCCCTCGCGCGGGAGCGTGCGAACCGACCTCCAGGCGAAAGGCGCCAGCGCAACGGTCGAGATCGCGAAGCGCACGGCGAGGAACGCAAAGAGCGGATACAGGGCGAGCGCGTCCTGTACCTGGACGAAGGTCACACCCCAGATCGCGGTGACCCCGACGAGCAGGAGCAGCGGGGCCGACGCGCGCACCGGGGCAGGGTAGTAGGCGACCACTCACGTCAGGGGCGCCCCTGCGGGCGCCCCTGATGGCGGTCGAGAAGCGCCCTATCGGCGCTTCGCAGCTTCCTCTCGCTGCTTGCGCTCCTCGCGCTCGTTGTAGGCCTCGCCGGCCTTGTCCTTCAGGTCCTCCCAAGCACGCTGGGGAGCTTCCTTCGACTCGCCCCACTGCTGCTGGACACGGCCTTCGGCCTCGCGGCTCTCGTCGCCCGTGAGCTTCCCTTCAACTTCCTTCGCTTTTCCTTCGATGCGATCTTTCTTCACCTCGGCCTCCTTTCGGGCAGGGGGATTCCCCATGTTCCGGCCCGCAAACGGGCACCGAGATCGCGGCGGCGCGCGGATTCTCTACGCTCTCTTATGGATGACCGCCACCGACACCCTCGGCCGCCCGCTCCGCGACCTTCGGATCTCCGTCACCGATCGGTGCAACTTCCGCTGCGTCTACTGCATGCCGAAGGAGGTCTTCGGACGTGACTACCGCTTCCTCCCGAGGCGTGAGCTCCTCACCTTCGAGGAGATCGAGCGCGTCTCCCGCGTCTTCGTCGGCCTTGGAGTCCGCAAGCTGCGCCTCACCGGCGGCGAGCCGCTCCTCCGCCGCGATCTCGAAGTGCTGGTCGAGCGCCTCGCCGGCATCGGCGACGTCGACCTGGCACTTACGACGAACGGCTCGGCGCTCGCACAGAGGGCCCGCGCGCTCGCCGACGCCGGCCTCGACCGAGTCACCGTCAGCCTCGACTCGCTCGACGACGAGGTCTTCCGGGCGATGAACGACGTCGACTTCCCGGTTGCGCGCGTGCTCGCCGGCATCGATGCCGCCGCGCATGCTGGCCTCCCGGTGAAGGTGAACGTCGTCGTCAAGCGCGGGCTCAACGAGAGCTCCCTCGTGGACATCGCCCGCCGCTTCCGGGGAACGGGCCACGTCGTGCGCTTCATCGAGTACATGGACGTCGGCGCCTCGAACGGCTGGCGGCTCGACCACGTCGTGCCGGCCGCCGAGATCGTTCAGATGATCGCAGCCGAGTTTCCGCTGGAGCCGCTCGAGCCCAACTACCGCGGCGAGGTTGCTCTCCGCTGGCGGTACAGCGATGGCTCCGGAGAGATCGGTGTCATCGCCTCGGTGAGCCAGCCGTTCTGCGGAAACTGCACGCGGGCCCGCCTCTCCGCGGACGGGAAGCTCTACACGTGCCTCTTCGCCGTCCGCGGACACGATCTTCGCGCTGTGCTCCGCTCGGGAGCCGACGACGAGGAGCTCGACGAGGCGATCAGCGCGATCTGGGAGCGGCGAACCGACCGCTACTCCGAGCTCCGCACCGAGCAGACATCACGCCTTCGCAAAGTCGAGATGTCTTACATAGGCGGCTGAGATCGCTGGGGCGGCGCTGGCAAGCGAGGCAAGGGCGAGCCGCGCAGGACAGTACATCTAGTACGGCCAAGCGGCGAGCCGACACGTCGTATCGAGAGACCCCGGTCGCGCCCCGTCCACCGAGCGCGCGAACAGCATCCGGTTCACGCCGTACTTCGTGAGGCTCGCGTTGTAGAGGACGTACACCCGCTCGTCTGCATCGACGGCGAGCGTGAGCAGACATGAGACGTGTCAGCATCGTCCTCAGGACACCTTGTGCCCCATCCTCGCGGGCGAGGCAACCTCGCGCAGCACGCGATCTCCTTGCGCGGTGCGGAAGGAGACGAGGGGCGAACGCGTTTAGGCAGAACATGACCGGACATGGACCCTCGACGTGACCGCGGACAGCACGATTAGAATCGGCAGTTCGTGACAAGCACCGTCGCCGCCGCCGAAACTCCCCGGCGCCTGCCACGAGGCTGGGCCCATCTCGCCCTCCAGTTTGTCATCTGGATCGGGTTCTACGCCGCGTACCAGATCGTCCGTGGCCGCGCAGACGGGGATCTGGCCAACGCCTACCGCAACGGCGAATGGGTCGTGCTGAAGGAGAAGGAGCTCGGCGCGCTCTTCGAGCCCGCGCTCCAACGCGTCGTCGATGCCTCGTCCCTGCTCGTCACGCTCACGTCCTACACCTACTGGCTCTCGCAGTTCGCCGTCGTCGGGCTGACGCTGCTCTGGGTCTACTTCCGCCGCCACGAGCATTTCGCCGGCTTCCGCAACTGGGTGATCGCCGCGAACGTCGCCGGGCTCGTCGGCTACGTCCTCATGCCGACGGCGCCGCCGCGGATGTTTCCCGAGTGGGGATTCGTCGACACGCTCGCGCAGTACTCCTCCGTGAACCACGAGAGCGGTCTGATCGCCTGGGGGGCGAACCCGTACGCCGCCATGCCGAGCCTGCACGCGATGGACGCTTTCATCGTAGGCGTCGTGATGGCCGGCCTCTGCCGCTCCCGGCTCGCGAAGGCGCTCTGGTACGCGTGGCCGGCCTGGGTGGCCTTCGCCGTCATTTCGACCGGCAACCACTACTGGCTCGACATCGTCGCCGGGATCCTGCTCGCGATCGCGACCGGAGTCGCCCTGCGTAGGATCCGCACCATCCGCCTCCGGCGCGCATGAATCGCGCGTCACGCGCCGGCGGAGCCGGGCTCCGCCCGGCTGGAGCCGGCGCCGGCGAGGGACGCGCGTGACGGAGGGAGACGGCCCGGACCAGCCGCCGCGGGTCAACCAACTCGAGCGCGTAAAGCAGGAGTACACCGAGGCGGCGCGTCAGATCCTCGCGCGCTCGATGCGCGGTGTCGCGAAGACCAAGCTGACTCCCGACATGCTGACGCTGGCAGGCGTATCGCTGTGCCTGGCGGGCGCGGTGCTCGTCGGGTTCGAAGAGCGAAACGAGAAGACCTTCTTCTGGCTCGGCGGCGCTCTTTTCGTCATCGGCTCGATCGCGGACATCCTCGACGGCGCGCTTGCCCGCGCGGCGAGCAAGGGAACCGTTTTTGGCGCCTTCCTCGACTCGAGCTTCGACCGGCTCGGCGAGGCCGCGATGCTCGCCGCGATCGGGCTCGTGTTCATGCGCGACGGAAACGAGGTCGCTCTCGTCGCGACCTTCGCGGCCGTGACCGGCTCCTTCCTCGTCAGCTACACCCGCGCCAAGGCCGAGTCGCTCGGTCTTCGCGGCGACGTCGGCTTCGGCTCCCGGGTTGAGCGAGTCGTTCTCATCGCCATCGGTCTCGGGCTTGCGCCCTGGGGTTGGCTGCAGTGGCCGCTCTACGTGCTCGCGGCGATGGCCTGGATCACCGTTGTCCAACGGATGGTCTTCGTCCGGCGGCAGCTCCGCGAGCTCGCCGAGGGAGGTGTGGAAACCGGCTGAACGGGTAGCCACCCGGCGAAAGCGATCCGAAGGAGGTGAGCTTTCGTGGCCACCAGGAAGCAGGTCCAGGCCGCCAAGCGCAACATCACCAAGGCCCGCGCGGCAGCGCGGCGAAAGCGGACGATCGCTCATCTGCCCGAGGCGACCCGCCGTGATCTCGGCAAGCAAGCGGCAAAGGCGCGCCAGCGCGGAGGTCGCGCGGGGCACGCCCTCGAGGACCGCACGCGCGAGCAGCTCTACGAGCTCGCCAAGAAGCGGAACCTCCGCGGTCGCTCGAAGATGGGCAAGTGGGATCTGATTCGCGCCCTTCGCGCACGCTGAGCGGGTATCGGCTATGCTGCTAGCACTTTGGCTGCTAGCAAATCGCGGAGAGCGGGCATCCTGGTCAGGATGCCCGCTCCTTTGAAGGAGGCCCTGGTCCGCGAGACCGCTCGGCGCGCGTCCAACGTCAACGACGTCGCGGCTGGACTTCTCGCCAATTTTTTCGGCCTCTCCTACACGCCAACCGGCCGACACCGCAAAGTGCTAGCAGGCTCCAGCCCTGTCGTCCTGCTACGCGTTCCACAGGAGCTGAAGGACCACATTCAAGCCGAGGCATCCCGCTCGGGGACCAACGCGAACGACGTCATCCTCGCCGCGCTCGCAGACGGGCTCGGGATCCCGTCCGCACGCAATCGAAAGGAAACCATGGCCACCACGAAGGCTTCGACCAACGGCCGCGCACGCTCGAAGGAGAAGGTGCGCGTCGCGCTCATCGGCGTGGGCAACTGCGCCAACTCACTCCTGCAGGGCGTCGAGTACTACAAGGACGCATCGCCGGAGGAAGGCGTCCCGGGGCTCATGCACGTCGACCTCGGTGGCTATCACATCTCCGACATCGAGTTCACGGCTGCGTTCGACGTCGTCAAGGGCAAGGTCGGTCTCGATCTCGCCGACGCGATCTGGGCCAAGCCCAACAACACGATCAAGTTCGCGGATGTCCCGAAGACCGGCGTCAAGGTCTCGCGCGGGATGACACACGACGGCCTTGGCAAGTACCTCTCGCAGATCGTCGAGAAGGCTCCCGGCCAGACGGACGACGTCGTGGGGATCCTCGAGGAGACCGGCACGGACGTCGTCGTCAACTACCTTCCGGTCGGCTCGGAGGCCGCGACGAAGTGGTACACGGAGCAGATCCTGGAAGCCGGCGTCGCGATGGTGAACTGCATGCCGGTCTTCATCGCCCGAGAGAAGTACTGGCAGAAGCGTTTCGAGGACGCCGGTGTTCCGATCATCGGCGACGACATCAAGTCCCAGGTCGGCGCGACGATCACCCACCGCGTGCTGACGACGCTCTTCCAGGACCGCGGCGTGCACCTCGACAAGACGATGCAGCTCAACGTCGGCGGCAACTCGGACTTCCTCAACATGCTGGAACGCGACCGCCTCGAGTCGAAGAAGGTCTCGAAGACGAATGCCGTCACGTCAATGCTCGACTACGACATCGGTGAGCAAAACGTCCACGTCGGCCCGTCCGATTACGTGCCCTGGCTCACCGACCGCAAGTGGGCGTACATCCGCATGGAGGGCTCATCGTTCGGCGATGTGCCGCTGAACATCGAGCTCAAGCTCGAGGTCTGGGACTCTCCGAACTCGGCCGGCATCGTCATCGACGCAGTCCGGCTCGCCAAGCTCGCGCTGAACAACGGGATCGCGGGCGGCCTGGAGGCGCCGAGCTCCTACCTCATGAAGTCGCCGCCGAAGCAGATCCGCGACGACGAGGCGCACGCCGCGATCGAGCGCTTCATCGCACAGAACGCAGTGGCGAAGTCGAAGCGGAAGACCTCAGCGACAGCCTGATCGAGACACGTGGGGGTCAGACCCGCTGGGTCTGGCCCCGGTTGACGCGCGGAGAGCAGTCGTCCGCGGCGAAGCCCACTCGCTTGTGACTCTTGTCGCAGAAGGGCTTCGTGCGCGAGTGCCCGCAGCGGCAGAGCGCGATCGTCTCTCCCTCCGGCAACTCGAACTCGCGCCCTTCCGCGTCGATCAGGCGCACCGGGCCCTCTACCTTGTACGGCCCGTTCGCACGAGCCTTGATGATGACCTCGCTCATTGCTCGACTGTAGCGGGGCTACACTCGCCCGACCGTGGGCCTCCGGATCTGTTTCGTCACGCCCTTCGCCTGGTCACGGCCACACGAGGTGAACGCACACGTTGCGGGCACCGCCGAAGCGCTGAGGCGCCTCGGCCATGCGGTAACGATCCTGGCACCCTCGTCGCGCGCGAGGGACCTCCTCGAGGGGCGGAGGGCGCTCCTTCGGGGCGGGGACGCGGACGTGATCGCCGTCGGGCCCTCCGTTCCGATCTCGCGACGCACGAACATGGGAGTACCGGTCGCAGTTCGAGCGAACCTGAGGCTCGCGCTCGCGCTCGGTCGCTACGACGTCGTGCACGGCTTCGAGCCGGGGCTTCCGAGCCTCTCCTACCTTGCGCTGACCTCGAGCCACGTGCTCACTGCTGCGACCTTCTTCTCGCCCGAGCGCCTCGGCTACCCCACTCGGAGGTCGCGCCGCGACCGCCTCCGGATCCGGGTCGATGCCCTGCTCGCGACCTCGCACGCAACCGCCGTGGCCGCAGCCGAGCGCTTCCCGGGGGAGTACCGGCTCGTCCCGCTGGGCGTGGACGTGGACCGCTTCAGGCCCGCACCGAAGCGACGGGTGATCGCGGTGGAGCTCGAAGCTCCGGCTCGACCCGTGACGCGCTCGATCCTCCGCGCCCTGCGCGAGCTCACCGGCTGGGAAGTTCACCTGCTGCACACCAAGCCTCTCGCGTTCAGGCCCACGGTTCCTCGTGCAGTTCGTGCACGAGCCCACGTGCGGACGGTTCGCCGGCCGGAGCAACGGGCGGCCGCCCTCGCTGAGGCGGCGATCTTCGTGCCGGCAGCCGGTGGCGAGGCGCGGCTGGCACTCGAAGCCGCCGCCTCGGGAGCCGCCCTCGCGATCCCGGCCGGCTCCGACCCCGAGAGCGTCGTCGCCGAGGTCGTCCGCCTCGCCGGCGACGATGCGTTGCGCGCCCAGCTCGCCGCCAAGATCCGCTCGGTGGCCGAGCAGGAGAGCTTCGAGCGCCTTGCAGGAGAGCTCGACGCGATCTACTCGACCCTCGCACGCAAACGGCGCGTGCATCGCGGTGAGGAGAAGGAGGACGAGGACCAGGACCAGCAAGTCGATCCGCTTGCTGGTCGCGAGTGGATCACCGTCGACCTCCACCTCCATACGGAGTGGTCCCACGACTGCTCGATCGAGGTCGACGACCTCCTCGAACACGCGGAGGGCATCGGCCTCGGCGGAATCGCGGTCACCGACCACAACGCATTCGGCGGCGCGCTCGAGGCCGTCGAGCGCGCGCGCCGGCGCGACCTGGTGGTCATCCCGGGAGAGGAGGTCAAGACGCGGGGCCAGGGCGAGGTCATCGGCCTCTTCCTGCAGGAGGAGATCCCGCGCGGTCTGACCTTCGCGGACACGATCGCCGCGATCCGGGAGCAAGGAGGCCTCGTCTACCTTCCACACCCCTTCGACCGGCTGCACGCGATTCCCGATCCAGCGACGCTTCACCAGCATCTCGCCGAGATCGACGTCTTCGAGGTCTTCAACGCGCGACTGCTCCGGGAGTCGTTCAACGAAGAGGCGCTCCGCTTCGCCCGCAAGTACCGGCTGCTGCAGGGTGCCGGCTCCGACGCGCACGTGCTCCAAGGTGTCGGCACCGGAGCGCTTCGGCTGCGCCGATTCGACGGCCCCGAGGAGTTCCTCCTCTCACTCCGCAGTGCAGAGGTCCTGCGACGCCCGAAGTCGCTCGCATACCTGCAGTCCCTCAAGTGGGCGGCTCAGGTCAAGGAAAAGGTCCGCTGAGAGAGAACGGGATTCCGGACCTCGTGTCAGCCGCCGTGCCCACCGACGAGATCTATGAGCGCTACCTCAAGAAGGCGATCGCCGAGATCAACGAGCTCGGCGACGAGCTCGCGCGCGCCGGCGACGAGCTCCGCGTTCCCGTGCTCGGATCCGGCCACCCGCTCGCCGACGTCCTCCTCCTCAAGTACACGCCACAGCCGACGGAGATCCAGGAGGGCGTCGCCTTCTTCGGGCGCTCGGGCCAAGCGGTCCTCAAGTCGCTGCAGAGACTCCACGTCGACCCGCTCGCGGTCTACGGCACGAATTGCCTCAAGTTCGGGACCGAAGACCCGAACGACGCCCGCGCCTGGCTCACACGTGAGCTTCACATCGTCCAGCCGAAGCTGGTCGTGGCGATGGGAGCGCGCGCGGTCGAGTTCCTGAACGAGCTGCGCTTCCCGCTCTCGGACCCGGTCGATCCGCTGAGCGAAGGCGTCCTGCAGCGCTACACGCCGACCATCGAGGCGCTCGTGACGCCGGACGTGGACGAGTCGCTCGACGAGCAGCCCGCGAAGACGCGCTTCTGGAACGCCTTCAAGGCACTCGGCCCCTGGTGGGCGGAGCAACCTCCGTACTGACGCGCACGCGTACGGTCGCTCTCGCGGCCGTCCTCTCCGCGCTCGTCGCGTACGTCGCCTTCGCAGAGGAGCTCTGGGAAGCGCCGACAAGCGTGGACGCAGTCGTCGTGGGCCTGCTCGTCCTTCCGGGCTTCACGGCTGCCATCTGGCTCGGGCTCCCGCTCTGGCGGGAGACGTTCGTCCGTCTCGTCGCCGGCGGCCTCGTGCTCTTCGGCGTCTGGATCGCGCTCGACCTCATCGGGCTCGACGCACTCGCGAACACGACGAGGCTGGCCTGCTACGCGGTGCTCGGCTTCTGGCTCCTCTGGCTCTTCGAAGAGCTCTGGTGGGTTACCCTCGTCGCGCTGCTCATCCCGTGGGTCGACATCTGGTCGGTCGCCACCGGCCCTACGAAGTACGTGACCGAGGAGCAGCCCGAGTTCTTCTTTCACGTCTCCGTCGGATTTCCCCTGACCGGAGAGGCGGGAGGCATCAACGTCGGGCCGCCGGACATCGTCTTCTTCGCGCTCTTCCTCGCCGCCGCGGACCGCTTCGGACTCCGAGTCGGGTGGACGTGGATCGGCATGACGGGCTTTCTCGCGCTGACGGTAGGTCTCGTCTGGTGGTGGGCGGACTCGGGGCTCCCAGCGCTCCCCGCGGTCTGTCTCGGCTTCCTTCTGCCGAATGCGGATCTGCTCTGGCGCGAGGCGCGGGGAGCGATACAGAAGCGCCGAGAGGCGTCCCAGGCCAAGTGAGGGCGTTAGAGCTTCCTGACTTCGCAAGGGCGAGGCTCGCAGGCGAGGCAAGCGCGAGTCGCGAAGGACAGTACAAGTAGCACGGACGGCGGCGAGCGCGCAGGATCGCGCCGCGAGCGACGTCAGCCGGTTGCCCAACTAATTGCGCATTGCCCGGCTCCGCCGGGCGGGAGCCGCGACGCGATCGGCGGCCTCCGATGTCAGGAGAGACACGCTCTCGACGTGCGGGGTGTGCGGGAACATGTCGACGGGCTGGCAGCGGGCGAGCTCGTAGCCGAACTCGTCCCGCAGGACCTGGGCGTCGGACGCGAACGTCGTCGGGTTGCAGGAGACGTACACGATCCTCTTCGCCGCGAGCCCTCCGGTTCGCCTCAGCGCCTTCCCCGCCAGGCCGGCACGCGGCGGATCCACGATGACCACGTCTGGGGCGCCGGCCTCGGCGACGAGCTCCTCGAGCGACCGACCGACGTTGCCGGCGAAGAAGCGCGCGTTCGCGATGCCGTTCAGCTCCGCGTTTTCGATCGCGCAAGCGATCGCCTCTTCGGAGATCTCGACGCCCCACACGGCATGAGCGTCGCCCGCGAGCGCCAACCCGATCGTCCCGGTGCCGCAGTAGAGGTCGAAGACGTTCTCGCCTCCGGTCAGCCCTGCGTACTCCCGCGCGAGCGCGTAGAGCCGCTCGGCCATCTCGGTGTTGGTCTGCAGGAACGCGGTCGGTCGGATGCGGAAGCGGAGGCCGAGGATCTCCTCCTCGATCGCGTCCTCACCCCAAAGCAGGAGCGTGGGCAGATTCGTGTGCTGACCCGAGGACTCGTTGATCGCCCAGTGAATCGACCGCACCTCCGGGAACCGCCGCAGGACGTCGACGAGGTATCCGGTCTCGAAGCGCTCGCCCGGTGACGTCACGAGCAGTACGAGCGCCTGGCCCGTGTTCCTTCCCTCCCGGACGACGAGATGACGGAGGTATCCCTCGCCGCTGGCCTGGTCGTAGGGCTCGAGCCTCTCCTCGCGCGCCCAGTCCCGGACGGCATTGCGGATCTCGTTGCCGAGGTCGGTCGTGAGGAGGCACGCCTCGATCCCGACGAGTTCGTCCCAGCGCCCAGCCTTGTGAAACCCGAGCTCCACTCCCTCCTCGCCCATCGTGAAGGAATACTCGAGCTTGTTGCGATAGCCGTACTGCGAAGCCGCAGGGAGGATCGGCTGGAGCGGGGGATCCGGGATCCGGCCGATCCGCACGAGCGCGTCGTGCACCTGCTGCTCCTTGGCCGCCGCCTGCGATTCGTACGCGAGATCCTGAAAACGGCAGCCGCCGCAGGTGCCGAAGTAGGGACAGGGCGCCGTTACGCGCGAGGGGCTCGGCTCCAGCACCGCCTCGGCGACGGCCTCTGCGAAGCCGCGCTTCGTCTTCGTCACTCGTGCGCGGACGTTGTCGCCCGGAAGCCCCCCACGAACGAAGACCACGAAGCCGTCGTGCCGCGCGACGCCGTTGCCGCCGTAGGCAAGCGAGTCGATTCGGAGCTCGAGCTCCTCTCCTTTTCGAACCGGCGCGGCCATTCGGCCAGCCTAGCGCTCGGTCAGCTGATGTCCTGCCGCCTTAGCCGGATGAACGCGAGCGCGCCGAAGAGGACGACGTAACCCACCCCGAGGAGGCCGCCGAGCGCGGGGTTGAGCGCGTCCTCGGCGCTTCCGTCCAACGCCGCAAGAGCCCTGCGCGGCAAGACGTCGACGACGCCACCGATGTCGGCGAGACCCAACAGCGCGCCGATCAGCGCCTCGACGATGACGATCCAGATGACCGCGCCGACGAGCGCCGCGGTCTGATTCTGTACGAGCGCGCCGACCCCGACCCCGATTGCACCCCAGAGCGCACCTGCGAGGATGATCCGGCCGATACGCGATGCGAGCGCACCGTCCAGCTCGAACGACGTGCCCTCGCCGGAGAGCACGGGAATCGCGACGACGAGCACGACGAAGACCGCGAGACCTGCGAGCACGACGCCGAGCAGAAGCGCGAATACTCCCTTCGCAACGAGAACTCGCAGTCGCCTGGGAGTCACGAGAAACGTGCGGGTGATCGTTCCGTGCCGCCACTCGACCGTCACCGACATGATTCCGAGCAGCAGGACGATCAGCGGAGCGGCGACCGCATTCGAGACGAGATCGCGCTGAAACTCCGGGTCGTCGATCTCGAAGACGTGTCCGGCACTCGCCTGGGCGGCGGCGGTGATCGCGGAGATCGCCACGAGCACGACGAGATACACGTACGCGGCGCGCGTGGTTCGCAGCTTCAGGAGCTCGCCGGCGAGGAGCATGCTCATAGGCCGCTTCCTGGCCTATGAGGGTGGAGGGGTGTGGGGAACCGGGAGGTTCCCCACGTTCTCAAGAAGAAGGGGGCACGTGGGGGAAACATGGTTTCCGCCACGAACGCGAGCCGAAGGCGAGCGTTCGTCATAGAGGCTCCGCTCCCGTGAGCTCGAGGAAGACCTCCTCGAGCGTCGCGCGCGCCGCGGTTAGCTCGTGGAGGACGACACCGTTTGCCGCCGCGACCTCGCCGACCTTCTCCGAGGGCGCGGAAACGGAGAGGGCTCCGTCCCCCATCGAGTGAACTTCGATACCCGCCCGAGCGAGCAGGAGCGCCAGGCGGGCTGCGTCGGGGCTGCGCACGAGCGTCGAGCCTGCCGTCTGCGCGACGACCTCGGACATCGCCGCCTGCCGGACGAGCCGGCCGCGGTGGATGATCACGACGTCGTCCACCGTCTGAGCGACCTCTGCGAGAACGTGGCTGGAGACGAGCACGGTGCGACCCTCGTCCGCGCGGGCGCGCAAGAAGTCGCGTAGCCAGCGAATGCCCTGCGGGTCGAGCCCGTTCGCCGGCTCGTCGAGCACGAGCACCTCGGGGTCGCCGAGGAGCGCCGCGGCCAGCCCGAGCCGTTGACGCATCCCGAGCGAATAGCCCTTCACGCGCCGGCGTGCAGCATCGGTCAGATCGACGAGCGCGAGTGCCTCGTCCGCCCGCGACCTCGGCAGTCCGGCCGCGGTCGCGAGCACGCGCAGGTGATTGCGGCCCGAGCGACCGGGATGCGCATCGGTCGTCTCGAGCACCGCGCCGACTCGGGTGAAAGGCCGCTCGAGGTCCCGATACGACTTCCCGAGGACCGTGGCCCGGCCGACGTCCGGAAGGACGAGGCCGAGGATCGCCCGCAGAGTCGTGGACTTGCCCGCGCCGTTCGGGCCCAGGAAGCCGGTGACCGTTCCCGGAGAGACGGAGAAGGAAAGGTCGTCGACGGCGAGCGTCGAGCCGAAGCGCTTCGTAAGGCCCTCGACCTCGATCACTCGACCGCAGTGTACGGGCGATCCGCGGCGGCGCTACTGCAGCACCGAGACGTAGACCGATCGCTCGCGCGGCCCGTCGAACTCGCAGAAGAAGATCCCCTGCCAGGTACCGAGAGCGAGCGAGCCGTCGTCTCGCAAGGGAACGACGACGCTCGGCCCCATCAGGCTCGCCCGCACGTGCGTGGGCGCGTTCTGCTCGGTGAACTCGACATGCTGCCAGGGCCACCCGTCGTCGACGATTCGCTCGAGGGCCGCCTCGTGGTCACGCGCGACGGCCGGATCGGCGTGCTCGTTGATCGTCACTCCGGCGGTCGTGTGGGGCACGTAGACCGCGACCGCCGACCCGTGCACGCCGGCTACCGCGTCGCGCACCTGAGCGGTGATGTCGACGAGCTGGCTCCGCCGCTCGGTTCGGAGCCGAATCTCCCGCACGCCTACAGAGTGCCGCCGGCCGCGGGAGGTGCACCCGCCTCGAGCGCGTTCTCTCCGCCCGCCCGCCGTCCGAGATAGTCCTCGACGAGCAGCAGGCTGTCGCGGCCGCGCTCGACGACGTTGAGGACATCCGTCATCGACGAGACCTCCTCTCGCTGCTCTTGGAGGAACCAGTGGAGGAACTGCTCGCCGACGAGGTCTCCCTCCTCGCGCGCGAGCTTCACGAGCTCGACGATTTGCTCGGTGACCCGCTTCTCCTGCTCGAGCGCAAGCGCCACCGGCGCAACGACGTCGGAAAAGTCCGTCTGGGGTGCCTCGACTGCCGGGATCACCACCTTCTCGTCGGCGTCGAGGAGGTACTGGACGATGATCATCGCGTGATTCCGCTCCTCGACGGCCTGACGATAGAAGTGAGCGGCAAGCTGCGGAAGCGTTTGCGCGTCGTAGTAGACGGCGACTGCGATGTACTGCTGGGACGCGGCGAACTCGTAGGAGATCTGCTCGTTGAGAGCGTCCGCGAACTTCGACATGTCGCGACTCTAGCGCGCGTGCAGAGCCCGGAACGCGAGAAGGGCCGCCGCGGCGCGGTGCGCCCGCGACGGCCCTCGACTACTGCCCTCAGGCGGCCTTGGACTTGCCGTTGACGGTCTTCGACAGCGCGATCTTGCGCGGCTGCTGCTCCTGTGGCTTCGGGACGCGGACCTCGAGCACGCCGTCCCTGTAGTCGGCGACGATCTTGTCCTCGTCCACGCCCTGCGGCAGGCCGACCGCGCGGCTGAAGCTGCCGTAGCGCCGCTCGAAGCGGTAGAAGCGGTCGTCAGAGACCTCCTCCCTCTTCTCGCGCTCGGCCGAGACGGTCAGCGTCTCGTCCTTCACCTCGATCGCGATCTTGTCCTCCGGGATCCCGGGCAGATCGAACGCGTACACGACCTCCGTGTCGGTCTCCCAGACGTCGAGGGCGGGCATCCAGTTCCTCGTGTCCGCCCGACCGTGGCTCTCGAACAGGTCGTTCAGCCATTTGTTCATATCGCCGTGAAGCGACGACAACTCGCGGAACGGTTCCCAGCGAACCAATGTGGTCATGACATCTCCTCCTTCTCAGTGAGTTGCTAGTTCCCAAATTATAAAACCTGAGTCCAGTCTACACAAGTTTGCCCACGCCGGTAGCATTCGTTCGCGTGACATTTCAGGACCATGTGCGAGCCGCTCTCGATTCGCTGCCGCCCGAGGTCGCATCGGCCCTCCGGAACGTGGCCGTCGTCGTCGAGGACGAGCACCCGGACGACCCCGATCTCTTCGGCCTGTACCACGGCTTGCCGTTGACCGAGCGCGGAGACGAGACCGGCCTCCTCCCGGACAAGATCTCGATCTACCGCCTTCCGCTCGAGGAGAGCTTCTCCGACCCCGAAGAACTGCGCGAGGAGATCCGCGTAACCGTACTCCATGAGCTCGGGCACTACTTCGGGCTCGACGAGGACCGCATCACCGAACTCGGCTACGAGTGACAGGTTTCAGCGGCCCGGCGCGTGGGAATGCAGCGCGTGGAAAGGACGTTCCAGACGACGTGACCGTTTCAGAGATTCATACCCAGATCGAACAGCTCTCGGAGAAGCGGCAGGAGCTTTGGCACCGCCTCTCGGACGGGCTCAACCCCGAGGTCGCGAGCGAGATCAAGCAGATGGACGCCGAGCTCGAGGATCTCTGGGAGTCGCTGCGGCAAGAGAAGGCGCGGCTCCGGTTCGGCGAGCGCGAGGAGATCGTCCGCCGGGCCCGGGCCGAAGAGCGCCTCGAGCGCGCAGCCTGACCGTATCCCCAGCCGCCTGGCGAGGACCGTCCGGCGCGCCCTTATCATCGTCGCGTGGCCTTGCGTGACCGCCGCGACGACGAGCCCCTGACGATTCAGGGGGAGCAGGAGCGCCTGCGGGCGGTCCGTCGCGCGGCGGAGGAGGAGCTTGCACGGCTCCGCACCGAGCTTACTGAGCGTGTCGCGGCGGTCGAGCGCCGAGAGCGGGAGCTCGCGGACGCGCTCACGAAGGCCGGCCGGGTCTCGGGCCAACCGTTGCCCGCCGGCGCCGAGCAGGCTCTACAACACGCCCAGGTCGGCCTCGCGGCCCATGCGCAGCAGCTCACCAAGAAGGAAGCCGAGCTCGTCGCGCGTGAGCGCGCGCTCGTCAAGCTCGAGACCGATCTCGCGCGGCGTGCGGCAGGCGAGGCGGTCGATCCCGAGGAGCGTCTGGCCCAGATCGAGGCTCGCCTGAAAGCGCTGCAGGAGGCCGAAAAGGCGTTCGCCCGCACGCAAGCGGAGCTCGCGGCCCGAAGCGACGAGCTCGCACGCCGCGAGGCCGAGCTCGCCGAACGAGAGGCGGGTGGTGGGGGAAGCTCGGGAGGAGGCCTCAGTCGCGCCGAGCTCGCGGAGCTCGAGGATCGCCTCGAGCGGCTCGAGCGCGAGACGAGAGACGACTCGATCGAGCGCAGCTTCGGCCACGGTTTGCGCAGGCTCGAGCGCAAGGGGATCCGCCCCTCTCAGCCCGAGTAGCTTCTTCCACCCCGGCCTCTACACTGGGCCTGCAGGGGGCGTTAGCTCAGTTGGGAGAGCGCCGGCTTTGCAAGCCGGAGGTCACCGGTTCGATCCCGGTACGCTCCATGGCTCAACCAAGCCGTCTGCGTAGGACGAGCGAGGGCTCGGAAGTGCTCCGAGCCCTCGATTTGTCAGGTTTTGTCAGAGTGCGAGCTCGGCGCGTGTTGCAGCGATAAGGGGTCGACCTCAACAAACCACATCGCCTCCCGAGAGCTCGTCGGACTCGCGGGCCTCCAACCAGTCGAGCGCCGTCAGTTCCCAGAAGCCCGTCTCCAAGGCAACGCGGTTGATCGTGTCGCGCTCGAAGACGACGCCCTCGTAGACGCAGGCGTCGTTCTGCCAGGTCGCGTCTACGACGATGCCCTCATCGTTGATACACCAGGCATGCCGCTTCGGCTCGTCGGCCTTAAGGTCGAAGAGAGGG
>JBKPDR010000065.1:0-50702 GCA_046727975.1 Actinomycetota bacterium | reverse complement strand
CGCGGTGCCCGCGGTCTTCGAGAGCGCCGTGAGGATGTCGATCGGGATCGGGAAGACGATCGTGGAGTTGTTCGCGGAGCCGATCTCGAGAAGTGTCTGCAGATAGCGGAGCTGCACGGTGATCGGCTCCTGGGCCATGATTGCCGCCGCGTCCTTCAGCCGCTCCGAAGCCTGGTACTCGCCCTCGGCGGAGATGACCTTCGCCCGCCGCTCTCGCTCGGCCTCCGCCTGCCGCGCCATCGCCCGCTGCATGTCGGAGGGGATCTCGACGTCCTTCACCTCGACTACGGAGACCTTGATGCCCCACGGCGAGGTGGCCTCGTCGATGATCCCTTGCAGGATCGCGTTGATCTTGTCGCGCTCGGAGAGCAGCTCGTCGAGGACGTGTTGCCCGAGTACCGAGCGGAGCGTCGTCTGCGCGATCTGCGAGGTCGCGACCATGAAGTTCTCGACCTGGACCACGGAGTCGTTCGCGTCGACGATGCGGAAGTACGCGACCGCATTGACGCGCACCGGCACGTTGTCCTTGGTGATGACCTCCTGCGGCGGCACGTTGAGCGTCACGGTGCGGAGATCGACCTTCACCATCCGGTCGATCACCGGGATCAGGATGAAGAGCCCGGGTCCCTTCGGGGTAGGCAGCAGCCGCCCGAGTCGGAAGATGACGCCGCGCTCGTACTCGCGTGCCACCTTGATCGCCGCGAACGCGACGAGCAGCAGCAAGACGACGATTGCGGCGATGGTGATCAGGGCGACATCCATCAGCTCGATTCCTCCTCGGTCGGTGCCGGCACGGATCCTACGACCAAGCGCAGGTCGCCCTCGACTTCTTCCACCCGCACGCGTGTGCCCGGGGCCAGGGGCGAGTCGTCGACGGTGTGTGCTCGCCAGAGCTCGCCTTTGAGCGAGACGAGGCCCTCCCGGCGCACGACTCCCTCCGCGCCGACCAGCCTGTCCGCTCCCACTGCTGCCGGCGTACGTGCGACGCGAATCACGCGGCTGAGCGCGACGCCGAGCAGGAGTGCGAGCGTCGCTGCGATCGCAATCGCGACAGGCAGGGACACCTGGTAGGCGTCGCCGGCCGGATCGAAGAGCATCAGCGCCCCGAGAACGAACGTGATTCCACCCGCGACGGTCAGGGCGCCATGGGTCGGGACGAAGGCCTCCGCGACGAAGAAGGCCGCTGCGAGGAGGATCAGAAGGAGGCCTGCGAGCGAAACGGGCAGGATCTGGAGCCCGTAGAGGCCGAGGATGAGCGAGATCGCGCCGACGGTGCCGGGGAGGATCAACCCCGGGTTCCACAGCTCGACGACGATGCCGAGCAACCCGATCGAGAGCATGAGTGCAATCAGGTTCGGGTCGACGAGGAGGTCGCGTGCCCGCTGCCAAAACGTCATCTCGACGGTCTCCACCTCTGCTTCCGCCGTGTGGAGGACCAGACCCTTCGGGACCGTCTCACGGCCGTCGATCTCGTTCAGGAGCGTGGGGAGGGTCGGCGCCACGACGTCGACGAGGCCGATCCGCTTGGCGTCCCGGGCCCCGTAGTTCGACGCCTTCGTGACCATCCTGCGTGCCGCCCGGACGTTTCTGCCGTGCTCGCGGGCGAGCTCGCCGACGTACGCCGCCGCGTCGTTGACGATCTTGCGCCGGAGGTCCTTCGAGATGTCCTCCCCGCCGAGCGAGATGGGGGTCGAGGAGCCGATGTTCGTCTGGGGCGCCATGGCTGCGGTGTCTGCGGCCATCGCGATGACTGCGCCGGCCGAATCCGCGCTCGAGCCCGGGGGCGAGACGTACAGGATCACGGGCACGGTTGCGGCGAGAAAGCGCTTCACGATCCCCCGCATCGAGGAGCTGAGGCCGCCGGGCGTGTCGAGCAGGACCACCACCGCTGCGAAATCTTCGTCCTCGGCCCTGTCGATCTGCCCGTCGAGGTACTCCTGCGTGACCGGGTTGATGTCGTTGTCGAGCTCGACGGCGAGCACGCGAGGCGGGTCGCTCTGACCGAAAGCTGTTGCCGCGAAGAGGGAGACGACCGCGCCTGCGAACAGAACTGCGAAGAGAAATGCCCGCAAAAAGCGGCTCGCCACTGCTGTAAGGATTCTATCAACGGAGGGTTGGCGCTCTTGCCCGTGAAGGCGACGCCAGCCACGCTGGCTCCCATGCGTCGCACCTACGTCCTCCTCGCCGCCGGTCTCGCCGCCCTTGTCGTCGCTCCTGCAGCGCTGGGAGGTCCGAACACGGCTGTGACCGCAGTCGATCTCCCGGCACGTGGGGCGCGCGTACCGGCGTCCACCGGAGCCCACGAGCGCTTCACGCTCGTGGGTATTCACTGGCGTGGGCCCGGGAAGGTGTCCTTCCGCACGCGCTCCACGCGGGGCCGGTGGAGCCGCTGGCGCCCGGTGGCTCCCGAGGATGAGGATCGGCCCGACGCCGGCTCGCTCGAGACATTCAGGCGGTCAGGCTGGCTGGCCGGGAATCCGTGGTGGGTCGGCCCGTCGGACCGCGTACAGACCCGCACCTCGGGGCAGGTCTCACGTGTGCGTGTGTACCTCGTCTGGAGCCCCGCCGCGGCGATTCCCTACCGGACGCTCTCCGTGGCGGGAAGGCCTCCGATCGTGCCGCGCCTCTCCTGGGGCGCCGACGAGTCGATCCGGCGTGGTCCACCGACCTACGCTCCGTCTCTCCGCTTCGCGATCGTGCACCACACCGCAGGGCGCACGAGCTATACGAGGGCCGAGGCGGCCGCGATCGTGAAGGGAATTCAGCTGTACCACGTGCAGGGCAACGGCTGGAACGACATCGGCTACAACTTCCTCGTCGACCGCTTCGGCACGGTATACGAGGGTCGGCACGGCGGCATCGACCGCAACGTCGTGGGTGCGCACGCCCTGGGGTTCAATACCGGCTCGGTCGGCGTTGCCGTGCTCGGGACCTTCGGTGGGGCAGCGCCTCCGAAGGCGGCGCAGGATGCCCTTGCGAGCCTTCTTGCGTGGCGCCTCGATCTCGCGCACGTGGATCCGCTGTCCAAGCTCACGGTCATCTCGGGCGGCAGCGAGAAGTTCGCGCCGGGAGCTCCCGTGCTCCTCCGCGCCGTGGCCGGCCACCGCGACACCGGCTCGACCGCGTGTCCGGGCGATGCCTTCTACGAACGGCTCGCGGCGCTTGCAGCGGCTGCTGCGGCCCTTGGGGGACCGAAGCTCTTCGAGCCGAGGGTCGTGCGCAGCGGCGATCTCGTCCGGTTCCGGGCGCGCGTCTCGAAACCGCTTCCGTGGACGGTCTCGATCGCCGACGGTGACGGGAATACGGTGGCGAACGGTTCGGGAACGGGCACCGATGTCGACTGGACGTGGGACGCGCGTTCCTTTCCCGTCGCCAGGTACGGGTGGAGGATCTCCGCGAGCTCGGCGCGGCCGGCTGCGGGGTTCCTTCGGGCCGGCGCCGCCACGCCCCAGCTCGCGATCGACGCTGCTGCGGCGAGCCCGGAGACGGTCAGCCCGAACGGAGACCAGCAGGCGGACATCTCGCTCCTTACGTTCCACCTCACGGTTCCTGCGGCGGTGACCGTGCAGGTCCTCGACGGAGCCGGGACGACAGTGATCTCGCCGCTCGTCGAAGCGCCGTTGCCGGCGGGTCCGCAATCGGTTCCCCTCGACGCAGCCGTGCTTGCGGACGGGCGGTACACCGTGGTGATTCGAGCTCGAGCGGACGGCGCCGAGGTGGAGACCTCGCTGCCGTTCGGCGTCAGCCGCCTGCTCGGCCTCGTTAGTGCGGCCCCGCTTGCGTTCTCGCCCAACGGCGACGGACGGAACGACCTGCTCGAGCTCGACTTCTCGCTGACGGCGCCTGCGCAGGTGACGGTCAAGATCCTTCGAGAGCGCCGCTGGATCGCGACGCCGTTCATCGCGAGCCTCGCAGCGGGCCAGCAGCACCTCGTCTGGGACGGTTCCAGGAGCGATGGCCGGCTCCGCGACGGCTCGTACGAGGCCGTGGTCGAGGCTGCGGACGAGGCCAGCTCGATCTCCACCTCGGTTCCGTTCGTGACCGACACGCGCGCGCCCCGAGCCCGCGTGGATTCCCTGCGACCGCTGCAGATCCAGGTGGACGAGCCCGCTCTCCTCGTGCTGCGGGTGAACGGCACGGTCCGACGGCGGGAGGTGAAGCGTCCCGGCGCCGTGCGCATCCCCTGGCAGGGGGTCGTGAGAAAAGTTCGTGTCGTCGCGCTGGACGCGGCGGGCAACGCGAGCGCACCGGTGATCGCCCGCGCGCGAGCGGGTTCCGCGTAGCGGGCCAGTAGACTCGGCGCCGTGGCCGAGCCCGTTCCCACCGCCCCGTTCGGCCGGGAAGTGATCGAGACGATCCTGCCCCATCGACCGCCATTTCTCCTGATCGACGACGTCGTGGACCTCGAGCCCGGCCGGCGTGTCGTCGCGCGGCGAGAGGTGCGGGAAGACGACTGGTGGTTCCCCGGCCACTTCCCCGAACGCCCGGTCATGCCCGGCGTTCTGATCGTCGAGGCGATGGCGCAGACCGGCGCGGTGGCGGTCCTCGTCGAGGAGGAGAACCGCGGGAAGATCGCCTACTTCGCCGGCATCGACGACTGTCGTTTCAAGCGGGTCGTCGAACCGGGCGACGTGCTCACGCTCACCTGCGAGATCGACACGATTCGCGGGCCGATCGGGCGGGGTAAGGCGACCGCCCACGTCGGAGATGTTTTGGCCGCCCGGGGCACGCTGACGTTTGCGGTGGAGCGGTAGTAGTGCTCGGCGCTGCGAACGGAGTGCGCATCGGCATCACCGGGCTCGGCACCCACGTCCCGGAGCGCGTGTTGACGAACGACGAGCTCGCCCGGATCGTCGACACCTCCGACGAGTGGATCCGCGAGCGAACCGGGATCCGCGAGCGCCGTGTCGCCTCGGAGGAAGAGGCGCTGACAGACATTGCGCTTCCTGCTGCGCAGGAAGCGCTAGGAGACGCCGGAGTCGAGGCAGCAGAAATCGATCTGCTCATTTGCGCCACGGTGACGCCGGACATGATGTTCCCGACCTCGGCCGCGCTTCTCGCCGACGCGCTCGGCAGCCCGAAGGCGGCGGCCTACGACCTGCTCGCCGGGTGTACGGGCTTCGTGTATGCGCTCGCCCAGGCGTACGGAATGGTGGCATCGGGGCTCTCGCGGCGCGCTCTGGTCGTCGGCGGCGACGTGCTCTCCAAGATCCTCGACTGGGACGACCGCTCGACTCTCGTGTTGTTCGGCGACGGCGCGGGGGCAGTCGTCCTCGAGCCCGTCGATCACGGTGGCTTTCTCGGCTTCGAGCTGGGGGCGGACGGGGGCGGCGGCGAGAACCTCTGGCTTCCCGGCTCCGGCTCCCGCAAGTTCGACGATCCCGACGGCTACGTGAAGATGAACGGGCGCGAGGTGTTCAAATTCGCGACGCGGATCATGGTGTACTCCGCCGAGCAGATCTTGTCCGAGTGCGGCAAGTCCGTACGGGACGTCGATGTCTACATCCCACACCAGGCGAACAAGCGGATCATCGACTACGCGGCCGATAAGCTCGGGATTCCACTGGAGAAGACCGTGATCAACGTGGACCGGTATGGAAACACGTCGTCGGGCTCGATCCCGCTTGCGTTGACGGACGCACGCGCGGAAGGCCGGCTGCGTGACGGGGCGCTGGTGCTGATGACGGGGATGGGAGCGGGCCTTACCTGGGGCTCGGCGCTGATCGAATGGACAGCCGAATCCAACGGAGCTGGAAGAGGCTAGGAGGAGCGAGACATGTCCAAAATTGCGTTCTGCTTCCCCGGTCAAGGGTCGCTCGAAGCCGGAATGGGGCGCGAGATTGCCGAGGTCGTTCCGGCGGCGCGGGAGGTGTACCGCCTCGGCTCCGAGGCGTCCGGCCTCGATCTGGAGCGGCTCTGCTTCGAGGCTCCCCTCGAAGAGCTCGTCGAGACCGAGATCCAGCAACCGGCGCTCGTCGCGACGAGTCTCGCGATACTCGCGGCCCTGCGCGAGCGCGGCCTCGAGCCCGACGTCGTCGTCGGGCACTCGGTTGGAGAGTTTGCCGCTCTCGCGGCCGCCGGCTCGATCGAGCCGGGCGAGGCGATCGGGCTCGTGCGGGAGCGCGGCCTGGCGATGGCCGACGCTGCGCGGCAGCGGCCCGGAGCGATGGCTGCAATCCTCGGCCTCGCCGACGAGGAAGTCGAGAAGCTCTGCCGGAAGATCTTCGGGGTCTGGCCGGCGAACTACAACTGCCCAGGCCAGATCGTCGTCTCGGGTGAGCACGAGGCCGTCGAGGAGTGCTGCGCCGAGGCGGAGAGCCTCGGCGCTCGACGAGCGGTCCGGCTGAAGGTCTCGGGTGCGTTTCACAGCCCGCTCGTGGCACGCGCCGCCGACCGCCTGCGCCCGGCAATCGAGAGGGTCCGCTTCACGGAGCCTCTCGCTCCGTTCATGTCGACGGTGACCGCGAAGGTCGAGCCTGCGCAACGGCTCGCGACCCTACTCGTCGATCAGCTGACTGCGCCCGTTCGCTTCACGCAAGCCGCCACGGAGCTCATCCGCAGCGGCGCGACGACGTTCGTCGAGGTGGGGCCGGGGAATGTCCTCTCCGGTCTCTTGAAGCGGATCGACCGCGGGGTGAAGACGATCTCGGTCAACACGATGGAGAGCCTCGAGCGGGCGCAGGAAGCACTCACGCGGTGAGCACAGGCCCCGCCGGCTTCTGCTCGCTCGCGGGCAAGAGCGCGCTCGTCACAGGAGCTTCGCGGGGCATCGGGCGCTCGATCGCGGTCGAGCTCGCGCGCGCGGGAGCGTCGGTGGCGTTCTCCTATCGAACGGGGACTAACGAGGCGCGCGCGCTCGAGGAGGAGATCGGCGCCCGCGCAATCCAGGCGGACGTCTCCGACTCCGAGTCGGCGCGCGGCCTGGTCGAGGAGGCCGGTGATCTCGACATCCTGGTGAACAACGCCGGAGTCACGCGGGACGGCCTGCTCGTGCGGATGTCCGACGACGACTGGAACACGGTCATCGACACCAACCTCGCGTCCGTCTTCTACACCTGCCGGGCGGCGGTGCGCGGGATGATGAAGAGGCGTTCGGGCGCGATCGTGAACATCTCCTCGATCGTCGGGGTCCATGGCAACTGGGGACAGACGAACTACGCAGCCTCGAAGGCGGGGATCATCGGCTTCACGAAGGCGCTGGCCCGTGAGCTCGGGAGTCGAAACGTGCGGGCGAACGTCGTCGTCCCCGGCTACGTGAAGACCCGGCTCACCGACGTCCTCCCCGAGGATGCGACGAGTGCCATGCTCGAGAACACGCCGCTGGGCAGGCTCGGGGATCCGGAGGACGTCGCCGGAGCGGTGCGGTTCCTCTGCTCCGAGGAGGCCTCGTTCGTCACGGGCGCAGTGCTCTTGGTCGACGGTGGGCTCGGGATGTAGGTGGGATGAGCGATGCTCGCCTCGGCTCGCGTTCGCCAACCATGCTTCCCCGCGAAGCCCCCTTCTTTTTGTGAGCGTGGAGGAACCTCCCGGTTCACCCACGCCCCTTTCACACGCTCATGGGGCCTAGAGTAGGCCCATGAGCGAGATGTCGCAGAACGGAAGACGGCGAGTTGTGGTCACCGGCGTGGGCATGGTCACGCCGCTCGGCAACGACCCCGAGTCGACCTGGGAGAACTTGGTCGCAGGAGACTCGGGCGCGGGGCCGATCACGCACTTCGACACGAGCGACTACTCCGTTCGCTTCGGGTGCGAGCTCAAGGACTTCGACCCCACCACCTGGATCGAGCGCAAGCAAGCTCGACGGATGGACAGGTTCTCGCAACTGGCGCTCTCGGCGGCACGCATGGCGGAGAAGGACAGCGGCATAGACATCGCGTCCGAGCCCGATCGCGTCGGCGCCGCGGTGGCGACCGGTATCGGCGGCCTGTCCGCCTTCGAGGACTGCCTTCAGGTGCTGCTCGAGCGAGGCCCGGACCGCACGAGCCCGTTCTCGATCATCCAGATCATCCCGAACATGGCCGCGGCGTGGGTCTCGATGGAGCTCGGGACGAAGGGCCCGTTGGCGACGGAGACCACCGCCTGCGCTGCGTCGAACATGGCGATCGGGGACGGCATGGATGCCATCCGTCTCGGTCGAGCCGAGGTCATGCTCTGCGGAGGGACCGAGGCGCCGATCACGCGGGTCGGCATCGCAGGCTTCAGCGCCATGCGTGCGCTCTCCCAACGCAACGACGACCCGAAGCGCGGCTCGCGGCCGTTCGACGCTGATCGGGACGGCTTCGTCATGGGCGAAGCGGGCGCCGTGCTCGTGCTCGAGGAGCTCGAGCACGCTCGCGCGCGAGGTGCCAAGGTCTACGCCGAGCTCCTCGGCTACGGCGTCTCGTCCGATGCACAGCACGTGACGGAGCCTGACCCGACCGGGGAGAGCCCTGCCCGCGCGATGGTCATGGCGTTCAAGGACGCCGGGATCGACCCGAGCGACGTCGGCTACATCAACGCCCACGGGACCTCGACGCCTGTCGGCGATCCGGCCGAGACACGCGTCCTCAAGATCGCGCTCGGCGAGGAGAACGCGTACCGGACGCCAGTCTCGTCGACGAAAGGAGCGACGGGGCACACCCTGGGCGCGGCCGGTGCGGTCGAGGCGATCTTCACGATCTTCGCCGTGCAGCGAGGTCTCCTCCCCCCGACGATCAACTACGAGACGCCCGATCCCGAGTGCGACCTCGACTACATCCCGAACGAGGCGCGGCCGCAGCAGATCGAGATCGGCGCTTCGAACTCGTTCGGGTTCGGCGGGCACAACGCCTGCGTGGTCTTCCGGCGCTGGGACGAAGCCGCGTAGGGCGACCCTGCAGATGCGCAAGAACGGGATCCGCTCACGCGGATTCCGTTCGCGAAAACCTGCGGGTCCCCCTGGGCGAGGCGGGCCTCGCCTACGACACGTTGCGAGACCGTCGTTCCAGGAGCAGGGTGTCCCGCCACACGCCGTCGAGCTGAGCGATTCGCTCCCGGCGCCCGACGACTCGGAACCCGACTCGCTCGTGGAGGGCGACACTCGCGCCGTTCTCGGGGAAGATGCTCGTCTGGACGGTCCAGATGCCCGCGGCGTCCGCGCTCGCGAGGAGGGCCTCCATCAGCGCTCGGCCTATGCCTCGTCCGCGGGCACGGTCGGCGACGTACACGGAGTGCTCGACGACGCCGCTGTAGCAATCCCGAGCCGACGTCGGCGCCAGTGCGGCCCAGCCGGTGATCTCTTCGTTTTCGACTGCCACGAGCCGGTGGGACGCGAGCTTCCCGGCGTCGAACTCGTCCCAGGACGGCGGCTCCGTCTCGAACGTCGCGTCGCCCGTCGCGATCCCCTGGGCATAGATCCGCTCGACCTCCGGCCAGTCGGCTGACGTCATCGGCCGGATCGTGGTCACGTGTGAGAGACTAGGCTTCAGGTGTGGCCGAGCGCTGGGCGACGTTCGACTGCTACGGGACCCTCGTCGACTGGAACGGCGGCATTCGGGCGGAGTTGGAGCGGCTCTTCGGCGTCGAGCACGCCGACGAGCTGGCTACTCGTTTCCACGAGATCGAGCCGGAGATCCAGACGGGCACGCCTGGCGCGAGCTACCGGGAGATCCTCACGATCGCACTCGAGCAACTCGCCGAGGAAGCGGGCTTGCCGCTTCCGGAAGGTGAAACGAGCGCACTGGCCCGCTCGCTCCCGAGCTGGCCCGTGTTCCCGGACGTCACGCCGGCGCTCCAGGAAGCGAAGAGCCGCGGGTGGAGGCTGGCGATTCTCTCGAACACGGACCGCGACCTGATCGACGCGTCCATGGTGGCGATCGGGGTCGCGTTCCAGCTCGCGGTCGTCGCCTCGGAGATCGGCTCGTACAAGCCCGCACGGCGGCACTGGGACACGTTTCAGGACGCGACGAGCGTCGAGCCGACGAAGCACGTCCACGTCGCGCAGAGCCTGTACCACGACGTCGCACCTGCGACCGACCTGGGCCTGCGCTGCATCTGGATCAATCGCCTGGGCGAGCCCGGCGACGACCGTCCCGCGAAGACCCTTCCGGATCTTTCCGGTCTCCCGGATGCGCTCGACGAGCTGGTGCCCGGTTGAGCGGCGTGCTTCGACCGCCGACGCACGACGACGCAGCACACGCGGCAGCGCTGATGAGTAGGCGGGCCGGAATGCATGTTGCCGCCCGCTTCGACACTTACGAGAAGGACCTGACTGCGTGAGCTCGCTCCGAGCCAGATGCCCGAACTGCAGAACATTCACGGCGGTCGCCGTGGGCGCAGGCTACGAATGCCATCGTTGCGGCCGAGAGTTCGCCGCCGGTCTCGTACGCGTGCCGCGGGCGTGGGGTGCAGGCGGCGAGGCGATGGCCGAAGCCGCCACGCTTGGGCTCCCGTATCCGGAGACGGCCGTGATCGACCGCGAGACTCTCGAGCGGCAGAGCTCGGCGCTCGCTGCGTCACTTCCCGAGCGGCCGATCGTGCTGGGCGGCTGCTGTTGCGCCCACGTCGGCGCGGTGCACGGGGTCGCGTCGAGAGCTGACCGCTTGGCTCTCGTCTGGCTCGACGCTCACGGCGACCTGAACACACCCGAGACGTCTCCCTCGGGGAACGCGTGGGGAATGCCGCTGCGTATGCTCCTCGACTCGGGCGTCGTCCTCCCGGAGGACGTCGCGCTCGTGGGGGCGCGCAACCTCGATCCACCCGAGGCCGCATACCTCGGCGAGACCGGCATCGACGACTCGCTCGAACGCGCCCTCGACGGTGTGGACGGGGTATACGTGGCGCTCGACGTCGACGTGCTCGACCCATCGGAAGCGGCGGTCTTCGTGCCCGAGCCGGAAGGCCTCCGAACGGCCGACGTCGAGGCCGCTCTCGCGCGCGTCGTGAGCGCGCGGCCGCTCGCAGGGATCGGCGTCACGGGGATGCTTCCTGATCCAGCGAACGTCCCGCTCGTCACGCGGCTGCTCGCGGCGGCGGGTCTGTGAGTGGTCTGACCCAGCGCCAATAAGATCCAGCCATGTCCACTCCGGGCTCCGAACGCGTCGACGTCTCGATCGAGCACAAGCGCGCCGAGGAGACGCGTCCCGACAAGACACACCCGAACACGTGCCCGAGCTGCGGCTCGCACTATCGGGACGAAGAGCTCGTCAAGAACCTGCGCGTCTGCCCGCAGTGCGGTCATCACTTCCCCGTCCGGGCGCGGGAGCGGATCGAGCAGCTCGCGGATGCCGGGACCTTCGTCGAAGAGGAGGAGGACCTGCGCTCGGCGGACCCGCTCGCGTTCTTCGACCTTCGTCCGTACGCGGAGCGGCTCGCCGAGGCGGAGGTCGAAACGGGTCTCGGAGATGCGATGGTGACCGGGGCCGCCGCGATCGAAGATGAAGCCTGTCGCCTCGCCGTCATGGACTTCGCCTTCATGGGCGGATCCATGGGAAGCGTGGTCGGCGAGAAATTCGTTCGCGTCTGTGAGAGTGCGGCAGAGGGCGGAGTCCCGCTCGTATCCGTCTCCGCCTCGGGCGGCGCCCGGATGCAGGAGGGGATCCTCGCGCTGATGCAGCTCCCGAAGACGGTCTGCGCGATCGAGGAGCTGCACGAGGCTGGGGGCACGCTCCTCTCGGTGCTCGCGCATCCGACGACCGGCGGCGTGCTCGCGAGCTTCGCGAGCCTCGGCGACGTGGTACTCGCCGAGCCGGGTGCGCTGATGTCGTTCGCTGGGCCCCGGGTCGTGGCTCAGACCACGCGCGAGAAGCTCCCGGACGATTTCGGTCTCGCGGAGTCGAACTATCGCTTCGGTCACGTCGACGCCATCGTTGCGCGACCAGACCTCCGGCCGACGCTCGCGCGTTTGCTTCGCCTCTTCCAGAAAACCTGATGCCCAGCGAGGCCGAGATACGCCTCCGCGAGCGTCTTAGTAGGCTCAGGGGGATGAAGCTCCTTCGCGGGACCAAGCTCGGTGGCGAGCTGGAGCGGCTGCAGGATCAGCTCGAGCGGCTCCAGGAAGAGCCGACGGCGGAGGAAATCTGGCGCTCGGTCGAGCTCGCGCGGCATCAGGACCGGCCGTACACGCTCGACTACGTGCAGCGCATTCTCGACGACTTCTTCGAGCTCCACGGCGACCGGGGCCGCGCAGACGATCACGCGATCGTCAGCGGCGTGGGCAGGCTCGACGGGCGCACTGTCGTGCTCGTCGGCCACCAGAAAGGCCGAGATCTGAAGGAACGCACCTCCAGGAACTTCGGCATGGCCTATCCCGAGGGCTACCGGAAGGCGATACGCGCAATGGCGCTCGCCGACAGGCACGGGTTCCCGCTCGTCACGCTGGTCGACACGCCTGGGGCGTATCCGGGAGTCGCCGCGGAGCAGCACGGGCAAGGTGGCGCGATCGCCCGTTCTCAGGCTGCGATGGCCCGGCTGTCCGTGCCGACGGTGTCGTGCATCATCGGCGAGGGCGGCTCCGGTGGGGCAATCGCAATCGCCGTCGCGGACATCGTCCTCATGCAGGAGAACGCGATCTACTCGGTGATCTCACCTGAAGGCTGCGCCGCGATACTGTGGCGCGACGCCGGTGAGGCGCGCAAGGCGGCCGCCGCCTTCAAGCCGGATGCCGCTCACTGCCTCGAGCTGGGCGTGATCGACGCCATCGTTCCGGAACCTGCCGGCGGAGCGCACGAGGACCCGGATGAGGCCGCGCGCCTCCTCAAGACAGGGATCCTGGCCGCCCTCGAAGAGATCGACGACCTCGAGCCCGACGACCGCCGCCGGCAGCGCCGCGCCAAGTACAGGCGGATGGGCGTGTTGACGGGCGTCTAGGGCCGAAAACGGACCTTTCCACACCTTCCACAGGCTTATCCCCGGATCGGAAAGTCGCGAGAGCAGGGAAGTTTTCGTTTTTTCGGCCGGCTGGTAAAGAAAGCGTTGCGTCTGTGGCGACAATCCACAAGTGAGCCTCGAGGAATACCGCAAGAAGCGCAGTAGGAAGCGCACACCCGAGCCCTTCGGGAGCCGTGCAAAACGCACGGGCAATCCGCGCTTCGTCGTTCAGCGCCACGACGCACGACGGCTGCACTACGACTTCCGGCTGGAGCGGGACGGGGTTCTGGCGAGCTGGGCCGTCCCCAAAGGCATTCCGCTCAAGCGCGGGGAGCGCCGTCTTGCAGTCCACGTCGAGGACCATCCCCTCGAATACGGCGACTTCGAAGGGACGATCCCCGCCGGCGAATACGGCGCCGGAACGGTCGAGATCTGGGATCGCGGTACCTTCGAGCTTCTCGAGGAGAAGCGCAACGGTGGACTGACCGTTCGGCTGCACGGTGGACGGCTCGACGGCGTCTGGACGCTCGTTCCGGCTCGGCTGGACGGCAACCCGAAGAACTGGCTGCTCCTGCGCAAGGACGGCGCGAGCGGTACGGATGGACCGTATGCACCGATGCTGGCGGCCGCGTCGGAGACGCTGCCGCATGGCGAAGGCTGGGTCTACGAGCCCAAGTGGGACGGCTTCCGCGCGATCGTCTCGATCTCCGCAGGCGACGCTCGGCTCACGAGCCGAAACGGGAACGATCTGACGCAGCGCTTTCCGGACGTCGCGCGCGCTGCGGAGCACGCGGTCCGGAGTGCCGACGCGGTTCTCGACGCGGAGATCTGCGCCCTGGACGAGCGGGGGAGATCGAAATTCTCGCTCCTTCAGCAAGGCGAAGGCACCCTCGCCCTCGTCGTCTTCGACGTGCTCGAGGTGGACGGCGAGCCTCTCTTCGAGCTTCGGCTGTCGGAGCGGCGAAAGCGGCTCGAACGGCTCGTCGATCCCAAGGCGGGGGGTGTCGTCGTCTCGCCGCAGTTCGAGGACGGTGACGCCCTGCTGCGGGCGGCTCACGAGCAAGGGCTCGAGGGAGTCGTTGCGAAGCGCGAGGACTCGCCGTACTTCCCAGGGAGGCGCGGCACCGAATGGCGAAAGGTGAAGGTTCGAGGGCGTCAGGAGGTCGTCATCGCCGGCTACACGAGGGGCCAGGGTCGTCGCTCCGCCGGTTTCGGGTCGCTCGTCGTCGGCGTGCACGAGGCGGGTGGCCTCCGCTGGGCCGGGAACGTCGGCACAGGATTCACGGAGTCAGAGATCGAGCGCCTTCTCGAGCTGTTACGACCTCTCGAACGACCCGATACGCCGTTCACCGAGGCGCCGAAGATGCCCCGAGTTCGCAAGTCGGATGTCGTTTGGGTGGAGCCGAAGCTGGTGGCGGAGGTCGAGTTCGCGGAGTGGACGCGCGAGGGACGCCTACGCGCTCCTGTTTACATGGGAATTCGGGAGGACAAACCAGCCACCGACGTGCGCAAGGAGCGATCACCCCTGCCCGAAGTCATCCGGAAGGGACGCCGGGAGCTCCGGCTCCGGAATCTCGACAAGCCGTTCTGGCCGGACGAGGGGATCACGAAAGGCGACCTGCTTGCGTATTACCGCGATGTCGCCGAGGTACTCGTCCCGCACCTCCGCGGCCGGCCGTTCACGATGAAGCGCTATCCGGACGGGTGGAAGGGCAACAATTTCTTCCAGAAGCAGGCTCCCTCGCACATGCCCGAGTGGATCAGGCGTGTGCCCTTCCCGGCTTCGACCCGTGAGGGGGAGAAGAAGACGATCGAGTACGCACTCGTCGACGACGAGCTCGCGCTGCTCTGGATGGTGAACATGGGCTGCATCGACATGCACGCCTGGGCATCGCGTGAGGACCGCCCCGAGCGACCGGACTGGGTGATGTTCGATCTCGATCCGTCCGAGGGTGCCACGTTCGAGGACGTCGTCACCGTCGCGGGCCTTGTCAAGGAGACGCTCGACCTGCTCGAGCTGGAGGGGTTTCCGAAGACGTCCGGGTCGCGCGGGATCCACATCCTCGTCCCGATCGCGCGGCGGCACACGTTTGCCGAGGCGCGGGAGTTCGCCTCGATCATCGCCGGGGCGCTGGCTCGCGCTCACGCCGGGCTCGTAACCACCCAGTGGTCGAAGCAGAAGCGCCGAGGCGTCCTCGTCGATGCCAACCAGAACGGGCCGGGGAAGACGAACGCCTCCGTCTACTCGGTTCGGCCGCGCGCCGGTGCTCCCGTATCGACGCCCTTGCGCTGGGAGGAGCTCCGTCCCGGTCTCGATCTCGCGTCGTTCACGATGGATGCGGTCCTCGACCGCGTCGCCAAGGACGGCGACCTGTTCGCGGGCGTGCTGGGCGGTAAGCAGTCGCTGACGAAGGCGCTCAAAGCGCTCCGCTGACGTTTGCTGGGAATGAGGAGCGCCAAGGCCGCGAAGCGGCCGTCTTCAGGGATCTTCGCTCTTGCGCACTCCTAGGGCTCGAGGCGGCGCGGGTGCCCGAGCATCGAGAGCTCTGCGATGTCGCGGCGGAAGAAGAGCGCGACCGTCCAGTCGGAGACCACGCGCAGCTTCCGTGAGAGGAGCGGGAGCTGGAACAGGTGGTACGTCCGCGTGACCCACCAGCCGACGAAGCCGCGCAGGCGAATGCCGAGCACCTCGGCGATCCCCTTGTGACGCCCGAGGGTGGCGACCTGTCCCAGCGTTCGGTACGCGTACCGCGTCTCGTTTCCACGCAGCGTGCGGGCGAGGCACTTGGCCTGTCGCAGCGCGTGCTGCGACGTCGGCGGGTCGACGGCTCCAGTGCGCTCGTTCGGAACCGCGGCAGAGTCGCCGAGCGCCCAGACGTTCTCACGTCCCTCCACCCGCAGAGTTGCATCGACGCGCACCCGCCCGCGCTCGTCGAGTGGCAGCCCGAGCCGCGCGAGGAGCGGGTTCGCGCGGACTCCGGCGGTCCACACGAGCGTCCGGGTCGGAATCGTGAGCCCGCTGGCGAGCGCGGCCGTCTCGCCGTTGCACGACTCGAGCGTTGTCGAGACGTGGATCTCGACGCCCCGCCTCTCGAGCTCCTGTACCGCATATGCGGCGAGGCGGGTGGACACCTCGGGCAGGATCCTCGCCGCAGCGTCGACGAGCACCCAACGCCGCCTTACGGATCGGAGCGGCGGGTAGTAGCGGAGAGCGTCCTCGACGAGGTCGTGGAGCTCGCCGAGCGCTTCGACTCCCGCATAGCCGGCGCCGACGAAGACGAAGGTGAGCTCGCGCTCGGCGGCGGCCGGCTGTCTCGCGACGATGGCGGCCTCCAGGCGGCGGAGGACGTGGTTCCGCAGCGCGATTGCGTCGGCGAGATCCTTGAAGCCCATGCCGTGCTCGGCGAGCCCTGGCACGGGAAGTGCGCGTGAGATCGAGCCGAGTGCGATGACGAGCCGCTCGTAGCCGACCTCGAGTATCTCCGTTTCCGTGGCGATGCGCACCACGCGCGAGCTCCCGTCGAGGCCCTCGATCTCGCCGAGAACGAGGCTCGCGTGCGGACACATCTGTCGCAGGGGAACGACCACGTGGCGCGGCTCGATCGACCCCGATGCAGCTTCCGGGAGGAGCGGCGTGTAGAGCATGAAGTTCTCGCGGCTCACGATCGTCGCGCCCCGGCGGCCGAGAAGGCGAGCGAGCCACGCGCCCGCTTGCCCGCCTCCGAGGATCAGCGTGCCGCCCACGGCCGTGTGACTTCCCTGCATGGCCGAAGCCAATACCATCGGCGGGTGGTGGCGCGTCAGGTGTCCGTCATCGGGAGCGGCGAAGCGTGGGAGGCCGCGGCCGAGGAGATCGGGCGGCTTCTCGCCGAGCGCGGCTGCACGGTGGTGACGGGCGGCCTCGGTGAGGTGATGGCAGGCGCCCACCGGGGCGCCAAGGACGCGGGCGGCACCACGATCGCGATTCTCCCGGGGGAAGACCGTCGGGCGGCGAACAACTGGGCGGACCACGTCGTCGTGACCGGTATGGGGCATGCACGCAATCTGGCCGTGGCAGCGTCGGGTGACGCCGTGATCGCGATCGGAGGAAGCTGGGGAACTCTCTCCGAGATCGCCTTCGCCCGTCGGCTCGGGCGGCCTGTCGTCTCGCTCAAGGGAGCGCCCTCGGTGGCCGGCGTCGAGGTGGTCGAGACACCGAGAGACGCCGTCGAGCGCGCGCTGAGGCTGCTCGAGGGCGCGTAGTGGAGCCGGAGGCCGAGACGGCGGTCGTCAGAGCGGAGGTCGAGGTCGGCCTCGAGCGCTCGGATGCCTTCGCCGCCCTCGTGGACGAGCTCCCGACAGCATTGGCGCAGGTCGGGATCGAGCTCGAGCTCCGGCCCGACGGTCGAGCGCGGGAGGGCGGCGCCGAGGTGGGTCGTATCGTCGCTTGGGAGCCGGACGAGCGATTCGTTCTCGAATGGCGCCCCGCGAGCTGGGAGCCGACGGAAGTGACGGAGGTCGCGTTCACGCTCGAGCGAACGGGCTCCCGCACGCGCATCGTGGTCGAGCAGCGGGGCTGGGGGAGGTTGCTCGGTGGGCCGACGGAGGTTGCCGGTTGGTTCGTGGGCCAGGTGGCGGCGGCGCTGCTGCAGCTGACCGCACCGTCGGCGTTCGGCGACTGGCTCACCGACCGCCGCGCTCGTCGTCCGTCCGGCGAACAGGCCCGTGCCGTGTACCGCGATCCACTCTTTCACCGCCCTAACTTCATCGTGCTCCTCGAGCTGCTCGCTCTCCGGCCCGAGGATGTCCTGCTCGAGATCGGCTGTGGCGGCGGTGCGTTCATGCACGACGCGCTCGAGAGTGGTTGCCGCGCCGCGGCGGTCGACCACAGTCCGGACATGGTCCGCCTCGCACGTGAGACCAACGCCGAAGCCGTTGCCGAAGGTCGCCTGGAGGTCATCGAGGCGAGTGCGCACCGGCTCCCCTTCCCCGACGAGATGTTCACCTGCGCGACGATGACGGGCGTCCTGGGCTTTCTGGCCGACCCCGTGGCGGTGCTCGCCCAGATTCGCCGAGTCCTCGTCGACGGCGGTCGGCTGGTCGTGCTCGGGAGCGATCCCGCTTGGCGCGGAACGCCGGCTGCGCCGGAGCCTATGGCGTCCCGGCTGCGTTTCTACGAGGACGACGAGCTCGCCCGGCTCGCCCACGACGCGGCGTTCTCGGATGTCCAGCTCGTGCGTCGAGACCTCGAGGAGCCCGCTCGGGAGGCGGGCGTCCCGGACGAGTACCTGCCGCTCTTCGCAGGGGACACGACGCCCTTTCTCGTCGCCCGTAAACCCGTCTGAGACGCTACCGCGACACCTCCGCGAGCCGGCCCTCGAGGAAGCGTCGTTCGGACTCGTTCGCTGCGAGCTGGAGGGCAGCGCGATAGGCCTCGGCGGCTTCCGGACGACGGTCGAGCCGGCGAAGCAGGTCGGCCCGTGCGACGTGGAAGGGGTGGTAGCCCTCGAGAGCGCCGAGCTCGTCGACGAGCGCGAGGCCTTCCTCCAAGCGGCCCGAGAGCGCGACGGCGACCGCTCGGTTGAGCAGCACGACGGGCGACGGGTCGATCGCGGCGAGCCTGTCGTACAGCGCGACGATCTCCTGCCAGGGCCGATCCTCCGCGTGGGCCGCCGCGATCGCCGCCTGGAGTTGGTAGGGGCCCGGCCGACGAAGGGCCGCCGCACGCTCGAGGACGTGGAGCCCTTCCTCGATCCGGTCCCGGTCCCAGAGTGAGCGGTCCTGATCCTCGAACAACACGAGCTCACCGTTCGGTGCGACGCGCGCCGTCCGCCGCGAGTCCTGCAGGAGCATGAGCGCGAGGAGGCCGAGGCTCTCGGGCTCGTCGGGCATCAAGACTGCGAGCAGCTTGACGAGTCGAATCGCCTCGTCGCAGAGCTCTTCGCGGACCCGCTCCTTTCCCGTGGTCGCCGCATACCCCTCGTTGAAGATCAGGTAGAGGACCGCGAGCACCGGCCGAAGGCGCTCGGGGAGCAGGTGATCCGGCGGGACACGGAACGGGATCCCGGCCCCCCGGATCCTCCGCTTCGCTCGTACGAGCCGCTGCGCCATGGTCGACTCCGAGACGAGGAAGGCCCTGGCGATCTCGCTCGTCGTCAGCCCGCCGATCTCCCGCAGGGTGAGTGCGACCCTGGCCTCCGAGGCGAGTGCGGGATGGCAGCACGTGAAGATGAGCGCGAGCCGTTCGTCGGGAATCGCGCTCACTTCGTCCTCGTCCGCCGGTAGCTCCTCCAGCCTCGCGAGGAGCTCGACCTTCTGCCGGAAGACGACGTCGCGCCGAATGCGGTCGATCGCCCGGTTGCGTGCAGTGGTGACGATCCAGCCGCCGGGATTGCGGGGAAGGCCGTCACGCGGCCAGCGCTCGATCGCCGTTGCAAAAGCGTCCTGGACGGCGTCCTCGGCGACCTCGAGGTCCCCGAGGACACGGGTGAGGATTGCGACTGCGTGGCCCCACTCCTCGCGAAAGACCTGCTCGACGGTTGCCTGCACTACACCCGGTTATCCGATGATTGGGCGGATCTCGAGGGATCCGTGGTCGGATGTCGGAACGAGAGCAGCGAGGCGTATCGCCTCGTCGAGGTCGGCGATGTCGAGGACGAACGCTCCGCCGATGATCTCCTTCGTCTCGGCGAACGGACCGTCGGTCACGATTCGCTCGCCGTCACGAACGCGAACGACCTTGGCTGTCTCGCTCCCGTCGAGCTCGTACCCCTCGAGCTCCGGGTCGGCCTTCGCGAGCTCCGACATGACCGCCTCCCAGCGCGGCATCTCCTCCGCTCGAAGGCGCTGCTTCTCCTCGTCCGACAGGTCGCTCCACTGGGACTCGTCGGCGTAGATGAGGAGCGCGTACCTCATGCCGCTGCTCCTTCCGGCTCGACGTAGAGCGGACGGACCTCGACTGCGCCGTGCGCCGCGCCGGGGATGCGGGCGGCCCAGTCGAGCGCTTCGTCCATCGAGGCGCACTCGAGCAGGTAGTAACCGCCGAGAGCCTCCTTCACCTCGGTGTACGGGCCGTCGGTGACGAGCGTCTCCTGGTCGCGGAGGCGCACCGTCGTGGCGTCCCGCGTCGACGCGAGCTCTGCGCCTCCGAGCAGGACGCCGGCCTTCATCGCCTCGTCCGAGAAAGCGTTGTACTGCGCGTACACCGTGCTTCGCTCTTCCTGCGACATCGTGTCCCAGCGTGACGCGTCTCCGTAGATCAGCGCGAGGTACTTCACGAAGCCTCCTTTGAACGCGATTCCACCACGACGACGAGCGGCGCGCTACGAAATCGACACTAAGCGGCCAGCATGCGCCGCAGAAGCGTGCGCGCGCCGGCCTTGTCGAGCGGCTCGTTGAGGTTCCCGCACTTCGGGCTCTGAACACAGGACGGGCACCCGCTCTTGCACGGGCAGCGCGCGAGTAGACGCTCCGTGTCCTCGACCCAGTCCTGGAAACGGTCGAATCCGCGCGCCGTGATGCCGACGCCGCCGGCGTGGCCGTCGTAGACGAAGATCGTCGGGCGGCCGGTCTGGAAGTGCACGTTCGTCGAGAGCCCGCCGATGTCCCAGCGGTCGCACATCGCCCAGAGCGGCAGCAGGGCGATCAGCGCATGCTCGGCAGCGTGCAGGGTTCCGAGGAGGACGGGCATCCGCTCGAGCTCCTCCAGATGCTTCGGCTCGGGGCAGAACCAGATGGCTTCGGTGTCGAACGTCGTCTCGGGCATGAGCATGGGGACGAGCTCGATCGTCGAGCCGTCCCGAACCGACTTCTTCGCATAGGCGATCACCTGCTCGGACACCGAGACTCGGCCGAAATGGAGATCGAGGCCGAGCTTCCGCTCCGAGCGCTCGACCTCCTCGATCGCGGTCTCGGTCTCTTTCTTCACCTGCGTGTACCAGTCCACGCTCACGGGCGCGACGAGCGCCGTGCGGCTCTCGAAGTCGAGCTCGCGGACGACGTACTGCTCCCCCAGATGAAGGTAGACGGCGCCCTCGTGCACCGTCGAATACGCCCGGTCGCGCTCGACGAGGCCGAGGACCGATCCGGTATCGGCGTCGACGACGGTGAACGCGTCCGCGTCTCCCGAACGAAGTGAGATACGTGCCGCCGGGTAGTCGCGCCCCTTCCAGACGAAGCCGGCCGAAGTCCGCTCGAGCTCCGGGAGCTCCGCCGCTCGCCGGAGCGCCTCACTGCCGAGCGTTGTTTCGTCGTCCTCGTCGAGCGGCGCCTCGAAGGCGGCTGCCAGGACGTGGGGGTCGAGTATCCGCGGATTCGCATGGTCGACGATCGCGGCCTCGACCCGGCGCGAGAGGAGCGCATCTGGCTCCCGCGCGAAGAACTGATCGAGCGCATCCTCGCTCGCGACGAGCACGGCGAGCCCGTGGCTGCGTCGCCCCGCTCGGCCCCACTGCTGGCGGAGCGAGGCCACCGTCCCCGGGAAGCCGACCGAGATCGCGCAGTCGAGCAGGCCGATGTCGATCCCGAGCTCGAGCGCGTCGGTGGCCGTGACGCCGAGCAGCTCGCCCTCGACGAGGCGTCGTTCGATGTCCCGCCGCTGCTCGGGCGTGTAGCCGGCGCGGTACGGCGCGAGGCGCCTCGCCGTTGCGATGTCGACGCGCTCGGCCGCGAACCGGTGGATCAGCTCGGCGGCCTTCCGGCTCTTCGCGAAGCAGATCGTGCGGAGCTCCTGGGACACGAGCTGCGACAGGAGGCGTGCGGCCTCGCCGAGCGGACTCGCCCGCTCGCCGAGCTCCGGATCGAGCAGCGGGGGGTTCCAGATGACGACCTCTCGCTCGGCCCGCGGCGACGTGTCCCTCTCGACGACGGAGGCGGGCTCGCCGGTGAGCGCCGCTGCCAGCTCGCCAGCATTCGCGATCGTCGCGGAGGCGAGCAGGAACTGCGGCTCGGCGTCGTACACCCGGGCGAGCCGCCGAAGCCGCCGGAGGACGTTGGCCACATGGGAGCCGAAGACCCCGCGGTACACGTGCGCCTCGTCGACCACGACGTAGCGGAGGTTGTGGAGGACGTCTCCCCAGCGGTCGTGGTGCGGGAGCACCCCGACGTGGAGCATGTCCGGGTTCGTGAGGATCAGGTTCGACCACTTGCGGATCTGCCAGCGGCGCTCCCCCGGCGTGTCGCCGTCGTAGATCGCCGGCTTGAGCCCCTTGAGGCGCAACGCAGCGAGCGCGCGGGCCTGGTCCTGGGCGAGCGCCTTCGTCGGGTAGAGGTAGAGCGCACGCGTCTTCGGCTCGCGCGCAATCGCGTCGAGCACCGGGAGATTGAACGCGAGGGACTTGCCGGACGCCGTGCCGGTGGTGACGACGACGTTCTCGCCTCGCCGCGCCGCCTCCCATGCCTCCGCCTGATGGACGAACAGTCCGGTGACGCCGACCGCGGCGAGCGCGGAAGCGACATGCGGGTCGAGGTCGTCCGGGAGCGGCTCGACGCGAGCGTCGCGCGGCGGCTCGGGACCGCGATAGACGACCTCCTCGGCGTCGAGGAGCTCCTCCCACAGCGCGACCCGCGTCGCCATCGACGCAGTGTCGCAGGCCCGGACTGGCTGACTACGGTTCGAGAAACGGCGCGAAGGCGCGCTCGAAATGCGCCCGCGAGTGCGCACCGAAGACCGTGACGCGCGTCTCGCCGTCCGCGAAGAGCACGACCGTGGGGAGCGCGAGGACGCCGAGGCGGGCAGGCACGGCGAGGTTCTCGTCGACGTTCATCCGCAAGAGGCGCACCCGACCGTCGTGCTCCGCCTCGATTGCGCGAAGGTGCGGCTCGATGACGTCGCACGGCTTGCACCAGGGAGCCCAGAAGTCGACGATCACGGGCACCGGCGACGCGAGCACCTCGTCTGCAAAGCGCTCGTCCGTGACCTCGTCCATCAGAGTCCTCCGGTCAGCGCGCGCCAGCGCAGCGCCGGCACCTTCCACATCGCCTCCGCGACGATCGCGCGCGTCATCTTGGACTCCCCGACGCGGCGGTCGGTGAAGCGGATGGGGATCTCCACAACGCGTAGGCCCGCGCGGAGGACGCGATAGGTCGTCTCGATCTGGAAGCCGTAGCCCCGCGCGGAGAGTGCATCGATGTCGATTGCCTCCAGCGCCGTGCGTCGATAGCACTTGAACCCCCCGGTCAGGTCGCGCACCCGTACGCCGAGAAGCACCTGGGCGTAGAGGCACCCTCCGCGGGACACGATCCGGCGCCCCAGCCCCCAGTTCTCGGTCCCACCTCCCCGCGCATAGCGTGAGCCGAGGACGAGGTCCGCGTCCTGAGCCGCCGCGATCAGCCGCGGAACGTCGCTCGGATCGTGGGAGAAGTCGCAGTCCATCTCGAGGACCAGCTCGGCTCTCTCGACGAGGGCGCGCCGGAAGCCGGCGACGTACGCAGGACCGAGTCCCTCCTTCACTCGACGATGGAGGACGTCCACCCATGGGAGCTCGGCGGCGAGACGGTCGGCGGTGTCACCGGTCCCGTCGGGCGACGAGTCGTCGATCACGAGGACGCGATCCCGCGACGTGTCGAGAACGCCCTGGAGCGCACGCACCATCGGCTCGATGTTCTCGCGCTCGTTGTACGTGGGCAGGCAAACGACGGCGCGGACCACGCTCGTATCATCGCGGGATGGCAAAGACCCTGCCGCGGAACGCCGAGCTCGCCGATCAACTCGATCTCCTCGCCGACATTTCGGAGATCCTCGGCGAGGACTCGTTTCGCGTGATCGCCTACCGGCGGGCGGCCACGCGCATCCGCGAGACGCCGAGCCCGGTCGCCGAGCTGGCGCTCGAGGGAAAGGCGAAGGAGCTGCCGGGGATCGGGGCGACGATCCAGGGGAAGGTCGTCGAGATCGTGGAGCACGGGGAGATCGAGGCGCTCACGAGGCGCCGCCAGCGGGTTCCCATGGGCGTCGTCGAGTTCCTGCGTCTCCCCGGAGTCGGGCCCAAGACCGCCGCGCGGATCTGGACGCAGCTCGGAGTCACGACGCTGGACGGATTACGGGTCGCCGCGGAGGAGGGACGCCTGCGCGAGCTTTCGGGGCTCGGCCAGCGCAGCGAGGAGAAGATCCTGTACGCGCTCGCGGCCGGCACACAGAAAAAGGCGGAGACGCGCGGCCTCCTCGGCGCCGCGCTGCCCGCCGTGAGGCGCGTTCTGGCGGAGCTTTCCGGGCATCCTGCTGCGATCGCCGTCTCCGAGGCGGGAAGCGTCAGGCGACGGAGAGAGACCGTTGCCGACCTCGACTTCATCGCGACGTCCTCCGATCCCCGTGCGCTGATCGACGCCTTCTGCGGCGGGTCCTGGGTCTCCGAGATCGTCGCGCGTGGGCCCACGAAGGCAACGGCCGTCAGCCACGACGGCCTCCGTTTCGATCTCCGAGTCGTTCCGCACGAGTGCTACGGCAACGTCCTCCAGCACTTCACAGGCTCGAAGGACCACAACGTTGCCCTTCGTGAGGACGCGCAGCGGCGAGGCCTCTCGATCTCGGAGTACGGCATCACGATCTCCGACACCGGCGAGGTCGTCACGCATGCGAGCGAGGAGGACCTCTACGCCTATCTCGGATACGCCTTCATTCCGCCCGAGCTCCGCGAGAACGATGGCGAGATCGCGGCTGCGCGGGACAACTCTCTGCCGCAGCTCGTCGAGCTGAAGGATCTGCGGGGCGAGATGCACTGCCACTCGAACTGGTCGTCCGACGCCGAGAGCTCGATCGAGGAGATGGCGCTCACCGCGAAGGCGCGTGGGTACCGCTACCTCTGCGTCACCGACCACTCCCACTATCTGCGTGAGGGTCGACTGGAGGCGCAGTGGAAGGAGATCGAGGTCGTCAACGCGCGGGTGAAGCCTTTCCGCGTGCTGCGCGGAATGGAGGTGAACATCCGGGCAGACGGTGCGCTCGACGTCGCCGATGACGTGCTCGCGGGCCTCGATTGGGTCGTGGCCTCGCTCCACACGTCCTTCGAGCGCAACCCGACGGAGCGGATCATCGCCGCGATCGAGAATCCGCACGTCGACTCCATCGGCCACCTCACGGGACGAAAGCTCCGGCGGCGCGAGGGCGCGCCGGTCGACGTCGAGCGGGTCATCGCTCGTGCCGTCGAGACGGGCACTGCGCTCGAGATCAACTCGCAGCCGGACCGCCTCGACCTCCGCGACACACACGCCCGTCTCGCGGGAGAGGCCGGTGTGCGGATCCCGGTGACGACCGACGCGCACTCGGCGTCCGCACTCGCTCACGCGGAGCTCGGGGTTGCCCAGGCGCGGCGGGCTTGGCTGACGAAAGCGCAGGTGCTGAACACGCGCTCCTGGAAGGAGATCGAGAGGCTGCCCAAGTGATCCGTGAAGACGGGCCTGCGGCGCTCGAGTGGGTAGCGTCGTACCTCGAACGAGCGCGGGAGCTGCCGGTTTTATCGCGCGTGGAGCCGGGCGACATCCGCGCCGCACTTCCGTCGTCGCCCCCGGAGGAGCCCGAACCGTTCCGGGCGATCCTGCGCGACCTCGACGAGGTGCTCCTGCCGGGCGTCACCCACTGGCAGAGCCCGCGCTTCTTCGCCTACTTCGCGACGACGGGGTCCGAGCCCGGCGTGCTCGCCGAGCTCCTCATCGCCGGGCTGAACCAGGTCGGGATCCTCTGGCGCACCTCACCGGCACTCCAGGAGCTCGAGGAGCTGACGCTCGACTGGCTCGCGCAGCTGCTCGGCCTCCCGCCCGAGTTCCGCGGCCACATCGAGGACACGGCCTCGACGGGAGTGGTTGCCGCCCTCGCCGTCGCCCGCGATGTCCGTGCGGGGCACCGAGTGGTGCTCTGCTCGGAGCACGCGCACTCGTCAGCCGACAAGGCGGCTCGTTTGCTTGAGCTCGAGCTGCGCAGGGTGCCCGTGGACGAGAGCTTCCGGCTGAGGCCCGACGCGCTCGATCTCGAGGACGCATGTGCGGTCATTGCGACGGTCGGAACGACAGGCGTGGGCGGGGTCGATCGGGTTGGCGCGATCGCAGACGCATGCGAGGCGGCTGGCGTGTGGTTGCACGTCGACGCGGCCTATGCGGGTCCCGCGGCGATCTGCCCGGAGCTCCGCCATCACTTCGCCGGCTGGGAGCGGGCGGACTCGATCGGCGTCAACCCGCACAAGTGGCTCGGTGTCCCGATGGACTGCTCCGCGCTCTGGACACGCCGTCCCGACGAGTTCCGACGCGCCTTCAGCCTCGTTCCCGAGTACCTGCGATCTCCCGACGACGCGATCAACCTGAGCGAGCTCTCCATCCCGCTCGGCCGGCGCTTCCGGGCGCTCAAGCTGTGGACGGTCCTCCGCTGCTACGGCCGCTCCGGATTGCAGGAGCGGATCCGAGAGCATGTCCGCCTGGCGGAGCTCTTCGAGAGCTGGGTGCGCGCCGAGCCCGGCTGGGAGGTCGTCGCTCCGCGTCACTTCTCGCTCGTGTGCTTCCGCCGCGCGGGCTCGAACGCGGAGAACGAACGGCTGCTCGAGCAGGTCAACGCGTCGGGCGAAGTCTTCCTCTCGCACACGCGGGTCGAAGAGAGCTATGTGCTGCGGCTCGCGATCGGCAGCTTCCGGACCACGGAGGACGACGTGCGCCTCGCCTGGGACGTCCTCCGCCGGGAAGCCGCGGTTCCCGCCTAGCCCGGCTTCGCTGCTTCGCGACCTCCTGATCACCGCTCGGCTGCTCACGCATCTACGTGGAGAACACGCTCGTCGGGCCCGCCGCTGAGGCTGGCACCACGACACGCCCGTTCGCGCGCGCTTCTGCTCCGGGTTCCTCGCCGGCCCGGCTGGCGCTTCGACCTCGTCAAGCGCCCGATCTCGGCCGTCGGTGTCGACGCCTCGAGCGCGACCCGCGTCGCAGGAGCTGGATCCGCCCGGCCGCGACGGTGTCGCCGTGAACCCGGGAGTCTGGGAGACGAGTGGGATCATCGACACCGAGCCGTGGTCAGGGTGTGCAGAGCCGCGCCTCTGGGCTCTTCCTCACGTAGAACTGAGTGGCGACGAACGTACGGCCCACCCCGGCGCGCCCGGCGTCGGATGCTCGGATGATGCGTCCTGCTGCGATCAGGCCGACCGGGTGGGAGATCCGCATCAAGGCGCAGAGTCGTTCCCGCGCAGGGACGCCGATGCGCAGGTCGACACCGGAGACGTTCACATGGCTGCCCGAGTTGAGGAGAGCGGCATGCGTCGAGAAGCACGGCGTGGTGACGCAACGTCGCCGGTTGTCGCGAAGCAACCTGAACTTTCCCTCCGGCTCACCGAGCGAGCTCGAGGCCGTCCAGACCTCGTTCACGAGGAGTGTCGCGAGCTCGGGAAAGCCCTCGACGCGTCCCGTCACGATCGTGCCGCGCGCGACGGCTCGACCGGTGGCGACCAGTGCCGCGAGCGACCCATGCTCGGAGATCCCCAGAGGCGAGAGATCGAGACTGGCCACATAGCACTCGCGACGAGCAATTCCGCCGGCTACGCCGCACGGCGTGATCTCCTTGTTGACGAGCCGGACCCAGACGCCGCCGCACATCGGCGACGGACATGCGCGAGGGTCGCCGCGCCCGAGGAAGTACGAGGAGGGGGTGCCGGGCGGACCTCCTGCCGCACCGGTTGCGCCTACGAGCCCCACGGCGACGATCACCAGGGTCACCAGCGCCGACATGCGGGCAAGTGGGGTCCCCATGCCTCCTTAGGATAGGAGGGTGCGCCTGGTGGCGATCGGCCTCGCGGCGGGAGTGTTCTCCGCGTTCTTCGGGGTCGGCGGCGGCATCATCGTGGTCCCGCTCCTGATCCTCCTCGTCCACTTTCCCGGACGGGTTGCCACCGCGACCTCGCTGGGCGCAATCGTCATCACAGCGCTAGCCGGAGTCACGGTGTACGCGCTCCGAGGAGAGGTGGATGTGGCGTATGCGGCGCTCGTGGGGCTCCCGGCGGTCGCCGGCGTGCTTCTCGGGACGGGCCTCCAGCAGCGGTTGACGACCGCCACCCTGACGTACGGCTTCGCGCTCTTGCTCACGGGAGTGGGAATCTGGCTCCTCTGGCCCTGACCTTCTCCACGACGGTGCTGGCTCTCGTCCTGGGCGTCGCAGCCGGCCTGCTCGCGGGGCTCTTCGGCGTCGGCGGCGGGATCCTCTTCGTCCCGACCCTCGTCGCGCTCGGCCTCGGCCAGCTCGAGGCGCAGGCGACGTCCCTGCTCGCGATCCTGCCGACGGTCACCGCCGGGGCGTGGAACCAGCGGCGCTACGGCAATCTCCGCATCCGGACGGCGCTCGTCGTCGGACTGGCGTCGATCGTGGGCGTCGAGTTCGGCGCGCGGATCGCGACAGCGTTGCCGGAGGAGACGCTCCAGCGGCTCTTCGGCGTCCTGCTCCTCGCCGTCGCCGTGGAGCTCGTCTGGCGGGCGCGCCGTGGCAGGGAGCGCTACCGTGAGGCACCGTGATCCGCGCCATCGCGCTTGCTGTCACGGTTGTCGTGCTGCCAACGGCGTTTGCGGCGGCCGAGCCGCCGCTCTCGGGCGCGAGCACCGACGCGAGCGCGGCGATCCTGCGGGTAACCATCCCCGGGCAGGACTCGGTCTCGCTCGGAGACATCGGCTGGCCCGCGACGCCGAGTGCGGAGATCCAGTCGTTCGCCTATCCCAACGACGGCTCGGTCGTGACAGTCGGGCTCTCGCGCTCCACCCTTTCCGCGCAGCGAGGGCAGACCGCGACGGCGCAGGCCCACGCCGAGGCGATCGCGGTCTCCATCTTCGCCGGCGCGATCGTCGCCTCCCAGGTGACAGCGCAGGCGAGCGCCGGCGCGAGCCGCCGGTCCGCCGGCGCCGACGTCGCGGGCTCCGCGGTCGACGGGCTGCGCGTGCTCGACCAAGACGTCGCGTCCACCCCGGGGAGCATCCCGCTCGCAGACTGGGGCTCGCTCGACGTCCTCTCGAAGGGCGTCGTGAGCCGCCGCGGTGGCTCACCAGCGGCACGCGGGAGCGTCGTGGCGCTTCGGGTGCGCCTGACCGCCGCCCACGGCGGGCTTCCCGCGGGAAGCGAGATCGTCGTCGGGAGTGCCGAGGCGATCGCGGCCGCGGAGGCGCCGACCTCGGCGCCACAGAATCCGCCCCGCGGCATCGTCGGCCCGCCTACTGCCGGAGGTCCGGCGCTGCCACGACCGCCCGAGCCCCAGGGCGGGCTGACCATCCCGGGCGGCCCGGTACGCTCCGCGCCGCCCGACGTCACCGTTCGTCTCTCCGGAGAGGGGTACGTGTTCCCGGTCTACGGCGCCGTCTCGTTCGGCGACAGCTTCGGCGCTGCGAGAAGCGACGTTCCGGGCGGCTGGCACCACGGGGAAGACATCTTCGCTCCGGCGGGGACGCCGGTTCTCGCGGTCGCCGACGGCACGGTGTACTCCATCGGCTGGAACGACATCGGCGGCTACCGCTTCTGGCTCCGCGACGGAGACGGGAACCAGTTCTACTACGCCCACCTCACGGCGTACTCGCCGCTCGCACTCGAGGGGAACGAGGTGGAGGCGGGCGACGTGATCGGCTTCGTCGGCGACACCGGAGATGCGGAGGGAGGCGCGCCTCATCTGCACTTCGAGATCCATCCGGCGTCGCTGATCGGGCTCGGCTACGACGGCGTCGTCGCGCCGTACCCGTTCCTGCTCGCATGGCGGCGAGCGGAGGACATCTTCTTCGCCTCGGGCAGGGTCTACGTGCCGGCTCGACCCGGCAGGCCGACACTGCCTCCACCGGGGGCAGTGCTCCTCGAGGCCGACGACATTGCGTCGACGAGCGGTCTCGTGCCGGGAGCGCTCGAGCGCGCGCTCGTGAGGAAGAAGCCCTAGTCTCTACTCGGCTGCCGAGCTGTCGCCCGCGGTCGCGACCTCCTCTTCGGAGGCGAGGCCCTCCGCCTCGAAGCCGTTCCCGTTTTCACCCGCGATGCGACTCATGATCCACTCGCGCGTCGCCTCGCCCGTCCACGGGTTGTAGAGGACGCCGAGCGTTACGCCGGTGAGGAGGATCACTCGGTTGCGCGTCTTGTGGCCCTTCTTGGCTTTTCCCTGGAGACGCTCGCTCGCCTCGGACAGGTCTCCCACGAGCGCTTGCAGCTCCTTCTGGAAGTCCTTGTCGGTGACCCGCCCGGCCTTTCCTTTCACGCCGCTGCCCTTGGCGAACTGGCCGTAGAGGCTGCGCGCTGCGACGAACGCTGCGAGCAGATCCTCTCGGAGCTCAGGATCTTCCATCGCGCGCTTGAGGTACGGGCCGAGCGTCTCGATCGCGACCTGGGACTTGTCCTTGGTCTTCGCCATTCCCTCTCCTATCCTTTCGTCGACTAGGCCAGAAGTATGTCGGCTAGCATCGCCTCGGTGCGTGGACTGCTGCTCGTGTTGGGTAAGCCGGGGCGCATCCTCTCCATCTTCGCGGCGCTGCTGGGCGCGATCGTCTATATCTGGTACGCGGCAGTGCGTGCCGTTCCGCGCGTGCGTCGGCGGAAGGCGGCGTCCCGTACCGCTCGAGGAGTGAGGCCGTGGAAGGGCTGACGCGCCTCGTTCTCCGGCGCCGATGGCTGGTGCTGGCGAGCTGGCTCGTCATCTTCGTCTTCTCCGGCTTCGCGTCGTCCCAGCTCGCGGACCTGCTCACGAACCGCTTCGCGCTGCCGGGGACGGACACCCGCCGTGCGGAGGTGATCCTCGAGGACCACTTCAACCAGAAGTCGACGGGCTCCTTCACGATCGTCGTGGAGACCGGCGGAAACGCGGGAGCGCTCGTGCAGTCGGTGGAGGAGGCCGCGAGGAGAGCAGTCGCCGAGCTGCCCACATCTCGCCTCGTCTCGGTCGCTCCCGTTGCGGACGACGTCCTCATCGCGCAGATCGTCTCCGAGCTCGAGCCCGCGGACTCGAAGGCTCACACGGACGACATGCGACGGGCGATCGGGACGATCCCGGGAGCGACCGTCTACGTCACGGGACAGGCGGCGATCGAGCACGACCTCGACCCGGTGTTCGGCGAAGACCTGCTCAAAGGCGAGCTGATCGCGATCCCGATCGCGCTCCTGATCCTGATCTTCACCTTCGGGACGCTCGCCTTCTTGCTCCCGTTCTTCTTCGCGCTCGTGACGATCCCGACCACGCTCGCGATCGTGTGGATCTTCGCGAACTTCATGGAGCTGTCGACCTACCTGCAGAACCTCGTCTCGCTCATCGGGCTCGGCATCGCGATCGACTACTCGCTCCTCGTCGTCTACCGCTTCCGTGAGGAGCTGCGGGGTGGGCTCTCCCGCGACGACGCGATCGTGAAGACCATGGCGACTGCCGGGCGGGCCGTCGTCTTCAGCGGCACGGCCGTCGCGATCGGGCTCGCGATGCTCCTCTTCATGCCGCTTCCGTTCATGCGCGGATTCGGCATCGGAGGCCTCTTCATCCCGGCCGTATCGGTGCTCGCCGCGGTGACCTTTCTCCCGGCCATGCTCTCGCTCGCCGGCCAGCGGCTCGACAGCGTGCCGCTCATGCCGCGGCGCTGGCTCGATCGCCGAGCCGACGACGAGCGCGGCTTCTGGCCTGTGCTCGCCCGCGCGATCATGCGCTACCCGAAGCTCTTCGCCGCCGCGACGGGGGGCCTCTTGCTTCTCCTCACCCTGCCGCTCCTGACCCTCCAGCTCGGCCCTGGATCGAACGAGGGCATCCCGCGCGACCTGGAGGCCGTCCGTGGCTACGACGTGCTGACGGAGGCCGTGGGGGCCGGGGCGGTCGCCCCGACGAACATCGTCGTCGACACCAAGAGGGCCCGAGGCGCCGACTCGCCCGAGATCAGGGACGCGGTCGCGAGCCTGTCACGCACTCTGCGGGCGGATCCGCAGGTGATGGCGGTGCAGCTCGACACGACGCGGCAGCACGTGGACAGAACCGGTCGCTACCTCAACATCGAGGTAATCGGGAAGGAGGACTACGGTAAGCCGGAGAGCCTCGACTTCGTCATGCGGCTCCGCAAGGACATCGTGCCCTCGTCGGGCTTCCCGGAGAGCGCCCGTGTCTACGCGGGGGGCGGCCCGCCGGGCGGCAAGGACTTCCTCGATCTCACGTACAGCTGGTTCCCGTGGCTCCTCGCCGCCGTGCTCGTCGCGACGTTCGTGCTCCTGATGCGCGCGTTCCGCTCGGTCGTGCTGCCGCTGAAGGCGATCATCCTGAACCTGCTTTCCATCGGCGCCGCCTACGGCCTGCTCGTCCTCGTGTTCAAGTGGGGAGCCGGCGAGTGGGCCGGGCTGATCGCATACGACCAGATCGAAGGCTGGATCCCCGTGTTCCTCTTCGCGATGCTCTTCGGCCTGTCCATGGACTACGAGGTCTTCCTCGTCAGCCGTATGCGCGAGGAGTGGGACAACGGGGCGACGAACGAGCAGGCAATCGTGCTCGGCCTGACGAGGACCGGGCGCCTCGTCACCGCCGCAGGCCTGATCATGTTCGCAGCCTTCATGGGCTTCGTCGCCGGCTCGATCGTCGGCCTGCAGCAATTCGGCTTCGGCCTGGCCGCGGCCATCCTCATCGACGTCACGATCGTCCGTGCGCTCCTGGTGCCGAGCGCCATGAAGCTCTTCGGGAAGTGGAACTGGTGGATGCCCGAAGGCCTGGCGCGAGTCGTCCGGGTCGAGCCCTCCCGGCTCGGGGAGCATCACCCGGCCTTCCAGCCCGGCGGACGTTAGACCCGTGGGGTCTGACCCCAAAGGCAATACCATCCGCGAGCGTGAAGCCGAAGGGCCTGATCTGCGCGGGAGGGGAGGCAACGCGGCTCGGCGAGCTGACTCGGGTCGCGAACAAGCACCTGCTCCCGGTGGGCCGCTGGCCGATGATCTACTACCCGCTCCAGCTGCTCCAGCTCGCCGGTGTCCGCGATGTTCTGCTCGTCACCGGGAAGGGACACGCGGGCCAGATGATCGACCTGCTCGGAGACGGCCTGCTCGCGCCCCGCGGAGGCGGCGATCCGATCCTCGAGCTCGATCTCACGTACAAGGTCCAGACGGAGCCTGGAGGCATCGCACAGGTCGTCGGCATGGCGAGGGACTTCGCGGGAGGCTCCCCGCTCGTGGTCGTGCTCGGCGACAACATCTTCGAGTACGCGCAATCTGCGGCCATCACCGCGTGGTTCGAGGATGCGCAGGGAGCACAGATCTTCGTGAAGTCCGTTCCGGACCCCGAGAACTTCGGTGTGGTGGTCTACGATGGCGACGGCCGCGTGACGGACATCGTCGAGAAGGCGGGGGTCGTCGACGACCGCTATGACGCGCCGCCTTCCAGGCACGCCGTGGTCGGCCTCTACTGCTATCCGCCGGACGTCTACGAGGTGATCGACAGGCTCGAGCCGTCGACCCGCGGCGAGCTCGAGATCACGGACGTCAATCGTCACTACGCGCTCCAGGGGCGACTCGAAGCGCGCGAGGTCGAAGGCTGGTGGGAGGACGCGGGCAAGCACTGGGAGCACCTCGCCGACATCGGGCTCCGAATCGAGGAGACAGGGGTCAACAAGTGATCGACGGGATACTGAGGATCTCCCTCGAGCTGCACGAGGACGAGCGTGGCTGGTTCGCCGAGCTCCGCCGGGACAGCATCCTCCCGAAGCCGACGGTGCAGACGAACCTCTCCTTCTCGCGGGCCGGTGTCGTCCGCGGCCTGCACTACCACGAGCGTGGCCAGGACGATCTCTTCGCCTGCCTGCGTGGAACCGCCCGCGTGGTCGTGCTCGACCGCGAGAGCGGCGAGACGTTCATCGAGGACATCGGCGAGGCGAATCCCGTCGCCCTGTACATCCCGGGCCGTCACGCGCACGGGTTCGAGGCATTGACCGACGTGCTCTTCTGCTACCACGTCACCTCCGAGTACGACCCATCCGACCCTGACGAGCACACGATTCCCTGGAATGACCCGCGCGTCGCGCACCTGTGGAGCACCCGGAACCCGATCCTGTCCGCGCGGGACGCCGTCGTCGCGTCCTGATCACGGGCGCGGCGGGCCAGCTCGGCCTCGCGCTGCAGGACGCCTTCGGCGGTGACGAGGTCCTCGCGCTGACCCGCGAGGACTGGGACGTCGCCCACCCGCCGAGTGACAAAGTGTCACGAGCGCGGCCGGACCTCGTACTCCACGCCGCTGCGTGGACGGATGTCGACGGCGCGGAGGCGGACCCGCAGGGCGCCACGGCGGTCAACGTCGGCGGGACGTCCAACGCAGCGGCGCTCGGCGCCCCGCTCGTCGTCTTCTCGACCGACTACGTCTTCGACGGACGCAAGTCGGAGCCGTACGTCGAGTCGGACGGCCCGAATCCTCTGTCGGCGTACGGACGCTCGAAGCTGCTCGCCGAGGCGGCCGCCGGTGAAGACGCGTGGATCGTGCGCACGTCCTGGCTCTTCGGGCCGTCGGGGCACAACTTCCTGGGGACGATGCTCCGGCTCGGAGCCGAGCAGGACGAGGTCGCGGTCGTCCACGACCAGCATGGATGCCCGACCTATACCGGGCATCTCGCCGCCGCGACGCGGGAGCTCGTCGACGCCGATCGCCCACGGGGCATCTGGCACGTGGCGGCTGACGGCGAGTGCACGTGGGCCGAGTTCGCCGAGGCGATATTCGCGGAGGCAGGGCTGGCGTGCCGCGTGCGACGGATCGCCTCGGCAGAGCTCGGGCGGCCGGCAGCCCGCCCCGCATCCGCCGTCCTGCGGAGCGAGCGCTCCGGCGCCCCCATCCTTCCTCACTGGCGCGAGGGCTTGAGAGCATGCCTCGCTGCCAAACCCGAGTAGCCTTCGGGTCGTGCGTCTCCTCGTGACCGGCGGCGCGGGGTTCATCGGCTCGAACTTCGCCCACTACTGGCTCGAGCGGTACCCGGACGACCACCTGGTCGTGTACGACCTGCTCACGTATGCCGGCAACCGGCCCAATCTCGCGGCGATCGAGGACCGGATCGTCTTCGTGCAAGGCGACATCTGCGACCGCGAGCTGGCGGAGCAGACACTGCGCGCGGAGCGCATCGACATCGTCGTCAACTTCGCCGCCGAGTCGCACAACAGCCTCGCCGTCGTCGATCCGACCCGGTTCTTCCGTACGAATGTGCTCGGCACGCAGACGCTGCTCGACGCCTCGCGGGCTGCGGAGGTCGAGCGATTCCACCACGTCTCCACGTGCGAGGTCTACGGCGACCTTCCGCTCGACTCGGACGAGGTGTTCACCGAGGAGTCCCCCTACCGCCCACGGACGCCGTACAACGCGTCCAAGGCGGGTGCGGACCATGCCGTCCGGGCGTACTTCGAGACCTACGGGCTGCCCGTGACCATCACCAACTGCTCGAACAACTACGGCGCGTACCAGTTCCCGGAGAAGGTGATTCCGCTCTTCGTGACGAACGCGCTCGAGGACCTGCCCCTGCCGATGTACGCGTCCACGGGCCACAAGCGCGAGTGGCTGCACGTGCTCGACCACTGCGCTGCCATCGACCTCGTCCTGCGGAAGGGTGTCGCCGGAGAGACGTACAACGTCGGTTCCGGGCTCGAGGCGTCGATCGAAGAGATCGCAGACCTCGTTCTCGAGCTCACCGGCAAGCCCGCTTCGCTCAAGTCCATCGTCCCGGACCGTCCCGGGCACGACCGTCGCTACCTGCTCGACTCCTCGAAGATCCGCTCCGAGCTCGGCTGGGAGCCTGTCCACGGCTGGCCCGGCGGGCTCACCGAGATCGTTGCCTGGTACGCAGAGCACCGGGACTGGTGGGAGCCGCTCAAGGAGCGCTCCCCGGTCGAGGAGACTGCCTGGACCTAGGTCCGGTCCAGTGCCAACGCTCGCTGCCGACAACACAAAGGGTTAACCCTCGCTCGCTAGCCTGATCGACTTCCGTGCGCCTTCTCGTCTCCGTCGCCCTTTCGCTGACCGTGGTCGCTCTCTCCGCCGCGGGCGGCGCCGCGCAGGTCACGCCCGCCGTCCCGGGTGAGGCCGTCTTCGTCTTCTCGGGACGCGGCTGGGGTCACGGTGTCGGGATGAGCCAGTACGGCGCGTACGGCATGGCGACGGAGGGCAGGTCGTACGAGGAGATTCTGTCCTACTACTACTCCGGGACCGAGCTCGGGCGCAGCGGGAAGAACCAGGTGCGCGTGCTCCTCGCCGAGGGCCGGCAGGCGGTGACGATCTCGTCGCAGACGCCGTACAAGGTCGTCGACGCGACGGGCAAGGTGACGAAGATCGCGGCCGGGCCGCTCGTTCTCAAGCCCAGTCTCGTATTGCCGACCCCGGCGGGCCCCATCTCCGCGATCGGCCCGCTCTCGATCCGTGCGGGCAAGGCCCCGCTCTCCCTCGACGGGCGCGCGTATCACGGACGGCTCGACGTCGCAGTGCAGGGGTCGTTCCTGAGGGTGGTGAACACCCTCGCGATGGAGAGCTACCTGCAAGGGGTCGTCGCGCGCGAGATGCCGCACACCTGGCCGCTCGAGGCCCTCAAGGCGCAGGCGGTCGCTGCGCGCTCGTATGCGCTCGCCAATCTCGTCAAGGGGAAGCCGTTCGACCTCTACCCCGACCAACGAAGTCAGGTCTACGACGGGATCGCCGGTGAAAAGCCGAGGACGACGGAAGCCGTGCGCGCGACGACGGGCCGGGTTGTGCTGTACGGCGGCAGGGTTGCGTCGACGTACTACTTCTCGTCGTCCGGCGGGAAGACGGCGAGCTCGGCGGACGTCTTCGGGTTCGCGGTTCCCTACCTCGTGTCGCGGCCGGATCCATGGGACAAGGTTTCGCCCCACCACCGCTGGGGACCGGTCCTGCTCGGCGCCAGAACCGTTCAGGCCAAGCTCGGCATCGAGGCTCGGATCCTGGACGCGATTGGCGTCCCGACGCCGTCGGGGCGCCTCCGCGCGGTCACATTGGAGACGGTCGGCGGGCTCTCCTCGGTTCCGGCTGCCCTCTTGCGCACCACGCTCGGGCTTCGCTCGACCTGGGTCTCGATCGGCGTCCTCCGGCTCGACCGTCCGCCGGGTGCGGTCGTCTTCGGCTCGTCGCTCCGCTTGACAGGAATCGCTCGCGGCATCGCCGCTCCGGTGCTGTCGTCCTCGCCGGACGGCTCGACGTGGACGACGGTCGGCCCGCTCGAGCGGAGCAGCGCGGGGACGGCGTCGCTCACGGTCAAGCCGACGCAGACACTGAGGTATCGGATCGAAGCCAAGGATGCCGCGAGCCCGGCATTGCTCGTACGCGTCGCCCCTCGCGTGCGCCTCGCGGCGCCGGCCGATCCGGGCGCGCTTACGGGCACCGTGCGCCCGAAGCTCCCAGGCACGACGGTGTCGATCGAGCGGAGAAAGGGGACGGCCTGGAACCCCGTCGCCAACGGCACCGTCGACCAGTCGGGTGTATTCCGGGCGCAGCTGCAGGTCGTCCCCGGCGCGTACCGTGCCCGCGTCCCCGCGAGCGGCGCCTTTGCGGAAGGGCTTTCACCCATGATCATTGTCAACGGATGAGACGCGGCCTGATCCTGCTGGCGGCTCTCGCGGCCGTGCTCGCGGCTCCGGCCGGCGCCGATGCGGCGCGCTTCGCCGTCGGCCTCGCGCCCGGCGCCGACGTGCCCATGGTTACGGAGGCCGTCGCCCGCCGCACTGGGTCGCTTCCCGAGAGCCTCGCTCCGATCCCTGCGCTTCTCGTCGAGGCGCCGCGTGGCACATCGTTCACCGGCATCGACGGCGTGCGATACGTCGAGGCCCTGGTGCCCAGGCACCTGGCGTACACGCCCACCGATCCCTTCGCGTCTCGCCAGCGGTACCTGACCTTGAGCCGCTTCTACGAGCCCTGGCTGACGCTGCCTGCATTCGAGGCGATCCCGGTCGCGGTCATCGACTCGGGGGTCGACACGAGCCATCCCGACCTGCAGGGGAAGATCCTGGACAAGAAGAGCTTCGTCGGGGGCTCGGCCGGGACCGACTTGCTGGGCCACGGGACCTTCGTCGCAGGGATCATCGCCGCAGGCGTCGACAACGGCATCGGGATTGCGGGCCTTGCGCCGTCCGCGGAGCTACTCGTCGCCAAAGTGGTGACGAAGTCGCGCTCGATCCCGGTCGCCGCGGAGGCGCGCGCGATTCGCTGGGCGGTCGAGCGCGGCGCCCGTGTCATCAACATGAGCCTCGGGGGCCTGCGCGACCCGCTCGATCCGGTGCTCGACACCTACTCGCAGCTCGAAGCGGATGCGGTCGCGTACGCGGTCTCGAACGGAGTGATCGTCGTTGCCGCGGTCGGAAACGACAACATCGCGCCGAAGAGCCCGTGGACGTACGCGAGCTATCCCGCGGCGCTCCCGCACGTCCTCGGGGTCAGCGCCTACGGGGAGGAAGGCGACGTCCCCAAGTTCTCGAACCGCGACCGGATCTACAACGACCTCGCGGCTCCCGGCGAGCGGATCCTGTCCGTGCTGCCGAGGAACGTGACCTCTCGCTTCCCGGCGTGCTCCGAGCAGGGCTACTCGACCTGCGGCCCCGAGGAGTATCGCGAGGCGCAGGGGACGTCCTTCGCGACGCCTCAGGTCAGCGCGGCTGCGACGGTCATCCTGAGTCTCCGCCCGACGCTGCAGCCCGAGCAGGTGACGACGCTGCTCGAACGGACCGCGGTCGACCTCGATCCGAGAAACGGTTGCGCCGCATGTCCGACGGGACGCGACCAGCTCTCGGGTTGGGGCAAGCTCGACGTCGCCGCGGCCATCGAGGCGCTGGACTCGATCCCGGTGGGCGACCGCTACGAGGCGAACGACGACGCCGGCTCGCACGCGTTCGAGATTTCGGACGAGATCGGCCGCTTCAACGCGACCCTCGACTTCTGGGACGACCAGGACGACGTCTACGGGATTCGGCTCAAGAAGGGGCAGCGGGTGTATCTCGGGCTCACCGCGGCCGCGACCGAGGTGGACCTCAACCTTGCGCTCTGGCTCCCGAAGACACGCTCGATCGAGGACGTGCGCAGCGCGCGGTTGCGAGCCCGGGTCTCGGCTCGGCCCGGTGGGCGCGAGTACTTCTCCTACCGCGCTCCGAAGGCCGCCGTCTACTTCGTCCAGGTGCGCATGTCGAGCCCGGGCGCGGTGCGCTACCGACTCGTCATCGTCAAAAGCTAGCTCGATGTGAAGCGGACGTGCTGCGGCCTCGGCGCGAGCGGATTCCGGTCTTGCGCACTCAGCGGCTGAGCAGTTCGTCTTCCGGCACCCGCCGCAGGATGCGGGCCGGGTTGCCGACCACGACGACGCCCGGAGGGACGTCCTTCGCGACGACGGCGCCTGCCCCGACGAACGCCTCCTCGCCGATCTCGATTCCCGGGCAGAGGATCGCGCCGCCCCCGATCCGCGCTCCTCTGCGAATCGTCGGTCCCTTCATCAGCTCATGCCGTCGGTCGGTGCGACCCATGAAGTTGTCGTTCGTCGTCACGACGCAGGGAGCAATGAAGACGTGCTCCTCGAGCGTCGAATACGCAGTGATGTAGGCGTCGGCCTGGATGCGCGTCATTGCTCCGATCGTCGTGTCGTTCTCGACGAGCGATCCACGGCCGAGCACGACGTCGTCCGCGATCGTCACACGCTCGCGCACGCACGACTGGTCGCCGATGATCACACGAGCCCCGAGTCTGGAGCCTGCGAACACGATCGCTCCGGTGGAGAGGATCGTCCCCTCCCCGATCTCCGTCGGCGGGAGGGGCTCGCGTTTCGCGGTCGACCGCGCAGAGAGCGCCGGCTGCTTGCCCACCACGGCGTTCTCGAGGACGCGTACGCCCTCCCCGAGCACGGTGCCCGGGTAGACGATCGCGGAAGGGTGAACATCGCTCACACGGCAACCGCGTCGAGCGACGCCTGCAGCTGCTCGAGCGCCCGGACGACGACGAGCCCGTCTCGGGCGGCCTGACCGTCCGCTCCTTCGTCCACCAGATCGAGGAAGTGACGGCACTCGAGGCGAAGAGGCTCGTCGTTGGCGATCTTCGGGCTGAAGATGTCGCCCGTGCGGGTTCGCCACTCGCCGTACGTCTCCCCTGGCGGCTCCTCGCCCTTGTCGTACACCGTCACCTTGCGCTCGAGCTCCATGTCGTCGAACTCCGCCATCTTGCGCGAGCCGACCACGGTCATCCTCCGCATCTTGTGCGGGTCGAGCCAGGAAAGGTGCATGTGCGCGACCTTCCCCGACGGGAAGCGCAGGTAGCAGAACACCACGTCCTCGACTCCGGGAGTGAGGAACGAGTTCCCGTGCGCCCAGACGACGCTGGGCTCCTCGCCGACGAGATGCAGGATCACCGACAGGTCGTGGACGCCGAGCGACCAGAGGGCGTTCTCGTTGGTCCGGATGACGCCCAGGTTCTGGCGGTTGCCGTAGAGGTAGCGAATCTCCCCGAGCTCGCCCGAGTCGACGAGCTCCTTGAGCTTCACGACTCCGGGGTGATAGAGGAGAAGGTGGCCGGGCATGAGGACGAGCCCGCGTTCCTCCGAGAGCTCGACGAGCTCCTCCATCTCCGACGCCAGCATCGCCGGCGGCTTCTCGACGAAGACGTGCTTGCCGGCCAGCAAGGCCTGCTTCGCGAGCGGGTAGTGCGTCCGCACCGGCGTCGCGACGATCACCGCATCGAGCTCCGGATCGACCAGCATCTCCTCGAGGCTGTCGGCCCAGCGCGCCTGGGGATACCGCGCGCAGTACTCCCGCTTCGTGGGATCCGAGTCGCAGAGCCACGTCAGGTCGGCGAGCTCCGCGAAGTTGCGGGCAAGGTTCTTTCCCCAGTTCCCCAGCCCTACTTGTCCAACCCGGACAGTCACAGCTTCCAGACCTTCTCGGAGCGCTTCCCGTTCGAGCCGGTCGCGTTCCGCAGGTCGACGACGAGCTCCGCCTGTTCGACCAGGTCGTCGTAATCGATCGCGGAGTGGTTCGTAACGATGACGATGCAGTCGTACGCAGCCGGGTCGAGATCTGCGGACTGCATGCTGACTCCGTTCTCCTCGAAGTACGGGACGTGCGGGTCGTGGTACGAGACGTCCGCGCCGGCGTTGTCGAGCAGGCTGATGAGCTTGACGGCCGGTGATTCGCGCATGTCCGAGATGTCCGGTTTGTATGCGACTCCGAGGACGAGGATCTTCGAGCCCTTCAGCGAGCGCTGCCGTGCATGGTTCAGCGCCTGCGAGACGAGCGACCGGCAGAAGTAGGGCATCGACTCGTTGACCTTGCCTGCGAGCTCGATGAACTCCGTGTAGAAGCCGTATTCCCTTGCCTTCCAGGTGAGGTAGAAGGGGTCGACCGGGATGCAATGGCCGCCCAGGCCCGGTCCCGGCTGGAAGGACATGAACCCGAAGGGTTTGGTCGACGCCGCGTCGACGACTTCCCAGACGTCGATTCCCATCCGGTCGCAGAGCTGTGCGAGCTCGTTGACGAGCGCGATGTTGACGGAGCGGAAGATGTTCTCGAGCAGCTTGGTCAGCTCTGCAGCCTCCGGTGAGGACACGCGGTGGACCTCGTCGATGGCGGATCCGTAGAGTGCCGCAGCGGCTTCGGTGGAGGCTTCGTCGACGCCGCCGATCACCTTCGGGACGGTCTTCGCGTTCCAGTCGTCCCGGCCGGGGTCGACGCGCTCCGGCGAAAATGCAAGGTGGAAGTCCCGCCCGGCGGTCAGGCCGCTGCCCTTCTCGAGCACCGGCAGGAGCTGCTCGCGGGTCGTTCCGGGGTACGTGGTTGACTCGAGGACGACAAGGTGCCCCGGCCGGAGCCGCTTGGCGATCTCCGAGGACGCCGCCAGGAGGATGGAGAGGTCCGGCTCGCGCTGGCGCGAGAGAGGGGTGGGAAGCGCGATCAGGATCGCGTCCGCCTCGCGAAGGGCGTCGTAGTCGGTTGTCGCCGCGACGAGGCCCTCCTCGACGAACCGGTGCAGCGCGTCGGAGGAGACGTCCTCGACGTAGCTCTCACCGCCGTTGAGCTGCTCGACGCGCCCGGCGTCCCGGTCTACGAGCAGCACGGTTTTTCCGGCGTCGGCAAAGACCTGCGCGAGCGGCAGTCCGACGTAGCCGGCGCCGACGATTGCGACGTCCCGCTTCATCGGCCGCGCATCGTAGCGACCAGCACCTGCGCGATCCGCTCGGACGCGTGGCCGTCGCCGTAGAGCTTCGGGCGCTTCTTCGGCATGTTCGCGGAGCCGACGGCTTCCACGATTGCATCGGGGTCGTCGTCGACGAGGACATTTGCGCCCGCAGCGACCGTATCCACCCACTCGGTCGAGCGTCTGAGCGTGACGCAGGGCACGCCGTGCCAGTACGCCTCTTTCTGCAGTCCTCCCGAGTCGGTCACGATGACGCGCGCCTGCGACGCGACCGAGGCAAGCCCGAGGTAGGAGAGCGGTCCGACGACCCGGACGTGGGGCAGGAACTTCAGCTGGTGGTAGAGGATCTGGGAGCGCGTGCGCGGGTGGGCCGGGAAGATCACGCGGATCCTGAGGCGGGAGAGGCCGTTCAGTCCGGCGATGATCCTCCCTAGCCGCGGCTCGAAGACGTTCGCCTCGCGATGCACTGTGGCGAGGGCGTACGAGCCGGGCTCGAACACGACCGGGTGGCGCTTGCGGGCGATCGGCGCAAAGCGTCTGGACGCGTCCGCCATGACGTCGCCGACAACGTGCGTCTCCCCCCGAACGGCCTCGTCGCGCAGTATCGCGGCCGATCGCTCGTCGGGACAAAAGAGAAGAGTCGAGATGCGATCGACCTCGATGCGGGCGCGTTCCTCCGGCATCGCGAGATCGCCGCTTCGAAGTCCGGCCTCGACGTGCGCCAACGGAATCCCTGCTTCAACGGCCGCCCGCGCCCCCGCGAGGGTGGAGTTCGTGTCGCCGTAGACGAGGACGAAGTCCGGGTCCTCGGCGAAGAGTGTCTCGGCGATCGCCGGCTCCATCCACTCCGGATCGGATGTCTGGAGATCGAGCTGGTGCCTCGGACTTCCGAGCCCGAGCTCCTCGAAGAACACCTCGTTGAGCTCGCGGTCGTAGTGCTGCCCAGTATGGATCACCACCTCGTCGATCCCGGCGTCGCGAAGGGCGATCGAGAGCGGTGCGGACTTGATGAACTGAGGTCGGTTGCCGACGACCGAGGCGATTCTCATCGCCGCCGGAGACTACTGGCCGCCGCCACAGAGGCCAGTAGTCGTCCGGCGGGGCATAGGCGGAAGGCGCGGCCTACGCCACGTCCACCTGGCTGCGGATCAGGTGGGCAAAACGGCCGGCAGACAGAGCCTGACCGTCTTCCTCGTCGAGGCACGCGGCGTCGAGGCCCGCACGACGAGCGTGAGGCGCCTCGGTGCGCGGTCCGTGAACGCGCGCTTGCTGAGCAGATACCCGAACCGCTTCTGGCCGATCCGATTCGTGAAGCTGGCTCGCTTCGCTCCGTTTGCGAGGTACCGCAGCGGCATCCCTTTCAGGTGGAGCGCCGCTCCGCGGACGAGGTACCCACGCCGGTCCTTGACCGTGAGCACTACTCCGAGGCGCTTCTTCGCGAGGAGATTCCTCTTGTCGAAGCGGATCCCGGCGATGACGATGCCCTGGGCGCCGGCTGCCGACACGCTCTTGCCGGCCTTCGTCTTGATGACGCTCGTGACCTGCGTCGTCCGGAACGCGCTCGTCTGAGACACGCCCTGGCGATCGGTGGCCTCGACCGTCACCTGCTTTGGGGATCCGACGAGCGGGATCGAGAAGCTCCCGTCGGGCCCGAGCAGGTCGAGAGCCTCCTTGTCGTTGACCCTGAGGCTTGCGAGCTTGTTCTGGTCGAGCACGTGGCCGCTGGCCGTGGGCGGCTGATCGTCGACGACCTGGAATCCGTCCGGTGGAACGTCGAGCGTGATGCCCGCGTCCTGGAGCGCATCGAGGAGGTCCTCGCCGCCGCCTTCGAGGACGGTGAGGGGGATCCTGATCGTGATCGTCTCGTCTCCGCCGGTCACGAGCGTGAGCACGACGAAGGACTCACCGTCGAGATCGACGATTGCGGAGAAGAACCCGGATGCGTCGACGCCGACCGGCTGCCCGTTGATCTCGAGATGCGCTTCGGCCGTTGAATCCCGACCGACGGACCCGGTCACCACAGCCGTGCCGTCAGCCACCGAGATCGGCCCAAGCGAGATTGCCGGTGCCTCATGGAAAGCGCGCGCGCCGTCCACCAGGGCGAGCGCCACCGTGAGCAGAACCGCAGCGAAAGCGAGGAGCATGGAGCGGCCAGCAGCTCTTCCTCGCCCGCTGTCGAAACCGTTGATGTGGACGTCGTGTGCCATCGGTGCCTCCCTTTCGTGGGGACTTGCTTCTGTCCCGTACGAAGCCGGAGAGACCTGCGTCTGACGCAGCGGGCCGGCGAGATCACTCTTGCGAGGCAAGAATCACCCAGCGGAGGCATCCGCGGCCTCCGAAGCCGGGACGCTCAGCGAGGCTGCACCAGCCAGGGCGCGCGGCGGCCCCACAAGGTCCCGGCCGAGATCTGCTCCGACAGCGGGAGAAGGCGTGCGAGCACAAGGTCGGCCGCGCGCAATTCCCGTGTCAGGACCGCCGCTGTCACGAGTCGCGCGCGACCGATCTCTTGCCGCTCGGCCTGGACCGTGTCTGCGTGGGGGACGACGGCCGATATGGCCGCCCCTTGCAGCCAGGCCGAGTGCCGTGAGCACGGCGAAGCGCGGCTGCTCTCCGGCGGACACCGTTGCGAGCACGTCATGGAACGCGGCACGCCGCTCCACCTCACGCCAGCGGAGACAGACAGCCCGATCTCGGCCGCTGGATCGCCGAGCTCGTAGCCAGCGGCCTCTTCTTCCTCGGCCTCCGAGGCGGAGGCCGATCGCGAATCCTCCGTCGGTCGAACCGCCCGTGGGTCGACGTTCGCATCGAGCCTGTCCGTGGCCGAGATCTGCGCACTCCTTCCGTGCAGCTCGGCTCCTTCCGCGCGTCCCTCCTGAGACGCGGGCTCTGGCCGTGCGACCGTCATGACGCGAGGCCGTCACCTTCGCGGTCACCGCCGGGCGGGAGGGTCGGTGGCCTGCGGTGCCGTCTCGGCGACATCCGGGAGCGGTGAGGCAAAGCCGCGCTCGGCACCTCCGGGCAGGGGAGTGCTCAGACCGCTTACGGCGAGCAAGGAAGTGGGAAGGAACAGCGCGATCACCACGGCTGCGGCTTCCCTGCATGGCAGACCGTTCATCGTGAGCCTCGTCCCATCGAGCGTGCGTTGGCGCGTGCTCGCGATCCTCCGACCCCCAGGTTCGGGATGATGCTCACGACCTGAGCGCCCGCTGCCTCTCCGCCCGATGCGCGTCGCTGCCGGCGGAGCTCCGCCGACGCGGAGGCGATCGAGGGCCAGCTCGGGCACGACTCGATCGCCTTCAGTGCGTGCATGTCGCTCGCCATGGACTCCTCCTTTGACGGCGGTGCTCTGTCGTTCCTGAGAAGCCGCGGACGGCGGCATCGTGTGCGGACGGGCCGAAGATCCCCTCATCGAGTCATACGCCGCCCAGAAATGCGCGCCATACAGAGAACGGCGACCGGAAGGACACACGGTGACCTCGATCGAGCTGCGGGGCCAGGACACGGCGGACCTGGGAAAGATGTTCGAGGAGTACTCGGAACGCCTTCTAGGGTACTGCCAGCGCCGCCTCGGATCCCGCTCGGAGGCGGAGGACGCCGTGCAGACGACGTTTCTCTACGCGCACCGTGCTTTGCGGCGCGGCGTGGAGCCCGAGTCCGAGTCCGCGTGGCTGTACACGATCGCGAAGAACGTCTGCCGCTGGCAGCAACGGACGATCTCGCGACGTGGGCCGGTCGCGAGCGATCTCGACGTGGACGCTCTCGCATCGCCTGCGCACGAGGCGGACGAGAGCGGGCTCCCACATGAGCTCGACGAAGCGCTAGCGGCGATCCCCGAGCGCCAGCGTCAGGCGATCGTTCTCCGCGAATGGCGAGGCCTCTCGTGCACCGAGATCGCCTCCCAGCTCGAGCTGAGCGCGCCCGCGACGCACGCGCTGCTCACCCGGGCTCGACGCTCGGTAGCGTCGGCCTTGTCCGCGGCGGGGCGCCGCCCGGTCCTCGGGATCGACTTCGGCTCGCTGCTTCTCCAGCTCAGGCAGCTCTTTGCAGGCGCGTCGGCGAAAGTGGCGGTCGGCGCGATCGTGGTGACCGGGCTCGGCGTCGGTGGAGTCACGGTCGACCGGGCACTGGAGGGGGATCGCCCGGCGCCCACTTCGACTGCGCTGGCAACCGCCCTGCCTGCATCGACGGCTCCCGCCTCAGCTGCCGCTGCATCCCGTCCGACCCGCGCTGTCGTCGCGCAGCCTCGCCCGCGCAAGCATCGGGCGAAGGAGCGCTCTCTCGTCGTCGGCCGTCCCACAGGCGCGAGCGGTGGACCGACGGTCACGTCGTCTGCGGACTCTGAACCGGGTGCGGTGTCGCCCGTGTCGCCGATGGAGGATGCGGGCGAGATTCGCCCTTCCGAAGCGCTCGACGATGTGGTGCAGGCGACCCCGAAGGCGGCGCCCGATCTCACGGTCGACCTCCCCGCTCTTCCAGATCTCGAATCGGCGACGGACGACCCGGCGCCCGAAGTCGACCTTCCGCCTCTCCCGGAGGCACCGGATCCTCCCGCGGTCGAAGTCGAGGCACCGTCGCTCGCGCCCGTGGTGACGGAAGCCCTTGCCCCTGTTCCTCCGAGCGTGCCTTAGAGGAGCGACTGCGGGCTTCTCCCCAGCCCGCGAGGTGGGCCGTGAAGGATTCGAACCTTCGACCTTGGGATTAAAGAGACCTGGGGGATCAGACGGCTCCATGCTCGCCGAAGGAATTGGCTCAACCGGCGCACTTGTGTGGCGGGCGGGCCTCGGATGTTCTAGTGACATCTAGTTGCCCCGCTGTTGCCCCCTAACGGACAGAACCGCGGCGCTGCCTGCTGAGCGAAGCTGTTGCATGACCGCCCGGACACCTTGTGGCCAGTTTCGAAGCGGAAGGTCGCGACACCCCTGGGTGACTCGGCGTCCGCTCGATGCGTGTCTTGTCGTGATCCGAGATTGACTCGGACGCGATCCTGCCTCGAGACAAAGCACGCGGTCATCGTTCGTTGCCAACTGTAGGTCTGAGGCAGGGGAAGGTCGACTTAGCTTGTTCTGCCCGCCCTTGCTGGGTTCACCGCCTGGAGGCGCGCTCTCGGGGACGGGCGTAACGTCAGGGGGTTATCCCTTTAGGCTTCACGTGGAAATGCGCCGCTCAACCGCGATCGAGCGCTTCGTCGCGGAATCGACATCAACGTTGGATCCGCGCTCGGCGTAGAGGTGGACGACCTGAAGGACGACCTCGAGCGGCAGGTTCGGGAGCTCGCGGGCGGATCCTCGGCAGCCCATGGGGCGCGACGCTCGATCGTTGCGGGCCAGTCAGTCGATGTCAACCACCCACAGCCCTCACCCGAGCGGCACGTGCAGCCACTCCAGCAGCGGGCGCAATGGGTTGATCGTCGGTGGGACGACGATGCCGGGGCGCGGAACGTCGGGGCTCGCCAGGTCGGCGCAGTTCTTGTAGTCGTTGACCGGGGTCTGGGACCCGAAGTACGTCTTTCCGGCCTGTGTTGCCGCGGACAGCTGGTCGATCGTCACCCACGTTCCCTGGATCGCGTCCGCGACCAGGGCGCCGAGGCAGGTGTCGCCTTCGAAGTTGAGGCTCAGCTGACCTTCGTCGGCCACAACACGGCGCTGGAGCGTCTTCACCTGCCTCTGCAGCGCCTTCACCTGCCTCTGCAGTGCGGCGATCCGTGGATCCGCCGATTGCACAGAGACGGCCGCCTGCGAGCGGGCGGCGAACGCAATCGATGCGGCCGCTGAGGCAGCGACGACTGCGATGACTGCGATGACTACGTACCGTGTCATGAGAGCCTCCTCTTGGATCGACGGAATCTACGATGCACGTCGAAAGCTGGCATCCCCCGCTCAAGAAGAGCTCAACAGCCCACCACCGTTATGCCCGTACCGCCGGCCTCATTCGGACGGATTAGTACGCGAAGCCGGAGCTCGGACGGCATGCGCGACGATGGGCTCGCCGCGCATGCCCTCCTCGATCCGCAGGTAGCTCGCGAGCTCGGGATCGTCGCCGCGCGATGGCCAGGCTGGACGACGTCGGAGACGTTCGAGGACGGTCCGGCGCTGTATGCGGCCGTCTGCAACCTCGGGCTCGAGGGAGTCGTCGCGAAGAAGTTGACGAGCGCCTACCAACCAGCCCGAGCGCGGCAGGATCAAACTCAAGGACCCGAGCTACTGGCGTCGCGACTCGAAGATCGAAGCGATGCAGCGTTCGAGGGAGCGTCGCGGTGCATGGATCCGCGCGTGACTCGATGCCGCGGGACGGGGCGCGATTCCCAGGAGCGGACGCGGCGAGGCGAACTCAGTTCTCATCCTTCCCATTCTCTTCACGGGCTACGACGCCGACACGACGAGCGCCAAGGCTGGTAGCTCGATCCCGCCGGCGGCGGCGAACGGCCTCAGTCGCGTTGCGATCTGCTCACGCACGCGCGCGCGTTCATCTTCGTCGAGCCGAGCGAGCACCATCGCGATCGCGCCGGCGACCCGCGTCAGGTAATCCCAGTAGTCGTCGGCGTCGGCGTACGGGAACACGAACTCGATCTCCTCGATCCGCGGCTCCGGGAACCCGGCGTCCTCGAACAGGCCGCGCAGACGGTCGCGGTCCGCTAGCGCGAGGATTCCCGGCGCACCCGCCGCGGGCGGTGGGATGTGCCCACGCTCCTGGAGCACGCGCGAAGGCAGCGCCGCCCACGGGTTCTGCTCCGGCCCGGCGAAGACCGAGGCGACGAGTCGTCCGCCCTGGCGGAGCACGCGCCGAGTCTCCGCGAGCGCCGCCGCGGGCGCCGGCATCAGCATGTATCCCCAGCGGCAGAGGACCCCGTCCACGACTTTGTCTGGCAGGTCGAGCCGTTCGGCGTCGAGCACCCGGCACTCGACGTTTCCGAGACCTAAGTCGGCCGCATGGCGCCGTGCGGCCTCGACCATCGCCTCCGCGAAGTCACTGACGATGACGCGGCCGCCCGGTCCGACGAGCGGGGCGGCGACGAAGCCGACTACGCCGGTTCCGGCCGCGAGGTCGAGAATCGTCTGCCCTTCCGCCGGTGCAAGCCGCTCCAGCATCCGCTCCGTCACGGGCCGCGCCGTCTCCTCGAAGTAGGTGTGGCGCTCGTCCCATCCCGGCGCCATCGCGTCCCATATGGCGTGACTCGCGCGTTTGAAGTCGGTCGTGTCCATTCGGGCGCGGAACCTTATCGCGTGTAAGGGGGCACTAGCCCGCTCGCGGGACCGTCGGGCGTCGCGTTGAACGCACTCCCGGCAGAACGGCAGGAGCCCCGCCGCAGCCGTTTGACCAGAAGCCCCAGCGCTCCGCCATCGCAGTGAACTCATCGACCGAGCGCTTGCACTCAGAGCACCGAATGTCAGGCTGCTCTAGCCGCGATCCGCGTTAGGGAATCCTCCACGCTGTTCGCCGACCACGACCGCCTCCCACTCCAACGGGATGCTTAGATCTGCTCGCTTCGGTGAAAGAATCGCTTCGAGTGAGTGTCGCCTTGGACATCGAGGTCGAACAACCGGACGTCGGTCGAGCGGTTGTCGTCTTCAAGGGGGAGCACGACCTCACGCAGGTCGAAGCGCTCGGCGAGCGTCTCTCTGCCCTGGTCGCCGAGAACGAACTCGTGGTCGCTGACTTCTCGGACGCCGAGTTCGTCGACTCGTCAGTGATCAACCTCCTGCTGGAAACCAAGCGCGAGGCCGAAGCGAGGCAGCGCCGCTTCCGTATCCAGATGGGAACGGAGTGCATCGTCTATCGAGTGTTCGAACTGGCAGGCGTTCTTTCGTTCCTCGAGTGCGTCTCCTCACGCGAAGAGGCGCTCGGCGAGAACTAGGCGGCCGTAGATGCTCGAACTGATAGGCAGAAGCGCGCCTGGGGTTTGCCGCTTCGACCACGGGGTCATCCTCTTCCAGCACGCAGTGGAAGGGGTGGCGCCGTGACGAATGCGGAGCCTTTTGCAGCAGTGCTCCCCCCTGACCCCAACGGGTTACAGAGGCTACGCCATGACGTCGCCAGCTGGCTCGGTCAGGCTGGCGTCGAGCGGGAGGTGCGAGACGCCGTCGTACTCGCAACCCACGAGGCGGCTGCGAGCGCGATGATGTCGCCGGGGGACGTGTTTGTGGATGCCAGCCACGATGGAGACGCGGTCACTGTCGTCGTCACAAGCGCCGATGGTTGGACATCCCCCGACGACGATCTCGGCGGCCGCCGGATGAGCATCGTTCGGGAAATGGTTGAGAACGTCTCGTTCGAGAAGCGGTCGGGCGCGCCCCGCCTCCGCTTCCAGAAGCGTCTGTAGCTGTTCCGGCCTTCAGCGCGTCTTCGAGAGACAGCTGTGGCATCTCGCGAGCGGCGTCCTCGACCGCCCACAGCGCGCGGCGGTCGAGCGCGGGCGGAAGCGGGCGTAGGCGTGCCCTCGGATGTCACGAACAAATGTTCCCATATCAAGCGAGGGCTGCCACGCCGAAAATCTCACGCAGGAGATCGACTCTTCTTGACGCAACCCTCTTCATGCGCTTCGCCCTGACGCTCTTCGTTGCTATGAGCCTCGCCGTCGTCGAACCGACCTCTGATTCGTTTGCCGTGCGGATCGCTGACGCGCCTTGTCCGGAGTCAGGCCCAGGCGGATCTCGCATCTGTCCAACGGGCGCTGTTGGGAGGCCGTATTCGATTCGACTCGATGGCGAAGGGGGCTGCGGTCCCGATCCGAACGTTCCCGGCTCCGGTTTGCCGTACCAGTTCAGAGTGATCAACGGCCAGCCGCCACCGGGCCTTTCGCTTCAGAAGGACGGCCTTCTCAGCGGCGTACCGACGAAG
>JBKPDR010000064.1:0-23518 GCA_046727975.1 Actinomycetota bacterium | reverse complement strand
AGCCGCTCCCGTTTTCCAGGCACCGCTCGCCCGTGCGATCGCCGCGCCAGGAGTGGTCCTTCGCCGCGATCGGCTGGCACGCACCGCGATCAACTGGCACGGAGGGCCGATCACGACCTCGACGGGCGAGACCGTGAGGGTTCTAGTCTCCGACGCGTATGCTGCGAGCACCCAGACCACTCCCGAGACGTGGGCAGAATTTCTGGTCCGGCTCGCGCACGGCTCCGAGATCTCGACGCTGACAACGTACATCGCACCACTCGACGAGGTCGAGATCGTCTGTGGGGCCCGCGCGCTCGGCTGCTACTCCTCGGACGAGATGATCTCGATGGGCGAGCCGTTCCCGGACGGGACGACGCCCGAGGAGGTCGTCCGGCACGAGTACGGGCACCACATCGCCATGAACCGGCTGAACCCGCCGTGGCGTGCCATCGACTGGGGCCCGAAGTACTGGGCCTCGGCGGCTCAGGTCTGCGCGCGGGACGCGCGGGGTGAGGTGCACCCGGGCGACGAAGGGCAGAACTACGAGCTGAACCCCGGTGAGGCGTGGGCCGAGATCTACCGCCTCATGGACGAGCGCCGGGCGGGCATCTTCACCGGCGGCTGGCAGATCGTCTCGCAGAGCTTCTTCCCCGACGATGCCGCGCTTCAGGCTGCGGAGCGCGATGTGCTTCAGCCCTGGACAGCGGGGCAGCGCGCGGTCTTCCAGACGCGGTTCACGCAGAAGGGTAAGAAGGTCTGGCTCGTGCCGCTCCCAACTCCGCTCGACGGGAGTCTCCTGGTCACCGCGGTCGTGCCGGCCGGCGGACGATACGAAGTTGCTCTCCTGGCGCCGAACCGGCGCACCGTGCTGAAGAAGGCCTTCTCGGCCGGCCCGAGGACGAGGAGGATCGCGACGAACGTTTGCGGTCAACGCTCGCTCTTTCTGCGCGTGAAGCAGAACGGCACGTTCGGCCGGGTCTCCGTCACCGCGTCGACACCCTGACGTCCTCGAGAAGAGGACGCGTGTCCGCGGCCCTTCTCGAACGGCGTTGGCTTGGACTGACACCTACGGCGTGAGCAGCGTCGTGAACGGCGCAATCGTCGGCGGCACGGCCTGCGAGCGGGCGACGCCCAACGCTCCGCACATCGACTGCCCGCCGAACGTGTCGTTGACGGGAGCCTGGGGCCCGAAGTACGTCTTTCCGGCCTGGGTGGCTGCCGACAGCTGGTCGGCGACCTGCCATGTTCCCTGCAGCGCATCTGCGGTGATCGCCGCCGAGCAGAGCTCGATCAGGATGGCTGTGCCGGCTATCCCCTCGATGTTACCCGCGCGGGTGTTGAGCTTCTTGACGTCGGCCTGGAGCGCCTTCACCTTTGTCTGCAGCGCCCTCACGTCCTTGAGTAGCTTCTTCTCCGTCGGCGATGGCGGCGCTGCCGACCAGGCGGCGGCTCCGTAGCCGACGAGCCCGATGCTCACTGCGACGGCGATGACCGCAACTCGTTTCATCTTTCCTCCTCGATTGGGGGCTGAACGCTGCGCGGAAGCGTCGAAGACTACGGGTATCCAGCGCACGCAGGTGACCCGCCGAAGACACGTGCCTAGGGTGCTCCGATTGTGCTGATCCCGGAAGGTCGTCAGGTGGGGGAGATGCGACGCGGAGTATCGGCGCTTCTGTCGGCGGCGCTCGCGGCCCTCGTGCACCGTTCCGATGACCCGCGCAACGGAGCGCGCGAGGGGGTGTTGCGAGTGCGCCGCTGAAGCGCCGGGCGCGTTTGACCATCAGGTAGCGTCCTCGGCGATGGACGCAACACACGACGTCGTCGTCGTCGGCGCCGGTCTGGCAGGCATGCGCGCCGCGATCGAAGCGTTCGATGCGGGTGCTGACGTCGCGATGCTCTCGAAGATCCACCCGGTCCGGAGCCACTCGGGCGCGGCCGAGGGCGGGATCAACGCGGCGCTCGGGAACGCATCCGACGACGACCCCGTGAAGCATGCATACGACACGGTCAAGGGCTCCGACTACCTCGGCGACCAAGACGCGATCGAGATCCTCTGCGACGAGGCGCCGGACGACGTCTACCAGCTCGAGCAGTGGGGAGCCGTCTTCTCGCGTACGGACGACGGCAGGATCGCGCAGCGCCCGTTCGGGGCAGCTGGCGAGCCACGGACGGCGTATGCAGCGGACATCACCGGCCATGTCCTCATCCACGTCCTCTACGAGCAGGTGATGAAGCGGGACATCCGGACGTACGAGGAGTTCTTCGCCTGGAAGCTCGTGGTCGACGACGGGCGCTGCCAGGGCGTGATCGCCTGGGATCTGGTGAACGGCGGCCTGAAGTCGATCGGAGCGAAGACGGTCGTGATCGCCACCGGCGGGGCCGGCAGGCTCTATACGGGCACGACGAACGCCTACGCCTGCACCGGAGATGGAATGGCGTTGGCGCTGCGGGCGGGCGTCCCGCTCAAGGACATGGAGATGATGCAGTTCCATCCGACGACATTGGCGCCGACGGGCGTCCTCATCACGGAGGGATGCCGAGGAGAGGGCGCTTACCTGCTGAATGCACAGGCCGAGCGCTTCCTCGTCCGGTATGCGCCCAACGCGATGGAGCTTGCCTCGCGCGACGTCATCTCGCGTGCGGAGCAGACGGAGATCGACGAGGGTCGCGGCATCGACGGCAACGTCCTCCTCGATCTGCGTCACCTCGGTGCGGAGAGGATCCTCGAGCGCTTGCACGGGACGCGCGAGCTCTCGATGGTCTTCCTCGGCGTCGACCCTATCTTCGAGCCGATTCCTGTCCGGCCGGGGGCTCACTACCACATGGGCGGCGTGGACACCGACGTCTGGGGGCTGACCGAGCTCGAAGGGCTGTACGCCGCCGGGGAAGCAGCCTGCGTGTCGGTGCACGGGGCCAACCGCCTGGGCGGAAACGCGCTCATGGAAACGATCACCTACGGCAAGCGCGTCGGCCGCCACGCGTCGGAGTGGGCCATGTCGCACACGACCGTCGCCGTGCCGCCGTCCCTCGAGACCGACAGCGAACGTGAGCTCGGCGCACTGCTCGACCGTACCGAAGGGGAGCGGCCGTGGGTCATCCGCGACGAGCTCGCGGAGTCGATGCACGTGAACTTCGGCGTCTTCCGCCGGGAGGATCAGATGGAGCGGCAGGGCGAGATCGTCCGCTCTCTCCGCGAGCGCTACGAGCGGGTGGTTGTCGACGACAAGGGCTCGGTGTTCAATTCGGACCTGACGCAGGCACTCGAGCTGGGCTTCCTGCTCGAGCTGGCCGAGTGCATGGTCGTCGCGGGCCTGGCACGCAAGGAGAGCCGTGGTGCGCATGCTCGGCCCTCCGACTATCCCGACCGCGACGACGAGAACTTCCTCCGCCATACGCTCGTGACCTGGGAGGACGGAGCGCCCCGCCTCGAGTGGAGACCTGTGACCATCACGAAGTGGCAGCCCGAGGAGCGCAAGTACTGATGAAGGTCGCCCTGAAGATCTGGCGCTACGACGCGGTCGCCGGCGAGCGCGCGCTCAAGGAGTACGAGGTCGACGCGCCCGAGTGGGTGACGCTGCTGGACGTCCTCGACATCATCAAGGACCGGGTCGACGGCACCCTCGCGTACCGGAAGAGCTGCCGGATGATGATCTGCGGCTCGTGCGGCATGCGGATGAACGGGGCCGCCGTTCTCGCCTGCAAGACCCGCATGTACGACATCGCGCAGGCGGGTGAGGTGCCCGTGATCTCGGCGATGGGGAACCTCCCGATCATCAAGGACCTCGTGGTCGACATGCAGCCCTTCTGGGGGAAGATTCGCGCCGTGAAGCCCTGGCTCGACCCGGGCTACTCGGAGCCTCCCGAGGAGGAGAACGTCGTCTCCCAGGAGCGGATGGACGTCATCCACAAGGAGTCCCTCTGCATCATGTGCGGCTGCTGCGTCTCCGAGTGCAACTCGATGGAGGCCGACCCGGACTTCCTCGGGCCCGCTGCGCTCGCGAAGGGCATGCGCTTCGTCGGCGACGCCCGTGACAAAGCCACGGTCGAGCGGCTGCAGGAGTACTCGAACCCGCACGGGATCTGGGACTGCACCCGCTGCTACTTTTGTCAGGAGCGCTGTCCGAAAGGCGTGGATCCACGGGACGCGATCGCGAAGCTCGGCGCGGAGGCGATGCGGCACGGGATCGACAGCGACATGGGTGCGAAGCACGCGAAGTGGTTCGTGACGTCGTCCAAGACGACGGGCTGGCTGAGGGAGACCGAGCTCGTCCCGAAGACGCAGGGAATCGCCGCGTCGGTCAAGGAGATCAAGTTCGCGATGGGGCTTCTCAAGCACGGGAAGGTGCCGCCGCCGGTGCCGCCGCACGTCGCCAAGGACGTGGGAGAGGCACGGGCGCTCTACGACCTCGTGAAGACGCAGGAACGGGAGGGCGCGGCCGGGATCGTGCAGGGCGAGAAGGCGCTCTCGCGGCTCGAGTTCGAGCACGAAGCAGAGGCGAGGGATCCGTACGGCGAAGGCTCGTTCCCCAATCCCCTGCCGGTCGAGAAGGAGCAAGGAGCCGAGACATGACTCGTGACCTCACGGCGCCAGACCACCGCGCGTTCCTCGGACGTCGCTCGCAAAGGAGGCGAGCGCGAGAAGCGGGGACAGTACGAAGAGGTACAGACCCGCGCCGAGCGCGAAGCAACCTGGAGCGAGCGGCGTCAGGCGCCGGGGGAGCCGGGATCTTGCCCCGGAAAGTGCTTCGCACTTTCCGGGGGCCCCCTGAAATCTGCCCGGCTGGAGCCGGAGCAGGCGAGGGGCGCGCGTGAAGACGGTGGCCTACTACAAGGGTTGCCTCGCGTCGCTGTCCGCCAGGGAGCTCGACATCTCGACGCAGGCCCTGGCGCCGAAGGTCGGGCTCGAGCTCGTCGAGCTCGAGCGCGTGACGTGCTGCGGGGCCGGCGACATCCACGAGGCCGAGCCCGACTACTACCTCCACCTGAACGCCCGGATCCTCGCCTACGCCGAGGAGACCGGCTCGCCCACGCTCATGACCGTGTGCAACGTCTGCACGCTCAACCTCCGGCAGGCGAACCATCAGCTGCGCGGGGACGACGCGCTCCTCGCGCGCGTGAACGCGAATCTCGAGTCGGTGGGAGCTCCCGCGTACTCGGGCTCGGTCGACGTCCAGCACTTCCTCTGGCTCGTCTCCGCCGGAGAGGGATACGAGCTCCTCAAGGAGGCGGCGCACAAAGGCCTCAAGGGGCTCAAGGTCGCGCCGTTCTACGGATGCCAGATCCTCCGTCCCTCCAAGCTCCTCGGCTTCGAAGATCCCGACAAGCCCGAGTCGCTCGAGCGGATCATCGAAGCCTGCGGTGGCGAGGCGATCGACTACCCGGCGAAGATCAAGTGCTGCGGCTTTCCGATCATCCAAGCTCGCGAAGAGGTCGCACTCGCCGAGCTGATCCAGCCGATCGAGCAGGCGAAGGACGCGGGCGCCGACGCCATGGTCACACCCTGCCCGCTCTGCCACCTTTCGCTCGACGCCTGGCAGTCGAAGCTCCTGAAGGAGACCGGCCGGGACTTCCAGATGCCGGTCCTCCACCTTTCGCAGCTCATCGGAGTGGCCGCCGGGCTCGAGAGCTCGGAGCTGAAGTTTCGGCGGCACATCGTCTCGGTCGAGCCCGTCGTCGACAAACTTGCCGTCTAGCGCACTCGCTGCGCGACTGCGCTAAGAGAGAGCGGTGCTGGCCTGGGTTCTGCTCTCTCTAGCGGTGATCGCTGCAGCGATCGCCGCTTGGGGGTGGTTCGAGGCCGGCTGGCTGCGCCGCCGCGTTCTCGAGGTCGAGCTCCAGGGATTGCCGCCGGAGCTCGACGGGCTCCGGATCGCCCATCTCTCCGACTTTCACCTCGGCGTCCCGTCCCGTGGGACGCGCGCGGCCGAGCAGGCGGTCGAGTGGGTCGCGACGCGAGGACCCGAGCTCGTGTGCGTCACGGGAGACCTCGTATCGCGCCGTGCCGGGCTGCCTCGGCTCGAGCGACTGCTCGCGAAGCTCTCTCCCTGTTTCGTGATTCTCGGGAACCACGACTTCGCGTCCAGCCGCGACCCCTTCTCACAACGAATCGGGGAGAAGGAGATCTCCGCGCTCGAAGGCGTCACGATGCTCGGCGACGACGCGACGGAGCTCGTCCTCCGGGGCCAGCGGGTCCAGATCGCGGGCGTGGACCCGCGGAGCTACGCCGCGAGGACCGCCGACCCCGCAGAGCTGGTGGACACGGCCGCGGGCCTGCGGATCCTCCTCTGCCACTTCCCGGGCATAGCCCGCCGTCTGACGCCTGGGATCTTTCACCTCATCCTCGCCGGACATATGCACGCGGGTCAGATCGTCATCCCGTTCCCCGGCGGAAGGCTTCGGCTCGCACACCTGCGCGCGCGCGACGTCGAAGGGCCCTATCGATACGGAGAGACGGTGCTCCACGTATCTCCGGGGATCGGGACGACGTTCGTCCCGTTCCGTTTTTTCGCGCGGCCGGAGGTCACGGAGCTGGTTGTACGATCGACGGAATGAGCTCCCGTGTGGCCGGCCTCACAGGCGCCACCCTCGACACCACTCCTTCTGTCTGCCAGACGTGTGTCTGGTGGCAGACGCGTGGTAACCGCGAGCCCGACAAGCGCAAGTGGGTGGAGCAGGCCGAAGAGGAGTGGGGAGTGTGGGGCACGATCTATCGCGACGACGACGGGCGAGTCCTCGGCTCCATGCAGTACGGCCCCGCGCATCTCTTCCCGCGAGCCGCCGACCTTCCCGCCGGTCCACCTTCACCGGACGCGGTTCTCGTCACTTGCGCCTATCTCCAATCGGACTCGCAGCCGTGGGTGGAGCAGTCGCTCTTCCTCGCCGCCATCGGCGAGGCACGCGACAAGGGGGCGCGTGCGCTCGAGGCGTTTGCGTACCGCTACCGGGAGGGCACGCCGGCCGCGGAGCGGTTTCTCGTCCACCGCACGGTGTTTCCGCGCGACTTTCTCGCCGACTTCGGGTTCCGCACCGTGCGCGCAGTCGGACGGATCGAGCTTGCGCGTCTCGACCTAGGCGGTCTCCAGCCCGTGGCGGAAGGCACACGAGAGAAGGTGCTGAGTGTGGTGCGGGAAGCGTTCCAGCCCTCGCCCCCGGCGCCCGTTCCGCCGGGGGGCTGACGAAAGGACTCGGCTCCACACAGCTGGCTGAGCAAGCCGGACCCCGTCTACGATCCGCAAGCGGACGATGAGCGAGGCGAGCCTCTCTATCCTGATGCCCGTCTTCAACGAGCGCGGCACCGTCGAGCGCGCCATCGAGGACGCTCTCACAGTGGAACTCCCAGTCGACTGGCGGGAGCTGATCGTCGTCGACGACGGCTCGAGCGACGGCACTCGCGAGTTGCTCGCCGAGCGAACGTGGCCGGACGAGCTCAAGCTAATAGGGCACGACCGCAACCGGGGCAAGGGCGCAGCGCTCCGCACCGCCCTGAGGCAGGCAACCGGCCACCTCGCCACCGTGTTCGATGCCGACCTCGAATACCGCGCTGCGGACATCGCTCTGGTCATCCGCCCGCTGATCTCGGGTGAAGCCAGGGTCGTCTTCGGGACACGCGCATGGGCGTCGCACACGGCCTACAGCTTCTGGTACGTCGTCGGAAATAAGGCCGTCACGCTCGCAGCCAACGTGCTGTACGACTGTTACATCTCGGATGTGATGACCTGCCACAAGGCGATGCGGACGGAGCTCTTCCGCTCTCTTGCTTTGCGTGAGCGAGGATTCGCGATCGAACCCGAGATCGCAGCGCGCGTGCTGCGCGCCGGGGAGCGCATCTACGAAGTCCCGATCGAGTACCGTGCGCGCACGCGAGAACAAGGGAAAAAGCTGACTGCGCTCGACGGGCTCCGCGTCCTTCGGACGCTCATTCGCTGTCGCTTCACTTGACCACCTCCGTCGCCGTCCGTTCGCGACGGACACGAGCGAGGCCACGCACACCCAGCGCGAGACCACCGGCCAGCGTCGTGGGCACGTACCAGCAGGCGTGGATCAGGATCGAGAACGCCAGCGCCTGCTCCGAGCCGACGCCGATAAGGCCGAGCGAGGCGACGCCGAGCCATTCGTACGTACCCACGAACCCCGGCGAAGAAGGGATCGCTACGCCGAGATTCATCACGGCGGCCACGAACATGGCGTCGATCACGCTGAGCTCGAACCCCAACGACCGTGCCAACGCAATTGCACCGAGGGCCCAGGTCGTCCAGGCGCCGAGACTGAGTGCGATCCAGACGACGGGACGCCGCCGACCGATGGGCTCCGCCAAAGCCTCCGCAGTGTCCCTAAGCACCCGCCGAGCGAGCCCGCGGGTGCGACGCCCCCGCGCGCGGCGGCCCGTGTAGATGCGGGCAAACAGCACGAGCGCTGTGAACGCGGTAAGTCCCGCGCCCGCGCCGATGGCGAGGGGCAAGAGCCATTCGGCACCTGCGACGGAGGAGAGGCCGATCGCGAGCAACACAATGAGGGCGGTGAGGTCACAGCCACGATCGAGAATGACCGTGCCCAGCGCTCGACCGGCCGGCATCGGAGCCTCGCGGCTGAGCCACCGTGCACGCAGCAGGTCGCCGAGCCGGGCGGGCAGCACGTTGTTGCACGCGACTCCGCTCACCACCATCTCGTAGAAGCGGGCGCGCGAAACCTGCGACTGGGCGGCGATCCTACGCCAGCGCACCGCCTGAAAGCCGTATACGGCCGCCATTGCGAGGACGCCGAGTGCGACGAGGCCGGCCTGAGCTTCCTCGAGGGTGGTTCGTACGGCCGCAAGGTCGGCGTTGCGCACCGCGAGCCAGAGGAACGCGGCGCTGATCGGCACTCCGACGACCAGGCCGATGAGAGCTCTGCGGCTGCTCGCTGAGGACATCGAGTCGCCGGCAGTCAGACAGCCGCGCGATCGCCGAGCACGAGCTCGGCAATCTGCACTGCGTTCAGCGCCGCGCCCTTCCTCAGATTGTCGCAGACGACGAAGAAGGCCAGCCCGCCGTCGACCGCCGGGTCGTTTCGGATGCGACCCACGAGCACCTCGTCGCCGCCCGCGGCCATGCCGGGGGTGGGGAACGGCTCCACGCGGACGCCGGCTGCGTGCGCGAGGAGGCGGGAAGCGGTCTCGGGAGAAACGGCGTCCTCGGTCTCGACCCACACCGCCTCGGCATGCCCCACGACGACAGGCACGCGGACGCAGGTCGCACTGACCGGGAGCTCGGGCAGCTCCAGGATCTTTCGCGTCTCCTCCCGCAGCTTCACCTCCTCGTCGAACTCGCTCCCGTCGAAAGTCCAGTCCATGCCGAGATCGTGTTCGTCGGGGGACTCGTCTCGAAGGCGATTCATCGCCTGCGTGCCGGCGCCGGACGCCGACTGGTACGTCGCCACGCGCACACGGCGGAGTCCGGCCTCAGCGTGGAGGGGCGCGAGAGCGATCGTGAGGGGGATCGAGCAGCAATTCGGGTTGGCGACGATGCCGTCGTGCTCGCGCGCGCGGTCTCCGTTCACCTCCGGAACGATCAGTGGCACTCCCTCAGTAAGGCGGAAGGCGGACGACTTGTCGATACACAGAGCTCCGGCCGTAACCGCGTGCGGGACGAGCTCCTTGCTCGCGCTCGTTCCTACCGAGAAGAAACAGAGGTCGAAGGCACCGGCCTCGAGCGCGGCGGGGGTTGCCTCCTCCACCTCCAGCTCACCGAGCCGCGCGCCAGCCGAACGACCCGAGGCAAACACGCGAATGTGCTCGTAGCCGCGCTCGCGCAGGAGCGCGAGCGTAACTCGCCCCACGGCGCCGGTTGCCCCGACGACGGCGATGCGCGGATCTGCCTGGCTAGGCACTCGCGCTCCGCTCTTTCTCGCCCAGCCCGAACGCGTCGTGCAGTGCGAGGACTGCCCGCTCGACGTCGTCACGGCGGACGTGGCACGCGATCTTGATGGGGGACGTGGTCACGATCAGCGGCTCGATGCCTTGCCCCTGCAGGGTCGCGAACGTCGTGGCGGCGACGCCTGGATGACTCTTCATTCCCGCACCGACGACGCTCACCTTCCCGAGCGCGGCGTCGGCGCTCCATCTCGTCTGCAGGTCGTCGAGCGTGCGCGCGGTGGTGGCGTGGTCGTCGCTCGGCGCCGAGAAGACGATCTCCGCCCCTGCTTGGAGGATCGTGTCGACGTTCACGTGAGCGTCGGCGAGCGCCGAGAAGAGGGCTGCGGTCGTCACGCCTTCGACGCGGTATACGGTCTCGTCGAGCGTGTGCGCGACTCCTGAGATCATCGCCTTCTCGAGCATCCGGTCGTCCTCCTCGGTCGTCACCCACGTCCCCTCGCCGTGCGAGAACGACGAGCGCACGTGCAGCGGGACCCCGTGGTTGCGGGCGAACTCGACCGAGCGTAGCTGGAGCACTCGCGCACCGGAGGCGGCGAGCTCGAGCATCTCGTCGAAGGTGAGCGCGTCGAGCTTGCGGGCGGACGGCACGAGTCGTGGATCGGCAGTGAAGACGCCCTCGACATCTGTGTAGATGGCGCACTCCGCGCGGAGTGCCGCCGCGAGCGCTACGGCGGTCGTGTCCGAGCCGCCCCGGCCCAGCGTCGTCACCTCGAGATCGGTCGAGACCCCCTGGAAGCCCGCGACGAGCACGATCGCGCCGCGGTCGAGTGCATCGTGGATCCGCCTGCTCCGGACCTCGACGATCTTCGCCTTCCCGTGCGCCGTGTCGGTGACGATGCCGGCCTGAGAGCCGGTGAGCGACACAGCGTCGTACCCGCGCTCGATCAGCGCCATCGCTGCCAACGCGCACGACACGCGCTCCCCAACTGAGACGAGCAGGTCGAGCTCGCGCTCGTGCGGTCTCGCCGAGACCTCGTACGCGAGACGGAGGAGCTCGTCGGTCGTGTCGCCCATCGCCGAGAGCACGCCAACCACACGGTGACCCGTCTCGTGGGCAGCGGACAGCCGGGCGGCCACGGCCGCGATCCGTTCCGGATCGCCGACGGACGTGCCTCCGAACTTCATGACGACGGTGCCCGCCCTCGGCGGTCCGGCATCGGCTCCGACCTCTGGGACTACCTCGAACTCGGTGGCCGACACGGTCGCCAGTGTACGAACGGCTCCGGCGTCGGCACCGAAGGCATAGAAAAACTGAACCGGCTGACCCGAAGGCCTGCCGGTTCAGTGGCTGCAATCTAGGCAGAGCGGCAGCCAGATGCAAGTAGCCGGGAGACCAGAAAGCCGCAAATTGCGGGAAAAACGTTCCCTACTGCATGTCGCGGCGTCCCGCGAGCGCGCGGCCCAGCGTGACTTCGTCTGCGTATTCGAGGTCTCCGCCGACGGGGAGGCCGCTCGCCAGGCGCGTGACCCTGGCCTTCCCGCGTAACCGGTCGGCGACGTATGCGGCCGTCGCCTCTCCGGTCATAGTCGGGTTGGTCGCGAGCACGACCTCCTCGACATCACCCCCGTCCACTCGGGCAACGAGCTCGTCGATCCGTAGATCCGACGGCTCGACGCCGTCGAGCGGCGAGAGCGCGCCGCCGAGCACGTGGTAGAGGCCGCGGTACTCGTGAGTTCGCTCGACCGAGACGACGTCGACGGGCTGTTCGACGACGCAGATCAACGATCGGTCCCGCCGAGCGTCCGAGCACACCTCGCACAGCTCCTCCTCGGTCAGGTTCCCGCAGTCTCGGCAGAACCGAACGCGTGTCTTGACGTCCTCGATGGCACGCGCAAGCTCGAGTGCCTCCTCCGGCCGCGAGGCGAGTAGATGAAAGGCGAGTCGCTGCGCGGTCCGGCGCCCGATGCCGGGGAGCTTCGCGAGCTGGGTGACGAGGTTCTCGACCGCCGGGCTGAGCATCGCGGGGAGCGTAGCCGTCGGCTACGGACACGACCCTCCCCGGACCGCTGGTACGCCTCTAGCCAGGGAGGAGGCCGCCTAGGCCCCCGAGATCTCCAGGGAGCAGACCCGAGACCTTCGACTGCATCAGGCTCTGCGCCGACCGCAGTGCCTCGTTGACCGCCGCGAGGACCATGTCGGCGAGGAGCTCGGGGTCGTCGGGATCGATCGCGCGCGGATCGATCGTGATCTCGACCACCTCGCCGGCGCCGTTCGCCTTGACGGTGACCATCCCGCCGCCCGCGGATGCCTCGACGATCTCGGTCGCCGCCTCCTGCTGCGCCTTCGCAAGCTCCTCCTGCATTCGCTGGGCCTCGCGAAGCATCTTGTTCATGTCGAAGCTCATGAGTCCTCCTGGACCTCCTCGGCGTCGAGGGTCTCCTTCAGCAGGGAGATCACCTCCTCTTCGGACAGCGGCTCGTCGTCGGCATGGGTCTGTGCCAAGTCTTTCTCTCCGGTCTCCAGGACGACGGACAGCTTGCGTCCCGTGACCTCGTAGAGCGCCTCGCGTAGTAGGCCGATGTTGTGCGGCTCCGCGACCTGTCGCCGGTGAAAATCCGCTCCGGCGGGAAACTCGAGCGTGAGCGTATCGCCGGTCAGCTCTTTGGGAGTCGCCTCGGCCAGAAGGCTCGCCACGGGGATCGACCGCTCGCGAACGGCTTCGACGATGCTCCGCTCCCAGGCTTCCGCGACGTGATCCAGCGCAATTTCCGGAGCCTCCTGCTCCGCATCTTGCGCGAAAGAGGCAGCCGCGGGTTGCACCGTCGTTTGTCCTTCGGTGCCGGCCGAATGTCCGCCGGAGACGGAGATTCGGCTCTCGAGGAGCTCGACCCGGTGGGCGAGCGATTCCCGCGAGAGGTCCGCGTGCCGGCGGGTGACCTTGACGATCGCGAGCTCGAGCGGAAGCCGCGGATCGCCGCCCTGGCGCATGTCCTCGACGGCGACGGCGAGCAGATCGATCAGGCGAAGGACGGTCGGCTCCGGAAGCTGGTTCGCCTGCTGGCGGAGAAGTTCCTTTGTCTCTTCCGTGACCGGCAGCGACTCCGGCACGTGGCCCATGTGCTGTACGAGAAGCAGATGGCGCAGGTGCTCGAGGAGATCGGTGACGAGCCGACCGAGGTCCTGCCCTTGCTCCGCGAGCTCTTCGACGAAGACGAGCGCGCCGGCCGTGTCGTGGTCGACCACCATGTCGCAGAGCCGCAGGAGCGAATCCTCCTCTACCGCACCGATGAGCTGCAGTACCGCCTGCGCATCGATCGCTCCGTTCGTCGCTGCGGCGAGCTGGTCTAGCGTGGAGACCGCGTCTCGGAACGAGCCTCGGGCGCTGCGGGCGATGAGGGAGAGCGCAGCGTCGGGAGCCTCGATGCCCTCGCCGTCGCCGACCCGTCGCAGCAGCGTCACGAGCTCGGTCAAGCGTGGGCGCTGGAAGACGAATGTCTGGCAGCGCGAGCGCACAGTGGGAATGACCTTGCCCAGGTCGGTGGTGCAGAAGACGAAGACGAGGTGCGGTGGCGGCTCCTCGATCAGCTTGAGGAGTGCGTTCCAGGCTGCGTCGGTGAGCTGATGCGCCTCGTCCAGGATGTACACCTTGAAGCGACCCTCCACGGGCTGGAGGACGACGCGTTCGCGGATCTCGCGGATGTCGTCGATCCCACGCTGGGAGGCGGCGTCCATCTCGACGACGTCGAGCGAGGTGCCGTTCGCGATCGCGACGCATACGTGGCAGGTCTTGTCCGGGTCCGGGCTGGGGCCGGGCGTCCCAGTGCAGTTGAGCGCCTTCGCGAGAATCCTCGCCATGGAGGTCTTCCCCGTGCCGCGCGGGCCGGCGAAGAGGTACGCCTGGCGAACTTGATCGTGCTCGATCGCGTTCCGCAGCGTCCGAACGACCGCCTCCTGCCCGACGACCTCGTCGAATCCCTGCGGGCGGTGCTTGCGGTAGAGAGCAGTCATCCTCCGGATTCAAGCAGCTAGCTGCGGCGGCCTCGCGCGCGACGTCGACCTCGCCCACAGTGTCATCGGCTCAGCTCGAGGTTCTCGGTCTCACGTTCACCTCAGGTCGGAACGTAGATCCAATAGCCGCCGACGTGCTCGGCCGGGAAGTACCTCCTCTCGACCGCGCGAATGATCTCTTCCCCAAAGTGACGGCGGCTGTACCAGAGTGGAGCGCTCTCCGGGATGTAGAGCAGGATGATCTTGTCGAACTCGGCGCTTTCTATCCGCCGGACGAGGTCTCGTCGCCAGCGAGGATGTCGCTTGGCGATGCTCACGAGCATGAACGGGTCGAGCACGACGGGACGCTCGCCGCGTGATACGGGGATGAAGGGATCCTCGGAGAGGATGCTCTCGTCCGCGCTCACAGAGCCCCCCAGCCGCGGCACGCGGTCGCGGGACTCGGCGCCGTGAAGCAGTGCTCCGACGTCGCTGCCGATCTCGACGTTCTGACGGTATGCGGCCACAGAGCCGGCGAGGAGCACGGCGACGATCACCGCCGGAACAAGCGACAGGCCTCCCGAGCGGGGAGACGTGCGCCGCCACAGCTCGCCGATAACCATCAGCGAGAGGACCTGGGCGTCGATCAGGTGATTGATGAACGCGCCGGGATCCACGAGGACGATTGCCGTCACGAGCAATGCACACGCGAACGCGATGTGGTAAAGCGTCAACTGGCGCCGCCGTGCGGCGACGAGCGTTCCGATGATCGCGAGGACGAGCAGCACCGCGAGCGGGCCGAGGCCCTCCTTGCCGATCAGGCGCAGTCGAGCAATCTCCTCGTGCAGCGAGCCGAAGCGCCCAGTCGTAGCGACGGAGAGCGCGAGGACGTTCTCTGTCATCCGCCCGCTGCTCAGAGCCTGGAAAGCACCGAGGGCGACCGAGAGGACCACCACGAAGACTCCGGCGAACTCGGCCAGCCTGCGCCGATCCCGTTGGAGTAGCCAGATGCCGATCGCGAGTGGCGCCCACACGGCGCTGAGCTTGCAGACGACGGCGATCGCGCACAGCATCGCCGCCGCGACGATGGACGCACGCGCGGACGAACGTGCGACGAGCGCGACTGCTCCAAGCTGGAGGACCACAGGCATCGCGTCATTCCTGACTGACGTGGCGGCCGTGAGACCGGTGCCGGTGACGAGGATCGTGCTCGACAGCAGCAGCGCGACGGGCGTCGGGCAGCGCCTCCTCAGCAGGACGAACGTTAGGACGAGCAGCGCGGCTGCGAGCAGGTACGAAAGGATCTTGGCGGAAACGAGATACTCGCCCGACACTCTGGCGGCACCCGCTTGGAGCAGGATCGGAACCGGCATGAAGCGCGTGCCCCCGAACGTATGCCCGTCGTAGAGCGGCGGGTAGAGCGTTCCTCCGTTCGCGTAGGCGGCGAGCGCCATCCATGATCCCGATACGTGGTCGACCGCGTAGCCGTCATCCGCGTGTGCGATCGCCTTGACGAGCCAGGAGAGGACGATGAGCCCACTCATTCCGAGCAGGGCGATCATCGACACAAGGACGAGACGCCCGGGCGGAAGGAGCGCTCGTTCGAGATGGAGCTCTCTCGAGCCCGACGCCTCGGCGTTCACGGCCGTCCAGGGCGCCGCGCCCGGCGCCGGCGACCCTCAGCAGCGGACAAGAGCGTCGCGGATGCGCGCGTATTCGTATTCGTTCTCGTCGTACGCGCGGAGGCGCATGCCGTGGAGAGCGCGGCGGACGAGCCCGGCATGCCGTACGAACGCGGCACGAGGGCGAAGCCGCTCGCATCGGCGCGCGGCCGTCGTCGTGTCTGCATGGACGAACGAGGTGAACCGGCCCGTCCTGATGAGCAGCTCGCGCACCACGCGCTCAGGACCTGCCGAGACGAACATGTCGTGCCGCGCGACCACGGTGTCGGGAAGCAGGTGCGGCTCCCAAAGCTCGAAATCTCGTCTCACGCTCTCGTACTCGTGGTCTCCGGCGATCCAGAGCAGGGAAACGGGAAGCATCCAGTCGGGGGCAGCTTCCGCGGACGTCGCGACCACGATCTCTGCCTGATCGTCGACGCCTGCCCGCACGAGGTTCGCGCATTCACCGGAGTGAAAATTCGGTCTACATCCGCCGGGAGGAGATGCCGATCTGATGCGGGAAGGGGCGAGGTCGCCATGGATGACTGTTCCATCTCTAACGCTGCGCTGACTGCTCGTCAACGTTTCGGCCCGTCATGTGTCGGCGGCGCTCTTGACGCACACTGTACTTTCTCCCAGGATTCGTTTAGGGGAGGAGGTTCGCATCCAGCCTGCGGTATTTGCTGACGATGATTGGTCGGAAGACCGGCCGGACGGCGTGTCGACGCTCCGCCACTACCTGCGAGCGATAGGGCGAAGGAACTGGGTCGGCCTAGCGCCCCTCACCCTGATTCCGCTCGTGACCCTCGTCCGGCTCGCGAGTGTCCCGGCGGTCATCGAGCGCACGCTCGCGGCCGGGGGGACCGAGCCGGAGCGGGTGGCATGAAGCGCAGGGCGACAAACCCCGGAAGCATGCAAAAGGAGTCACCGCTCAGACGTGCAGGAGCAGGGGGGAATGGCGTAGGCAAGCCTGGAACGTCGATCCGCGGCGCGCTCGCGGACCCGACGCTCCACCCGCCAAGGGCCCGCCGCACGCGTCGCCGGTGGCTCGTTCGAAGCATGCTCATGCTCGCGGACGTTGCCGGGCTGGGCCTCGCGTTCGCGCTGGCCGTTGCGCTCTTCCGTACCAAGATCGACGCAACCGACCCCGTCGGCCACGAATACGAGATCCCGCTGTTCATCGCGACCCTCCCCGGCTGGGTCCTGCTCGCACAGCTCCACGGCCTCTACGACCGCGACGAGGAGCGCACCAGCCACTCGACGCTGGACGACCTCGTAGGGGTCTTCCACCTCGTAACCGTCGGGACGTTCCTCTTCCTAGCCGGCTCGTGGGTGACTGGGCTCGCCAAGCCCTACCCGCCGAAGCTTCTCACCTTCTGGGCACTCGCGATCGCGCTCGTCGCGTTCGCGCGCGTCGGCGCAAGGTCGTTCGCGCGCACGCGGCGCGCATACGTTCAGAACGCCGTGATCGTTGGTGTCGACCCGGTCGCCAAGCTCGTCGCGCACAAGATCCTCGACCACGCCGAGTACGGGGTGAACATCGTGGGCTTTGTCGACCCGGCGTCGGATCGCGGCACAGAGGTAATCGGCGGATTGACCGTCCTCGGCCCACCCGAGGAGCTGCCCGAGATCGTTCAGACGCTGGACATCGAGAGGGTAGTGGTCGCCTTCTTCGACCGACCGATCGGCGAAGCGATGGATCTCGTGCGCAGGGCGAAGGATCTCAGGGTCCAGGTCGATCTCGTGCCAAGGCTGTTCGCGGCGGTGGACCCGCGGGCGCAGATTCACACGCTCGAGGGCTTCCCGCTCATCGGTCTGCCGCCCTCTCAACTGTGGCGGTCCTCGCTCTCCATCAAACGGTCGCTCGACGTTCTGCTGGCTGGCCTCGGCCTTCTCCTGCTCGCACCGGTCTTCGCCTGGATCGCGATCCAAGTCAGGCTCGGGTCGCCCGGGCCGGTCTTCTACAAGCACAGGCGGGTGGGCATGAACGGCAGGCCCTTCCATTTGATCAAGTTCCGGACGATGTACCTCGAACACTGCACCGGCGAGGCATATGGCGGGGAGGCCGCGACTTTCGAGTTGCAGCGCCTCCTCGAGGACCCGGCGGCACGCGAGGAGTTCGAGCGCACGCACAAGCTGGCAGACGACCCACGTGTGACGAGGTTCGGACGATTCCTCAGGCGTACGTCACTCGACGAGCTCCCGCAGCTGCTCAACGTGCTACGCGGCGACATGAGCCTGGTAGGGCCGCGCCCTGTCACTGAGGACGAGCTCAGCCGGTATCACCACGATGTGGGGACGCTCCTCAGCTTCCGACCTGGCGTGACCGGGTACTGGCAGATCCACGGCCGCTCGCGAGCCGTCTACGAGGAGCGCGTTCGCCTCGATATCGCCTACGTTCGCGGCTGGTCGCTCAAGCTCGACCTTGTGGTTCTCGGAAAGACGGCGTGGACGCTTGTCAAGGGGCACGGAGCCTATTGAGCCCGGTGCCCCGGGCTGCTGGAGAGGCCATGGACGAGCCGGGCACGACCACCGACATGACGAGGACGACGCGTGCCGTCGCTCCGCCCCGGGTCGCAGACGGGCACGCGGGGAAGGCATGGACGGAGAACCGCGCGCCAACAAGATGGCTCCCGCGGCTCGAGCTCGGTGAGCTCTGGAGGTTCCGCGAGCTCGCGCTCGTTCTCGCGCTGCGCGACCTGAAGGTTCGATACAAACAAACGGTCCTCGGCCTCGCCTGGGCGATCATTCAGCCACTCGTCGCGGTCGCGATCTTCACCGTCGTCTTCGGCCGGCTGGCCGGCCTTCCGAGCGATGGGGTGCCGTACGCAGTCTTCGTCTACTCAGGCCTCGTCCTCTGGAGCTACTTCTCGGGCGCCCTGGACTCCGTCGCGCAGAGTCTCCTCCAGAACAGCGATCTGGTCACGAAGACGTACTTCCCGGCGCTGATAGCGCCGCTTGCTCTCGCCCTGCCCGGGCTCGTCGACCTGCTGGCCTCGCTCGCGTTCGTCGGGGTCATGATGGCCGTATACGGAGTCGCTCCGGGTTTCGCCCTCGTCCTGCTGCCACTGTGGATCGTGGCCTGCTTTCTCGTCGTGCTCGCAGCGGGCGTCTGGTTGTCGGCTCTGAACGTTCAGTACCGTGACGTGCGCCATACGATGACCTTCCTCATCCAGGTCTGGCTCTTCGCGAGCCCGGTCGTCTACGCGAGCTCGCTCGTCGAGGGGGCCTGGCGGTACGTCTACGCGCTCAACCCCATGGTGACCGTGCTCGACGGCTTCCGCTGGTCGCTCGTTGGCGGCCCCGCTCCGGGTCCCGAGGCGCTGGTCTCCGCCGCAGTCGTTGCAGTCCTGCTCGCCTGTGGGCTCGTGTACTTCCTGCGCGCCGAGCGCGGGTTCGCGGATCTGATCTGAGATGGCGGTGGTGATCCAGGCCCAAGGGCTCGGCAAGCGGTATCGCCTCGGCGAGGGCGGCTACGTGACGCTGCGCGAGAAGCTGGACGGCTATCTTCGCGGTCGCAGGCCGTCCAACGGGAACCGCGAGGTCTGGGCGCTACGCGACGTCGACCTCGAGATCGACCAGGGCGATGTGGTCGGGATCGTCGGCCGCAACGGCGCTGGCAAGACGACGCTCTTGAAGACCGTTGCGCGCATCGTCCGTCCGACCACCGGCGTCGTGCGCGTTCGCGGACGAGTCGGCGCGCTGCTCGAGGTAGGTACCGGCTTCCATCCGGAGCTCACCGGACGCGAGAACGTCTACTTGAACGGCGTCGTGCTGGGAATGTCTCGGCGCGAGGTCAGGCGTCGGTTCGACGACATCGTTGAGTTTGCCGGCGTCGAGCGCTTCCTCGACACCCCAGTCAAGCGCTATTCCTCGGGGATGTGGCTCCGGCTCGCATTCGCGGTTGCGGCCCACGTCGATCCGGACGTCGTCATCGTCGACGAGGTGCTCGCGGTCGGCGATGCCGAGTTTCAGCGCCGCTGCCTCGGCCGGATGTCCGAGTTTGGCCAGGAGGGTCGAACGGTCCTGTTCGTGAGCCATGACATCGGCGCCGTCGCACAGCTCTGTCGACGTGCGCTATGGCTCGAGGACGCGCGCCTACGCGCGGACGGCCCCGCACACGACGTGATTGATGCCTACCTTCGAACGATGGTGAGCCCAGCTTCTCGCGCACACATTTCACTTGCGCCGGACAACCCCATCCAAGACCTGTCGATTGCGCTGGTCGACAAGGGCGGGACAGCCATCGACGCCCTGCAGAGAGATGAGCCCCTTGTGTTCGACCTCCGGTTCGCATCCAGGCAGCGGTTGCTCCTCTTCGACGCTGCGGTTTACGTTCTCAACAGCTCGAAATTGCAGGTCTTGAGCGAGAACCTTTCAGATCAGGGCATCGACCTCGAGAGTCCCGGCGAGCACGCCGTTCGCCTGACCATCCCGCCAATCTTGCCTGCCGGCGAGTACATCGCAGGCGTCCGGATCGGAACGCAGGATGGTTCGCACGTCTACGAGGAGCTTCTCCACTTCACGCTCCTGCCCCGGCCAGATGACCGTGACGAAGCGATTCGCCGACGCCGGACCGCGCAGCCCGTCGTGCGGTGGGACGTCGAGTCGCGCGCAATCCGGGCCCCAGACCTGTGACGAGACAGTGATGGAGCATCACGTCTCCACCACAGCTCGCCCGCCCGCGACGTCACCTCGACTCGCCCCGCACGCTCTGGAGCAGGTGAGGCGAAGCCGTCGGTACCCACGCCGGACGCAGTTCGACTACCTCCACCTCCGCCTCCTTCGCGACGACCTGAGTGCGGCTATCGCATGCGTGCCCGGATCCGTCCGCGACGTACTCGATGTCTTCTGCGGCAGCCGGCCGTACGAGGACCTCTTCCCCTCCGGTGCGCGGTGCGTGGGTCTCGACGTGATCGGGAATCCGTACGGCGTCGCAGACGTGGTCACGAACGAGTTCCTACCCTTCCCGGAGGAGTCGTTCGACGTCGTTGTCTGCATCGAGGCGTTCCACTACGTCGAAGATCCAGCGCACGGCGTTCGCGAGCTGCGACGTGTCCTGCGCCCCGGTGGCACGGTGATCGTCTCGGTCCCGTTCGTGTGGCCTTACGACCGCACGATCCTGGAGCGTCGCTTCACTGGGCCTGAGCTCGTCGCCCTCTTTCAGGGTTGGCAGGACGTTTGCCTTACTGAGAACGGCGGGCGCGCGGTCGCATGGGCGACGCTCACGGGGTCGCTCCTCGAGAGCGCGAAGTTCCGGCTGCCGCGCGCGCTGCGCGCGCCGTTCCCCCTCCTCTACGTCGCCGTGAACGGAGTCGCAGCCATCCTCGACACGATGGAGCGGCGGTCTGCGGACAGCAGTACGACCTTGCCGATGAACCTGCTGCTGACGGCCCGTCGCCCGCAGGATGCTTGAAGCTCCCGAGATATCGGTGATCATCCCAACCCGCGATCGGTGGCCGCTGCCGGCGAGCTCCGCGCTTCCGGCCGCGCTCAAACAGGAGGACGTGGACCCCGAGGTGATCGTCGTCGACGATGGATCGGCGGACGAAACACCGGCGAGACCGGCCGAGCTCGAGTACATGCGGCTTCGAGTCCTTCGGCACGAACGCTCTCTCGTTCACTTCCCGGCTCGGGAGATTCTCGCCGAAGCGCCGCGCCAACTCGTCCCTGGCGCTGTTCGTAGATTACTTCGCCGGATCCAGCGTCAGCCAGAGGCAGGGTCGGGCGATTCGCCGTCTCCGCCTGCTGCGGCCAGCGGTCAGTCGGCCGAATAGGCATGACCGGCGAGGACGTCGTTCCGGCTTCCGTGCTCGTCCGAACGATCGGACGCGTCGAGTTGCTTCGCGAATGCCTGGATTCGCTCACGCGTTGCCGCCCACGAGCGCAGGAGGTCGTCGTCGTCGATCAGAGTGGCGGAGGAGCCGTAGAAGAGCTCGTGAAGGAATTCCAGGGCATTGGTGCACGGCACGTGCCTTCCGAGGAGCGCGGCCGGGGACTCGCGCTCAACGCGGGCTTGCGCTCCGCGTCGTTCGATGTCGTTCTCGTGACAGACGACGACTGCACGGTCGGATCCGACTGGGTCGGGCTGGCAGTTCGTCACATGGTCGCCGAGCCGCACGGAATCGTCACCGGGAGGGTTCTGGCCGGCGGAGACTCCGACGCCGTCCCATCGACGATCGCCGACTCGGCGCCGCGCGACTGGACCGGGAAGATCCACTTCGGAGCCCTCTACACGGGCAACATGGCCTGCGATCGCAACGACGCCCTTGCGATTGGCGGATTCGACGAGCACATCAAGCCGGTCGCCGAGGACAACGATTTCTGCTACCGCTGGCTACGGGCCGGGCGCACGCTTCGCTACGAGCCTGAACTCGTGGTCTGGCACCACGAATGGCGCTCGCGCCAGGATCTCGAGAACTGGTACGTCGAGTACGCGAAGTCGCAGGGCATGTTCTACGCAAAGCATCTGCGCCGAGGCGACCTGCGCATGCTGCCTTGGATCGCATACGACCTCTTTGCGGGCATGCGCGGGACCGCAGCGCGGCTGCTCTTACGGCGTCCCCGATGGTCGGATGCCGCTCAAGGCATCCTCACCGGACTTCCCCGCGGCCTCGCAGAAGGCTGGCGAGTCTTCGGATCAGTGCCCGGTGCAGGGTATTCGGCGAGTGAAAGGTGACGACCAAGCCCGCTGTCACCGTCGTCATCCCGACGCGGAACCGCTGGCCTCTCTTTTCGAGCACCGCGCTGCGCGCGGCGCTCGACCAGGAAGAAGTCGAGCATGAGATCGTCGTCGTCGACGAAGGCTCAACGGACGAGACGAGCATGCGGCTCGCCGAGCTTGCGGGACCGCGTATGCGCGTCGTCCACCACGAGCGACCGCAAGGTGTCGCCCGCGCGCGTAATCGGGGGATCTGGGAGGCACGGGGCGACTGGATCGCCTTCCTCGACGACGACGACATCTGGTCCACCCGGAAGCTTCGCCTTCAGCTCGATGCTGCGCGCGCGGTGAGGGCAGGCTTCGTTTATACAGGCGCGGTCTGGATCGACCACGAATTCCGCCTGGTACAGGGACACGCTGCCCCGAATCCCGCAACACTCGCTCCCTCGCTTCTGCGGTGGAACGTCCTGTGGGGTGGGAGCTCGAATGTGCTGGCACGGACGGACCTCCTCCGCGCACTGGGCGGTTTCGACGAGAGGCTCTCCCAGCTCGCCGACTGGGATCTTTGGATCCGGCTGGTGCTGGCCGGCAGCGCTGCGGCGCTCGACGACGTCCTCGTGGCGCTCGTCATGCACAGGGAGAGCATGCTGCTCGTCGATCGGCGGGACGTCTTCGCCGAGTTCGCGTACCTCGAAGCCAAGCACCGCAAGACGGCGAGGCAATTCGGCGTGCGCCCCGACGCAGCCTCCTTCGCTCGCTGGGTTGCAGGGGGCCACCTGCGGGCAGGGCGTCGCCTCGCCGCCGCGCGGGCCTACGTCCGCGGGACGGCGTCCCCCGGGAACCTCGCTCGCGCCCTGGGTGCCCTCGTCAGTCCTTCGCTGCTCGCCTCGGCTAGCAGTCTCCGCACCGTCGTTCCCGGTGCGCTACCGGAGGGCCAGCGCGTTGCGGAGAGGCCAGCATGGCTCGATCGCTACCGATGAGGACGCCGCAGCAACATCAGTACGAGCTGGAGCGCGAGGGCCGCGACCGACTCGTGCGCGGGCTCGGAGCGGCCCAGCAGCATGGGATCGGAGTGCGGCACGATGGGCTCCGAGCGGCCCGTGAACCCGAGCCGGAATCCTGCCTCGCGGGCGGCGTGGCCGACACGTTCGTCGGCCTTGCCGTGCGGGTAGGCGATCGTCGTGAGCGGCCGCGCGGCGGCGTGCTCGAGCTCTGCACGTCCGGCCGCCATCGCCCGCGCGAGGGCGGCTTCGTCGAGCGCCGTGAGGAGGTCGTGGCGCAGCGTGTGGAAGCCCACGTCGAAGCCGCACTCGACGAGCTCGCGCACGTGCTCGGAGCGCAGGCCCGAATCATGCGGGTCGGGCCCGAGGCGCCGC